>CAMAUZ010000017.1 GCA_945861535.1 Akkermansia muciniphila | reverse complement strand
TGACAGCATTCTGGCAAGCAAAAACTGAAAGCAAAGACGCAGAAAAACTGGCGAAAAGTTCAAATCGCTCACACCCTGATGTCAACGCACTCCGCTGCGGACCAATGCGTTACGACAGGCACCTATCACAACATCCGGATGCTACTGGGCGTCGATATTGGCTTCGGAGATGCCGAGGGCTTTCTTTCGCAACGCGTTGGCGATGTATTCTTGGAGCACCTGGGAGGAGAGGGCGAAGGGCGCAGCCAGCATCAAGAGCCGCGCCTGCTGGCTCTTTTCGGCGTCCGCGGGGGCTTTGGAACTGGCGTAGAGGAGGATGTTGGCGTCCAGGAAGACATCAGCGGTCATAGATCTCCTTACGCTTCAGGGGAACCATCGGCTCGGTGTTGGCAGCCTGCATGGCTTTGAGGAGGCGTTTCATGTTGGTCTTGCGCTTCTTTTCATCCGCCGCAGCGGGAATGCGGGTGAACGTCTGGAGGGCCTGAATCATGATGTCCCTCAGCGTGGTGCGCCGTTCCGCGGCAAGGAGCTTCGCTTTGACGAAGATGTCGTCGGGCAGGTCAATGGTGGTCTTCATTGGCCGTAAATATGGATTTATGGGTGGGCAGTCAAGCGAGGTGTCAGCGCACGGGTGAAGAGGGCCAGGGCGGTTCGTGCGTCGCCGGACGTTGCACCCGGCCCGGACCTCCCGGCCAACTGGAGGTCGTGAGCGGCGCGGGGGCGCGCGAATCCGCGCACTGCGCCCGTAGCGCAGACTTCCAAATCGGCATGGGCGGCGAGGTTCGGAGCGCGTCCGGCAAGCCGCGGCGTTGTGGGTGGCCGGACGGTCCGCGGGTTTGGAAACCCGCGACACAGCAGA
This sequence comes from Akkermansia muciniphila, assembly GCA_945861535.1. Taxonomy (GTDB): domain Bacteria; phylum Verrucomicrobiota; class Verrucomicrobiia; order Limisphaerales; family BJHT01; genus BJHT01. The sequence goes on along the minus strand of CAMAUZ010000017.1, from coordinate 103,464 downwards.
CTTGGAAGTCTGCGCTACAGAGCTCGCCGCCCCCCCACGCCACTCCCAAACGCCGGACTTGGCAAACGCGACGCGCCCGACATATTCCGCCCTCCATGCCCGACCTCGAACCGCCGGACAGTCACTTCGCCAGCTTTGCCCAGGGCTGGCTGGAGTTGGGGAATTACGCCGAGGCGTGGCACGACCTCGACCGCGTGAGTTCCGACGGCAACGCTCACCCCGACGTCCTCGAAATCCGCTGGCGGCTCCTGGCCGAACAACGCCGCTGGGGCGAAGCACTCGATACCGCCCGCCTGCTCATCACCGTCGCGCCCGGCAACCCGCTCAGTTGGATTGACCAATCCTTTGCCCTCCACGAACTCCGCGAAACCACCGAAGCCCGCGCCCAACTCCTCACCGTCGTCAAACGCTTCCCCACCATCTCGACCATCCCCTACAATCTCGCCTGCTACTCCTGCCAGCTCGGCGAATTTCAAGAGTCCCTCGACTGGCTGGCCCGCGCCGCCGTCATCGCCGGCAAAGAGGAGATCAAACAAATGGCGCTGCAAGACACCGACCTGAAACCTCTCTGGCCCAAAATCCAAAAATTCTGATCCCGTCCCCGGCACTCTCGTTTCCACCCTCACACCCTCACACTCCCACATGAACCCCACCGCCACCCAATTCGAATCTATCCTCGACCGCTACTTCGAAGCCCACCTCGCCGATCATCCCGTGACCGCCACCTACGCCGGCATTCGCGACGCCGAGGGCCACCTCGGCAGCGCCACCGCCGCGTTTGTCGCGCGGCAGGAAAAGCGCCGCCAGAAAACGCTCGCCGAACTCGACACCCTCAATCCCCGCGACCTCGCCAACGAACAACACCTCGACCGCCTCGCCCTCCGCGCCCAGCTCCTGCGCGAATGCGAAGACCACGCCCGCGGCTTTCACCATCTCTATCCCGGCGCGCCCGAGACCGCCCTCAGCGTCCTCCTCCACGAACTCCAGCGCGGCGACGACGAACCCGCCCGCGCCGCCCGCAATCTCCGCTCCCTTCTCCGCGAACTCCCCCGTCACCTCGCCGAGGACGCCACCGTCGTCACGCAACCCGAGCGCGTCTGGCGCAAAACCATGCAGCAAACCTGCGCCGGCGCCGGCTCGCTCTTCGATGCCCTCGCGACCTTCCTGAAAACTCACGACCCCGCGCCCAGCGACGCCCGCGCCCTCGCCGCCGCCCGCCGCGCTTTCACCGACTACGAGGCCGCCGTCAATGCCCGCCCGCTCGCGCCCGCCGGCTCCTTCGCCGTCGGCCCCGCCATTTTGCAACGCCGCGTGCGCGACCAGCTCGGCCTCGATTATTCCCTCGCCGAAATTGAATCCCTCGCCCAGGGCGAAGTCGCCCGCATCGGCGCGCTCCTCGCCGCCGCGTGCGCGAAATTCGGCCGTGGAAAAACCGCCGACCAAATCATCCACGACGCCCGCGCCAACTGGAATCCCGGCGACGATCTCCTCGGCGTCTATCGCACGGAAACCGCCCGCGTCGCCGACGGCTTCAAGGCCGCCCGCGCCGTCACCTTTCCCCAAGGCGACGAACTCCAAGTCCGCCCCGTGCCCGAATTCATGCGGCATCTCTACCCGACCGCCGCCTACTCGCAGCCCAGCGCATTCGAGAAACGCCAGCGCGGCATTTTCTGGGTCAACGACCTCAGCCTCACCAAAACCACCGCCGCCGAGAAACTCGCCGAGCGCCAGCAACACTTCGGCATCAGCCTCACCTCCGCGCACGAAGCCTACCCCGGCCACCACCTCCAGTTCGTCACCGCCAACCGTCATCCCCGCAAATGGCGACGCCTCTTCGCCCACGCCGTGTTCTACGAAGGCTGGACCCTCTGGTGCGAACAAATGATGGTCGATCTCAACATCGACCGCTCCCCCTGGTTGCGCGTCCAGCAGCTCCACGACGCCCTCTGGCGCTGCCACCGCATCCTCGTCGATCTCCGCCTGCAAACCGGCCGCTACACCTACGACCAGGCCGCCCGCCACTTACAAAAACACCTCGGCTTCACCGCCGCCCGTTCCGAAGCCGAGATCAACTGGTACTCCGCCGCCCCCAGCGTCCCCATGAGCTACTGGCTTGGACGCCTCGAAAACGAACGCCTCCACCGCCGCCTCGTCCTCGGCCGCGGCTGGACCCTGCAACAATTCAACGACTGGCTCCTCAGCTTCGGCACCCTGCCCCAGGCGTGGCTGGAAAAATATGGGTTGGATTGAGCCAGCTCCCCGCCGTTGACCCCATCGCCCCGAAGCGCCGAGGCCCATCTCCGCCCTCCCGCGGCGGCTGAGCGGCCCCGGTTCCTCGCCGCGAATCGTTCAACCACAGTTAGCATCGGGGCTTCGCCCGATGCTAACTTTTGTTGTTGGGCCTCTTAAAAGACCACTTCAGGAACAAAGACATTATCATTCTCAAGCAACGTCATGTTGTCTTCCAGGCGTCCCTGCCGACTGAGGTCTAGCGTATAGACCCGCAGCTTGCCGTCCTTCTCCATTCGCGTGAGCTGAACTTTATTCCTGATCGCAGTGCGCAACGGGCCACCTGCACTCGCGATCGCATCGGAGACCGTCGAGCCCTTCTTGAACTCATACTTTCCGTATTTGTGCACGGCTCCGCCAACCTGAACCGAGATAACCTCCGACTTCGCGCTCACTTCGGATGAAGCATCGGCGGCGGTAAGTTGTGTCGAGAACACTGCGACTGTGAGAAGGAGTGCGAGTGTCGCTTTCATAGTATTGCCCGACGACTTAAGCTCAGCGACCCGGCCCACGGGACGCCGCGATTGCAACCGCGACGCTCAAGCCGGGTTAGCTGCAGTGGATGGTTAGGCCACGTCATCGTCATACACTCTCATCTCGAACCATCACGTCTCTCTCTACGATGTCCGCAAGCTCACCAAGAACGTGCAACGAAAGAACAACCGTGCCGTCCTGAGTGTCTGCGAGTCTCTGCTGCAAATGCCGGATACACCTGTGCATGTCAATCGCCTTGTCGCCTCGGAGAAATAGACCCGGCCAGTCGTTCTGGAACTGTAGTGCGCCGGTCGGTGTCTCGCCGGAACTGCCCGGAACTGGAATCTGTGTGATGCGTTTGGGCATAGCGTGCGAAGTGGCCTAACGACCCAAGCTCAGCGACCCGGCCCACGAGCGCGCTCGATTGCAACCTGGACGCGATGGCCGGGTTCGCTGCAGCGCATGGTTAGACGGCGTCATAAATCAATAGCATCTGTCTGCTCCTGGAATCCGCACGCTGGACAAACACGCAACAACCACTGCTTGTCCTTCGATGCCCCAAATCGAACCTCGCGGCTTCCGCAACGGGAACAAGTGTGCCGCTCCATCTGCGACTCATACCACTCATCGAAACTGTCATACCGCAAAGCCTCAGGGTCGGCAAGCTGCTCCTCTGGCGTGCCGTCTGGCCCAATGTAAATGACCAACGCTGGCGACTGTCTGGTGTCGTAGGCGAAGTAGTCGCCGCAACCGTTCGAGGCAAAGGCGGTGAGAAAGTCCGGCCACGGCGACCAAACCTCCTGACTGTGCAACCGTCGGTTCAGCGCGACGAGGTCGCGCTCGCCGCCAAAAACATAGAAATCACAGGCGCGGTGTATCGGGTCTGATGTGTCAGTCATCACCCGCTGATGTCTTTCGGGAAGTGTCGCGAGTGATGTCATGCGGCGAGCCGTCTAACGGATCAAGCTAAGCTGCAAGCGACACGAGTAACTCACGGATTTGAAAATCGCGTGCCAGAGCTTGTCAGCTTCAGCGCATGGTTTGGCCGCACGAGACCAACGTCCCGGACGATTGTCACTCCCAACAACCACGCGGCCATGACTCGTCTTTCCAAACACTAGCCAACGCCGCCGGGCGCGCGGCTCCAAGCAAGCTTGAGCCGCGCGCCCGGCGGCGTTGGCCTGACTCTTGATGGAACTACTCATCTTGGAAAGCCCTATCGAACCCAACGCGTAACCGAGTGTCGGCTAAACATGAATTCGGCCAAAGCCGGATTTGGCCTAGTTTGGCTGGGTTTGGCCTAGTACAGTTCATGCGGCCCCGATTCAGGCTTGTTTCTGCGAATTTGGCAAGCCACGGTTTGGCCTAGCAGGAACACGCCCGCAGCAGCTTCCTCAGCCTATCCCGGTCGTCCGATTGCCCGGTTCGCCCCCAATCCCAAGCTGCGCTTGCTGGACCCTGGCCGGGAGTTGATGCGGTTCTAGCAGTTCTCCCACCGGAGGTGGCGGTGGGTTCAAACCTGCTGACAGCACCTTGATGACTGGCTGCCGAGCCTTGACCATGGTCGGCATGGCATTGACCACGATCTGCGATGCCTTGACGACGGCTTACCGCGCCTTGACCACGGCTTACCGCGCCTTGACAACTGCTTACTTCGCCTTGACGATGGCTTACCGGAACGGTTTTCAGAGGTTTGCAGGTTAATTTGCACTTGGAATGGTTCAGGTAGGCGTTCGTAAAGCTGTTTTAGGCGATTGTTGTCAAAAAGTGTTGACAGGGGCATAATAATCTGATTCTTTACGCGCGTGAATATCCACAGGTCAACCACCCTGCTTTGGCTTGCTGGGTGGCTGTCTTGGTTGCCCTGGCACGAGAACGGGTTGGCAACGGCGGTAAATCCTCTTGAAAGACACGCATCATGAACGATGACAATAGTTTTGCGGTGGCACGTTCCACGGCGTCGCTCGGAGCGCAGCTCCAGATCGGCGCGGCTTTTGTGTGGTCGGAGAAGACGAATGCGCAGTGGGCGATCGACCTCGCGGCCATCCCGACCCAGGAGGAGCTGGTGGCGGATTTGCTCGCGGATTTGACGACGCAGCGCGGGTTGCTGGACACGGCCGTGGGGGTGTCCGCGCGCCGGGGCCAGACGATTCTCACGCTGGCCAAAATCAAGTGGCGCAATGACGCCGCCAAGGTCGGCTCGTTCCACCGCATTCATTTCAACAGTGACGGGCGGTTGGCCATCCTTAAGGACGCGCTGGCGGTGGAGTCGGCCTGGGAGGCGGCGGACCCGGCCTGGGTGCCGATCACGGAGGACGGCACGCCGCCGGTGCCCATTACGCTGGCCGTCTTCAAGGCGCAGCGCGAGGCGGCGGGAGCCTTGCTGAAACCGGAGTCGGACGCGCAGGCGGCGTGGTCCAAGCAGGACAAGACGCTCGGGGAGATGTGCGATGCGCTCAACCGGAACAGCATCCCGTGGTATGCCTCGGTCACGGCGGTCTTTCCCGCGGGCACGCCGCTGGGGGACATGATCCGCAGCACGGTGCCCACGACTTACACGCCGCCGGCGGAGCCGCCGGGGGCGACGACGTTCACCCATGCGGAATCGCCGGCCGCCGGGGAGCTGACGGCGGGTTTCACGGCGGTCCGGGCGGCGACGTACGACGTGTATCGCAAGGGCCCGGGGGCCGCGGCTTTCGTGAAGGTGGTGAGTCTCTCAACGAACGATGAATACCGTGCGACGGGGCTGCCCCCGGGGACGTATCTGCTCAAGGCGCAGGCACATAACAGCGGCGGCTATGGGCCGGTGAGTGCGGAGCAGGCGGTGGTGGTGGGGTAGGAAGGGAAGTTCAAGGTTCAAGGTTCAAGGTTCGCGGGAAGTGGCGAGGCGCAAGGTTCTGGTCGCAGTCGGCTCTGGCAGGGGGCGCAGCTCAGTTGCTGGCACGCGGGCTGGCAAATCGCAGTCGTTCTCCCTCATCTCTACCCTCTCCCGCTGGGAGCGGGAGCCGGTTCGCCAGCGCTTCGCCAACCCGAACGCTTTCTCGCTGCCGAGCGCAGCCGATAACTCTCCCTCTCCCAGCGGGCCGAGGTGAGGGAGAACGCGTCCATTACCCCAGTACGGCGACACTGGGCGCATCTCGACACTGCCCCCCGAATGCAACTGGGGCGGTGCGCGGCGTTTACGCCGCTTTCTCGTCCACAAGCTGACGGGCCATTCGTTTTGCCAGGTCGGCTTGGACGCTGAAGCGGCCTGAAGGCCGCGCCCCGGGGGCAGTGTCAAGAATTACTTCTCCAAAGTTAGTTTGCCGTCCGTGGTAATGCCGGTCCAGATATGGACGATGGGGGTGCGCAACGGGACGGGGAGGAAGGGCGCGGTTGGTTGGACGGCGAGTTCCTGGAGGCAGAAGGTGGTCGGTAGTTATTTGAGCAGATGAGACGCAACTGTGGATAAGTGACGGAGGCGTGCCCTTGGTGGTGATGTGTGGAGCGGGAGGAATCTGGTTGGATCGTTGGCTGACAGGGCGCGTGGCGACAATGGCAGTTGCTGGGGCGTTGGGTTCGCGCTCAACCGTCTGCCCGCGAATGTCGGCGTGGGGCAATACATCCGCGTCGCGACCGGAAAGCCTCCACCGTTGACGCCCGCCGGTGCGGCCCGTACGTTCGCCGCTCCTGTCCCGCGAGCGTCGCCGCAAGTGTCGTCCGGGTGGGGAAATTCTGATGTGTGGGCAACCCTCGGGGGCCTACGCCAGCGACCGCCCGATGCAACCGTCAATGCCGACACCCAACCAATCGCCTGCCGCAATTCCGTGGCCGACGCGCCGCGCGTTTCTTCCACCGCTTTCCGTTGCCGCCCCTTGTAGCCGCCGAGGTGACGAGGCGGATCGCGCTGCGGGTGGGGCCGTCCGCCTCCTCACGTCGGCGGCTACGAGCGCGGGCGCGAGGTTCGCCCAGATTTTCCTACTACTTCAGCTCACCGCTGCGGCGCTCACGCTTACGGGGTGCAAGCCGGCGGCGGGCAAGGGCGGCGGCTTTCCGCCAACGCAGGTCGTCATGCTCGACGCGCGACGGCAGGCGGTGACTGAGAGTCTCTCGCTCGTCGGCACGCTCACGGCGGATGAGATGATCGAGATCAAGTCCGAGGTGGATGGCGTGGTGCGGCAGATCAATTTCACCGAAGGCGAGCCGGTGGAGCAGGGCCGGCTGCTCATTCAAATCGACGACAGCAAACTGGCGGCGTCCGTAGCGGAAGGGGAGGCGAACTTCAAACTCAGCGAGACCAACTTTGAGCGGATGCGGCAGTTGCAAAAGGACCGGCTCGTCTCGCGCCAGGAATTTGACCAGACCTCCGCCATCTTCGACGTGAACCGCGCCGGCCTCGAATTGAAACGGCAGATGCTCAAGGACTCGCGCATCGTCGCGCCGTTCGCCGGCACCACGGGCGCGCGCATGGTCAGCCCCGGCCAGGTGATCGCCAAGAACACCACGCTCACCTGGCTCGTGCAGATGGACCCGGTGAAGGTCGAGGTGAACGTGCCCGAGCGCTTTCTCGGACAGTTGAAGCTCGGGCAGAGCATCGAGATCACCGTCGCGTCACTGCCGGGGCGGAAGTTTCAAGGGAAGGTCTATTTCATCGCCCCGCAGATCGACACGAACACGCGCACCGCGCTGGTCAAGGCGCGCCTTGCGAATCCGAAACAGGAGCTGCGGCCCGGCATGTTCGCCAACCTCGAGCTTGCCCTGCAAATTCGCGACTCCGCCGTGGTCATCCCCGAGGTCGCGCTCATGCTTAGCGGCGAGCGAGCCAGCATCTATGTCGTGGACAAGGAAATGACCGCGCACTTGCGCCCGATCAAAACCGGCGTCCGGCTCGCGGGCGATGTCGAGATCGTCAGCGGGCTGCTGGCGGGCGAAAAGGTCGTCGTCGAGGGCACGCAGAAGCTGCGGCCGGGCGCGAAGGTGGCCTCGGCCCCGCCCGAAGCGGTGCTGCCCTACACGAGCGGTGAGAAGACGGTGAAACCGCGGGTGGACTGAGGCGAATGCACCTGCAACGCGAATTCCAAAACCAGCCGGGGAGCGCACGCGGCCCGCGTGCTGATTTGGGCGGCCCGCCCAAATCTTCGTGCCCCAGTCTCACAGTTCGGCCGGCGGGAAAGGTTAGTGGAACGAGGTTTTCGGCGGGCCGCCGAAAACTGCACGCCAGCGGCGTGCGCTCCCCGGGGAGCGCACGCGGCCCGCGTGCCGATTTGGGCGGCCCGCCCAAATCGTCGTGCCCCAGTCTGACATTTCGGCCGGCGGGAATGGTTTGTGGAACGAGGTTTTCGGCGGGCCGCCGAAAACTGCACGCCAGCGGCGTGCGCTCCCCGGCGGCGCTGCGGCGCCACTCAGCGACCGCTTAAAATAACGCCCGCCCACCGCCCACCCATGTTTCTCCCCGAAATCAGCATCAAGCGCCCCGTCTTCACCACGATGATGAGCTTGGCGCTCGTGCTCTTCGGCCTCATCTCGCTCCAGCGCCTGCCCGTGCGCGAGCTGCCGGACATCGATCCGCCGATTGTCAGCGTCACGACGGTTTATCCGGGCGCGAGCGCGGCGGTGGTCGAGACCGAGGTGACCGAGCGGCTCGAGGAGGAGATCAACAACATCGAGGGCATCAAGACCCTCACCAGTTCGAGCCGCGAGCAGGTCAGCACGATCACCATCGAGTTCAGTCTCAGCCGCGAGATCGACCTCGCCGCGCAGGACGTGCGCGACCGCGTCTCGCGCGTGCGCGGCAAGCTCCCCGATCAGATCAAGGAACCCATCGTCGCCAAGCAGGACGCCGACGCGCAGGCCGTCATCTGGATCGGCATCAACAGCGCGACCCATTCGCCGCTCGAGTTGACCATGCTCGCGGAGAAGCAGATCAAAAACCGTCTCCAGACCATCCGCGGCGTCTCGAATGTCATCATCGGCGGCGAGCAGCGCTTCGCCATCCGCCTCTGGCTTGATGCCGAGAAAATGGCCGCGCGCCAGGTCACCGTGCTCGATGTCGAGCGCGCCCTGCACCAGCAGAACGTGGAACTCCCCAGCGGCCGCGTGGAAAACCTCGACCGCGAAATGACCATCCAGGTGCGCGGCGAACTCAAGAACACCGCCGAGTTCAACAACCTCGTCATCCGCAGCGACGGCACGAAAATCATCCGCCTCCGCGACATCGGCGAGGCGCGTCCCGGCGTCGAGAACGAGCGCACCATCGCCCGCAACAACGGCCGCCCGTGCATCTTCCTCGGCATCGTCAAGCAGTCCAAGGCCAACACCATCGACGTGGCCCGCGCCGTGAAAAGCGAGATCGAGAAGGTCAAGGCGACCGTGCCGCCCGGCATCGAGATGGTGTACAACTACGACGAATCTATCTACGTCGAGCAGGCCGTGAGCGAGGTCTGGGAGACGCTCGCCTTCGCCTTCCTCCTCGTCGTGCTGGTCATCTATCTCTTCCTCGGCGACATCCGCTCGACGCTCATCCCGGCCATCGCGATTCCCGTCTCCATCGTCGGCACGTTCGCGATCATGCAGGCGCTTGGGTACTCGATCAACATCCTCACCATGCTCGCGCTCGTGCTCTCAATCGGCGTGGTCGTGGATGACGCCATCGTGGTGCTCGAGAACATCCACCGCCACATCGAGCACGGCCTGCCGCCGCTGCAGGCGGCCTTCAAGGCGATGCAGGAAATCTCCATGGCCGTCATCGCCATCACCATTTCGCTGATCGCCGTCTTCCTCCCGCTGGCGTTCCAGAAAAGCGCCACCGGCCGGCTCTTCATCGAGTTCGCCGTGGCCGTCGCCGGCTCGGTCGCGATCTCGGCGTTCGTCGCGCTCACGCTCTCGCCCATGATGGCCGCGCGCCTGCTCCGGCCCATCGACCAGGAGCGGAAATCCTGGGTCGTCGTGCAGTTCGACCGCTTCATTCTCAGCCCGTTCAACCGCTGGTACGAACGCTCGCTCGCGTGGTCGCTGGCGCATCGCTGGATCGTGATGCTGCTGACCTGCGCGAGCCTGGTCCTGATGGTCGTCACCTTCAAAGCCCTCGAGTACGAGTTCCTGCCCGAGGAGGACAAGAGCCGGCTGCTGTGCTTCGTCTTCGCGCCCGAAGGCTCGACCAGCGAGTACACCGACCGCCAGGTGCGCGAGATGGAAGCCATCCTGAAGGCCGTCCCCGAGATCGAGGCGTTCGGCTCCGTCACGGCCTTCGCACTCTCCGGTCCCGGTCAGGCGAACAGTTCGATCCTGTTTGTTCGCTTCAAGGACCGCACCGCCCGCCAGCGGGGCATCCGCGAAATCGTCAACGGCCCCGCCGGCTTGCGCCTGAAATTTTTCACCGAGATTGAGGGCGCCATCGCCGTGCCCACCATTCCCAAGGCCATCGGCCGCGGTTTCGGCTCGCCCTTCCAGCTCGTGCTGCAAGCGCAGGACCTCGACTCGCTCAACCGCTACAGCGGCGAAGTGCTGAACAAGCTGCGCCAGACGCCCTACCTGCTGAACGCCCGCTCGTCCTTCGAGGTCACCAAACCCGAACTGCGCCTCGACATTGACCGCAACCGCGCCGCCGCGCTCGGCGTGTCCATCGAAGACCTGTCGCGCACCTTGCAAATCCTTTTCGGCGGCCTCGACCTCAGCCACATCAAGCTCGATGGCAAACAATACCAGGTCATCACCCAGCTCGAACGCCTCTCTCGCCTCACGCCGCAGAGCCTCGACCGCCTCTACGTGCGCAACCAGGACGGCCGCCTCATCCAGCTCAGCAGCATCGTGAACCACCAGACCGCCGCCGCGCCCAACGCCATCGAGCACTACAACCGCCTCCGCAGCACCACCATCTCCGCCTCGCTCAACAACATCCCGCTCGGCACCGCGCTCGAGAAAGTCGAGGCCCTCATCCGCGACGATCTGCCCGCGGGTTTTCTCTACGACTGGTCGGGCGAATCGAAGGACCTCCAAGATGCCGGCGCGGAATTTCTTTTCGTCATGCTGCTCGCGCTCATCATCGTGTACATGACTCTCGCCGCGCAGTTCGAGAGCCTCGTGCATCCGTTCACCGTGATGCTCGCGGTGCCGCTCGGCGGCATCGGCGCATTCGGTCTCCTGTGGCTCGTCAATTTCCTCAGCAAAACCGGGATCCTCCCGCCCATCCCGGCGATGAACATCAATCTCTTCAGCCTCATCGGCCTGATCCTGCTCGTCGGCCTCGTCACCAAAAACTCGATCCTGCTCGTCGAGTTCGCCAACCAGCAGGTTGCCGCAGGCACCAACCCGCACGATGCGATGCTCGAAGCCGGCAAGGCGCGTCTCCGCCCGATTCTGATGACCGCCCTCTCGACCATCGCGGGCATCGTCCCCATCGCCATCGGCTTCGGTGCGGGCGCCGAGAGCCGCCGCCCGATGGGCATCGCGGTCGTCGGCGGGATGATCTCCAGCACCTTCCTCACGCTCTTCGTCATCCCGGTGATCTACACGGAAATCAGCGACCTCGCCGCGCGCTTCAGCCGCCGCCCGCGTGCCGCGGGCAGCGCTCCGCGAGCGCCACACGACCTCGGGGCGCCGCACGGGGAACCCGCTCCTGCGGCGAGTCTCAAAGCGCAGGTGTGAGGTCGGGGCGCGAACACCCGGCGGCTTTCGCAATTCCAGTTGAAGGGAAAAAGGCCGCTGCTACGGTCCGAACCATGACCACGGTGACAGAAATCAAGCGGGCGACGGAACGATTGCCAGCGCGCCAGAAACGGGCCTTGGCGCGTTGGTTGCAGGTGCAGGTCAACGACCGTCCGACCGACGAGGAACTCATGGCGGCGGCAGTGGCGGGAGGACAACGTTTGGATCGAAGAGAGGCGGCCCATGCGCGACGTGCAGCGCGGTGAAGTCTGGCAGATCGATTTGGGAATGACGGCCAAGGTGCGGCCGGTCCTGATCTTGGGATGTGATGTCGCGGATGAAGATCGGGTCCTCGTCGCCGTGGTTTACCACACGACCTCCCTGCGCGGATCGCGGTACGAGGTGGCGATGCGGGTGCCCGGTTTGGAGGAAGGAGGATTCGATGCGCAGAGTCTTTACACCGTTCCCGCAGCACGACTTTTGCGACGACGCGCCACCTTGAACCCGGTGCAACTGAGCGCCGTGGAAAGCCGGGTAAAGCTGTGGCTCGGTCTGCGGTAGCAGTCCCGATGGAGGTCGGTTTTCGGCGAAAAAATGAGCGCTGCAGATTGCTCCCTCCTGCATCACGGGGCGACGTTCCACCGCAGGCGACCGGCTGCCGCGCCATCACTTCCCCATCTTGTTCATCTGCTGATTCTTCTTCTGGCCCACGGTGGGGCGGCGCGCATTCGAGGACGCGGGGATCAGCAGGAAAGCGCCGACCTTCTCGAGTGCCGCGCCGGCCAGCGAGCGGTCGAAGATCTGAACGTGGAGGGTCTCGTGGAAGGTCTGCGGATCGGCGGGATCGGGCACCTTGCGGGCATGCACGAACGCCAGGGCGATGGTCAGGAGACAGAAGCACTTGAACGCCCCGAACACGCCGCCCGCCGCCGGCTCGGCCTTGGCAAAGAACGCCGCATCCAGCATCTCGTCAGCATGATAAGTCCGCAGCACGGCGGCGACGATGAGCACGACCCCGCCACCGACGACGTAGCCGAAAATGCCCGCCGCAAAAAAAGTCACGCCCAGCCACTTCACCATCAGACCGCCGAGCGCGCGGCTCATCAAGCCGCCCACCACGGCGACGAGAAACCACTGACCGGCGGCAAAATGTTCGCGGGCCGCGCCATTCAACCGACCTCGCCAAAACCCCAGCGCCAGCAGCAGCAAAAACAGGGGATCGAACCAGCCCACGCTGACGCCGAGCAGCGGAGCGACAGGCAGGCCGGGCAGGAGCGACAGGTTCATGAGTTGGCGGATGTTGACGGTGCGGGCGGTCGCGGGGCGAAACAGTTTCACCGCGTTTCATTCGGGAGCGACAGGTTGCCGCATCGCCGGGCCGGGACAAGGGCGATGTTGCGTGGACCTCCGCGCGCAGCGACGCCCGAGGGGGTTGGAAGAATTACCAGCGCACTGCGCCAAACTGGTCGCCCATCCCCTGCCCCACCGCCAACGCGGTCGAGCTTGGCTTCGTCCCCGCTGAAAGAACTCCCGGCCCCTTACCGCATGCGCGCGACGATCTTGCGGTGGGCGCTGGTAAGCGCGAGTTCCTCCAACTCACTCGCCGAGACCCAATGTTCATGCGGCTGCGGTGGGTCTTCCCAAAGTTCCGCGCGATAAATTTCCACGGTGATGCGATAGCGCGTGATCGAGTGCGTGAGCGAACCGAGGCGCGTCGTGGGGCGGACGACGCGCCCGGTCGCGAGCACCACGCGGTCGGTGAGCGCCGCGGCGGCGGCGAGTTCGAGGTTCGGGAATTCCCACAGTCCGGCGTTGACACCCCCGCTTGGCCGCTGCTGCACGAGGTGGCGTCCGGCGCGGGTGATGACGAACGCGACGAAACGCCGGGCGGTGGTCGCGGCGCGCGGAGCGAGCGCGGGCAGCTCGTGCGTGCGCTGATCACGATGCGCGATGCAGCTCTTGCGCGCCGGACACACGGGGCAAGCGGGCTGGCGCGGGGTGCAGACGAGCGCGCCCAGTTCCATCAGGGATTGGTTGAGCTGCGAACAGGCACGGGTTTTGGCGGAGTCCGGGGTCCGCGCGGCGTGTTCGACCAGATGGGTCGCCAGCGCCCATAGCTGCTGGTTCGTCGCCTTGCCGCGCGGATCACCGTCAATGCCGAAGACCCGCGTGAGGACGCGCATGACGTTGCCATCGAGGATCGGCGCGGGCTGGTTGTAGGCAATGCTGGCAATCGCGCCGGCGGTGTAGCGACCGATGCCGGGGAGTTCGAGAATCTCAGGGAACGCGTGGGGAAACCGGCCGCCAAATTTTTCAACGATGAGTTGTGCGGCCGCGTGGAGGTTGCGGGCGCGGCTGTAATAGCCGAGGCCCTCCCACAGTTTCAGCACTTTGGCAGCGGGTGCTCCGGCCAGCGCGGCGACGTCGGGAAGGTCGCGCATCCAACGTTCCCAGTAAGGGATCACGGTTTTCACCTGCGTTTGTTGCAGCATGATTTCCGAGACCCAGACCGCGTAGGGATCGTGAGTTTGGCGCCACGGCATCGCGCGGGCGCTGGCGGCGAACCACTCGAGCAGCGCCGGAACGAGCGCGGTGATGGTGCGGCGGGCGGGAGCGGCGCCGAGGCGCGCCACGGCGGTCGCGGTCGGCGCGGGAAGCGCGGGAGCGGTCGGTCGTTGCCGGGTGCGTGGTGCCACGGCCGTGGAAACTAGGCCGAGCGCCTGCCGAAAGAAGTGTTTTCTGCCGCGCGCGTCGATGCGGCACCCGCTTGGAGCGCGCCGTTTACGACGCTTCAGTGTCCGCACGGCGGGAGGCGTGAGCGAATCCAGAGCCTCCGCACTTTCCACGTTGAAGCGGCGTGAACGCCGCGCTCCAAGGAGCAACGCGCCCCCGCGCCCGCGCAAACCGCCGAATCGTATTGCACCCTCCCGGTGCATCGGAATACTCCGCCCACCGCGGAGGCAGATTTGCGACGCGGAAAATATTTCGATGATCGACTGGAACATTCAATCCCGCGCGCATGGGTGCCAACTGTGCGCCAAGCCCTTTGCGGATCAGCAGCCGTATCACACGGTGCTGTGCGACCAGCGCCACGAGTATCAGCGCCTCGACGTCTGCGAGGCGTGCTGGCAGGCGGAGACCAAGCTGGATTCGCACGAGCGCAAGGGCTTCATCTCCCAATGGCAGGGTGTCTATCAGGCCCCGCCCGCCGCCCCGCCCGAGGCGATCCAAAAGGACACGGCGGAGACGCTGCTGGCCAAGCTGGTGCAGAAAAACGATCCGCGCTTCCGCGCCGCCAGCTACATCCTGGCCGTGATGCTCGAGCGCAAACGCATCTTGAAAGTCCGCGGCCAGACCACCGAGGGCGGCCGGCGCCTCTTCATCTACGAGCATGGAAAAACCGGCGATGTGTTCACGATTCTCGATCCCGATTTGCAGTTGAATCAGCTCGAGGAAGTGCAGCGCGAAGTTGCGCACCTGCTCGAACATGGATTCAACGGCAACGGCAATGGCAACGGGAACGGTCCCGCCGCCAGCGCAGTTCCGGCCGCACCCGGCGCGCCGGCCGACGCAGCCCCGACCGCGGAATCCAGCGCGCCTCCTGCGGCTGATGCGCCGCCTCCTGCCCCCGCAGCCGCGCCTGAGCCGGCTACCACCGCCACCTGACTTCCCCCGCGCCCCGTGTCTGACCTCGACGCATTTCAAACCCGCCTCGGCTATCAGTTTCAGCAACCGGAATTGCTCCGGCTGGCGCTGACGCATTCATCGATCTCGCACGCCGCCGGGCGTCCCGCGCCCAACAATCAGCGGCTCGAGTTTCTCGGCGACGCCGTGTTGCAGCTCGTGCTCACGCGCGAGTTGTACGACCGCTTCCCGGACCTCGATGAAGGCGCGCTGACCAAATCCCGCGCCCAACTGGTGAATCGGCGCGCGCTGGCCGAACAGGCACGGCGCATGGGCCTGGGCAGCGGTATCATTCTCAGCCGCTCCGAGGAAGCCAATCGCGGGCGGGAACGGCCGTCGATTCTGGCCAACACGTACGAGTCGGTGATCGGCGCGCTCTTTCTGGACGGGGGTTACGAGGCCGCGCGGGTGTTTGTGCTCGGCCAGTTCAGCGACGAGTTCAGTCATCTCAAACCCGCGCCGCAACTGCTGAATCCCAAGGGCGAACTTCAGGAGCTGCTCCAGGCCACCGAGACGCAACCGCCGCAGTACAAAATCTTGGCGGCGAGCGGTCCCGCCCACGACCGCGCGTTCGAGTGCGCCGTTTTCAACGGGGGCGAAGAAATTGGCCGCGGCCGCGGCACAAGCAAGAAAACCGCCGAGAGCGCCGCCGCCGAGGCCGCCCTGAGCACGCTGCGCGCGCGTCAGGCGGCGGTGGCGGCGACGACGCCATCGCCCGAAACGCCCGCGACTGAAGCGGGATCGACAGGGTAGGCAGACACCCGTCGGCCGCGCGAATCGCCGGCACCTGTAGGAGACGACGTGAGGAGTCTCTAACCCTTTCTGCGTGGGCAGCGGCTGAGTCTTGAGAGCTGCGTCGGGCAAGGCGCGTGGCACCGGATCGGGATTTCACAGCGCGACATGCGACGGTTGGGGCGGGCCTCTCAGGGAAGGAAGTTAGAGTCTCGTCACCTCGACTCCTACATGAAATGGGGACGCCCGCTGCGGGTGGAAGCATCCGCGGCGTAAAGGCCGCGCTGAGCGCTCTGACCGCATCGTTCCCCCCGAGTTCGATTACCCTGCCACTCCCGGAAACGCGGCGACCGCGGCGCGGGGCAGCTCGCAGCCACACAGCACCTGCGCGGCGGCTTCATCGAAGATCAGCCCGCAATCCCACCAGAATTCCAGCGGCGAAACTCCCCCGGCCCGAAGCGTGCGGTGATGGTCGCAGATGACGGCGAGACACGCCACCCGGTAGAGCACCCGCCATGCGACGCGCGTCACCACACGGCGGAGCAGACTCGTGTCCGCGAACAATTGCCGGAGCGTGTCGATGTGAAAGGCGACGTGCCCTTCTTCATCGTGGATGATCTGCGCGAACACGGCGCGCAGGACCGGATCGCGCGTGCCGTCGTCCAGCGCGCGAAAGAACCGGCGCGCCATCATTTCGGGCACCAGCAGGACGAGCAGTTCCTCGCGCAGTCCGAAGATGCGCCGCAGCAAGACGAAGGCGGCATCGCTCCAATGCCAGCGCAACAGGCGCGCGCCCACGGCCCGCAGCACCTGCGCCATCAAGGCCGCGTGGCGCTGCTCCTCGGCGATGAACAGGCCGATGGCGTCCGTGTAGTCGGGATCGTTCAGCGTGGCGGCGAGCCGTTTGAGGCGGCGGCCTTCACCGCTTTCGCCCAGTTGGAATCGCTGCAGGGACGCGATCAAGGGCCGCAGCAGGTGCGGTTCCGGATGGACCCCGAGGTGCCACGGGATGGGCTGCTGGAGGGGTTGGTTGCGCTGGAAGTAGGTGAGCCAGGACATGGGAGGTTTCGGTTGCGGGTGGTTGGGTTGCAGGCGCGACGGAGAGAGCGGGAGACGGAAGGAAGGTGGGACCGAGGGAAACGGAGGGCGGGACGGGTTCCTAATCTTCGCCGGATGATTCTTTCTGCCCGGCAATCTTATGCCGGCCGTGGCGTGGCGCGATTCATGCCGCCATTTCCGCGTGACAGGTCATCGCGGCGAGGCGGGTTTCAACCGCCTGAATGGTCGAGTCGGGAGTCGAGGTGCCAGCGGTGACGCCGACGGTTTCAGAGTCGGCAAACCACTCGGGGCACAGATCGTCGGCGGTCTGCACATGAAACACGCGCGGGCACTGACGACGGCAGGTCTCGACCAGTTCGCGCGTGTTGTTGCTGTGCGCGCCGCCGATGACGACAACCACATCACACTGCTGCGCGAGCGCCACGGCGGCGGACTGCCGCTGCTTGGTCGGCTGGCAAACGGTGTCGAGGTAGCGCACTTCGGAATTCGGGAAACGCCGGCGCAGGCGCTCGACCAGATGCCGCACGCGCTCGATGGGCTGCGTGGTTTGCGCGGCGACGCCGAAGCGCGGGCGCTCGCGCAGCGCGTCGAGGTCGTCGTCGGTGAGGACGACATCGAACTCCGCGAGGTCCTCGGTGATGCCGCGCACTTCGACATGATTGCGCTGGCCAATGATGACGGGATGAAAGCCATCACGCACCAGCGTCGCGACGGCGCGGTGGGCGAAGCGGACCAACGGGCAGGTCGCTTCGATGACTTCGTGCCCGTGCGCGCGCACGCGGCGCATCATGGCTTCGGAAGCCCCGTGCGCGGTAATCATCACCGGCCCGCCGGTGGTGGCGGTGTCCGGCACCGCCGCGAAGCGGATGCCGTGCCCGCGCAGGCTGGCGAGGACGGTCTCGTTATGGACGAGGTCGCCGAGGATGGTGAGCGGTTCGCGTTGGGCGTGGTCCACGGCGAGCGCGATGGCGTCGCGGACGCCGAAGCACATGCCGAGATGGGTGGCGCGGAGGATTTTCATGGTATTGCCTGAAGCAAGGTTTGGAGAGGGGAACGGTTGAATCGGGGAAAGGTTAACGGGTTAAAGCGTTGAAGCGGCGGATCGGTTTGCGCGCGCGCGTAGTTCGAGCCTGTGCTTTGCATGACAAAGCATGAGAACATGCGGCGGCCGGAGCGTTCAAAAATGGCGTCATAAATTCTGGCGGGCCTGGCGGACGATCTGTTCGAGGAGGGTGATGTAGGCGGCAAAGGCTTTGTCACCGGCGGGCGTGAGCGAGAGCGTGGTGAGCGGGCGGTTGTTCTGAAAGGACTTGGACACGACAACGTAGCCGGCTTCCTGCAACGTGCGGACGTGCGACATCAGATTGCCATCAGTCATCTGGAGCGTGTCACGCACTTCGGTGAAGGAGAGTTCGGGCGTCGCGGCCAGCAGCGACATAATGCCCATGCGCCCCTTCTCGTGGATGACGCGGTCGAGTTGGAGAAAATGTTCGGTGTTCACGGGGCCGGTTCACACCGCCGATGATTGGGCGGCCTGGCCGCGCCGCTCAGTGAGGAACAGATAGGCGGCGGCAATCAGATGGAGGAGGCCGAAGGTGAGGCCCATTTGGGCGTTGGGTTGGAGCCACCCATCTTCGAGAAAGAGGGGTGCATAATTATGGGCCGGAATGTGCGCCAGAAAGGCAATGATGAACAGCCATCCCAGTCCGCGCACACCGCGCGAGATGAACATCCCCGCCGAATGCAGTGCCAGGCCGTACAGCAGCATCCAGAGCGCTACGGGCGGTCCGTCCCAGAAATCCTGTCTGAGGCGGAAATCAAATAGCTCCACCAGCATTCCCACGACCAAGGGTGGCGTCATGGCCCGCACAATGCGTTTTGTTGGAGGAGTCCAAAACGCCTCGTCCGAGCGGAGCGCCTGCCGACGAATAATCAGCAGGGCGACCGCAATCGTGAGTGCGGCAATGCCGTACCACAACGCCATGCAGGCCCCTCCCGTTCTAAAACCCAGCGCATTCCCCAACCCCCACCCCGCCACGCCGAACAATCCGGCGGCGAGCATCACGGGAGCCATCGCGCGGCGATACAGCGCCGAGCGTTCCATAAGGGTGCGGATGACCTGGAGATTTTCTGCGGCGCCGGTGGGTTCCATGGCGGTCACTTTGCCATACAAAGCTTAAGTGTCAAGCCCGGCGATTTGCGATTTGAGGAGAGAATATTTCGAGTCTGAAAGCCCGCGCCGGGAGCCAGCGAACCCGCCGTGGCTGGTAGGGCGCGCCCGTCCTCAGCGCGCCGCCGACCGGTACGAACGCCCCACCGGCGCGCTGAAGACAGACGCGCCCTACCTACGCCTCCCGTAGCCGCCGAAGCGAGGAGGCGGACGCCCCGCGCCGAGCGCCCCCGATCCGCCTCCTCACGTCGGCAACTACGGTGCTACCGATTCACTCCGGCCATCAGGGCTTTCGTGAACGCGGTGACCTGCGCGACCATGTCGGGCGCGCGGCCGAGGCGGGCGATCTGATTCACGATGGCGCTGCCGACGACGACGGCCTCGGCATTCTGCGCGACCTCGGCGGCCTGTTCCGGCGTGGAGATGCCGAAGCCCACGGCGATGGGCAGCGCCGTGTGCGCGCGAATTTTCGCAGTCATCGTGCCGATGGTGTCGGAGACCTTGGACTGCATGCCGGTGACGCCTTCGCGCGAGACATAGTAGATGAAACCCGTGGCCCGCTTGACGATGAGGGCGATGCGGTCCTCGGGCGTGGTCGGCGCGACGAGATAGATCACGTCCAGACCGGCCGCGCGCATGAGGGCTTCGTAGTTGTCAGATTCCTCGGGCGGGAGGTCGAGGACGAGCAGGCCATCGACTCCGGCGGCGGCGGCATCGCGGATGAATTTCTCCACCCCGCAGCGGTGGAGCAGGTTGAAGTAAACGTAGAGGACCAGCGGAATCTGCGCCTCGCGGCGGATGGCGCGGATGGTTTCGAAAATTCTCGGCGGCGTGGCGCCAGATTCGAGGCCGCGCTGGGCGGCGAGTTGGTTCACGAGTCCGTCGGCGAGCGGGTCGCTGAAGGGGACGCCGATCTCGAGGACGTCCACTCCCGCGCGGTCGAACGCGATGGCAAGCTGGCGCGTGGCCTCGAGGTCGGGGTCGCCCCCGCCGATGTAAACGACGAAACCCTTCCGGCCCTGCGCCCGCAACCGGGCAAAACGATCAGCAATGCGATTCACGGCGGAAGAGTGGGCGGGGGAAGCTCAAAGTTCAAAGCTCAAAGCTCAAGGGAAGGTCCGGGTTCCCAAGGTGCAAGCAATCGCGGGCCGATCCGCAGCCTGCCGCAGCGCGGCATACGGACGATCGCGCATGTGGAAGAACGTCGCCGGCCGAGCAGGTGCCGCCGCGGACGCGAAGCCATTTTTTGTGCGGCCGACCTCGCCTCAGCCGTAACCATTCAGTGAGGGCGCAAGATCGGGTCGAGTGCCGGGGATTGCGCCCCGGCACCCTCCCACACCACCGGACGTGCGGTTTTCCGCATCCGGCGGTTGAACGCAGCGGCCCATGACGGCGGCCGCGAAGGGCTGCTGGCGAACCAGCCACCCTTCGTGCATTGCTTTCTTTCGTGAGTTCCGCGACCGCGCCTGCTCGTCATCCACTCCCACGGCTTGCGGCGGCGTCTCCGCCTGGGCCTTGGTTTGCCAGACCGGGGTAGTGACCGTAGTTGTCGCGCCCCGCCGTTTCGGACGGCTTTCGCAGTGGCTGTCAGGTTCTCATTAAGTGCTGCTCTGTCGTTCTTCGGCCCTTCGCTCGGCGCGCCTTTTGGTTCGTGCGCACCTCAAACGCTACTACGGCCTCTGCTGACTTCCCCGCGCCTCTCAGCACGGGGATCTCCCCGGGTCAGGATCTGTTCTTTCCGTTCGCGCCTCTGGGCTCTACAGAATGCACTCAGTGACTCTCGGACTTCGTGGTCGCTAGCACACTCGTCCCGCACATCCTGCCTCACTGCCCATTTGTGTTGCTTCGGTCGAACGTTTGCCTGCCACTCTTTCGCGCCCTCACCTCGCGGTGACGACCTAGCGGTTCGGCTACGGTTGGCGTCACAAGCCCCCGTCGGGAACCTTTCATCCCGATAGACCAGACCCCTGCCGGGCACACGAGCGCGGCCTTCAGGCCGCAGAAGCGTGCGTCCTGTAGAGGGCGAGCGAATTTCCGAACCCTTTATGGAACTCACCAAATGGTGAGCGGGAGGACGCGTCCGTAGCGTGTGACACGGTCGCTGCGGGCGGACGTTTCTGCGGCCTGAAGGCCGCGCTCCTGTCGCACTCACTGAATCGTTACGGCTAAACCAGTTCGCGGATGGGTTCGTAGTTGTCCACGAGGTATTGGGGCCGGCCGCTGTGATCGGGCAGCGTGGCGTCTCGGACGTCGATGCCGAGGTTGTGATAGAGCGTGGCGAAGAGTTCCTGCATGTGGACGGGCCGGTTGGTCACTTCGCCGGCGATGGAATCCGTCTCGCCGATGACTTGTCCCGTTTTCATACCGCCGCCGGCCAGCAGCGCGCAGTTCACAGCCGGCCAGTGATCGCGACCGGCATTGATGTTGATGATCGGCGTGCGGCCGAACTCGCCGAAGACGGCCACGGTCACGTCGTTCAACATGCCACGGGCCGCGAGGTCATCCACCAGGGCGGAGACGGCGCGGTCGAGGCGCGGGAGGTAGTTGCGCAGATGGCGGAAGTTGTTTCCGTGCGTGTCCCATTGGCCAAACGTGATCGAAACGCAGCGCGCGCCGGCTTCCACCAAGCGCCGGGCGACCAGCACCTGGCGGGTGGAAAGCCCCGGACCTCCGAGCATTTCCTGGCCGGGCCGGCCGTCGTCGTAACGCGCGATGGTCCGGGGATCTTCCTTGGTCAGATCGAGCGCCTCGAGCAGGCGGCTGGAGGTGAGCACGTCGAAGGCGCGTTGGTTGAAGACATCCATCGCCGCGACAGTGCCGCTGGCGTCGGCGTCGCGGCGCAGGCGGTCGAAGCTCGCGAGCAGGGAGCGGCGGTCGGCGAGCCGGTCCGCGGTGATGTCGTTGAGCACGAGGTTTTGCAGGCCCTCGCCTTTCGGCTTGAAAGGGGAGGCCGCGGGGCCGAGGAAGCCGGTGGGACCGACGGCCATCGAGAAATGGTCCTCGCGCGGCGGGGGGAGCACGACGAACGGCGGGACGGACGTCTCCGCGTTTCCGAGCAGTCGCGCGACGACCGCGCCAAGCGCGGGATGGTTGCGGTCATTGGCGCTCGGCCAGCCGGTCTCGCATTGGAAGAGCGAGTGCGCGGTCTGCGAGCCGACGATTGAGCGGATGATGGCGAGCTTGTCCATGCGCGCGGCGAGGAGCGGCAGGAGTTCGCAGATGTGGATGCCCGGGATTTTGGTCGGGATCGGTTGGAATTCACCGCGGTAACGAGACGGTGCGTCGGGCTTGAGATCGAACGTGTCCTGGTGCGGCGGGCCGCCCATCAGGTGAATCTGGATGATGGCCTTGCGCGAAGAACGTGTGCCCGCGCGCGCCTCGGCCCGGAACAGGTCGGCGAGCCGCAGGCCGCCGAGCGCCAGTCCGCCGACGCGCAGGAAGCCGCGCCGCGACAGGCCGTCGCAGAGGCGATTGGATTGGTTGGGAATGGCAAGCATGTGGTGTTGGAGTGCGCCGGTGGTAGGTCGGGCCGGAGCGGGCGTCAACCTTCAATTCCGGGGGCGCGGTTGAATCGGACTTCAGGGAGAACTCCCGCAGATTCAGGGAGACCGCAGATGGGGAATGGGATGGTCGGATGTTGCTAGGCGTCCGCGCCAACGCGGGTGGCACAGGCTACCAGCCTGTGCCGTCCGGCGACCCGCCGGACGGAATGGCTGCGTTGCGGTGTTGGCCGAAGCGCGCCGGAACATCGGTGCGTTTTCGTCCATTCCGCCGGGCCAGTGGCCCGTCGGGACGGGCGGATCGCCCGTGCCACCCGCCGGCTAAACCCACGCGCTCCTACCGCCGCGGTGCCGCGAGACGGTTCAGGGTAAGATAGAGCGGCCCGCTCGCACTCGCGCCGCCGGTGAACTGAAGATTGTATTTCAATTCCATCTGCATCACGGGCCGCAGTTCGGCGGTCTCGATGAACACCGACTTTCCGTCGGGCAATAATTTCGCGGAGCGCACGGTGACTTCATCGCGGCCTTCCTTGCTGGGATCGCTGACCGAATAGTCCTTCGAGCCATACGCGCCGGTGTAGCGGTAGTTCCACTGTCGAAGCGAGTAGCTGCCGGCATCCTCGGCGGCGGAGCGGTCGAGGGGTTGGGCAAAGGTGAGGGTCAGTCCGTTGCTGTGCGCGTGCCAGGCGACCGGCGTGCGCGCGTCCGCCGCGATGCGCCGCACGCGCTGGAGCGAACCATCCCGCGCCGCGCTCGTCTGCCAACCGGTGCTGCCCGCCACGTAGAGATGCCCGTCGCCGGAATGAAACGTCGCGCGCATCGGCCCTGACAAAAAACGCACGGGCAAAGCCACCGCCGCGCCCTGCGCCTGGCCGTCCACTTCATCGCGCAACACCAGCGCCAATCCGCAGCGGCCCCAGAGCAGATGCAGCATCCCCCCACCCAGCGCGCCCCACTGGCCCGCCGGCACCCAGACCTGGCTGGAACTGGAATTGTCGAACGCGTGCGGCAACCAGCACAGCGGCGCGTCGTAGCCGAGGGGTCGCTCGGACGTCACCTTCGGCCCGCCGAAGCCGTAGAAGCCGCCGGGCCGCACTTCCATGATGGCGGAGGACGGCGTCCAGGTGCCTTGCTGCGGCGTGGCGGTGACGAGCCCGTCAGGGCGCACGCCAAGGCCGTTCGGATTGCGGAAGCCGGTGCCCAGGGTTTCCTTCGTCCGCCCGTCGGGCGACACGCGCTGCACGCCCGTGGGATCGACGTAATAAAAATTCCCCGCCGCGTCGCGTTCGAGACAGGTGACGTAATTGTGACCGCCCGTGGAGGTCTCGATCAGGTTGCAAAAATTCTCGTGGCGATCCGCTTCGCCGTCGCCGTTCTCGTCGTGCAACACGGTGATCTGATCGCGGCCCAGCACATGCACGCGGTCATTCACCACGCGCAAGCCAAGCGGTTGAAACAGGCCGGTGGCAAAGCGTTTCCACGTCACCGCCCGGAGCGGGGCATCGAGGCCGCTCACGCGCCAGACGTCGCCGTGAATGGTGCAGACCGCGGCGGAACCATCGCGGAAAAAATCCACGCCCGAGCAGAACAGCAGCGCTTTCCAAGGGTTCGCATACGGCACCGGGATCGTGTCCACCGCAAAGCCATCCGTCGGAAATCCGACCTGCCCGACGGTGGTGAGCGCGGGCAGCCAGCGCGCCGGGCCGGGGCGCGAAAGCGCGGCGAGATCATCCAGCGCTCCGGCCGCGACCCTCGCGACGACGTGCTTTTGAAAATCGCCCAGCTTCTCGCGCGGACCGGACCAGAGCAGCAGCTTGCCGCGCGCGGGGGCGCGGCGGGGTGGGCAGTGGAGTTGCACCCGACCGTCGGCGGCAGCGAGCGAGAGACCGGCGTCGCCGATTTTCGCGACCGCATGCAGCCGCCCCTGGTGCTCGAACACGGCGATGCTGGTGCCAGAAATGATTTCCATCGTGGCACCCGCGCCCGCCTGCGCGACGAGCGTTTGGGTGAGCGCTTCTTCGCCCGGCGCTATCTCGAGGCTGCGTGTGAAAACGACAAGTCCCCCCGCCCATTCCACCCACGGCGATTCGCTGACGCGCGTGCCGCCGACGCGCGTTTCGAGCACGACGCGCGGGCCGTGGAGCCGCAGCGCCTCGTGGCGAACCGCCGCGCCCTCCCACTGCGCGCCACCCGCCACGAAAGCCCAGTCACCGACCGGCGCGGGCGCATCCGTCAGTCCGAAGCGACTGCCGGAAAACTTCAGGAAACCGCCGACCCAACCGCCCCGAAACACACCCGCCTTGGTGTCGTAGCAGACCGTCGCAGCGTTCGTGCCGGTCGCGTCGCCGACGCGCACCGAGAGTCCCTTGGCGATGCTGCCGGCGGGCGTTTTGAGAATGGAGGCGAGAAACGGGCCGACCTCGGTCTGGTTCCAGCGCGCGTCCACCCAGTCCTTCTCCGCCTGTGCGGCGACTTCCTTGCCGGCGGCAGCGTGCTGGCCGGGCCCGCTCGGCGACGGCGGCGTGGCCGCCGGACTGACCGGGGCCAGGGCGAGGAAAAGTCCCGCTCCGAAAACGGCGGTTGCAACGAAGCGGGCCGGACGCGAACAGGAATTCATGCGCGCGAGTAAGCAAGCTTCGGCGGGAGCTGTCTAGCCGCATTGAGATCGAACCAGGCGCAGTTCAATTTCTTTGCTCCGCTCATTACCACCCGGCTTGGCAGACTGCGTGAAAACCGCCGACGGACCGTAGCCGACGACGTGAGGAAGCGGATTTTCGCGCCGTCTGCATAACCTGCGGCCGCCTCGTCACCCCGGCGGCTACTTTTTGCACAAGCTCGTCAGCCGGGTGTTGCAGAAATCGGCACAGGGCCGCCGCCGCACACGGGGATGCCGCGCCGGGCCAAGGACAGCCGGTCGAGGAGCTCCAGCAGCTTGCCCAGCTTCATGAGGTTGAGCTGACCACCGGCGCGCTGGAGAAACTCGCAGGAAGCCTCCATGGCTTTGCCGATTTGGAAGCGAAAGTCCCTGTTCTGAACCCCACACTTCCGGGCAGCGCCCTTTCACCCGCACAGATTCCCCTGCGGCCCGGCCGGCAGCCCGTCCGCGGCGGAGCGGGGAAAGAAGCTCAAAGCTCAAAGTTCAAAGCTCAAGGGAATGACCAAGCTCCAAGAACCACGCGACGCGTTAAGGTTTTTGAGAACCTGCAAATTCTGACCGACTGCTTCTCCAACCACCCTGCGTAGTTCTCGTCCTCGCCCCGACCACCTTGGTGCTTGGATCACCTTGTTCCTTGGCCCTTCCCTTGAGCTTTGAGCTTTATTCTTTGAGCTTTTTTCGCCCCGGCGAACCAAAGCTTTACCGCGTCCCGCCACGCCCCGTATAACCACGCCCGCTTTATGAGTCACGCCAGCCCCAACGTCGCCCCCGCCAATTTGAGCACTTCCGATTCGCGGAAGAGCACCGCGCCCAAGAAATTGCTCGCCGCCAACCGCAGCGAAATCGCCATCCGCATCTTCCGCGCCGCGACTGAACTCGGCCTCCGTACCGTCGCCATTTTCGCGCAGGAGGACCGCTTCGGGATGCACCGTTTCAAGGCCGACGAAGCCTATCTCGTCGGCACCGGCAAAGGCCCCGTCGCCGCGTATCTCGACATCGAGAGCATCGTCGCCGTCGCCAAGGAAAAGGGCATCGACCTCATTCATCCGGGCTACGGTTTTCTCTCCGAGAACGCCGAGTTCGCCCGCGCCTGCGCCCGCGCGGGCATCACGTTTGTCGGGCCGCGGCCGGACCTCCTCGACATGATGGGCGACAAAACCGCCGCCCG
The DNA here is from genome assembly GCA_945861535.1 of Akkermansia muciniphila. Lineage (GTDB taxonomy): Bacteria > Verrucomicrobiota > Verrucomicrobiia > Limisphaerales > BJHT01 > BJHT01. Next base: position 77,110 of record CAMAUZ010000017.1, on the reverse strand, counting down.
TGCGCTCGCCGAGCGCCTCAACGTGCCCACGCTCCCCGGCACCAAGGACCCCATCGCCGACCGCGACCTCGCGCTCAAGGCCGCCAAGGCCATTGGCTTCCCGCTCATCATCAAGGCGGCCTTCGGCGGCGGCGGTCGCGGGATGCGCGTGGTGAAAAAAGAGGCCGATCTCTCGGGCTTGCTCGATGAGGCGCAGGCCGAGGCGGGCCGCGCGTTTGGCAACGCCGCGGTGTTCCTCGAAAAATACATCCCGCGCGCCAAACACATCGAAGTGCAGGTGCTCGGCGACCAGCACGGTAACGTGCTGCATCTGCACGAGCGCGATTGCTCCGTGCAGCGCCGGCACCAAAAGGTCGTCGAGGTCGCGCCGAGCTTTGGTCTCCCCGAGCACATCATCAAGGAGCTGTGCGACGCCGCAGCCCGCATCGCGCGCGAGATCAAGTACGACAATGCCGGCACCATCGAGTTTCTCTACGACCTCGACCGCCACGAGTGGTTCTTCATCGAGATGAACCCGCGCATCCAGGTCGAGCACACCGTCACCGAAGTCATCACCGGCCTCGACCTCGTGCGTGCGCAAATCCTCATCGCGCAGGGCCACGCGCTGCACAGCAAGGAAGTCGGGATGCCCGTGCAGAATCAAATCGCGCGCAATGGCTACGCCATCCAGTGCCGCGTCACCACCGAGGATCCCGAGAACAAGTTCATGCCGGACTACGGCAAGATTCTCGCCTACCGCTCGCCCGGCGGCTTCGGCATCCGGCTCGATGGCGGCATGGGCTACGGCGGCGCGGTCATCACGCCGTTCTACGACTCGCTCCTCGTGAAGGTCGTCGCCAGCGCGCAGACTTATGAAATCGCGATGCACCGCATGCACCGCGCGCTCTCGGAGTTCCGCATCCGCGGCGTCAAGACCAACATCCCCTTCCTCGAAAACGTCATCCGCCACCGGGATTTCCAGAGCGGCCAGGCGACCACGACGCTCATCGACACCACGCCGGAACTCTTCTCGTTCCACGCCCGCCGCGACCGCGCGACGAAGCTCCTCAACTTCCTCGGCAATGTCATCGTCAACGGCAACCCGCACGCCAAGGGCTATCGTCCCGAGAAGGCGTTCGCGCCCGCGAAGGCTCCAGCCTACGACGCGAAAACGCCGCCGCCCGCCGGCACGCGCGACCTCCTGCTCAAGCTCGGCGCGAAGGGCTTCGCCGAATGGACCCTCAAGCAAAAGCGCCTGCTCGTCACCGACACGACTTTCCGCGATGCGCACCAATCGCTCATGGCCACGCGTGTCCGCTCGGCCGACATGCTCGCCTGTGCCGACGCGCTCGCGCATCGGGTCGGCGACGCGAAGCACGGCCTGTTTTCGCTGGAAATGTGGGGCGGCGCGACGTTCGACACGGCGATGCGTTTTCTCAACGAAGACCCGTGGGAACGCCTCCGCCAGTTGCGCGCCAAAATCCCGAACGTCTGTTTCCAGATGCTCTTCCGCGGCTCGAATGCCGTCGGTTACTCGAACTACCCGGACAACGTCGTCGCCGGTTTCGTCAAGCACGCCGCCGCGTCCGGCATGGATATTTTCCGCGTCTTCGATTCGCTCAACTACCTGCCGAATCTGAAGGTCGCGATGGAATCGGTGAACCAGACCCACGGCATCTGCGAGGCCGCCATCTGCTACACCGGCAACATCCTCGATCCCCGCCGCGACAAGTTCTCCCTCGAGTACTACGTAAAGCTCGCGAAGGAGCTGGAGAAAATGGGCGCGCACTTCCTCGCGATCAAAGACATGGCCGGCATCTGCCGCCCGTTCGCCGCCAAGAAGCTCGTCAAGGCGCTCAAAGACGAGGTCGGCATCCCCATTCACTTCCACACGCACGACACCAGCGGCATCAATTCCGCCAGCGTCCTCCAGGCGAGCGAGGCGGGCGTGGACGTTGTCGATCTAGCCATCGCCGCGATGTCCGGCAGCACCTCGCAGCCGAACCTCAACTCCGTCGTCGCCGCCCTCCAACACACGCCGCGCGACACCAAGCTCGACCTCGACGCGCTCAACGAATTTTCCGACTACTGGGAAAAAGTCCGCGAGTTCTACACGCCGTTCGACACCGCGCCGAAGACCGGCAGCGCCGAAGTGTTCCTCCACGAAATGCCCGGTGGCCAGTACACCAACCTCAAGGAACAGGCCGCCAGCATGGGCGTTTCGCATCGCTGGCCCGAGATCGCGCGCACCTACGCCGAGGTCAATCAGCTCTTCGGCGACATCGTGAAGGTCACGCCCTCGAGCAAAGTCGTCGGCGACATGGCGCTCTTCCTCTTCAGTCGCGGCATCAAGCCCGCCGACGTCGTCAACCTCGGTTCCGGCGCCACCGATTTTCCCGAGAGCGTCATCGACATGCTCAGCGGCGGACTCGGCTGGCCGGACAGCGGTTTTCCCGAACCCGTCCAGCGCGTCGTGCTCGGCGAGAAACGTTTCAAGGAAGCCCAGGCCGCCTTCCGCGAAAGCCGCGCCGGCAATCGCGCGACGCCCATCCAGCTCGACAAGCTGCGCAAGGAACTCACTGAAAAACTCAAGCGCGACGCCACCGAGGACGACCTCTACTCGCACCTGATGTACCCGCCGGTCTTCGCCGAGTTCTCGCGCCATCTGCGCGAGTTCAGCGATGTCAGCGTTCTTCCCACGCCCGCGTTTTTTTACGGCCTCAAGCGCGGCGAGGAAATCAGCGTGCCCATTGAGGAGGGCAAGACCCTCATCGTCCGCCTTGTGAACGTCAGCGACGCGGACAAGGACGGTCGCCGCACGCTCACCTACGAGCTGAACGGCATGACCCGCGAGACCTTCATCACCGACCGCAGCGTCACGCCCAAAACGAAGAGCCGGCAGAAAGCCGACCTCAACGATCCGCTCCAGATCGGCGCGCCCATCCCCGGCCTCATCGCCGCCATCGCCGTCAGCGTCGGGCACAAAGTCGCCAAGGGCGACAAGCTGCTGATGATGGAAGCGATGAAAATGCAGACCACCGTCTCGGCCCCGTGCGATGGCGTCGTCGCCGAAGTCGCCGCCAGCCTCGGCGAAACCGTGGAAAGCAAAGACCTGCTGGTGCGGCTGAAGGTGTGAGGCGGGCGCGGCACTGCCGAATCAAAACCACTAACCGGCACTAACCGGCACTAATCAGAAAAACAAACGGACCAACGAATCCGGTCCTGTTTTGTTTCCGATTAGTGCCGGTTAGTGCCGGTTAGTGGTTTCCCTTCTTCAGCCCCCCAAGCGGTCAGTTGCTCTGCCCCATCGCCGCCGGCGCCGCCTCGGTGTCGGTGCGGCGGCCGGCGTCGTTCAGAATCTGGCCGAGCGCGGTGAGGCACGCGCAGACATTGGCGAGATTGCTCGTCTCGCCCATCAGGCCGATGCGCCAGATCTGACCCTTCAGCGGACCGAGGCCGGCGCCGACCTCGATGTTGAAATCCGTGAGGAGCCGTTTGCGCGTGGCCAGTTCGTCCACGCCCGCGGGCACGCGGACGGCGTTGAGCTGCCAGAGTTGATGGCCTTCCTGCGAGGCGATCTCGAGGCCCATCGCGGCGAGACCGGCCTTGAGCGCCTTGTGATTCCGCTGATGCCGCGCCCAGCGATTTTCCAAGCCCTCGACGAGGACGAGCCGCAGCGCTTCGTGGAGCGCGTAGTTCATCGTGATCGGCGCGGTGTGGTGATAGACGCGGTCCTGGCCCCAGTAGGAGGCGAGGAGATTCACATCGAGATACCAGCTCTGGACTTTCTTCTTGCGGCTGGTGGCGACCTGCAGGGCGCGCGGACTCAGCGACACGGGCGACAATCCCGGCGGGCAGCTCAGGCATTTCTGCGTGCCGCTGTACACCGCGTCGATGCCCCAGTCGTCGAGGCGCACCGGGCAGCCGGCGAGCGAGGTCACCGTGTCGAGCACCATCAAAGCGCCGGCCTCGTGCGCGAGGCGCGAGATTTCCTCCACGGGCGTAAGCGCGCCGGTCGAAGTCTCGGCGTGAACCACGGCGACAAATTTCGGTTTGCACGTCGCGACCGCCGCGGCGATCTGCGCCGGCTCGATGATGCGGCCCCACGGCGCTTCGACCTTGATCACGCGCGCGCCGCAGCGCTCGGCGACATCGACCATGCGCGTGCCGAACACGCCGTTGACGCCGATGATCACCTCGTCGCCCGGCTCGATCAGGTTGACACAACAAAACTCCATGCCCGCGCTGCCGGTGCCGCTGACGGGGAAGGTCATTTCATTTTTCGTGAGGAACACCGCGCGCAGCATCCCCTTGATTTCCTCCATCATCTTCACGAACACGGGGTCAAGATGCCCGACCAGCGGACGCGACATTGCCTCGAGCACGGAGGGCGAAACGTTGCTCGGGCCGGGGCCCATCAACAAACGGGTGGGCGGAGAAAAAGGCGCAGGTATTTGCATGGCGCGCAGCGTATTTGCCCCGCTCGACAGGAGCAACGAATTTGGAAAATATCGGAGGAAACACCAATGCCGCTCGGAAAATCCAACGCCTCCTGGGGAGCGCACGCCGCTGGCGTGCTGTTTTCGGCGGCCCGCCGAAAATCTCGTTCCACTAACTTTTCCCCGTCGATGAAAAGGCAGACTGGGGAACGGCGGTTTGGGCGGGCCGCCCAAGCCGGCACGCGGGCCACGTGCGCTCCCCTTTCGGTGCCGTGTTCCCGGCGGCCTCACACTCTGCGGTCCGGTCGCCGTAATACCCAAGCCACCGTCGGTAAAATCCAATGACAACGACATCCCCCGCCGCCCCTCTCTCACCCTCCCACCCCGCCACCCGCCCGTGGGACGTCATCGTCCTCGGCCTCGGCGCAATGGGCAGCGCGACGGCGCTGCAACTGGCGCGGCGCGGCTGCCGTGTGCTGGGCTTCGACCGCTTCAGCCCGCCGCACACGCAGGGTTCGACGCACGGCGAGAGCCGGATCATCCGCGAGGCCTATTTCGAAAGCCCGCTCTACGTGCCGCTTGTGCAGCGCGCCTACGAATTGTGGGATGAACTCGAACGCGAATCCGGCGCCCGCCTTTTCGTGCCGACCGGCGGACTGATGATCGGCCCGCGTGACAGCGAGATCGTCACGGGCGCACGCCACAGCGCCGAGCTGCATCGACTGCCGCACGAAATCCTCGGCGCGGCCGATGTCCGCCGCCGCTTCCCCGCGTTGCAGCCGCCTGACGACTGGCTCGCCGTGTGGGAAGCGCGCGCGGGGGTGCTCTTTCCCGAGCGCTGCGTCGAAGCCCAACTGCGCGGCGCGACGGCCCGCGGCGCGGAATTGCACGTCAACGAGCCGGTCAAACGCTGGGCGCCCGACGGCGACGGCGTGCGCGTCTGGACGGCCCGCGGCGAGTATTCCGCCGGGTCGCTGGTCATCACCGCGGGCGCGTGGCTCGGGCAGCTCGCGCCGGATTTGCGCCTCCCGTTGCGCGTCGAGCGACAGGTGTTGTTCTGGTTCGACGCCGCCGCGAATCCTGCGGACTTCCAACCCGCCCGCTGTCCGATTCACGTCTGGGAATACGAGCCGGGAAAACATTTCTACGGCCTGCCCGATGTCGGCACCGGCTCCAAGCTCGCCGTGCATCACGAAGGCCCGACCGTCTCGCCCGACGCGGTGGACCGCACCCTCGGCGCAGCCGAGACGAGCAAAATGCAGTCGCTCGTGCGGCGCTACCTGCCCGGCCTAAATCCGGCGGTGCGGTCCTTCGCAGTCTGTCTCTACACCGACACGCCCGACCAGCATTTCCTCATCGACCGGCATCCCGAACATCAGCAGGTGTGGCTCGGCAGCCCGTGTTCCGGACACGGCTTCAAGTTCGCCAGCGCCGTTGGCGAAGTGCTCGCCGATCTCGCGCAGACCGGCCGCAGCCGCATAAATTTGGAATTGTTCCGGCTCGGGCGGTGGTGAACGGGGCGAAGGCCAAGCGCAGCCACCGCAGTTCGTGATTTAGGAGTGATGTCCCGGTCGGTCGCCGCCGGATAAACCTTGGCGATGTGGAGGGTCAGGATGGGCTGGTGCTCCGCGTGCGCCTCGACGAATCAAACGATAACGACTTCTCCTGCGAATGTTCGTTTTGGGATCCCTTCTTCCTAACCCCTTGCTGAACACGAAAAACGAACTGGAGGCGAGGGTCGGAATCGAACCGACGAATGCAGCTTTTGCAGAGCCGTGCCTTACCACTTGGCTACCCCGCCCGAGGCGCGAGGAAACTAGAACGCCGTCCTCGCGGTGCAAGGTTTTGTTTTTCCAGCGGCGGCGACCGGGCGGCCAAGGTCGCGGTACCGCCAGCGCTGCGGGGCGGCGGGTTGCGCGTATGCCGCCGAGGCGAGTCGGGCATCGCCAGGGCTTCCGGGGATGAAAAACGCCGCTTGCTCATATCGGTATCCGCCGATACGATTGCCGGCGCATGGATGAACTGGTGCTGACCGCCAAAGCCCTCGCCGACGCGACTCGCGTGCGCATTCTCGCCGCATTGCGCGGCGGGGAGCTGTGCGTTTGCGAACTGGGCGACGCGCTCGGTGTCACGCAATCCACGCTTTCGACCCATCTGCAAGTGATCCGCGAGGCCGGACTGGTCGGCACGCGGAAGGCGGGCAAGTGGGTTTATTATTCACTCGAACCGGCGGTCGCACGCCTGCTCGACCGGGTTTTCGTCCATTTCCAGGATGGCTTGAAAAAACATCGGGTGCTCCGGCGGGACGCCGCGCGCCTAACCAAACGGCTGGCGGAACGCGACGACGGCGCCTGTTGCCGCGGCGGCGCGCGCCGGGTCCGTGCGCCCAGGAAAAGGCGATCGGCGTGAACCCGCCCAAGATTGCCCCGCGGCTGTGGTTTGCCGGCCCGCTCGAAAACCGAGGGTTCCACGATTTTCCGAAGTCTGCTTATGAAACTAAATGAACTGAAGGCGGCGCTGGCCGGGCATCCGGATTTGAATCTGCGCTTCCTGCTGCCCAATGGCGTCGCGGTGCCGGAGCATGCGCATGTCACGGAGGTCGCGCGCATTGACAAGCGGTTCGTCGATTGCGGCGGAAAGCTGCGCTCGGACGCGTTGTGTCGGCTCCAGACGTGGGTCGCGGATGATCTGCATCATCGGCTCGTCGCGGGCAAGCTGCTGGGCATCTTGAACAAGGCGGCGGCCATTCTCCAATCCGACGACCTCGAGGTGGACATCGAGCACGAGGCCGGGTGGATCAGCCAGTTCCCGGTCGAGTCGGTGGCGGCGGTGAAGGGGGAACTCGTGTTTCGTCTCGGTGTGCGGCACACCGCCTGTCTCGCCGAGGAACAGTGTATGCGCCCGCCGCCGGGGCTGAAGGATTTCAAATTGTCCGCGCTCGAATTCAAACCCATCGCCAACCGATCATGAACCAAGCTCCCGATTCCCCGCTCATTCTCGTGCTCTGCACGGGCAACTCCTGCCGCAGCCATCTGGCCGAGGGCCTGTTGCGCGCCGCGTCGCAAGGCCGCTTCCGCGTCGCCAGCGCGGGTTCCAAGCCCGCGGGCTATGTGCATCCGCTCGCCATCGCGGTGATGCAGGAGGTCGGCATCGACATTTCTGGCCATCACTCGAAGCACCTGAACGAGTTTCTCGGGCAGCCGGTCGAGACCGTCATCACCGTCTGCGGCAACGCCGACCAGGTCTGTCCGATCTTCCCCGGCCAGGTGAACCGCCACCACTGGGGCTTCGATGACCCGGCGCACGCGACCGGCACCGACGCGGAAAAGCTCGCCGTGTTCCGCCGCGTGCGGGACGAAATCCGCCGCGTGTTCGAGGCGTATGCGGCGGGGCGATTGGATCAGGCGAAGGCGACGCGCCTGTAGCGCAGACTTCCAAGTCTGCTGTATCGCGGGTTTCCAAACCCGCTGACCGTCCAGCCGTCGGAAGCGCTCCGGCAAACCCCACGCTGCACACCCGCACCGCGCCCGCCGATTTGGAAATCGGCGATACAGCAGGTTTGGAAACCTGCGCTACAGGGCGGCGCGCGTTTGCGCCCGGCATCACCTGCCGCACCATCCAAAGCTAGAACTGCAAGCCAACGCCCCCTAATCTCGCCGCGTGCCCTTGAAACAAACGAAAACCGAAATGAACTTTTCACCCATCGCGCCACCGAGAGCCGGAACTGGCAGCGACGTTCTCCACCCGCTGCGTCGCCATTTTCTCCACGCCTGTTCTCATTTCCTGCTCTTGTGTCTCGCGACCCTCGCGTTCCTGCCCGTGCGCGCCGCCGAGTACCAGCTCTTCGCCCGCACGAATCTCGTCGCGTGGTGCATCGTGCCCTTCGACTCGAAAAAGCGCGGGCCGGCGGAGCGCGCGGAGATGGTTGCGAAGCTGGGCTTCACCAAGGTCGCCTACGACTGGCGTGCGGAACATGTGCCGACGTTCGAGCAGGAGATTCTCGAATACCAGAAGCACAAGCTGGAGTACTTCGCGTTCTGGTCGCAGCACGACGAGGCGTATCGGCTCTTTGCGAAACACGGGTTGCACCCGCAAATCTGGGTGATGATGAGTTCGCCCGCCGCGCCCACGAACGACGAGCGCGTCCGGTTGGCGGCCGCGCAGTTGCTCCCCGTCGTCGAGCGCACGCGCAAGGCCGGCTGTCCGCTCACGATCTACAATCACGGCGGCTGGGCCGGCGAACCCGAGAACATGACCGCCGTGGCGAAACTCCTGCGCGAACAGCACGGCGCGGCGCATGTCGGCGTCGTGTACAACCTTCACCACGGCCACGATCACCTCGACCGGTTCCCCGCCGCGCTCGCCGCGATGAAGCCGTATCTGCACTGCCTGAATCTCAACGGCATGGTCCGCGAAGGGGACAAGAAGGGGCAGAAAATCCTGCCGCTCGGCGTGGGCGATCTCGATCTGAAGCTCCTCAGCATCATCCGCGACTCCGGGTATCGCGGTCCCATCGGCATCATCGGGCACACGAACGACGACGCGGAGCAGCGTTTGCAGGACAACCTCGACGGCCTCGACTGGCTGCTCCCGCAACTCGACGGCAAACCCGCCGGGCCGAAGCCGAAATTCCGCACGCACAACGCGGCCCGCGCTGCCGTCGCGCCCGCGCCGCCCGCGGTCGTGAGCACCGGCCAGCCGTCGCTCGCGCCGGCGTTCGGCAAGGCGCTCAGCGGTGGAATGCTCGTCGCGGGCAAGGCCGAATACCGCGTGCCGCCGCTCATCATCGAGTGCCGCGCGAAGCTGAACTCGAAGCGCGCGTTCAACATTTTGGTCGCGAGTGACACGAAGGCGTCGGCCGAACACTGGGAGCTCTACAGTTTCGCGAGCAGCGGTTTTTTCAGCGTTTATCTGCCGGGACGCGGCGGGAATTTTTCCGCGAAAGTGGACATCGCCGACGGCCAGTGGCACGCGCTGGCGGCGGTCATCGAGCCGGCGCGCGTGCGGCTCTTTGTTGATGGCAAGCTCGTGCATGACGCTCCCGCGCGACCGCTGACTGGTGAGCCGAAACCGGGCGGCCTTGCGTTCGGCCGGCTGGTCGAGGGCGGGATCGGTTGTGACGGGTTGATCGACGACGTTCGCCTCACACGCGGCGTGCGTGAGATCGGCGGCGTGGCGGACGGGCCGTTGAAGAAAGACGAGGGCACAATCGGGCTGTGGGATTTTGATGAACTGACCGCCGCTGCGCCCGCTCCGCCGCCAAAAGACGCTGTGGATTACTGGGCGGTCGAGGACGCCACCGCGCGCGCCCGGCTGCCGCTGTATCAGGTCATTCCCGCCGCCGAGGCCGGTGAACTCACGCCGCACAATGGCTTCCCCAAACCCGACACCTACCGCTCGTGGACGCGCTCGCACGGCGACGGCGGCTCCTCACGTTTCTCCGCGTTGACGCAGATCAACCGGAGCAACGTGAAGAGCCTCCAGCCCGCGTGGACGTATCACTCGAAAGACGGCAGCGGGAACATCCAGTGCAATCCGGTGATCGTGGACGGCGTGATGTTCGCGCCGACGGTGGGGCAGCAGGTCGTGGCCGTGGACGCCGCGACGGGCGTGGAGAAATGGCGCTTCAAGCCCGAGGGCCGGCCGGCGTTTCGCGGGCTGCTGTGGTGGCCGGGGCGCGAGGGCGCGGGCGAGCGGCTCTTCTTTTGCGCGGGAAAATTTCTCTATGCGCTTGATCCGAAGAATGGCCAGCCGGTCGCGGGCTTCGGCACGGCGGGGCGGACGGTGCTGCCGGGACCGGCACCCGGCGGCTTCGGCGCGGCGACGGCGGGGCCGGCGATTTTCGAGCGCACGATTGTGGTGCCGGGTTTCGAGAAGGACGTGTGGGCCTTCGATGCGGTGACGGGCGAGCAGCGGTGGACGTTTCACACGGTGCCGCACGCGGGCGAGTACGGCTACGAGACGTGGGATCGCACGGAGTCGAACGCGGCGAATTGCTGGGGCGGCATGGCGATGGATGAGCAGCGGGGCATTGCCTTTATCACCACCGGTTCGCCGAAGCCAAACTTCCTCGGCATGGGTCATCGCGGCGACAACCTGTTTGCCAACTGCCTCATCGCGCTGGACGCGCGCACGGGCCAGCGGCTCTGGCATTTTCAAGAGGTGCGGCACGACATCTGGGACCTTGATCTGCCCGCGCCGCCGGTGCTCTCGACGATCACGCGCGAGGGGCGGCGCGTGGATGTCGTCGCCGCGGTGAGCAAGACGGGCAACACGCTGCTGCTCGACCGCGTGACGGGGAGGCCGGTGTTTCCGTTCCGCCTGCGCCGCGCGCCCACGAGCACGGTGCCGGGCGAACTCACGGCGGCGTATCAGCCGGACCCCGAGCTGCCACAGCCGTTTTCGCGGCAGGAATTCACGCTCGCCGACGCCACCACGCGCACGCCGGAAGTACGGGAGTGGGCGCTCGAACGGCTCAAGAGCGCGCAGTTCGGCTGGTTCCTGCCGGTGAGCGATCGGAAGGTCACGATTTTCTACGGCGTCCACGGCGGCGCGGAATGGACCGGGGCGTGCACCGACCCGACGACCGGCCGCCTCTATGTCAGCGCGAACGAGGTGCCGTGGTTCATGTCGCTCGTGAACTGGGACGAGCCGAAGCGCGATCCGAAAGCGCCGCCCACGCGCGGCCAGCAGCTCTACGAAGCGACCTGCGCGCAGTGCCACGCGACCAACCGCACCGGCATCGGCGTCGCGCCGCCGTTGCGCGGATTGCAGCATCGGCTGAAGGACGCGGACGTGGTGGCGTTGCTAAAAACCGGGCGCGGCCTCATGCCCGTCGCGCCGCCGATGAACGAGGCGGACACGAAGGCGCTGCTCGATTTTCTTTTCACGCGCGACCTGCCGGCGGCGGTGGCGAATGCGCCGAAGGTCAGGCCCGAGCGGCCGCAGTACACGCAGAACGGGTGGAATCGTTTTCTCGATCCCGACGGTTATCCCGCGTGCCAGCCGCCGTGGGGCACGCTCAACTGTCTCGACCTCAACACCGGCAAGCTGCTGTGGAAAGTGCCGCTCGGGGAGCACGAGGAACTCACGCGGCAGGGCGTGCCGAAGACGGGCACGGAAAATTTCGGCGGCGCGATGGTGACGGCGGGCGGCTTGGTTTTTTGCGCCGGCACGAAGGATGGGAAGCTGCGTGCGTTCGACAGCGAGTCGGGCGCGGAGTTGTGGGCGGCGAAACTGCCGCTCGGTGGTTACGCGCCGCCCGCGACGTATGAGGTGAACGGGCGGCAGTTCGTCGTCATCGCCGCGAGCGGCGGCGGCAAGCTGGGCGGGCCGACGGGCGATGCGTATGCGGCGTTCGCGCTGCCGGGGAAGTGAGATTCCCATGAACACACAATCAAACCATCGCCGCGGCGGGCAGGAGCGTGGACGTGCCGATGATGCGCGCCGATCCTCGGGAGCAGCCCAGAGGGCGGCAGATAATAGCCCAGCACTTCAGTGCTGGGTTGGAGGTGGGAGCGAACCAAGTCCCGTCAGGGACGACAGAGGCGTCGGCATTCAGTCCGCAGCTCTTTCGTCCCTGACGGGACTTGGGAATCTGGCGGCCGAAATCCCAGCACTGAAGTGCTGGGCTATTTTCGGGCGTCCCTCCGGGACTACAGAGCTTCGGACTGGCCGCCGCCGGAAATCGAACAGCACCCGCCACGCCTTCACGCTCATCGAACTGCTCGTGGTCATCGCGGTCATCGGCATTCTCGCCGCGCTGCTGCTGCCGGCGCTGGCGAACGGCCGCACGCGCGTGCGCCGCGCGGCGTGCCTGAACAATCTGCGGCAGACGCACCTTTCGTTTCTTACCTACGCGCACGATTACGACAACGCGGTGCCCATCGGCTACCGCGGCGGGCGCAAGCAGTGGAACACGATGATCTACAGCGGCACGGTGAACAAATTTGTCACGTTCGGCCGGCTCTACGTCGCGAAGCTCATGGAGGAACCGCGCATCTTTTATTGCCCCGCCGAAACCGCGACGTCGCAGAATTTCAACACGCGCGACAATCCGTGGCCGCCGGGAATCACGGGCACGAATGTCCAGGGCGGCTACGCCTCGTCCCCCATTATCGATTGGGGCGCGAACGAGTTTCCCGCCACCATGCCGCGGCTCGACGATCTCCCACGCCAGGCGCTGCTGGCCGACGGCACCGGCACGCCCGACCGTGTGGATTCACGGCATCGCGACGGCGCGAACGTGCTCTACACCGATGGCGGGGCGATGTGGGTGCCGCGCTCGTTTTTCGATCAACCGCTGAGCCAGTGCGCCACGGTCTCGCCCGCGTGCAACCCGCAGCAGGACGCGATCTGGAGCGTGTTCAACTCGCGGTGAGGGCATCCCTCGCGCCCGGTGCGCGAACGGCTTTTGGATTCGCTGCGGTGATGAGCGGAGAGGATTTCTGTCCGCAGCGCGCCGTGGGACGTGCGGACGCGCAACCGGCGCGCTGCGGACAGACGCGCCCTACCAGCAACGGGTTCTTACGCTCCCGAATTTCTCCCGCCGCCTCCCGTCCGAGTCCGCCACTGACCGCCACCGCAGCCGCACCCACCCGCACCCACGCACCCGCATGAAAACCTCCGTCACCCTGCTCCTCGCCGCGCTCGCCCTCCCCTGCCCTGCCTCCGCCGCCGATTGGAACCAGTGGCGCGGCCCGCTCCGTAACGGCGTGCTGCCGGACAGCGTGCCGCTCCTCGACGCCATCCCCGCCGGCGGCTTGAAGGAACTGTGGGCGAGTGAGGACATCCCGAGCGCGGACGAGGGCGGCCTCGGCAGCATCGTCACGGCGCAGGGCCGGGCGTATCTCTCGGTGGTGTGGCATCGCGATCTGCCGAGCGAGACGCGCACGATTGACGATCTCGTGATGCGCAAGCTCGGGCAGCAGGGCACCGGCGGGCTCGGCAAGGAACTGGTCGCAAAAATGGAAGCCACGCGCGAATCCCTCGAACCGACGCTGCGCGGCAAAAAGCTCGATGAATTCATCGACAAGTGGATCGCCGACAATCTCGACGCGAAGCAACGCCAGCTTTACGGCGGGTTCATCGGCGGCCGTTTCCGCAAGGGCAAGCTCGCCATTCCGCTCGACGATTACGACAAGCTGCAGAAGGTGCAGAACAAACCCTTCGCCTCGGCCGCCGCGTTTCAGCAGTGGCTCGACGCGCAGGGCTTCAGCGACGCCGTGAAACAAACCGTGCTCGATAGCGTGCCGCCCACGCGCCGCATCGCCGAGGACACCGTCATTTGTCTCGAACTGGCGACCGGCAAGACGGCGTGGAAAGCCACCGCGCCGGGCGAACCCAAGGGCCGCAGTTGTTCGAGCACGCCCGCGGTCGTGGACGGCCGCGTCTATGCGCTCGGCAGCACGCACGCGTATTGCGTGGACGCGACGGCGGGCAAGCAGGTCTGGGCCGCGCCGCTCGCGAGCAAAGCGCCGGGTTCCTCGCCGCTGGTGGTGGACGGCACGGTGGTCGTCAATGCCGGCCGGCTCGTCGGCTACGATGCGGCGACGGGCAAGGAGCTGTGGCGGCAGGAAAAAGCGGGCGGCGGCAATTCCTCGCCGGTCGCGTGGAGCAGCGGCAGCGGCGGCAAGACGTTCGCGTTGTGCAACAGCCGCAATGACATCGTGGCGGTGGATTTGAAGACGGGCGCGGTGGTTTGGACTGCGCCGGGTGGCGGTGATTCCACGCCGGCCATCGCGGGCGACATCCTCGCGGTGCAGGTGCGCAATCCCAAGCTGGGCTTTGTGGCGTACCAGCTTTCGGCCACGGGCGCGGAGAAATTGTGGAACCATCCCTTCGATCCGCTGCGCACGCAGTCCAGCCCGATCACGCACGCGGGCCGCGCGTTTCTCATGGATGACAACACGCATTTCTGCTGGGACCTCGCGACGGGCAAGCGGGTGTGGGAAGCGTCCGTGCCCTCGACCATCGCGTCGCCCGCGCTGGCGGACGGGAAGATTTTCGTGCTCATCAATAACGGCAACAACCTCCAGATCGTGAAGGCCACCGGCTCCGAGCGCGTGGAGTTGGGCAAGGCGAATGTGCGCGCGACGTGGTGTCCGTCGCCGACAGTGGCCGATGGGAAGCTGCTGCTGCGGATGAAGGATCGCGTGAAGTGTTTTGATCTGGCGGTGAAGTGAGAAACGCGTGGTCGCAGGGCGGGGAGGTGGCGACGCTCTGCGAACTCTGCGGTCGCAAGCTGCGCCGCGCGGCGGGGCGTGGCAGGAGCGCGGCCTTCAGGCCGCAGAGACGTCCACCAACAGCGAGCGCCTCGAACAACCCGAAGGCCACCAACCACGCACCTTTTGCGTAAGTTCGCAGTGAGCGTTTGGACATTCGCCCGCCCTTTGCAGGACGCACGTTTCTGCGGCCTGAAGGCCGCGCTCCTGCCGCACCCCGGCGGACGCGAACGCGGTTGCGACTGGCGGACGGTGAAGCGGCGTAAACGCCGCGCGCCGGGGCGCATCCGCGCCGCGCGACCGCTCCGTCCATCGGTCCGGGCGGCGAGCCGCCGCCGGAACTCGCCGGCGGGACGCCTGCGTTACGCTGCGCGCTGACGTAGCCTTTGACTCCGGCGCGCCTTTCCTCAAGCGTTGCGAACGATGCAATTGTTCGATGCGAAACAGCTCCGGCGGGTGGTCCACGAGTCCTTCGAGGTAGAAACCCTGGCCAAGGGCAGCGCTTACCATGCGCAGCATCGGGTGACAGAATGTTCGTTGGTGCGCGGGGACGGCTGGCTGATTTCGGCGCGGGTGCGGGGGTCGAAGCCCAAGCCGTATGTGGTGGAGGTGGAGATTCTGCCGGTGGGCGAGGAGTTGAAAATCCACGCCACCTGCTCGTGTCCGCGGACGGTGGGTTGCAAGCATATCGCGGCGGTATTGTTGCAGGTGTTGGACTGGCCGCCGGAGCAGTTTGGTCCGGCGGTGGTCGCGGCGACCAGCGCCACCGGGCAGTTGCCGTTGGGCCTGCCGCTGGTCGGCGGCGAACCGGTCGCGGGCGGCAAGGGTGTGCTGGCCCCGCCGCCAGTCGCGCTCGACAGCCAGTGGAACGCGTGGTTGCACCAAATGGATGCCGAGGTGGCGCGTCGCGCAGCCGAGGCGGCGGCGGCGGCGGCAGCGGCGGCGGGGGGCGAGGTGAAGGTCGAGGAACCGGACTGCCTGTGGTTCATCATCCGGCCGATGTATGGCCGGCTGCGCTTCGAGCTGGCGGTGGCCAAGCGTTTGAAAAAGGGCGGCTTCGGCAAGAGCCGGAGCTGTTCGGTGGCGGACGCGTTGTTTCGGGATCCGCCGCCTTCGTATCTGCGGCCCGACGACCGGGACCTGGTGCGGCGGGTGTTGGTGGCGCAGCGGGTTTTCAACACGTACGAAGCGGTGATCGAGGGCGAGGCCGGCGTGGCGGTGTTGCGCGACCTGCTCGCGACGGGCCGCTGCCAGTTGGGGGGACCGAACGCGCGCCGTCGGCTGCTGGCGCTCGGACCGCCGCGGCCGGCGCAACCGGGGTGGAAGACAGATGACAAGGGCTGGCAGTTGCCCACGTTCACGGTGACGCCGCCGGCGACGGAGATGCTGCCGCTGGTACCGCCATGGTATTTCGACGAGGCCGAGGGGCTGGTCGGGCCGCTGGACACGGGCATGCCGGACGCCGTGGCGCAGGCGTGGCTGTCAGCCCCGCCCGTGGCGCCGGCGCAGGCGCAACTGGTCTCCGCCGAGATCGCGCGGCGCGCGCCCGTGGTGGCGCTGCCCGCGCCGCAGCCCATCGTGGTCGAGGACATGGTGGACTGCCCGCCGGTGCCGTGTCTGCTGCTGCATTCGACGACGGTCAAGGCGTGGAACCACGGCTACCGCTGGAGCCGGGATCTGGGCGAGGAGACGGAGGTGAGCCTGGCGCGGCTGACGTTCGAGTACGGGGGCGTGCGGGTGCCGGCCGGCGGGTACGAGCCGCGCGCCGAAGGGTTCGCGGAGGGGCGCTGGCGGCGGGCGTCGCGGATTTTCAAGGAGGAGCGGACGTACGAGTTTTCGCTGGCGGGCCGCGGGTTGCTGCCGGTGGCGGGCGCGCGGCCGGATTTGGATTTCCGCGGCCAGGTGGGCGAGTACACGCTGGCGAAGGATGGCGACTGGTTTTCATTTCTCCAATTGCATGTGCCGCGCCTGCGGGCCAAGGGCTGGCGCGTCGAGATCGACGAGTCCTTCAAGCATCGCATCGCCGAGGTCGAGGAGTGGTACGGGGACGCGACGGATGAAAAGACCGGCGGCTGGTTCGGGATCGAGTTGGGCGTGATCGTGGACGGCGAGAAGGTGAACCTGCTGCCGATCTTGATGCGGTTGTTTCAGGAGAGTCCCGAGACGCTGTCGGCGGAGGAGCTGGCGAATCTGCCCGCCAACGCGGTGATTCCGGTGCCGTTGCCGGACGGGCGCAAGGTGCTGTTCCCCGCGGCGCGCGCCAAGCAGATGCTCGGCGTGCTGCTCGAGCTGATGAATCCCGACGCGCTCGGGCGCGACGGCAAGCTGCGGTTGAGCCGGCTGCGCGCGGCGGAAATCGCGGGCGACGCGGAGTGGCGCTGGCTGGGCGCGGCGGAACTGGGCGAGATGAGCAAGCGGCTGCGGAACTTCGCGGGCATCACGCCGGTGGCGGCACCGGCGGGCCTGCAGGCGACGCTGCGGCCGTATCAGGCGGAGGGGATCAACTGGCTGCAATTCCTGCGCGAATACGGGCTGGCGGGGATTCTCGCGGATGACATGGGCCTCGGGAAAACCGTGCAGGCGCTGGCGCATCTGCTGATCGAGAAGGAGAGCGGGCGCATGACGCTGCCGAGCCTGGTGGTCGCGCCGACGAGCCTGATGACCAACTGGCGGCAGGAGGCGGAGCGGTTCGCGCCCAGCCTGCGCGTGCTGGTGCTGCACGGCGGCGAGCGCAAGCAGCACTTCGAGCGCATCGCCGAGCACGATCTGATCGTGACGTCGTATCCGCTGCTGCCGCGCGATCAGGAGGTGCTGCTCAAGCAGGAGTTTCACTGCGTGATTTTGGACGAGGCGCAGTTCATTAAAAATCCGAAGACGCTCTACGCGCAGGTCGCGTGTCAGTTGCGGGCGCGGCATCATCTGTGCCTCACGGGCACGCCGATGGAGAATCATCTGGGCGAATTGTGGTCGCTGTTTCACTTCCTGCTGCCGGGTTTTCTCGGCGACGAAATCCGCTTCAACTCGCTCTTCCGCCGGCCCATCGAGAAGGGGCGCAACGACGACCGCCGCGTGGTGCTGGCTCGGCGCGTGGCACCCTTCATTCTGCGGCGGCGCAAGGAGCAGGTGGCGCTGGAGCTGCCGCCGAAAACCGAGATCGTGCAGAATGTCGAGCTGACCGGGGCGCAGCGGGATTTGTACGAGAGCGTGCGGTTGGCGATGCACGAGCGCGTGCGGGCCGAGGTGGATCGCAAGGGGATTTCCCGGGCGCACATCATCATCCTGGATGCGCTGCTGAAGCTGCGGCAGATCTGCTGTCATCCGCAGTTGCTGTCGCTGCCGAGCGCGCAAAAGGTGACCGAGTCGGCGAAGCTCGAATTGTTGATGGATCAGTTGCCCGAGATGATCGAGGAGGGGCGGAAGATTCTGCTGTTCTCGCAGTTCACCAGCATGCTGGCGATCATCCAGCTCGAACTGGCCAAGGCGAAGATTCCTTACGTCATCCTGACCGGGCAGACGCAGGATCGCGCGACGCCGGTCGAGGAGTTTCAGAGCGGGCGGGTGCCGTTGTTCCTCATCAGCTTGAAGGCGGGCGGCACGGGCCTGAACCTGACGGCGGCGGACACGGTGATTCACTACGATCCGTGGTGGAATCCGGCGGTGGAAAATCAGGCGACCGACCGCGCGCACCGGATCGGGCAATCCAAGAAAGTGTTTGTGTACAAGTTCATGACGGTCGGCACGGTGGAGGAAAAAATCGCGGCGTTGCAGTTGCGCAAAAAGGAGCTGGTCGAGGGCCTGCTCGATGAGGAGCACCGCGAGAACCTGAAGCTCACGCCGGACGATCTGGAGGTGCTCTTCGCGCCGCTGACGTGATGAGGGGACAGGGAACAGGAGACACGAATCAGGGGGCAGGAGTCAGGATGGCAGGAAAGGCCCGCCCTGAGTTCGAGACCGTCCTGTTTCCCGTTTTCCTGTCTCCTGTTTCCTTGCCCCCGGCCCCCTGTCTCCTGCCCGCTGATCCCTGACTGCTGACATGAAACGCGTGACCATTCACACCGACGGCGGCTGCGAGGGCAACCCCGGCCCCGGTGGCTGGGCGGCGGTGCTGCGCTTCGGCCCGCATCTCGGCGAAGTGGCGGGCGGCGAACCGGCGACGACCAACAACCGCATGGAACTGCGTGCGGCCATCGGCGCGCTGGAGGCGCTGACGGAGCCGTGCGAGGTCGAGCTGTTCACCGACTCCGCGTATTTGCGCAACGGGATCACGTCGTGGATCGCCCGCTGGAAGGCCAACGGCTGGCGGACGAGCACCAAGGAGCCGGTGAAGAACGAGGACCTCTGGCGGCAGCTCGACCAGGCCAGCGCGCGGCACCGCATCACCTGGCGCTGGCTCAAAGGCCACGCCGGCCACGCCGACAATGAGCGCTGCGACCAACTCGCGGCCGCGGAGATGGCGAAGCTGCGCGCGCAATTCACCCGCGCGCAACTTGACGAGCACCGGCGGCAGTTCGAGGCGACGCGCGGGGCGGGGCCGGCGGGCAGGGATTTGTTGTGAGGATTGGGGCGGGGACGGCTGGTCCCCGCAAGTTTGTTGAGGACAAGCTGTCCCCACCTCGAGATGCAGGGGCGGAGCGCCGAAGGCGGCGGGAAACGGGCGCGACTCCGCACTGTCCTGTAGCGCAGACTTCCAAGTCTGCTGCATCGCGGGTTTCTAAACCCGCTGGCGGTTCGCCCACCGCAGACGCCTCCCGACGAAGCACGCGCTACTACCGGCGTCGCGCCCGCCGATTTGGAAATCGGCGACACAGCAGGTTTGGAAACCTGCGCTACGAGGGCCGTGCGCTTCCGCGTACACCGCCGCTAGCCCTTTTCATTTGGGAGCCGGTTTGGTGACGAGGCGGAAGGGGAAGGCGGGTTCATGGGCCGCCAGTTCGAAGCGGACGAGCCCGTTCAAGTGCGCCGCCCGCTGCGCCCGCAGCGCGATCAAGCCCGCCCGCAGCACCGGCAGGTTGGCGTTGAGATTCCAGTTCTGGGAGCGGGCGCGGTCCTCGGCCCACAGAGCGTCCCTGCCGGGGCCTGCTACTCGTCGTCGCGGAGGACTTCGAATTTGCTCACGCCTTTGGTGACGAAGTTGAGGATCAGCCCCTTTTTCAAGTCGGCGGCTTTGACGGCGGCGGCGAAGGCTTTGGCGGTGGGCGTGGGCGTCTGGTTGATTTCCTTGATGATGTCGCCGGGCTTGAGGCCTTTCTTTTCGGCGAGGCCGCCGGATTCCACGGCGGTCACGATCACGCCTTCGCTGAGCTTGACCTTGAGTTCGTCGGCGAGAGCCTTGGTGGCGGTGCGGACGGTGAGGCCGAGGTCGGCGTCTTCCACTTCGTCGGTGCGCTGGGGTTGGCGGAAGGCGACTTCGGGGGCCTCGGGCCATTCGCCGGGCTTGACGTTGACCTTGATGTTTTTGCCGCTGCGATTGACGTCGAGGACGACGCTGGAGCCGACCTTCTTGCCGCGAATTTCGTTCTTCAACATCTGCGAGGTGGACACGGCGCGGCCGTCCACGGCAGTCACCACATCGAAGGGTTTGAGTTCGGACGAGGCGGCGGGACCGTCGGGAGTGATTTCCTTGATGACCACGCCGTCGGTGACGCCTTTGACGAGCGCGCGGTATTCGGGGTTTTCGCTGAGGGACTGGATGGCCACGCCGAGCCAGGAGCGGACGTATTTGCCCTCGAGGATGAGCCGCTCGCCGATGTCGCGGGCGAGGTTGGCGGGAATGGCGAAACCGATGCCGGTGCGCATGCCGCGGATGAGGGTGTTAATGCCGATGATCTCGCCGGAGATGTTGACGAGCGGGCCGCCGCTGTTGCCGGGATTGATGTTGGCGTCGGTCTGGATGAAGTCCTGATCCATCGAGGGATCGCGGATGATCTGGGTGCGGCCTTTGGCGCTGACGTGGCCGAAGGTGACGCTGTAATCGAGATCGAACGGCGCGCCGATGGCGATGGCGAACTCGCCGACGCGGGTCTTGGTCGAGTCGGCGAACTTCAGGACGGGCAGCCCCTTGGTGGCGATGCGGAGGACGGCGAGATCGGATTTCTTGTCCACGCCGCGGACTTCGGCGTCGTATTCCTTGCCGTCGCGAAAGCGGACTTTGATTTTGTCCGCACCGTCCACGACGTGGCGGTTGGTGAGGATGTAGCCGTCTTCGCGGATGACGACGCCGGATCCCTGGCCGTCGAAGACCGGTTCCCGCCGGCCGCCGCCGCCGGAGCGTTCGCGTTTCTTCTGCTTCTCCATTTCCTCTTCGAGCTGCTTGCGGAATTCCTTGGGCAGAAACTCGAAGAAGGGGTTGTCCTCGCGGTTGGCGTGGATCGCGTCGGGCTTGTGCGCAACCTTGATGACGACGACGGCGGCAGAGGCGCGGTCGGCGACTTCGATGAAGGCGTCATTGAGCTGGCGGGCAATGTCGATGGCCGCGGTGGGCGGGGCGGCCGGGGCGGTCCGGAGGAGGCATGGGAGGAGGGCGGCCAGCAGGAGGCAGCGCGCGGGAAGCGATGGAGTTATCATAGGAAAAAACGGAGGCGGAGGAGATTTGGGAGGCGTTTGTCATCCTGCAAACCGGCCGCGGAGCGGGCCGGGGAGGCGGCGGGACGCGGATGCGTTGACTTGAGTTTCACGGGCGCATAACGTTTCTGCAACGACGCACCCAAGTCAACATGCTTCCCATCATTGAAAAGCTTCTGATCCTTCAGGATCGCGACCATCGTCTCCACCGTGCCCGCACCGAGCTGGGCAGCATCGGACCGCAACGCCAGACCCTGCAAGCCAAGGCCGCCGACGTGCAGACGCGGCTCGACGCCGTGAAGCTGCGCGGCAAACAAATCGAGAGCGAACGCAAGCGGCTCGAACTGGATGCGGAGGCCAAAAAGGCGCAGATCGCCAAGTATTCCCTGCAACAATTTCAGACCAAGAAGAACGAGGAATACAAGGCGCTCGCCCACGAGATCGAGCTGTGCCAGGAAGCCATCTCGAAACTCGAGGATCAGCAACTGGAGTTCATGGAGCAGGCGGATCAGGTCGCCAAGGACATCGCCGCCGCCACCGCCGTGGCCACGACCAGCAAGCGGGATGTGGACACGCTTGTGTCGGATCTGGCCGGTTTGGAAATCAATTTGAAGAAGCAGATCGCCGACTTGGAAGCCGACCGGGCCACGCAGGTGGCCGACGTGGATCCCGGCGCGTTGAACCGCTACGAACGCCTGCTCAAAAGCAAGGGCGACAGCGTGGTGGTCAGCATCGAACACGGGGCCTGTGGTGGCTGCCACATGAAGCTCACAACGCAGACGGTGCGGACCTGTCAGGGCATGGGCGAGATCACCACCTGCCCGCACTGCGGGCGCATTCTCTACTACGAGCGCGGCATGGACTTGGTCGCCGCCGACTAGTCCGCTTCCGACGCACAGTTCGCCCGCCACCCGGCGGTTCCCCCGCCGGTTCCGCGATGTAATGATGTAGAGACCCGCCCGAACGTTGAGAGCCATCCCACGATAGGCATCCCATCTTTCGGGAGTGTCCAATTATAGGACAAACTCGCCCCCGGCTTTTGACACTCTGTCAGTCGCGTGGTAATCCTGCCGAAGCTTATTTGGAGAATGAAACAAATTAGGGATGGGACAATCCATTGCTGTAACACGCGCACCGGGAAGACCGGGAATTGCGGGAATGCAGCGGCGTTTTTACTGCGGGCAGTCATCGCCTGCTGTCTGCTGCTGGGCGGCGGGCGCGGGGAGCTCGGCGCGCAGACCGTCCTGCCGCCGGGCTTCACCGAGACACAGATTTACGGACTCTTCTCGCCGAGCGCGATGGTCCAGGCGCCCGACGGTCGCATCTTTGTCTGCGAACAGGCGGGCTACGTGAAGCTCATCAAGAACGACGTGGTCCTCGCCACCCCGTTCCTCTCCGTCGATGCCCAGGCCTATCAGGAACGCGGGCTGGTCGGCATCACCTTGGACCCTAATTTCGCCACGAATCAGTTTGTTTATATCTATTACACGGCCAAGACGCCCACCTTTCACAACCGGCTGAGCCGCTTCACCGCCAATGGCGACGTGGTCGTTCCCGGCAGCGAAGTCATCCTGCTGGATCTGCCGACCCTGGGTGAATCCGGCTGGCACAACGGTGGCGCGCTCAATTTCGGACCGGACGGCAAGCTCTACCTGGCCGTGGGGGAGAACAATATTCCGGCCCATGCCCAGTCGCTCCAGACCCCGCTCGGCAAAATCCTCCGCCTCAATGCCGACGGCACCATCCCGACGGACAATCCCTTCTACAACAGCACCAGCGGCATCAACAAAGCCATCTGGGCGATGGGTCTGCGGAATCCCTTCACCGCCACCTTCCAACCGGGCACCGGCCGCTACTTCGTCAACGACGTCGGCGAAGGAGCTTTCGAGGAAATCAACGATGGCTCGCGGGGTGCCAACTATGGCTGGCCGACCTATCAGGGCTATTCGACGGACAACCGCTTCCAGAGTCCCTTTTATAGCTATGAGCACCCCTTCAATCCGCCCGGGAGCAGCGCCATCACGGGTGGCGCGTTCTATAATCCGCCGACCAACCAGTTTCCAGCGGCCTATCTCGGGAAGTATTTCTTCATGGATGGCTTCATTGGCACCATCCGCACACTCAATCCGGTGACGGGTGAGGTTGCGGATTTCGCCAGCAACCTCCGCCCGGTGGGCGTGTATCTCCTGACCGGTCTGGATGGCAGCCTCTACTACGGCGCCCACGCCGGCCAATCGGTTTACAAAATTCAGTACACCGGCCTGCTGGCTCCGCAGATCGGCACCCATCCCGGCAATGCCTATGTCTCCATTGGACAGTCCGCCACCTATCAGATTGCGGCCTATGGTTCGGCCCCGCTGAGTTACCAATGGGAACGGCAGTCGCCGGGTGGTTCCGGGTTCACGCCAATTCCCGGGGCCAATCAGCCGGTCTATACCCTGGCCGACGCCGCGGTCGCCGATTCCGGCAGCCAGTTCCGCTGCGTGGTGCAGAACACCGCCGGGACCGCCACCAGCCGCGCGGGCACGCTCATCGTCACCTCCGACCGCCCGCCCGTCGGCACGATCGACCAACCGCCCGTCAGCACCACCTATCGCGCTGGCGACACGCTGACTTTTTCCGGCACCGCCACCGACCCAGAGGTTGGACAACTGTCCGCCACAGCCTTCAAATGGCGCGTGGATTTCCTGCACCACGACCATGCCCACCCGTTTATCGCGGACACCTTTGGCGTGACCAATGGAACCTTCACCATCCCCACCATCGGCGAATCCAGTGACGACGTCTGGTATCGCGTCTATCTCACCGTCACCGATCCGACTGGTCTGTCTCACACTTCCCACCGGGATATCCTGCCCATCAAGTCCACCATCACGCTGCTCACCGACCCGCCCGGCCTGCGCCTCACGCTCGATGGCGAACCGGTCACCGCGCCGTTCACCTTTGTCGGTGTGGCCGGCGTCACCCGCACCTTGAGCGTGGACGCCCAGGTTTCCGGCAGCACGGTCTATGAGTTCATCTCGTGGTCTGATGGCGGCGCTTCGACTCACTCGATTTCCACCCCGGCAACCAACCAGACGTTCACCGCCGTGCTGCGCGCGGCCGTGTCACAGCGGGACTCCGCGGTCTTCGTATCCCAGTCTTTCCTTACGCTGATGACCGCGGGCCAGCGCTATCCGGTGCAAGTTACTCTGCGTAATAACGGCTCCACCATCTGGAGCACCAACGACGGCTACTATCTCGGCTCGTCCGGCCCGGAGGATAATCTGCTCTGGGGCATGAACCGCGTCAGCCTTCCCGGCCCCGTGGCTCCGGGAGAAACGGTCACCCTGGATTTTAGCGCCACCGCCCCCTATCCCGGCGGGATCCACAATCTGCAATGGCGGATGGTTCGCGAAGGCGGCGGTTACTTTGGCGAAGCCACCACGAGCGTGCCCATCCTGATCGCCGAGAAAGGCAACGCCGCCATCGTCCTGGACCAACAGGTGCCCGCGCGCATCGCCGCCGGCCAGCGCTTCACGGCGGCGATCGCTTTGAAAAATGTCGGCACCAACATCTGGACGCCCGAGACGCGCTACCGCCTCGCTTCGCAGAATCCCGATGACAACAGCACCTGGGGCTTCAGCCGCGTGCTTATCACCAACACTGTCCTACCCGGTGACACGGTCGTCGTTTCCATCCAAGCCACCGCGCCACCGACTCCCGGTTCCTATAATTTTCAGTGGCGACCCTTGCAGGAAGGCGCGGAGTTCTTCGGGGAAAGGACCACCAACATCGCGATCACCGTCCTCGAACCGCTCCTCAACGCCGCCTTCGTTTCACAGTCCGTCCCCAGCATTTTGATTCCCGGGCAGCGCTACAATGTCTCGCTCACCCTGCGCAACACCGGCAGCGGGACCTGGACGGCCGCGAACAAAATCCGGCTCGGCTCGCTAAGTCCCCTGGACAACACTACGTGGGGCGTGGCCCGCGCCCTGACCTCCGGGGACGTCGCGCCCGGCGACTTGGGCGTGTTTAACTTTGTCATCACCGCCCCAACCAACAGTGGCGATTACAACTTCCAATGGCGGATGATTCAGGAAGCCGTCGCGCGCTTCGGCGAACCCACCCCCAACCTCGTCCTGCGGGTCGCGCCGTCCGGCCGCGCGGTGTTCATTTCCCAAACCGTCCCGGCCACCCTCGCCCCCGGCCAGTCCGCCGACGTGCAGGTCGCACTGCGCAATGTTGGCACCAACACCTGGCGCGCCGGCGGGCTCTTCCATCTCGTGCCGGTCAGCCCCGCCGGGTCCGGCACCTGGGGCATCACCAACGTTCCCCTGTTCCGCAGCGTCGCGCCCGGCGAGATCGCCCTCTTCCGTTTCAAAATCACCGCCCCGGCCACCGCCGGCACCTACCCGTTCCGCTGGCGCCTGCAGCAGGACGGCCTCGCACCCTTTGGCGAACCGACCCCGCTCCGCTCCGTGCGCGTCGTCGCCGTGGCCGATAACGCCCAGTTCGTCTCGCAGGCGCTCCCAACCGCCCTCGCACCCGGCGAGCAATTTCCCGGCACCATCCGCCTGCGCAACCTCGGTTCGACCACCTGGAACGCCGCCGCCGGCTACGCGCTCGCCTCGCTCAATCCCACCAACACCGCGACCTGGGGCACCAATCGCATCGCCCTCCCCGGCCCCGTCCTGCCCGGACAGGAAATCGACCTTCCCTTCAACCTCACCGCTCCGTCCGCGCCCGGCGTTTATCCGTTCCAATGGCAGATGCTCAGCACGGGCAGCGGCCGCTTCGGCCAGCCCACCCCGCCGCGCTTCATCACCGTGTTTTCCACGGGCGACAGCGCCGCGTTCGTCGCGATGACCATCACCAACCAGATGCTCACCGGGCAGACGTACACCGCGTCGATCACGCTCCGCAACACCGGCACGAATACCTGGAGCCACGCCGGCGACTACCACCTCGGGCCGCAAAGCCCGCAGGATAATCCGGTCTGGGGACTCCTGCGCACCACGCTGGCAACGCCGGTGGCCCCCGGGCAGACCGCCACGATGACCTTCACCGTCACCGCCCCGCGCGTCGTCGGCACCCATCTTTTCCAATGGCGGATGGTTCACGAAGGCTTCGGCTGGTTCGGCGACTTCACCCCCGCCGTCCCCATCACCGTGCTCGCCACTGCGCCGGTGCCCCGCGATGACGCCGCCTTTGTCCCCGGAATTCCCATCGCCCCGACAAACGTGGTAACCGGGGCGGATTTCTTCGCCTCCATCACCGTCAGCAACCGCGGCAACACCACCTGGAGCAGCGCCGGCGGCTACCGGCTCGCCTCGCAAAATCCCGCGACCAACACCACCTGGGGCGGCAACTTTATCAACCTGCCCGCGGCCGTCTCCCCCGGCGGCGTGGCGACCTTTTCCTTCCGCGCCACCGCTCCGACCCAGCCCGGCACCTACAATTTCCAGTGGCAGATGCGCCAGGACGACAGCGGCTTTTTCGGCGATCTCGGTCCCGCCACGCTCATCGTCGTCGCGCCGCCCCCGACCAATGCCGCCGCCTTTGTCCTGCAAAATGTGCCGCCCGTGTTGACCGTCGGCACGACAGTTCCCGTGTCGCTCACCTTCCGCAATACCGGCACCACCACCTGGACACCGGCGGCCGGCTACCAGCTCGCCGCCGTGAATCCCGAGGCCAATCTCACCTGGTCCGACACCCCGATCCCCAGCATCCAGACCGTCGCGCCCGGCGACACCGCGGTCTTCAACTTCAACATCGATGCCCCCACCAACTCGGGTGATTACAATTTCCAATGGCGGCTGCGCCAGACCGGCGCGGGCTTCTTCGGTGCGCCGTCGGAAAACCTCCTCCTCAGCGTCGTCCCGTCCGCGCCCCCGCAGACCAACCACGCCACCTTCGTCGCCGTCACCGTCTCGTCGATCATGGCCTTCGGCGAAACCAACTTCGTCACCGTCCGCCTGCGCAACGCCGGCACCACCACCTGGACCCCGCAGGCCGGCTACAATCTCGCCGCGCAAAATCCGGCCAACAACACGACCTGGGGCGGCAACCGCGCGTTGCTCGCCGGCGTCGTCGCCCCGCGTGAAATCGCCGACTTCAATTTCACGGTCGTCGCCCCGACCACGGCGGGGGCGTACAATTTCCAATGGCAGATGAATCTCGAAAGCGCCGGCCGCTTCGGCGAACTCAGTTCCAACGTCGTCGTCCAGATCAGCGGGCCGCCGGTGGACAACTCCACCTTCGTCTCCCAGACCATCACCAACCGCATGGCTCCCGGCGAAACCTACGACGCCCAGATCGTCCTGCGGAACACCGGCAACACCACCTGGCCCGCCGCCTCGTTTGATCCCGACGCCGACGCGTTCAACCTTGGCTCCCAAAATCCCGACGACAACACCACCTGGGGCTTCCCCCGCGTCGAACTCGCCAACGCCGTCGCGCCCGGACAACTCGCCGTCATCAACTTCACCGTCACCGCGCCCACCACCGCCGGCACCTACGATTTCCAGTGGCGCATGGTGCACGAAAATTTCGACTGGTTCGGGGCCTTCACCTCCAACCTCGTCATCGAGGTCGGCACCGTCCTCCCGCCGCCGCCCACCAACGCCGCGGCCTTCGTCTCGCAGATCGTTCCGTCCACGCTGACCACTGGCCGGACCAACGCCGCCACCATCGTGCTGCGCAACACCGGCAACACCACCTGGACCACCGCCGCCGGCTTTGCCCTGACCGCCCAAAACCCGCTGAACAACACGGTCTGGGGCACCAACCGCATCGCCCTCCCCGGCCCCGTCGCACCCGGCGACACCGCGACCTTCACCTTCAACGCTGTCGCCCCGTCGGTCGCCGGCACCAACAACTTCCAATGGCGCATGGTGCAGGGTGCGGCGGGCTACTTCGGTGATCTATCCGCGAATGTCCCCATCGTCGTCACCGCACCGGCCACCGCCACCAACGGCGCGCAGTTCGTCAGCCAGACCGTGGTTTCACCGGTGAAGAAAGGCTCCAATTTCTTCGTGACCCTGAAATTCAAGAACACCGGCACCACCACCTGGCGGCCCGAGACCAGCCACCGCCTCGGCTCGCGCAACCCCACCGACAACACGACCTGGGGCTTCGCCCGCGTCCAGCTCGGCACCGCCATCGCGCCGGGCGCCACCGCCACCTTCTTCTTCCAGGTCAAAGCCCCCGCCACCGCCGGCACCTACAACATGCAATGGCAGATGCTCCAGGACGGCGTCGATTGGTTCGGCGACCGCTCCACCAACGTCGCCATCACCGTCACGGACTGAGCCATAACCAGCCAGTCGGAGCGCGGGTGTCTCACCCGCTCAGTTCGTTCTCCCGGCGAGCGGAAACGCTTTGCCCGCTGCGCGAACCGTTCACTGAAAGGGGAACCACACGCCGCCCGAGCGGCCACCCTCCCCTGCCCTCCATACCCGGCTGAACACCGGCGATGCGAACTCCCCGCTCCTGTCGGGTTAATCCGTGTCCATCCGTGTCCATCCGTGTCCATCCGTGGTTGAACCGCCTTTTTCACGCTGAGCACCGCGCGACGGAGCCGCAACCCACCGAGCGCGGACGTCCCGGCCGCCGCGACGACATCGGAGCCGGGCTGCCCGGAATTTCCTGCGCCTTCGCAGGTGCGGAGCAGCAGCGGTCGGGGACGTCCGCACGCCGACCTCACATCGCGTCTTCAATGGCCTTGTTGCGGCGGCTCATGGGATCGCCGACCGCGGCTTTGAACGAGTTGATGATCCCGATATCGGCCGGGTTGGCGAGGCGCGGCGGCGACGGCGGACGACCGGGGGCCGCGCTGGTGGTGTAGCCCGCGCCGACTTCCACGGTGCCCGAGCCGTTCGGCGCGGAGACGGCGACCTTGCCGCTCGCGACGGTGACGATGGTTTGTTTGGCGGTGTCGGAATCCACCATGAAATCCGTGCCGACGATGCCGGTGTTCGCGGCGGGCGTGCGGATTTGAAACTTCGTCGCGGCGGTGTGTTTCACCGAACCGATGACGCGACCGGTCTCGAGCTCGAGGGTCGCGTTGTCACCCACGGCACGGATGCGGACGATGGTGAGCGGACGCACGGTGATGTAGCCCTTGGCGCCAAGATCCAGCGTGGCCGAGGAGTCGGCGCGCGTGATGATCTCGGCCCCGAGCGGCAAACCCATCCGGCGCTTTGTCATATCCTCGGGCGTGGCGGTGGCGGTGAGGCGGTAGGCGACCCCGCCCTTGTGGTTTATCACCCGTGCCATCTGCGGACCAAAATTGGTGAAACCAAAATCCGCGCCGAACACGATCACCGCACAGGCGCCCAACACCGTCAGCCAACTCGACGCTGCCGACGAATAGCCGAGCTTCAACAAGACCTTGGTGATGGGCGCGGCGATGGCGAGCACCAGCACGCCCAGCACGCCGCCAAGGTAGCCGGCCAGTGGCACGGACTTGGGAATTTCCGGCAGCACGAAAAGCTCCGCCGCGACAAAGCCCGCGAGCATCCCGCCGCCGCCCAGCACGTAGGACAGCAGCATCATCGGCAGCCCCAAGTTTGCCGCGCCGAAGCTCTCGGCGGTTCTGCGCAAGACCACAAAACCGAGCGCCACGCACAGCCCGCCCGCGACGAGCAGGTGGAGTTGCGTGACGGGATCGAGCAGCAGCGACTGGACGGCTTCGATGAGTTTGGAGAGGAAGGAGTTGTTCATGGATTGGTTGGTGTTGGAGGGTTCGTAACGGATGCCAGTGGATTGGGCGAGCGGGGAGTTGCAAGGGCGGGGCGTCCGGGGCGCGGCGTTTACGCCGCTTCACCGTACGAAGGAAACGGCGCATTCGCAGCCGCTCGAAACGCCCAACGTCGAAGCGGCATAAATGCCGCACTCCTTGCGCGCCGGCGTGCGCCCGTCCTCGAGCGCAGCGACGTGGCGGGTGGTGAGGGCCTGGGAGAATTTTCACGGCGCTGGGGGTGGCGGGAGTTGCTGCGGCCGGGGACGACCGCTCTCCGCGCTCGGTCCGGGCGGCGAGACGCCGCCGGAACTCGCCGGCGAGGACGCCGACGGTGCCGGGGCAAAGGAAGCGACGTCGCCGGTGCGCGTGTAGTGCCGCGTCTCGTCGATGTTGAAGCGTTCAGTTTCTCCGGCCTCGCGCCACGGGACTTCGTAGCAGGGAACGGGCTGATCGAAGCCTTTCAAGCGCAGCGGCGGCAGCGTCACGCACGTCGCGGCCAGCGCGGGCGCGAGGCGTTGCAGCGCGCGGAAGGTGCCGTCGCCGATGAGAATCCGGCCGTGGCCGGACGCGCTTTCGAGGCGACTGGCGAGGTTCACTTCGCGCCCAAACACCGTGTAGTTCAGGACATGATCTTCGCTGCCCATCAGGCCGGCGATGACGGTGCCGGTGTTGATGCCGGAGCCGAGCGCGAGCAATGGCAACGCGGCCAGGAGCGGCTGGCCGGCGAGCTGGCGCAGGGCGTTGTCCGAGTCGCGGCGGCGGTTCTCGGCGTCGCGCTCGCGGTTGAGCGCGTGGACGGCGCGCTGCGCGGCGACCGCCGCCTGCACGGCGTCGAGCGCGTGCGTGTCGCTCGCGACCGGCGCGCCCCAGAAGGCCATCACGCAATCGCCGATGTATTTGTCCAACGTGCCGCGATGGCGCTTCACCAGATCCGAGACGGTCTTGAGGTAGAGATTCACCGTGGCGAGCATGGCGGCGGCCTGTTCATCGAGGCAGGCGCGCGTGCCGGCGGCATCGAAATTGAGCCGCCGGGCCTGAGCCAGCGCCTCCTCGTGGCGCAGGTTGGAAATCTCGGTGAAGCCTCGGATGTCTGCGAAAAACACCGTCACCTCGCGATGCTCGCCCCCGAGGCGCAGTTCCTTCAGCCGCATTAACTCGGCGGCGACCTCGGGCGCGACGACCTTTGCGAAGACCGCCTGCAACCGCGCCCGTTCGCGGCCCTCGAAAAACGCGCGCCACGTCACCACCGCGATGTGTGCCACGAGCGCCGTGAGCAACGGCAGCGCGACCGGCAGCCACAGCCGCTCGCGCGAATAGCACACGGCGCACGCGGCGAAATAAACCGCCGCACCGATCACGAGCACCGCGGTGCTCCGCCGCACTTCGAGCCGCAACGCCGCCGCGCCCGCCGCGAATCCGAGCAACGCCACGAGCAGCCAATCCGCGCCGACGCCGACGCGCCGGACGAAGCGCCCGGTGAGCAGGCTGTTCAGCACGTTCCAATGGCTGCTGATCAGGAACGAGTCCTTCTCCAGCGGCGTCGAGCCGTGGTCCGCGATGTTGTTGCCGCTGCCGACCGAGCCGATCACGACGAGCTTGTCCTTGAAGCTCACGACCGGCGCGCCGCGCGCGGCGGGTTGGGCGGCGGGCGACGCGGTGGCGACGTTGGTGGCCGGCGCGTCGAGCTTTAGGAGTTCGTGGAAACTTTGTTGCGTGACGCGGAAATCGTTTTTCTCCAGCGACCAATCAATCGGGAAGCGCCCGCGGTCATCCACCGGAATCACGCGCTCGACGCCGGGACCGCGCAGAATGATGCGGTCGGGATGGATTTCCGCGGCGGCCAGATCGAGTCCGAGCGCCCGCGCGCCGAGCACGAGCGCGAGGTGCCAGACGCGCCCCAATTGCGGGTCGTCGCGAAAGGCAAACGTGCGGCGCATCACGCCGTCGGGGTCGCGATCCGAGGTGATGTGGCCGAGCGCGGCGGCGTTGGTGGCGAAGAGCGGCGCGGGCGGCAACGCGTGCCAGCCGTCGCGCGCGGTGCTGTCGCCCATCGTGGCGAGGACCACGTTCCCGCTGGCGCGCAACTGCGTGGCGAAGGCGCGGTCGGAGTCGGGCTGGTCCTGGTTCAACTCGAAGAAACGAATGTCGAACGCGACGCCCGCCGCGCCTTGTTTTTGCAGCTCCTGCAACGCCTCCGCATAAACACTGCGCGGCCACGGCCAGCGATGACCGCGCCGCTCGTTCATCAGCGCGAGGCTGTCGTCGTCGAGATAGAGCAGGCCGAGCAGCGGATCGGCGGGCGCGGAGGGATTGGCGGCGAGCTGCACGCGCCAGTCGTAGGTCATCCACTCGAGGCGTTGGAGAAAGCCCAGGGGCTCGGGCGCGCGCGTGGCCAGCGCAAGCCCCAGCGCGATCAGCACCACGGCGGCGAGCAAGAGGAGCGGTTTCTTCAGGCCGGGAGACACAAACCGTTCGGAGAGCAAGTTGGTTGCCACGGCTGGGTTGGGTTCGTCGCCGGACCGCCGGCATCAGACTTTTCCCGGTTTTCGCGGCAATTCGGGAATCAGCGCAGCGGCAACGAGAACCGGCGGCGTTTGCAAACAGCGCTGGCCGGGCGTTGTTTTCACGCCCGATGCGTTCCGAATGCGCCCGCCCCGTGAGCGCGGGCGGCCCGCCCGCGGGGAGCGCACGCCGCTGGCGTGCTGTTTTCGGCGGCCCGCCGAAAACTTCGTCCCACTAACTTTTCCCTGCGGCGGGAAGGCAGACTCGGGAACGAGGGTTTGGGCGGGCCGCCCAAACCGGCACGCGGGCCGCGTGCGCTCCCCGTTTGGCGTGGCGAAGGCCGGCTAGCCCTTGCCCCCGCCGTTCGCCGCGCCGCCGGACGACATCTGCGTCTCGACCTCGGCCCGCGTGGGAATGCTCGCTTGCG
Organism: Akkermansia muciniphila; assembly: GCA_945861535.1. Lineage (GTDB taxonomy): Bacteria > Verrucomicrobiota > Verrucomicrobiia > Limisphaerales > BJHT01 > BJHT01. Next base: position 44,254 of record CAMAUZ010000017.1, on the reverse strand, counting down.
CGCCGCGCCGGGTCACGGCGATGGCCGCGGCGGCGCAGGCGAACCGCGCGGCTTCGCGCGCCTCGGCCCCTTCGACGAGGCGCGTGACGAAGGCTCCGATGAAGGTGTCGCCCGCGCCGACCGTATCAACGGCCTGGACGCGGACGCCGGGGATGTGTCCGGCAAACTCCGGCGTGTCGAGCCAGACCCCGTCCGCTCCCAACGTCACCGCCACGCGCGCCCGGCCGGAGCGGGTCTGGAGATTCCGCGCGGCGGCGGCGGCAGTCGCACGGCCGGTGACTTCGATGCCGCTCAGCTTGGAAGCTTCGCCCTCATTCGGAATGATCCAGTCGCACCAGCTCAGCCATTCATCCGGGACCGGTGCGAACGGCGCGGGGTTCAACACGGTCAGCGCGCCCGCCGCGCGGGCGAGCCGCAACGTGGCCTCGGCGGCCTGCGCGGTGGTCTCGAGCTGCGTGATGATGGCCCGCGATTTTTGGAAGAGCGCAGCCATCCGGCGAATGTCCCCGGCGGTGAGCGTGTCGTTCGCGCCGTTGGCGACCACGATCTGATTCTGGCCGGTGGCATCGAGCACGATCATTGCGGTGCCGCTGGCGATGTCGGCCCGCCGCACGACGCCTTCCAGGTCCACGCCCAGCGCCGCGAGATTCGCGACCATTTCTTCGCCGAACGCGTCCGCCCCCACCGCCCCGATCATCGCGACCGGGTGCCCGAGCCGGGCGACGGCATAGGCCTGGTTGGCGCCTTTGCCGCCGGGCGCGCGGCGGAAATTGCGTCCGTGAATGGCCTCGCCGGGCGCGGGAAAGCGCGGCACCTCGATGAAGAGGTCCATGTTGAAACTGCCGACAACGGTGATCATGCGGATAGGTCCGTGTTTCTTAGGTGTTTCATCCTGAACGAAGCAAATGGAACCACGAAAGACTCAAAAGACACGAACGGAGAAAACCTTGCGAGATCGGAAGTTTTCCTCAGCCGGGTGAGGTGATTCCTGGCCGGCCAACCCCGATGCGACCCTTTGTTTGCGGGTCGTTCGGGTCGTTCGGGTCGTTCGCGTCCTTCGCGTCTTTCGTGGTTTGCCGCCCCTGCCATTTCCAAGTGCATCCGTCGCCGGAAAAAATGTCTGGTTTATCCCGCGACCTGGCCGCGGGTGACGCCGAGCTGGTTCATGAGTTTGAACTCGCGCCAGAGCTGCGCGCCGGTGGTTTCGCCGCGGAGGAGGAGGCGATATTTGGCGATGGTCTGGGCGACGAGGTCGGGAGTTTCGTTCAGGAACTCGATGCGAAAATGGCGGAGGCCGAGGGCGAGGAGCGGGGCGACAAATTCCGCGCCGGTCTGCGCCTGCGAGTTGTAGAGCGTGTTGCGGCAGCCGGCGTCGGCCTTGAGCGGGTGCTCGGCGCCGACGCGGTCGCGGAGGCGGACATCGTGTTTGTCGCAGGGGCGGCCGCAGTTGGTGTAGTCCGTGCCGCTCGAGAGGAAGGCGCAGAAGACGCAGTGCTCCATGTGAAACATCGGCATGTGCTGGTGGATGGTCACCTCGAACCACGCGGGCGGGGCGGAGCGCAGGAGGCCCTCGAGCTGGGCGATGTTGAGGTCGTAGGACGCGGTCAGGCGTTCGAGCGCGAAGCGGTCGTGGAAGTGCGCGGCAGCGAGGGCGTTGGCGATGTTGAGGGAGAAGTCGCCGATGCGGCGGTCGGCGGCGAAGAATTTCAGGTGGTCGTAATTGCGGATGAGGTAGCCGTCGGCGTTGCTCGAGCGGACGATGTTCAGAATCCATTCCTCGCCGGGCTTGGTGATGCGCGGCGGCGCGACCCAGATCGTCTTCTGCGGGCCGGCGCAGCCGAAGGATTCGTGCGCCATGCGGACGGCGTCGCGGTATTTCTTCGGGTCTTCCAGTTCGCAGTAGAGCGTGCTGACGCCGCAGCGCAGCGCCGCCTCGAGCTGGGGAAGAGATCGGACGAGGACGATGAGTTCAGGCGATTGTTTGGCGTCCTCCGCGGAGCGCCGAGCATCGCTCGGCACGAACGGACTGGGGCGATCAACGCCGAGCGATGCTCGGCGCTCCGCTTCATCGCGGGGGAGATCGGGCAACGTGGGTGCGGCGGGCGCGGGCGTGGCGGACGCGGCGGCAGAGGGCAGCGTGGGAGGCAGCACCGGCAGGGCCGGAGACACGTCCGTGAGTTGCCAGCGCTTGGGCTGTGCGCGCAGAGCATCGAGCTGCGCGGCGGCGTCGCGGCGGAGGCGGTTCAGCTCGCTCATCGGGAGAATGACGGGGCCTTCGAGCCGGTTGGCGAGGCGGTCGAGTTTGAACGGCGTGCCGCCGAGTCGTCCGAGTTGGTCTCGGAGACGCGCGTCGGTGAGCGGCTGTTTCTCCGCGACGGCGAGGGGAATGGCGGAAGCGACCTGCACGACGTGACCGGTTTCATCGCGCAAAATCAGCGTGAGCGGCGCGCCCGCATGGCCGTGGACTTCGGCGGAGACGGGGCGTTGGAAGCGCGGTTGGTCGCCCTCGAAGCTAGCGCGGAGGCGGCGGTCGAGTTCGGGGTCGTTGGTTTTCCACAGCCGGTCGCCGACGTGGACGCGAGAGAAATCAATGTCGCCGTGGCCGAACGCCAGCGTCGTGAGTGCGGGCGCGCCGGGGCGGGCTTTCTCGGGCGTGACTTCGTAAAGGCGGCCGCCTTCTTCCTTTTCGTCCGGGTGCGACGCATCAAAGACCACGCCATCGCCGGGCTTGGCAGGCGCTTCGAGGCGGAGAGAGACGCGCCCGTTCTGAATGCGCTCGACGCGACCAAGAAAGACCCCGCGCTTTTTCCCAAAGCGGGCATGGACGAGCTGCTGGTTGTTGATGCCGCCGAACCAGCCGGGATAAAGCCCGCGCGAAAAACTCATCTCCAGGGCATAGCGGTCCGCGTCGGGGCCGTGGGTACCGCAGGCGTCCCCGCCTGCGAGTGGGCGGGGCGTCTCGCCCCGTGTCCCTGCGGACGGCGAGACGGCGGCGACCAGCGGTCGCCCCCCCGGTACGGTCCTCGCCCCAGCCGTCGGTCCGGGCGGCGAGACGCCGCCGGAACTCGCAGGCGGGGACGCCTGCGGTACCGGCGTGGGAACGATCCCCAGCGCACGATCGATGGCCTGCCGATACACCCGCGTGATATTCGCGACATACTCCGGCGCCTTCAGCCGGCCTTCGATCTTCAGCGAGGCAACGCCGGCGCGGATGATCTCCGGCAGCACTTCGAGACCGGCGAGATCCTGCGGACTGAGGAGATAACGCCGGTCGCCGAGATCGATCTTCTTGCCATCGGAAATCAGGTCGTAGGGCATGCGACACGCCTGCGCGCACTCGCCGCGATTGGCCGAGCGGCCACCGAGAGATTCGCTCGTCAGGCACTGCCCCGAATAGGCGACACACAAAGCGCCATGGACGAACACCTCCAGCGGCATCGCGGAAACCGCCCCCACCTCGCCCCCGCCAATCTTCGCGATTTCCTTCAGCGAACACTCCCGCGCCAGCACCACCAGATTCGCCCCCAGATCACGGGCAAACTCCACGCCTGCCGCGCTCGTCACCGTCATCTGCGTCGAGGCATGGATCGGAAAATCCGCCGACAGCCGCCGGATGAGCCGGCAGATGCCGACATCCTGCACGATCGCCGCATCCACGCCCGCCGTGATGATCGAGCGGAGATACTCCACCGCGTCCGCGAGTTCGTGCGCGAAGACCAGCGTGTTGAACGTCACATACCCGCGCACCCCGCGCCGGTGGAGGAACTCCATGAGCCGCGGCAAATCCGCCGCCGTGAAATTATGCGCCCGCATCCGCGCGTTGAAGCGGTCCAGGCCGAAGTAAATGGCATCCGCGCCATTCTCCACCGCCGCCTTGGCGCACTCCCAGTCGCCCGCGGGCGCGAGCAGTTCGGGACGGCGCAGGGTGGTGGCGGGGGGCGGAGAGATGGGTTGTAGGGGCATGTGTCGGTCGCGCGGGACGCTACACGGGCGGGTGGGTGTTGCAATGCGGACAGCGGAGAACCGGCAGAAAAATCGGGGGCTGAGAAATGGAGGCAGGGGAGATTTGGGCAAAGGAATGGGGCGGTGCAGAGATTGGTAGGGCGCGTCTGTCCCCAGCGCGCCGCCGGACCGTGCAGATATACGAGCGGCGCGCTCGGGACAAGGGCGCACTACCGAGCGTGGGTGTGATTAAAAGTGGGTGAGGCCGGTGCGCTGGTAGGGCGCGGCTGTCCTCAGCCCGCCGTCGTGAGGTCCAGGCACCCGTGGCTTGGCCAGCGGCGGCGGGCTGAGGACAGCCCCGCCCTACCAGGGCCGTGAGGGCAGCAGCGTCCTCGCCCCTCACTCTCACCCACTTTTAATCACCCCCACCGAGCGAGAGCGGATGAGGCAGAGCTTTCATCGTGGAACGGGTGTCGGGTAGCGTCGCCGGATGCGCGTTTTGATTGTCGGATGTGGGTATGTGGGGCTGCCGTTGGGGGCGGAGCTGGTGCGGCTGGGGCATGAGGTTTTCGGGGTGCGGCGGTCGGCGGCGGGGGCCGAAGAGTTGGTGGCGGCGGGGATCAAACCGTTGGTGGCCGATGTGTCGCGGGCGGAGGATTTGGCGGGGTTGCCGGGGCCGTTTGATTGGGTGGTGAACACGGTGTCGTCGAGCAAGGGCGGGGTGGAGGAGTATCGGGAGGTTTATCTGCGGGGGACGAAGAATTTGATCGAGTGGCTGGGGACGCGTCCGCCGCTGAAGTTTGTTTATACGAGCAGCACGAGTGTCTATGGGCAGGTGGATGGGTCGTCGGTGAAGGAGTCGTCGCCGACGGTGCCGGCTACGGAGACCGGGCGGGTGTTGGTGGAGGTGGAGGGGTTGTTGTTCGCGGCGGCGCGGGAGAAGAAGTTGCCGGCGGTGGTGTTGCGCGTGGCGGGGATTTACGGACCGGAGCGGGGACATTTGTTTTTGCAGTATTTGCAGGATGCGGCGCGCATGCAGGGGAAAGGGGATCGCCTGATTAACATGATCCATCGGGAGGATGTGGTGGGGCTGATCATCGCGACGTTGCAGAGCGGGCGGGCGGGGGAGGTTTACAATGCGGTGGATGATGAGCCGGTGACGCAGTTGACGTTTTTCCGGTTTCTCGCGGAGTCCACGGGGAAGCCGATGCCGCCGGTCGCGTCCGCGGAGGAGAATGCGGCGCGCAAACGGGGGCTGACGCAGAAGCGGGTGCAGAATCGGCGGGCGAAGGCGGAGCTGGGGTATCAGTTTAGGTATCCGAATTTTCGGCTGGGGTACACGGCGGAGCTGATTCGGTTGGAACGAGAGGGGAAGCTAAATTTGCCGGAGCCGGGAGACTGAGGAAGGGGAGGGCCTGCTGGGGATAGGGTCTGGGGTCTGGGGTCTCGGAAGGGCCGGAGGGGGATGGGAGGAGGCGCTTGGATTGGCTGAAGCACTCGCTGGGGGTGGACGTATCTGCGGCTTGGAGACCACGCTTCGGTTTCCGTGACGGCATCGTTGCGGGTTGGTGATCCGCGATCGGATGGCGCGGAGTGGCAGATGCGTGGCGGGGAGCGGCGGGGAGGGGAACAGAATTATGAGCGGCAGAATTATGGGGACGGAATGGCGAGGCGTTTGTTTTGAGACTGGCACGGCGGCGCGGTCTTCGTTCCGTGATTTGGGAAACGTCCCCTGCCACCAACACACCGGCCGTCATGCGCGCCTCAGTGCTGGAAGAGGAATTCGTTCACGTTCAGCAGGGACCAGGCGAGGTCTTCGAGGGCGCGTTCGCGGTCGGGTTGGGTGGTGACGTGTTTCGTGGCGGTGGCGAGTTCGGTGGGCTTCGGCGGGCGGCAGAGGGCGGTGAGGTAGAGTTCGGTGATGATTTCGGCGTCGGTTTTTCCGGCGGTCAGGGCGCGGCGGAGGCGGTTGTCTTTGGATTGTAGTTTGCCGTGGATGAGGGGGCCGTTGAAGAGCTGGAGGGCTTGGGCGAGCTGCGGCGCGCTGGGGCGTTCGCAGGCGCAGGCGGTGGTGCGCGGGGGCTGGCCGAAGACGCCGAGGAAGGCGTTGCCCGGCTCGGGCGCGGGGAGTTGCGTGGCGAGCGTGCCGGCGGGGAGACTGCCGAAACGCTCGGGCACGCCGGTGACGTGGCACACGGCGTCGAGGAGTTGCTCGGCGGTGAGGAGGCGCTGCCGGGCGCGGGAGAAGTAGCGGGTGTCGTCTTCGTTGAACGCGTTGGCGCGGGAGCTAGCCTGGTAGGTGCGGCTGTTGAGGATGGTGCGGAGGAGGTGTTTCCGGTCGAAGCCGTGAGCCGCGAAATCTTTCGCCAACGCGTCGAGCAACTCGACGTTCGAGGGCGGGTTCGAGTCGCGGAAATCGTCGATCGGCTCGACGATGCCGAGGCCCATGACGTGCGACCAGAGGCGGTTGGCCTCGACGCGCGCGAAGTAGGGATTGTCGGGGCGCGTGAGCCAGGCGGCGAAAATTTCGCGACGGTCGGCGTCGGGCGCAGCGGTGAGTTCGCCCGCGCCGGGCGCCCACGGTTTCATTTCCTTGCCGGTGCGGGGCTGGGTGATTTCGCCGCGGCGCGCGGTGTAGATGACCTGCTCGCCGGTGCGGCCGGCGGGCTGGCGTTTCACGCGCTCGAAGATCGCGCCCATGCCGTAGTAGTTGTCCTGGGTCCAGCGTTCGTAGGGATGGTTGTGGCACTTGGCGCATTGCAGGCGCGCGCCGAGGAAAAGCTGCGCGGTGGTTTCCAGCGTGTCGGTGGTGGTGGCGACGGTGCGGTAGAAATTCGCCGCGGGCTGCTCGAAGGTGCTCCCCTGCGCGGTGAGGAGTTCGCGCACGAACTGGTCGTAGGGCTGGTTTTCCGCAAACGAGCGCACGAGCCAGCGATGGTATTTGTTCACGCCCCCGCCGGTGATCTGCTGCGCGTTGAGGCGGAGGAGGTCGCCCCATTTCAGCGCCCAGAAGCGCGCGTATTCGGGGCGGTCGAGCAGCGTGTCGATGAGCTTGGCGCGCTTGTCGGGCGCGGGGTCGGCGAGGAATTTCCGGGTGTCGTCGGGGTTGGGCAAAATGCCGATGACGTCGAGCTGCACGCGGCGGAGGAACTCGTCGTCGGTGCAGGTTTCCGCGGGGAGGAATTGCAACTGGCGCAGCTTCGCGTTGACGAGGCGGTCGATGAAGTTCCGCTCGGCGGGGGCGGCCCAGCGGAAATCCGGCACGTCGCGCACGAGCGTCAGGTAGCAGGCCTCGACGTGTTCGAGGAAGCGCACGCTCACGGCCATCTGTCCGCGCGCGCCGGTGCCGATGAGGAGTCCTTCGGGCGTGACGCTGGCGAGGGATTCATCCGAGCTGGTGTAGATCGCGAGGCGGGTGATGTCGCGCGATGAGCCGTCGGAGAATTTCGCCGTGACCTGCAATTGCTGCGTGTGCGCGGGCCATTTGAGCACACGGCCAGTGGGCGGATGGACGGTGATGGCGGTGCAGTGCGGCGCGTCGTCGCGGTCGAAGGCGCAGCCCTGGCCGATCCAATCGCGGAGCAGTGCGTGGGCGGTGTCGTTGGTGCGCAGGCGCAGGCCGCCGCGGTGCGCGACTTCGGTCAGGGGTTTGCGGAGCAGCAGGCTGGCGGCGGGTTCGACCGGGTTTACGCGGCGGCCGAAGAGGTCGCGAACGAGGGCGACCTTGTCCACCTCGGGATCGAACGCGCCGAGCGAGAGAGCGAAGCCGCCTTTGCCGCTGGGCGCACCGTGGCAGCCGCCGGAGTTGCAGCCCTGTTTGCTCAGCGCCGCGAGCGCACCGTATTTGAAGGACACGGGTCCGGGGGCGGATTGGTTGGCGACGGTGACGGGGATTCTGGTTTCGCGTCCGCCGGCTTTCACGAGCAGGTCGGTTGTGCCTTCGCGCTGGGGCGTGAGGAAGCCGGCGCTGGCGGTGGCTGTGGCGGTTTTGGAATCGCTCAGGAGAAATGTGGCGGCGCGGGTGAGGTCTTGCACCGAACCGTCGGCGTAAACGCCCGTGACGACGATTTGCGCACGGCGCTGGGGGCTGTCGAGGGTGATGGAGACGGGGTGGATTTCGAGGCGGAGTGGATGGCCGATGAGGATGGGTTCGAGGTGGGAGGGTTTGGGGGAAGATTCGCTCTTTTCCTTTTCAGCAGCGTGCGAGGAGGGGAGGAGCAACAGGAAAGCGAGCGCCGCGAAGATGAGCGGTAGCCGCCGACGTGAGGAAGCGGATCGGCCGTTGGGTGAATTCGTCCGCCTCCTCACGTCGGCGGCTACGAGGCGGAGCGCGGCGCGGCTTGCGAAATGGGGCCAGGTCATTTGGCGAAGAGGGCGGCGAGGGAGAGCGTGAAATGCGGGAGGGCGGCGCTGGTGAGTGTTCCGCCCGGGCCGTGCAGTGCGTGTTCGGTGAACTGTCCGCCGCTGGGTTGCCGGAAGACTTCGATTTGCTTTTCCGGTCCGAGGACGAACCAGCACTCCTGCACGCCCGCCGCTGCGTAGGCGCGCAGTTTCGAGCGGTCGTACTCATGGCTGGTCACGCACACTTCGATGACGAGTTCGGCGGTGCGGGGATGTTGATTCCAGTAGTCCTCCGCGGTGCCGCGAATCACGGCGAGGTCCGGTTCCGGCTCGGAGTCGGAACAGGCAATCGGCTGTTCGCTGTCCACGAAAAACCCCGGCGGCAAGGCTAGCTGGAGCAGGCGCAGGAGGCGACGGATGAGGGCGCTGTGCAGAGGGGATTTGGACATTTTCGTGTAAACGAACCCGTAGAGCAGTTCGGTGTTTTTGGGAATCAAACCAGCCTCGCCCAGCGCATGATACGCGGCCACGGACAGCGGCCAGAGGGGCACGCCGCGCACGGGGACCGGGGGAGACTCAGGGGCTTTTATCATGGTGAAAGCTTTAGGCCGGCAGGGGTTGCTCGCAAGCGGCGAGTGCCTGCGAACGCGCCGACGGGGAAGGTTAGAGTCTCGTTACCTCGGCTCCTACAAGGATGGGGAGGGAGTCGCGTCAGCAACCACGAGATGCGAAACGACACGGCTAGATCAACTCCATGATGACCTCGCCGGTCTTCGCGAGGAAGATGGGGCGGTCTTCGGGCGTGTAGATCGGCTTTTCGCGGTCGAGGCCGAGGAATTCGTAAATGGTCGCCGCGTAGTCCTCGGGCGTGAGCGGGCGGTCCACGACGTAGCCGCCTTCCTTGTCGCTCGCGCCGATGACTTGTCCGCCGGGAATGCCCGCGCCGGCGAAGGCGATGGAGTAGGCGTTCACCCAATGGTCACGACCGGCGAACTTGTTCAGGTGCGGCGTGCGGCCGAACTCGGTCACGAAGCAGACGAGCGTTTCTTTCAGCAGCCCGCGCTGGTGCATGTCCTCGAGCAAACCGGCGAGCGCGTGGTCGGTCGAACCCATCATCGGCCAGGTGCCGATGCCGTAGCGGCCCTCGCCGCCGGCCTTGTCACGCACGGTGCCGCACGAGCCATTGGTGTAGATGAGGTCATGGTGGTCCCAGTTCATGTTAAAGCCGCCGGGCGTCTTGTCGGACAACGGCTCACGCACATCGACGGTCACGAAGCGGACACCGGACTCGATGAGTTTCCGGCCGAGCAAGTAGCACTGACCGCGATGACCGCGACCGTAAAGGTCCTTGGTGGCGTCGGTTTCGCGCTGGAGATCGAAGGCGTCGCGGGTCTTGGGATTCGTCAGGAGATTTTCGGCTTGAGCCGTGAAGGAGGCCATCGCCTTGACGCCCGTGCCGGCGGGCGGAAGGCCGATGTTTAGATTGCTCAACAGGTCACGGCGGTCGCGGAAGCGGCGCTCGTCGATGCCCGCGAGCAGGCTCAGATTCGGCACGCGCCAGGCGGGGTCGGCGAGGTCGCGGCCGGTGGTCTTGAAGGGCGCGAGGCCAGCGGGCAGGAAGCCGGTGCGGGTCATCGCGGCCTGCTCGTGATTGCCGGGGACCATGATGTAGGGCGGCAGATAACGGCACGGGCTGCCGAGGGTGTGCGCCACGACGCTGCCGATGTCGGGCATCTCGAGTGGGCCGCCGGGCATTTCGCCGGAGAGGGCGTATTGCGTGCCTTGGGGATGGCCGTTGGCGACGTTGGTCTTGTGGTGCATCGAGCGCACGACGGCGAGCTTGTCCGCGTGGCGCGCGGTTTTCTTCAGGAGCTCGGTGAACTGAATGCCGGGAACATTGGTGGCGATGGGCTTGTAGGGACTGCGATGCTCGGCGACGACCTCGGGCTTGGGGTCCCAGGTGTCCATGTGCGAGAGGCCGCCTTGTTCGAGGAGGACTAGGACATTCTTCGCGCGGCCGAAGTGCCCGCTGCGCTTGGTTGTGCCGGCGGAACCGAGCGCGGGAAAACCGGCGAGCGCCGAGAGTCCGCCCATCAGCCCGAGGCCGATGAAGCTGCGGCGGCGCAGTGCGAGGGGAGATTGCCAGTGCATCATGGGCGAGCCTGACGGGAGGTGGGTGGGGGCGATTCAGCGACGGCCCGCTGCGGGTGCGGGGCGAGGCGGAGGGCTGGAACGAGGGCTGGACAACCGACGACGAACGAATACTGGCCGTGGGCTGCGGGCGGACAGAATCATGGGGACGGGGAAACTGCTTGGCAGGGGCAAGAGCACGCCATCGCTTCAAAAGTTCCGTCCACGGCGTTCGCTCAATTCGCGTTCAAATTCTTCTTCGCTCAACAAGGGGCCGCGCTCGGCCTTGCCCGCTTCGAGCAGTTCCGCGAGTCGCAGTCCGCGCTTCGTCGTTGGCTTCCACTCGGCGCGTTGATCGCGTTCGAGCTTTTCCACGATGGCCTGGAGGATGAACTCACTGCGACCGCTGTCCGAAGCTGGCAGGCGTTCACGGAGTTCGGGCGGGCACTCGAAGCTGATGGTTTCGGTGGCTTTGCTCATGCGAAAGGGTGTTACTGCGGCGGGGAAAGAGAGTCAAATCCGGTGCCCGCCGCGAACGACTTTTGGTGCGTCTCTTCCATCTCGGGTCTCCCCATGATTCTGCCTCTAATGATTCTGAGCTTTCCGGTTCGCAATCGCGGGGCGGCAGAAAGTTGGAACAGAATCATTAGAACCAGAATCATGGGAACCGGGAAACTCCTTGGCGGGGGCAACAGCACGCCACAGTGTTTCGCCCACATGAACTCACGAATCCTGCTCACGGCCCTGCTCGCCGTGGGCCTGGCCTGCAACTCGCTCGCCGCCGACGCGCCCGTCGAGGACGTGCCCGGCTTGCCGCGCGTGCTGCTCATCGGCGATTCCATTTCCATGGGCTACACGTTTCCGACGCGTGCGTTGTTGAAGGGGAAAGCCAACGTCCATCGGCCGCCGACGAACTGCGGGGCCACGAGCGTCGGGCTGGCCGGACTGGCCAAATGGCTCGGCGACAAAAAGTGGGACGTGATTCATTTCAACTTCGGCCTGCACGACGCGAAGCTCCCGCCCGAGGGTGCGCGGCATTCGCCGCCGGACGTTTACGAAAAGAATCTGCGCGAACTTGTTACTCGCCTCCAAGCCACCGGCGCAAAACTCATCTGGGCCACGACCACGCCCGTGCCCAATGGCGGGATCATTTCGCCCACCCGCCGATTCGGCAGCGTGGACGAGTACAACCGCATCGCCCGCAAGGTCATGGAGGAAAACAAAATCGCCATCGACGACTTGCACGCCGCCATCGCGCCGCGCCTGAAGGAATTGCAACAGCCCAACGACGTTCACTTCACCGCCGCCGGCTCGGCGCTGCTCGCGCAGCACGTCACCGCGAGCATCGAGTCCGTCCTCAAATCCAAATAATCCATGCGCCATCCCAGGCTTCTCGCTTTCCTTTTCGCGTCGCTTTGCGTTCTTTGCGGTCATCTCGCCCCCGCCGCCGACGCCCCGCCAGCGAAGGCCGCGCTGGCACCGGACGCCCAGCCCGCCAAGACCGTGCGCCTGATCACGGTGGGCAACAGTTTCTCCCAAAACGCCACGCGGTATCTGAATGACCTGACAAAAAGCGCGGGCAACGTCCTCGTTCACCAACCGCTCGTGGTCGGTGGTTCGCCGTTGTCACTGCACTGGGAAAAGGTCGAACAGCACGAGAAAGACCCAAAGGCCGCAGCCGGTCTCTACAACAACAAGCTGAGTTTGAAACAGGCGCTGACCGCGCAGCCGTGGGATTTCGTGACCCTCCAGCAGGCCAGCATCAAAAGTCACGATGTCACGACCTACCGGCCGTTCGCGAAGCAGCTTCACGACTACATCAAGCAACACGCGCCGAAAGCCGAGGTGCTGATCCACCAGACCTGGGCTTATCGCCGCGACGATCCGCGCTTCGCCGTCACCGCGCCGAAGGCCGGCGAACCGGCCACGCAGGCCGACATGTATCGGATGCTCACGAGCGCCTACACGACCATCGCGGCGGAGTTGGGCGTGCGGCGCATCCCGGTCGGCGACGCCTTCCATTTGGCCGACACGGACCCGAAGTGGGGCTATCAGCCGGACGCGAAGTATGACTTCACGAAAAAGGAGCAGACCACCGTGCCGGACCAGACGCACTCCCTGCACGTAGGCTGGCGGCTCGCGAAGCAAACCAACAGCCCGGCGAAACTCGGCATCGACGGGCATCACGCCAACCTGGCGGGCGAGTATCTGGGCGCGTGTGTTTTCTACGAGGTGCTCTTCGGTGACAGCGTCGTGGGAAATGCGTTCGTGCCCGCGGGCCTCAACCAGGCCCACGCGCGTTTCCTTCAGGAGACGGCGCACCAGGCCGTCGCCAACTCACGCGCCAAGCCGGCGACCGTGCCGGCGGCGGTTGTGAAGTAGGCGCCACTGCTCGCTTCCGCCGTGGTTCGCCGCCAACCCGTGCGCCCAAAAGATAGTCGGGCGTCCCTTGGTCGCGCCCGACGTCGCCAGCCGCCGCTTGACGCCCCCATCCGGCTACCTACCGTGCGCGGCACATGCCACGCACGGAGCCAGCCACCGCCGCACCGGAAAATCCCCCCCGCGCTCCCCAACCGGAGCCGCCGGCGCGCTTGGTGGCGGAACGTTTCCACCTCGGCGATCTCACCCTCACCGCCGCCCTTGGCCCCGCGAACGGCCCGCCGTTGCTCTTGATCCACGGCGTCACGCGCTGCTGGCAGGACTGGTCGCCATTGCTGCCCGAGCTGACCCGGCACTGGCGCGTCATCGCGCTCGATCTCCGCGGGCACGGTGCTTCCGAGCGCAGCAACCACGGGGAATATCTCATCCGCAATTTTGCCGACGACGCGGTGCGTTTCCTGCATTTGCTCGGTGACGAGCCGGTCGCGGTGTTCGGCCACTCGCTCGGGGCAATGGTCGCGGCCGTGGTCGCCGCGCACGCGCCCCGACGCGTGCGGGCGCTGGTGCTCGAGGATCCGCCCGGGACCACGCTCGCCGAGCGGGTGAGTGAGTCGCCGTTTCATCTCCAATTCTCCGGCATCCAGCGCCTGCTCACCACACCGCGCTCCGTGGACGATCTCACGCTCGCGCTCGCCGACCTGCCCGTGCGGCGGCCGGGCGATGGCGCGGTGGTGAAGTTCAGCGAAATGCGCGACCTCGCCGCCCTGCGTTTCAGCGCGGAGTGCCTGCTGAAAATGGACCCGCGCGTGCTTGCACCGCTCCTCGCCGGCCGCTGGCTCGAAGGCCTCGACTGGTTCGCCGAACTCCCGCGTATCGCCTGTCCCACGCTGTTGCTGCGCGCCGATCCCGCGCTGGGCGGCATGTTGGGCGCGACCGAGGCCGGACGCGTCACGGCGGTCATCCCGCATTGCACGCGCGTTGACCTCCCCGGCATCGGCCATAACATCCACGCGACTCAACCGCAGCAAACGCTGGAACTTGTGAATCCGTTTCTAAACTCGCTCTAAGCCGCAACCATTCAGTCGAACCGAATTTTTTGACCACAGAGACACGATGATCACAGAGAAAACCAAGAACTCACTGGTCAAGCTTCGTTCGCTGAAGGGTGACTTCTCGGAGCCGCTGCCGTCGGCCGTTCTTCTCTGTGTTCATCGTGTCTCTGTGGTTTTCTGTCCCGTTCCGACTGCATAGTTACGGCTAAGCAAAATCTCCCCGCCATGAAACTCGCCACCGGCACCACACTCATCACCCACGGCCAGTTGATCGACGGCACGGGCGCGGCCGCCGTGCCCGACGCCGCGCTCGTCGTCGAGAACGGCCGCATCCGCTACGCCGGCCCCGCCGCGCAGGCGCCCGCCGTTCCGCCCGCCGCCCAGCGCCTCGACGCCCGCGGCGGCACGATCATGCCCGGTCTCGTCGAGGCGCATTTTCACGCGACCTACTTCAACATCGCGGCGCTCGAGGACCTCGACATCAAGTATCCCGTCGAATACGTCTCGCTGCTCGCCTCCGTAAATTCGCGCCTGCTCGTCGAGTGCGGCTACACGGCGGCGCGCTCGGGCGGCTGCCTGTTCAACGTCGATGTCTGGCTGAAGAAGGCGATCGAAGAAGACCTCATTCCCGGCCCGCGTCTGGCAACCTCGGGCCGCGAGATTTGCTCGGCGGGCGGGCTGATGGATTGGAATCCCGAGTTTCGCAAAATCGGCATGGAGGGCTTGGTGTTCATCATCAACGGCCAGGAGGACGCGCGCCGCGCCGTGCGTTCGCTCGTGAAGGACGGCATCGAATGGGTGAAGACCTACCCGACCGGCGACGCCGCCTCACCCGACCTCAACGACCATCACACGCTCTGCATGACCTTCGAGGAAATGCACGCCGTCGTCGCCACCGCGCACAATCACAAGCTCAAGGTCACCGGTCATTGCCGCGCGACGGAGGGCATCAAGAACGCGTTGCGCGCCGGCTACGACACGCTCGAACACGGTACCTTTATGGACGACGAGGCGCTCGACCTGCTCCTCGCCCGCGACGTGCCGGTCGTGCCCGCGCTCTATTTCGAGAAGGCCAGCATCCTGCGCGGACCCGAGTTTGGCCTGCCGCAAGTCGTCATCGACGGCCATCAGGAAACCCTCGAGGGCGGCGCGGAAAGCGCCCGCCGCATCCTGCGCGCGGGCGGCCGCCTCGGCATGGGCGGCGACTACGGCTTCGGCTGGAACCCGCACGGCGACTACGCGCGCGAACTGACCTTCTTCGTGAAAGATGTCGGCCTGACGCCGCTCGAGGTCATCAAGTGCGCCACCAAGACCGGCGCGGAAATCATGGGCCGCGCCGCCGAATTCGGCACCCTCGAGCCCGGCAAGCTCGCCGACGTTCTGATCGTGGACGGCAACCCGGTCACCGACATCGCCGTGCTCGAGAACCGCGCGAAATTTATCGCCGTGATGCAAGGCGGGGTCATCAAAACCGGCCAGCTCGCAAAGGCGTTTCCGACGGTGGTGACGAAAGAGAAGAAGTAGGTGGGGAAATTAGCCGCAAAGAACGCAACCAGCCGCAAAGAGGGGAAAGGAATTGCCCTGCTCCATCCGCCAACGGGTCAGTTCTGGATAATGGCTGGTCCGCGCTTCAGCGGCAGCGAAACGGGGTTCGAGGGACGCCTCGGCCTGGAAACACAAGGCCGCGTGCGGAAAATCGGACGTCAACTTTTGGCAAAGGAATGAGGGCGAAGGAATTCTCCCGCGCCTTGCCGCCCAGGCCGATGCGCGATGTGCGGACGCCCCGGCCGCTCGCAGTCAGTGATAATCCGCCACCGCGGCGCACGACGCAGCGCGCGCACTCACGCTCGCTTCCCATCCTCCGCTGTGATTAACTGCCGTCGCTAACACCGATGCACCAAAGCCCGCGCCACCCAAAACCCCACCGAGCGCATTCATGAAGACGCCGATCCTCCGCCGCTTCCCCCGCCGCAGTTTCCTCCAATCCGCCGTCGCCGGTTCGCTGCTTTTTCCCGGTGTCGTGCGGCAGTTGCTCGCGGACAGCGGTGATCCGCTCGCGCCGCTTCCGGCACAGTTTCCCGCCAAGGCCAAGCGCGTGATTTTTCTGTTCATGACCGGCGGTGTCTCGCACGTGGACACCTACGATCCCAAGCCCGCCCTCACGCGCGATCACGGCAAGGAGATCAAGGCCGACCATCCCGAGATCAAAAACCGCCCCGGCTACGAGCGCATTTTTCTCAAGCGCCCGCAGTGGGAGTTCGCGCCGCACGGCCGGTGCGGCACCGAGGTCAGCACGCTGTTCCCGCACGTCGCGACCTGCGTGGACCAGCTCGCGCTCATCCGCTCGCTGCACACGTCGCACTCGAACCATTACAACGCCACGCTCGGCATGCACACTGGCTCGTTCGCGTTCGCGCGGCCGAGCCTCGGCTCGTGGGTGAGCTACGGGCTGGGGACGGTGAACCGCAATCTGCCGTCCTTCGTGGTCATCGCGCCGAAGCAGACCTACGCCGGCACGCAGGTCTATGCGAACGACTTCCTCCCCGGCGCACATCAAGGAACGCTCGTCGTGCCCGGCCCCGAGCCGATCGCCAACATCGCGCCGCGCACGCCCGCCGGCCGACAGGCGCTCGAACTCGCCGCGCTGCATTCGTTGAACGAAACCCACCTCGTCCCGCGCGACGCCGACCCGCTGCTCGCCGCGCGCCTCCGTTCCTTCGAGACCGCGTTCGGCATGCAGATGGCCGTGCCCGATGCCTTCGATTTCAAATCAGAAAACCCGGCGACGCTCGCGAGCTACGGCCTGCAACGCGGTCAAACCACCGGCTTCGGCTGGCAATGTCTCGCCGCGCGCCGCCTCGTGGAACGCGGCGTGCGCTTTGTCGAACTCATCGACACCGGCTCGTCCGGCAACTGGGACGCACACGGCGACATGATGTCCCACCAGGGCCTCGCCAAAAACGTGGACCAGCCCATCGCCGCCCTCCTGCGCGACCTCCAACAACGCGGAATGCTCGACGACACGCTCGTCGTGTGGACCACCGAGTTCGGCCGCACGCCGTTCAACAACACTGCGGACGCGAAGGGTCGCGAGCATCATCCGTGGGCCTTCAGCTCGTGGCTCGCGGGCGCGGGCGTGAAGCGCGGCATCGTCCACGGCGCCACCGACGAACACGGCCTGCGCGCCGTCGAGCAGCCCGTCCACGTCCACGATTTCCACGCCACCATTTTGCACCTCATGGGCTTCGATCACGAACGCCTCACCTACCGCCACGCCGGCCGCGACTACCGGCTCACCGACGTCTTCGGCCACGTCGTACGTAACGTCCTGGCCTGAAGCCGAACCTGATGAAACCGGCGGGTAGAAAAATGCGGGGCAGAAAAATGAAACCGGAATTTCTCGATCCGAAATTTTCCTTTCTCATCTTTTCTCTCCTCCTCGCCGTCGCCACCCAATCCCCCGCCGCACCCGCCGCGCCCCACTGGTCCTTCCAACCCATCCAGCGCCCCGGCGTCCCCACGCCACCCCGCCGCAGCAGCCTCTCCTCCACGAACCCCATCGACGCCTTCCTCTTCGCCAAACTCCCTGCCAACCCCGCCGCCCTCGCCCCCGAAGCCGACGCACGCACCCTCATCCGCCGCCTCTATTTCACGCTCCTCGGCCTCCCACCCACCCCGGCCGAAGTCGAAGCCTTCGCCGCCGATTACTCCCCCAATTCGTCACTCGAAATTCGCCATTCCAAATTCCAAACCCTCCTCGACCGCCTCTTCGCCTCGCCGCACTTCGGCGAACGCTGGGCGCGCCACTGGATGGATGTCGTCCGCTACGCCGACACCCACGGCACCGAGCACGACGCGTGGCTCCCGCACGCCTGGCGGTACCGCGACTATCTCATCCGCGCCTTCAACGCCGACCTCCCCTTCGACCAGTTCGTCCGCGAACACATCGCCGGCGACCTTCTTCCGAAGCCGCGCTGGAACAACTCACTCGCTCTCAACGAATCCCTCCTCGCCACCGCCTGGTGGCGACTCGTCGAATTCAACCAAACCCCCGTCGATGTCAAAGGCGAGGAGGTCATCGTCGTGGACAGCCAGATCGACGCGCTCAGCAAAGCCTTCCTCGGCCTCACCGTCTCCTGCGCCCGGTGCCATGACCACAAATTCGACCCCATCTCCCAGCGCGATTTCCACGGCCTCTACAGCATCCTCGCCAGCACCCGCACCACCATGCGCGTCCTTGACGCCCCGGAAAAACTCCACGCCGCAGACGCGGAACTGACCGCGCTGAAAACCGAAATCCGCACCAGCCTCGCCGAAACCTGGAAGCAACAAATCGAACACTGGCCCGCCGCGATCTTGGTAGCCGCCGACGTGAGGAGGCGGATGGGGGAGACAAACTCACTCGGGAATCCGCCTCCTCACGTCGGCGGCTACGAACCGGAAATCACCCGCTGGCGCTCCGCCTTCGCAATCGCCGAGACAAACAAATCCCCGCTCGCCCCGCTCCTGAAAACCCTGCGCACCGGAGCGCCGAGCATTGCTCGGCACGAACCCAATGCCGCGCCCCTGCCGAGCGATGCTCGGCGCTCCAATACCTACGCCGACTTCTCCACCGCCTCCGACAACGCCTGGTTCACCACCGGCGGCTTCACCCGCCACACTCCCGCTGGCGATTTCTCCCTCACCACGACCGGCTCCCCCATTCTCTCCGCTATCTATCCCGCCGGCCGCTACTCTCATCTTATCTCCGACAAACATCCCGGCACCCTGCGCTCCCCCAACTTCACCATCACCAACCGCTTCATCAGCGCCCTCGTCACGGGTGACAACAACGCCCGTCTCCGCCTCGTCATCGAAAACTTCCAGGGCGACTCCCTCCTCTTCTCCCAAGTCACTCCCAAGCTCACCGACCGCACCAACGTCCGCTGGGTCACGCTCACCATCCGCGACACCTGGCGCGACCGCCGGGCCTATCTTGAACTAACTCCTCGCGACGACTTCCCCTACCTCGGCATCGTCCGCGATGTCACCAAACTCCCCACCGACGGCCGCTCCGCCGCCGGAATAATCCGCGTCATTTTCCACAACGGCGAAACCCTCCCTGAACCCCCTGCCCTGCCCGACGAACTCACCCTCGCCATCCAGTCCGCCGCCAGCCTCACCCCCCTTCCCACCGACAACACCAACGCCCCCCCCGCGCCCACCCGCCCCAATCTCGGCACCGCCCTCACCGCCGCCACCCGCCGCGCCATCACCGCCTTCGACCAAGCCCGCTGCGACGACACCCAAGCCCATTTCCTCAACCACCTCCTCCGCCTCGGCCTCCTCGCCAACCAACTCCCGCCCGCCTCCGCGCTCGCTACCAATCCCTCCACCACGAAACTCACCACCCTCCTCACCCGCTACCGCGAACTCGAAGCCCGCATCCCCGTCCCCCAACGCGTCGTCGCCGTCACCGACGAGGCTCCCGGCTTCGACGAACCCCTCTACCCTCGCGGCAATCCCCACCAACCCGGCGAGATCATCCCGCGCCAATTCCTCCGCGTCCTCAAACCCAACCCCACCTATCACACCCCCGGCAGCGGCCGCCGCGAACTCGCCGAAGACCTCCTCGCCAGCCCGCTCCTCACCCGCGTCATCGTCAACCGCCTCTGGCAACACGCCTTCGGCACCGGCCTCGTCCCCACCACCGACAACTTTGGCCGCCTCGGCGAAACCCCAAGTCACCCCGAACTCCTCGACTGGCTCGCCACCGAACTGCCCGCGCGCGGATGGTCGCTGAAGGCGATGCTGCGACTCATGGTTTCAAGCGCGGCGTTTAGGGAGGAAAAAGTAATTAGTAATAAGTTATTAGTAATTAGTAGGAACCCGGAAGCCACCGGCAATCAGTTACCCTCTCAGTCCCCCACCGTCCCAGCTTCTACTGATGTTACCAATCCCCCACCCCCTACTAATTACTTATCACTAATTACTAATTACTTTCCCCCCTCCCCCCGCCGTTTGGACGCCGAATCCCTCCGCGACTCGATCCTCGCGGCCAGCGGCCAGCTCGACCGCACCCTCTACGGACCCAGCATCCCCATCCCCGTCCCGCCCGGCCAGCGCGATGACTACTCCCCTGTCAACGGTCCGCTCGACGGCCGCGGCCGCCGCAGTCTCTACCTCGAGGTCCGCCGCAACCATCCCGTGCCCTTCCTGCTCGCCTTCGACCAGCCCAAGCCCGTCTCGCCCGCCGGCCGCCGCGAACCCACCAACGTCCCCGCCCAAAGCCTCACCCTGCTCAACGATCCCTTCGTCCTCGAACAAGCCGGCCACTTCGCCCGCCGCGCCCTCGCCCAACCCGGAGACATCCACGCCCGCCTCCGCTGGCTCTACGCCACCGCCCTCTCCCGCCCCGCCACCGACGCCGAACTCACCCGCGCCCAACAATTCCTCACCCACCAAGCCACCCTCAACGCCGGCGACGAGAAGCTAGCCTGGCAAGACTTCGCCCACGCTCTTTTCAATCTGAAGGAATTTCTCTATCTCAGATGAACGCGCCGCTAATCACCATGAACAGCGCGCCGGCTCAGCCAACAGCGAAGGAGAAGAAAATCGTCGGGTTTGCCGTCGTCAGCGCCGCCCTCTGGATCATCCTCATTGCCTCGGCAACGTATTATCACACCGAACCCGTGACCGGCGGCGGCTGTAACGTTTTTCTTGGCATAACTGCCGTCAATCTCCTGCTGATGTTTTTCTTAGGCCGGGCTTTACGCCGCGGACTTTACGGCCGTGCCATCTCCTTTGCGGGCTGCCTGCTGATACTCGCCATTGCGATCCCGATTAACTCCAAAGGCGGACTAGAGATTTCAGTCAACAACCAGATGTCCACCACTGCCCACATTCAAATCAACCGCGCGGACGCCACGACTCGTAACGCCAGATTGACTGTGCTACCGGGGACTGTAACCCGCTATCGAACCGCTCCTGGCGATTACTCGGAAGATTTGAAAGTGGAGTTCGCGAGTGGAGAACAGAAATTGTCCGCCACCATCAACCAATTGCGGAAGCGTCAAGTCGTGTTGACCGAGTCTGGGATCGCATTGGTTGAGATGGGAGAAGGACCACGATGAAAAACCACAAAAGGGACGTTTCAATCACATCATTGGCGGGGCGGCGTGCGGTCTTGTCCCGCCGCGCCCTGCTCCAGCGCGCCTCCACCGGGTTCGGCTGGCTCGCCTTTGCCGCCCTCTTCGGCCGCCCCGCACCCGCCGCAACCCTCCCCAATTCGCCATTCGAAATTCGTCATTCGCAATTCCCCCTTCCCCATTTCCCGCCCAAGGCCAAACGCGTCATCTTCCTCTTCATGGAAGGCGGCCCCTCGCAGGTGGACACCTTCGACCCCAAGCCCCGCCTCCGCGCCGAAAACGGCAAGCCCTTTCCGCTCCGTATCAACGCCACGCAGTTCGACGCCATCGGCAAAACCCTCGCCAGCCCGTGGGATTTCTCGCCGCGCGGCCAATGCGGCACGCCCGTGAGCGAGCTTTTCCCGAATCTCGGCGCCTGCGCGGACGACCTCTGCGTCATCCGCTCCATGTCCAGTCAGTTCCCCGAACACGCGCAGGCCTGCTACGCGCTCCACACCGGCTCCGGGATGCAAGGCCGCCCCAGCATGGGCGCGTGGGCCACTTACGGTCTCGGCAACGAATCGGAAAATCTCCCCGGCTTCGTCGTCCTCCACGGCGGCTCCGTCCCCCTCGGCGGACTCGCCAACTGGAGCAGCGGCTTCCTCCCGCCGCGCCACGAAGCCTCGATTTTCAACCTCGTCAACGACCCCGTTCTCGAAAATCTCTCGCCCACCGGCCCCGCCGCCGCCCGCGCGAATCTGCACCGCTTCATCGCCGAGAACGACCGCGCTTTCGCTGCGCAACTCGGCCCCCACGCCGCCCCCATCGAGTCCGCCATCCGCAACTACGAACTCGCCGCCGCCATGCAAACCGCCGTGCCCGAGGCCGCCGACCTGCGCGGCGAATCCGCGGCCACGCTGAAATTCTACGGCGTCGATGCCACCGATCCGCTCAAAGCCCGCTACGCCCGCCAATGCCTCATGGCCCGCCGCCTCGTCGAACGCGGCGTCCGCTTCATCGAAGTCAGCGCCGTCAGCGGCCTCCGCTTCGTCTCGCCGTGGGACCAGCACGGCGACCTCAAACGCGACCACGCCCGCAACGCCCACATCGTCGATCAGCCCATCGCCGCCCTCCTCCACGACCTCAACGCCCGCGGCCTCCTCGACGACACCCTCCTCCTCTGGTCCGGCGAATTCGGCCGCACGCCTTTCGCGCAAGGCGGCAACGGCCGCGACCACAACCCCCAAGGCTTCTCCATCTGGCTCGCCGGCGGCGGCATTCGCGGCGGTCAGACCTACGGCGCCACCGACGACTACGGCTACCGCGCCGTCGATAAGATTGTCACCCTGCCCGACCTCCACGCCACGATCCTCCATCTCCTCGGCCTCGACCACGAACGCCTCACCTACCGCCACGGCGGCCGCGACCACCGCCTCACCGACGTCGCCGGCCGAGTGCTCCGCGACATCCTTTCGTGACTCCGGGCTGGCAGAAAATGCGGATCCGACAATCTCCCTTCCAATTTTTCTGCCGCTATTTTTCGTCCGGATCTGCCCTTGCTGCGGCTGAAGCCCAGCATTGCCACGCGCACGTTCTCGCCCGTAAATGACCACGAACTAAACCGCATGAAACCTTCTCTCCCCACCCACCTCTCCCTCGCACCGACGCGCTACCCCGCGCTGCTGCCCCTGCTCTTGTTCTCCGCGCTCGCAATGCCCGCCGCCGTCGCCCGCGCCGCCGACGCGCCCAACGTCCGCCCCGCCCCGACACTCCTGCTCGCGATTGACGACGTCTCGCTGCCCCTGCGCAAAAACGTCTGCCTCTACCTCTCGAAACCCACCGTGCGCGCCGCCCCCGTGCTCGCCCCGAGTCCCATCGAGAGCAATGCGCCCGACAATCTCGCGACGCATTTCTACGGCACGGTCCTGCACGATCCCGCGCCGCCTGGCCCCGATGGCAAGACCGGGCCCGGCAAATTCCGCATGTGGTATTACGCCGTGCATCGCGGCCGGAATCCCGACTGGCCGCCGCGCAAAATGCAGCAGATTGCCAAGCCGCCCGGCTGGCTGCTCGGCGTGCAGGCGGGCCACGAGGTTTGTCAGGGTCCGCTGTGCTACGCCGAGAGCGACGACGGCCTCGCGTGGACCAAGCCCGCGCTCGGGCAGTTGCTCTTCAAAGGCAGCCGCGCGAACAACGCCCTCGACCTGCCGCACACCGTAGTCAGCGGCGCGGCGGTGCTTCGCGATGACGCCGACCCCGACCCGGCGCGCCGCTACAAAATGGTCTATCAATATTTCCCCGATCAAACCGCCCCGCCGATCAAGGAATACGGCAGCTCGCCCAGCGTCGCGTGCGCGGTCTCGCCCGACGGCGTGAAGTGGACCGTGACGGCGCTGCCCTTCGTAAATCAGTTCGTCGAGCACTGCTCGTTCCTCCGGCACGGCGGGAAATACATTGTCCACTCGCAGGTTTTTCCCGGCGCGGGCTGGTCCGGCGCTTACACGGAAGGCGGCGGCAAAGGCGGCCGCTCCGGCGTGGCCCACGCCACCTACGACTTCGATCATTGGCCCGACCTGTGGCAATGGGCGTTCACCCTGCCCGAGCCGGCCAGCGCGGCGCAGCGCGGCCCGGACCAGCGCTACGATCAGGTACATCTCGGTGTGGGCGCGGTGAGCCTGGGCAACGTCTGTGTGGGAGTTTACGGCCTGTGGCACAACCAGGCGTTCGGCGCGGACTTCGGAAAAATCTCCTGCGACCTCGGCCTCGTCGTGTCCAACGACGGCATCCGCTTTCGTGAACCCACCGCGACCGCCGGCTACCCGTTCATTCGCCGCGAAGACTCGCTCGTCACGCCCGCCGCCGGAAAAAATCTCCCGACGATCCTCTGTCAGGGCAACGGCATCCTGAA
Organism: Akkermansia muciniphila; assembly: GCA_945861535.1. GTDB lineage: Bacteria > Verrucomicrobiota > Verrucomicrobiia > Limisphaerales > BJHT01 > BJHT01. The sequence goes on along the minus strand of CAMAUZ010000017.1, from coordinate 20,396 downwards.
CGTCGGCGACGAGACGCGCATCTACCACGGGCGCTGGCGCAACGCCGGCCAGCGCGCCGAGGACATCGCCGCGCATTATTACGCCGAAGTCGCGCTCGCCACGCTGCCGCGCGACCGCTGGGGCGCGCTCGCCCTGCATCCCGGTGCCAACGAGGGAGCCGTCGGTTCCGACGTGATCGAACTCCCCGCGGGCGGCGGCGAAATCCTCCTCAACGCCGACGCCGCCCGCGGCCTGCGGGTCGAACTGCTCGATGAACAATTCAAACCGCTCCCCGGTTTCTCCGGTGCCAACAGCGGCACGTCCACAGCGGACGGCGGCCTCGATTGCCCGGTGAAATGGCCGCAGGGCGATGTCTCGTCACTCAGCGGGAGAAAGGTGCGCCTGCTGGTGCATCTCAAGAAAACCGGCGAATCCCAGCCGCGGCTGTATGCCATCTCGATTCGTGCGAAAGGCGCGCAGCGATGACTTGGGGCGCCGTATCAATCGTAGCGAATGCTCGTGCCGGAACTGTCGTAACGAAGGGCGCGTCCGACTCCCTCTCCTCCGTTCGGAACGGAGGAGAGGGCCGGGGAGAGGAGGCGCTCCCCATTGGCGAGACGGCTCGAACTAACGGGCACCCCTCTCCCCTGCCCGCTCCCCGTTCGTGCCTCACGGGGCGAGGGAGCCGGACGCACCCTTCGTTCCGACAGTTCCGGTATGAATTCTCGCACCGCCTGATCCCCGTCTGCTGCCTGCTCCTCGCCGTCTGCTCCGCCGCGCCGCCCATTCGCGCCGCCGAACTTGCGCGCACCGTGCAGACCCTCGAGACCCGCACCGGCGTGCGCTTCGGCCTCTGGGGCCATGCGCCCGCCGCGCCCGCGCCGACGCTCTTCATTCTCGCCAGCACGATCGACGGCACCCTCGGCGACGCCTATTTTCGCCAGGCCGGCACGGTGCTCGCCGCGCACGGCTACCTGTGCGTCTCCCTTGATCTGCCCGGCCACGGCCAGCAACGACGCGCGAATGAACCCTCGGAACTCCCCGGCTGGCGGCACCGCTGCGAACGCGGCGACGACTTCGTGACCGAGACCAACCAGCGCCTCAGCCAGGTGCTCGATCACCTCATCGCCGCGGGCCACACCGATGCCGCGCGCGTCGCCGTCTGTGGCACCTCGCGCGGTGGCTTTCTCGCCCTCCATTTTGCCGCCCACGACCCGCGCGTGAAATGCGTCGCCGCCTACGCCCCCCGTGATCGACCTCGCCGCCCTGCGCGAATTTCGCGGTGCCGAAACGAACGCCCTCGTGCGCTCCCTCGCCCTGTTGCAACAGGCCGACAAACTGGCGGGCCGCGCCGCCTGGCTCATCATCGGCGACCGCGACGAACGCGTCGCCACCGACCACGCCATCACCTTTGCCCGCCGCGTCACCGAGCGCTCCCTCGCCCGCGGACTCCCCAGCCGCGTGGACCTCCACGTCATCGCCGAACCCCGCGGCCACACCACGCCTCCCGGCGCCCCCGAGCAATCCGCCGCCTGGATTCGCGCACAACTCGAGCCGAGCGCTTCCCCACCGAAGCCGTAGCCATCGAACCGGAGCGCCCGGAGGCGACCTTCAGTGCCGGTATAAAATGTGGACCACCGACCTGTAGCCGCCGCCGTGAGGAGATCTGAGCGCCGCAACGGCGCAGTGTGAGGCCAACGACCACGGTAGGCCGAGGCAGGGCATTGGCAGAGAGCGGCACGATGCCGACGGGGCCACTGGCGAAGGGCAGCGAACTTTTGGCCAAGGAATGGAGGCAAAGGAATGGGGACGGGAGAACTTTTTGACTTCATTCCTTTGCCTCCATTCCTTGGCCAAATCCGTTTCGGGCAATGGGGGAGGGCAGATTCAGGTTGGCCAGGAAGCCGTTGATAGCCCGCCGCCGCCGCTGACGTGCAGAATGCCCGGGGCCGGAAAACAGCGCGGTTTCGGAGGCATCGTGCCCGGTTAGAACGAAGGGGGTACGTTGGCAGGCGGATTCCCCCGCCCTTCGCGGGCGCTCGATCCGCCTGCCAACGCCGCTCCCTCTCGCGCTTCTCCCTACGGTTTTGCCTGCAATGATTCTGAACACTCTCCATCCCGACCCGCCCCGCAAATCACCAGCGGGAACACCCTGCGGCTCTCGCCGCAGGACGCCGTTCAGTTATCGAACGGTGTTGGGAGCAGTGTTAGGAAACCAAGCCCATCCTCTAAAAACCCAAGAAAAAATGGTCGGGGCGGTGAGATTTGAACTCACGACCTTCTGAACCCCATTCAGACGCGCTACCAAGCTACGCTACGCCCCGAACCATCGCCGCCTGTTTCCAAGCGAGCGGGCGGATAGTAGGTGCCACCGCCCTGATATCAATAAGATTCACCGACGAATCCATTGTGATGGCGCATCGGGATGGGATTGCGGCAATCAGGGCGAGAGTGTCCGCCACGCACCGCGCTCGCGGAGTCGCGTCGTCGCCGGGGAGAGCGCCGGCGGATTGGAGCACTCCAAAACGCCGATGTCAGCACAGGTCCGCTGCGGCGGCATTTTCCACCAGGGCAGGACGTGCTCTCCGCAAGAGCGTCGGGTTTTCCCCTTGTCGCCCTGCGCGCGCGCCGCAATCGTCGCGCCGTGAGTGATGACAAGATGACCGCCGCGCGCCTGCGTTCGCTGAAAGGACAGGGGCCGCCCATCGCCGCGTTGACCGCCTACGATTACCCCCTCACCAAACTGCTCGATCGAGCCGGCGTGCCCCTGATCCTCGTCGGTGACTCGCTCGGCATGGTCGTACTCGGCTATCCCGACACCACGCTGGTGACAATGGCGGACATGGAGCATCACATCCGCGCGGCGGCCCGCGCGCGCCCGCGGGCGTTGCTGGTCGGCGACCTGCCGTATCGAAGCTACGAAACGCCCGAAGCCGCAGTCGCGAACGCCCGTCGCCTCGTGGCCGCGGGAGCCGAGGCGGTGAAGGCCGAGGGCGGCGGCGAAATTTTGCCCCAGATTCGTGCGATCATCGCGGCGGGGATTCCCTTCATGGGCCATATCGGGATGCTGCCGCAGCACATTCTCGAAGAGGGAAAATATCGCGTGAAAGGCAAGGATGACGCGGGGCGCGCGAAGCTGCTCGCCGACGCTGCGGCGCTCGCCGGGGCGGGGGTGTTCGCCGTGGTGCTCGAACTGGTCGCGCCGTCCGTCGCGCGCGAGATCACGGCGCGTTCGCCGTTTGTGACCATCGGCATCGGAGCCGGGCCGGATTGCGACGGCCAGATTCTCGTGACCACGGACCTCTTCGGCACGTCCCCTGATTTCATCCCCAAACACGTCGCGCTGCGTCCCGATCTCGCCGGCAAGATGCGCGCGGTCGTGCAGGAATGGATCGCCTCGCTCACTCCGCCAACGCTGTCATGAATCCGCCCGCTCAACTTTCCCATCTTGATGCCCGCGGCGAGGCCCGCATGGTCGATGTTTCTGCCAAGCCCATCCAACTGCGCGTCGCCGTGGCGTGCGGCGAAATCCGCGTGCAGGCCGCGACCCTCGAACTCATCGAAACCAACGCCGTCGCCAAGGGCAACGTCCTCGCCACCGCGCGGCTCGCCGGAATCATGGCGGCCAAAAAAACCGGCGACCTGATTCCGCTGTGTCATCCGCTGCCGATCACGCATTGCGAAGTGACGTTTGATATTCCCGCCAGCCGCGACCGCATCTGCATCACCGCTTCGGCCCGCATCGCCGCGCAGACTGGTGTTGAAATGGAGGCGCTCACGGCCGTCTCCGTCGCTGCGCTGACGATCTACGACATGTGCAAGGCCGCGGACAAGACCATGGAAATCAGCGGCGTCCGGCTGGTGTCGAAAACCAAAACGCCGCTGCCGGTTGCGGTGTAAGGGCGGAGTCACAGTTTTCTAAGTTGAAGGCGACTTAAGGAGAATCCGAGCGCCGCAATGGCGCAGCATGGATCGACGCACTCGGTAGGCCGAGGCAGGACATGGCAGGGAGCGGCGGGGGCCGACGTGTCCACTCGAGAGGGGCTGAAAAATTTATGGCAAAGGAATGGAGGCAAAGGAATGGGGACGGAAGAACTTTTTGTCTTCATTCCTCTGCCTCCATTCCTTTGCCAAATCCGTATCGGGGAAGGGCGGCAGATTCAGGCTGGCCACGAAGGTGTTGATAGCCCGCCGCCGCCGTTGAAGTGCCGAAAACCCGGGGCCGGAAAGCTGTGCAGCATCGGTGCCACCGTGCTCAGCAGGCGGAAGGGGGGGGAAGCTGGCAGTCGCAGCCCGTTTTCGGCAGAAGAAAGTGTCGTTGGGAAAAAGAGAGGTTCGAGTCTGGCAACGTGCCACCTTCCAAAACTAGGGCCATCCCCTTGACTCAACTCACGTTGATCTGGCCTCCACCAATTGCACAAATGGCTGCAAAATGTCGCTGCGTAGCTGTCGGCTGAGGCAAGGGCACAGCTCTGAAAGACAGCAGAACTCTCCCATCTTTTACCCAGCATCTTTTGCCATCACTTCAGGGTTGGGCGCTGAATCGGCTTTCTTGCCTGCGCCGCAAACTCGTCGCCCCGGTCCGGCAGACCCGTGATTATAAAAAGTTCAGCAGATGACGGCTTCCCTGGCGATTACTCGGCGAAGACCAGATCACTGCTCGGGCGGGTGCTTTCGGGGAAATTTTTGGCAAAAGATGGGCGGTAAAAGATAAAGACATCAGGGCCATCCGCCTGCCTCGAGTCACGTTGGTCTTGCCACCACAAATAGCACGGCTGGCTGACAAACCGTCGATGCATAGCTGTCGGTTGAGTCAAGGACATAGCCTTAATTCCAAAACCATAAAAACCCAGTCACCCGGGGGTTCACAAAACTTTGTCGCATATGCGACAGAGTTTTGCAGCGGTCTTAACCGGCTCTTTCACGTCGGACTTGCGCCATCCCACCGCGCTCGGGAAAAAGCTCGGAGTTTGCAAACGTTCCCCGTTCCGCCTTCCGAGCACAGGGGGCCATGCCGCCCCGTCACCGCCTGGTCTTGCCGAGCGTCAGCACCCGCTGGAATTGCGCTTCCGTGAGCGGGGTCACCGACAGCCGGCTTTGGCGGACGAGGGGCATTTCCTTCAAAATGGGATCGGCCTTGATGGCGGCCAGAGGCACCGGCTGCGCGAGCGGTTTCACCGGCACAAGGTCCACACATGACCAGTCGCCTTCCGTTGCCGTCGGGTCGGGATAGGCCGCACGGTCCACGCGCGCCAGGCCGACGACCTGTTTGTCGGTGACGCTGTGATAGAAGCAAGCCAGGTCGCCCGGTTGCATGGCGCGAAGATGGATGCGGGCCTGAAAATTGCGCACTCCCGTCCACGCGGCGCGGCCCTCCTTGACGAAGGTGCTCCACGCGTAAGCCGCCGGTTCCGTTTTCACGAGCCAGTAATTCATGGCGAAAAGTGTGGGGCGCGGCGGGCGAAGCTCAAAGGGCAAAGTGCAGAAGGATAGTTTTCCAGGCGGAAAAACACAGTGGGACGGGCGCATCCGCGCGCCGCGCGCATGACGGAGCGCCGCGGGTGCGCTTGGCGCGCGGCGTTCACGCGCTTCACGGTCCGCCCGTCCCAGCGCGTGCGCACCCGCCTCGGGATGCACCGCATGGGAACGGCTTGCGTCTCCGGCTCCATTCCCTATTCTCGCCGCACTAGATCGTCCCCTCCCACCCAATCGTTGCAGTGCGCGTGAGTGCGGCACGGTGACGAGGTGAAGCGGACGGACCAACCAAACAACTCGCAACGTTTATGAAGAATCCACTGTTTCGTACGGCCACCGTTGTCACATTGATCTTGGGCATGGCTGCCGCCGTCCTGATCGCCGGGCCGGCCCCGCAAAGCATCACCGTGAGCGGCAAGGGTCGCTGCAGCAAATGCGGCACCAAGGAGACGGTCATTTGCCAGAGTGTCGTGGTCGTCGAGGCGGGCAAAGAGAAGGCGGTCTATGTCTTGGTGGATAACGCAGTGAGCGACGAGTTCCACAAGAAGGTCGGCACCGCGACGAAAGCCGTGACGGTGACAGGCACGCTCCAGCGGGTCGGGCAGCGGCTGAAGTTGACGGCGACGAAATTTGAGATGGCGGAGTAGGGACGGGCGGTAGCCAGCCCGTATGATCGCGATCAGTTCAATTGTTGAATACTGCCTGTCATGTCTCTACCCAATCCGCAGATGATCGTCGGCGTAGCTTGGTTCCGTGAGGATCAATGGCAGTGGCTGCGCGCACTGGCCGCTGATCCCGAGGTCTTGGAGCCGACCCATGCCGAGTGGATGGCGATCGCTGAAAAGACCATGAGAGACCTCGCGAAGCACGGAGTGATCGCCCAAAAGGTGGCCGTGGATGTCTATGCCCTCCAAGCTTGGTGTGCGGAGCAGCGGCGGCCTTTGGATTCGTCCGCGCGCGCGGAGTATGTGAGCGCCCATCCCCCTGGTAATATCAAACTTGCCTGATCAATCCTTCAACTGCCGGGAATCTCGCAGACCTCCCGGCGTGCGTTTCGTTTTTCCTTAGAGTGCGGTGGCACGAGCAGCATGGGCCTGGACACAGTCGAACTGGTGATGGCCGTCGAGGGTGAGTTTGACCTCGCGATTCCCGATGCCGCGGCCGCCAAGATGAAGCGGGTGGGTAACCTGCACGCTTTTGTTGTCGCGACGCTTCGGCAACGGGTTGAGGCCGGAGCCGTTGACGACGTTCAGGTGTGGGAGCGATTGCGGGCGATAATTGTCGCGCAGTTGGGCGTGGGGGTGGACGAAGTCACGCCGTCGGCGAGGTTCGTTGAAGATTTGCGGGCTGACTGAGGAACGCGCTGCCCCGGGTGATTCGTGAACCGGACTGTGCTGATTCGTTCAGCACGGCGCGTAGCAGATCGGAGGGAGTTTGGCTGACCGCTGGAATTCGCCGCGCGCCGCGGCTCACTGCGGAAAAAAATAATTCACAAAGGTCGAGGGCAGCCCGTTCCACGTTCCGTAAAACAGGTTGATGATGAGCGTGGCCTCCATGCGCGCCATCTGGCTCTGCAGGGCGGCAGCTTTGACGGAGGACTGCACGCTGCCGTCGGTCAGCGCCAGATTACCGGATTGCCGGTGATGCGCGAAATTCGGCTCGGTCGCGCCCATGGCGACGGAGGGAGCGCCGCGTTTCCAGTCTTCGTCGAAAAAATTCATCGCGATCGGACCGTTGTTCCGATTTAAGGAGCCGTAGATTTCCTCGTTCACACTCCCGCGGTTGGAATCGAGCAGCAGAATCGAATCCGGCAAGCCTTCCTCGGCGCTGATGCAAATCCCGTAACTCACGCCACCGGTGATGTTCTGGGCGTTGGGCCAGGCGATGCCGGAGGTGCCGCCGCCATACGCGGGGCCGATGTCCGAGCCGGCTGCGCCACCAAAGAGGCCGAGGGCGCCGGGCGTGGTGGAAGTGCTGAAATCAACGGCCATGTTTTTGATCCGCGCGCGGTCGCCGGGGCAGGTCAGGATTTTCGCGGTGCCCAGATAATTGGAGAGGTAGCCGAACATGTTCACGCAGGCGACGTTGCCGCGCTGCATGCGGATGGGCAGGCCGCCGCCGCCCGGCCCCGAGGGGCCGTAGGCGACGCCAGTCGTTTCGGTGAGCCAGTTGTTCGTGGTTTGGTGGGGGTAGAGACCGTCGTTGTCACCGGCAAAGATGGCGTAGGCCGTGCCGATCTGCCGGAGACTGTTCACGCACTTGGTGTCATTGGACTTGGCCTTGGCCGAGGCCAGCGCGGGCAACAACATGCCGGCCAGAATGCCGATGATCGCGATCACGACCAGCAGCTCGATCAGGGTGAAGGCGGCGGCAGCAGCCGGGCGGGGAGCGATGGCGGCGCGGTGCGGTCCGACTTTTCCAGCCGCCCGCGGGTCGGACCGCCGGGAAAACGAAATGAATTCAGTCGTGGGCCAGGAAGACGGGGAATGAGTGGGCGAAATCATAAATGGAAATGCGGCTCATAAGACTGCCCTTGGGGTACCGGAGGGATGCGAGAGCGTCAAAGCATTTCGAGGCAATGAAAATGCAGTCGCAGCACGGCCTTCAGAGCTGGTGTGAAAAGTCCGCCGGCGCTCGGGTTCGCGGCGCGGCGGCGGGCGCAGCGGTCCGGCTAACGCGTCTTGGCCAACCCCACTCTGAACCCCACCTCCCAAAACTGATTTGGCAAACGAATGGAGGCAAAGGAATGAAAACAAAAAGTTTCCCCGTCCCCATTCCTTTGCCTCCATTCCTTTGCCACAACGCCCCTGCCCTATTCCCGTGGGACCATCGGGACCGCTCCGCTCGCGCCGGATGAATCGCAGAGCTACAGGGGCGCGGCACCGATTCGCGGCGGTCCATCTTCAACCGAGAGCGACCTCCCGTTTTCAGCTTCACCCCGGCGAATTGCGAGCCATCGAGGTTTGCTCACCGCCATCCGCTAACCTCGCGACCGACCACGACAATGTGCTGACCACGACGGATGGGAGAAAGCCAGGCCTGCGCGATGACGACACCATCCACGCCGGCGACGGCGGGCCACGGCTCGGCGTCGATGTAGTCGAAGTCGTGCAGCAGACCGACGGGCTGACCGCGCTGAACGCGGGCACCGCACTCAACGAGCGTTTCGTAATGGCCGTCGAAGGGCGCGACGGTGAAGCATTCGCGATCGACCATTTCCACGCGGCGTTGTGTGCCGTCCGCGTGGTGGCCGATGGGTGCGATCTCGCCGCGGAGCTGGCCGTGGCGGATGGCGGCGGCGAGCACGCCGTGGCGGCCGTAGCGCACGCCGTCGAGGTTCACGGCGTTGCCCCAGCCGAGTTCGGTGCCGACGGTGATTTTGCCGAGGCGCTCAGCTTCGCTGGGGAGCAGGCCGGGCGTTTGGTTTTGGTAGGTGATGACCAGCGGCGTGCCGAACCAGCGCGCGGTGTCTTCGATCTGGCGGCTGAGGGCATCGTCTTCGAGCGGATGAAAACTTGCGCAGAGAGCGAAGCGCGCGACATCGCCGCCGGCGTGGAGGTCGATGACCACATGCACCTGCGGCCAGATGTATTCGCGGACGAACGCGGCGATGCGGTGGGTGATGCCTTTGAGGCCGGCGACTTTGCCCGCGCCGTCCACGAACGCGCGGTTCATGTTCACGCCGTCATCGAGCGTGCTCTCGCGGGTGCCGGCGCGGAACGCGGCCACGTTGAGCACGGGCACGAGGATGAGCCGGCCGAGGACGTCTTCGGTTTTGATTTCGCGCAGCAGATTTTTCAGCACCACCGGCCCTTCCATTTCGTTGCCGTGATTGGAGCCGAAGGCCACCAGTCCGCGCCCCGGCTGCGCCTGCGGACCGACCATGACGGTCAGCGGGATGAGGTGGTCGCCCCAGATGCTGTCGTGTTCGAGCGCGACCCAGTAGTCGCGGCGGCCGGGGGATTCGAGGTCGAGTTGGTGGGGGCGGACGATGAGGCGGGGCATAAAAAAGTTCCAAGGTTAAAGCTCAAAGCTCAAGGGAAGGGCCAAGAGCCAAGGGCCAAGTGGTGAGTGAAAATCCGCGTGCGTGGGAGAGTGGAAAATGGAAGGAACGGCGAGACGCTCCGAGAATGGAGCTTGGTGCTTGGTCCTTCCCTTGAGCTTTGAGCTTTGAACTTTGAGCTTCATCCACGTTTTTTCCTCGCCGCGCCGCCGCTCAACTGATCAAGCCCTTCACGACTTCACCGCTGATGTCGGTGAGCCGGTAGTCGCGGCCTTCGTGGCGGAAGGTGAGCTTCTGATGATCCACGCCGAGCAGGTGCAGCAGCGTGGCGTGGAAGTCATGCACGCTCACGGGATCGCGCGCGATGTTGTAGCCGAAGTCGTCGGTCGCGCCGTGAATGTTGCCCGGACGGAAGCCGCCGCCCGCCGCCCAAATCGTGAAGCAGCGCGGGTGATGATCGCGGCCGAAGCTGTCTTTTTTGATCTCGCCCTGGCTGTAGGCGGTGCGCCCGAATTCGCCGCCCCAGATGACGATGGTGTCGGCGAGCAGGCCGCGTTGTTTGAGGTCGTTCACCAGCGCCGCTGCAGGTTGATCGACTTCCTTCGCCTTGTTGGGCATCGCGCCGGGCAGGCCGCCGTGATGATCCCAGTCGCGATGATTGAGCTGAATGAAGCGCGCGCCGCGTTCGGCGAGGCGGCGGGCGAGGATGCAGTTGGCGGCGAAGCTGGGCGCGCCGCGTTTTGCGCCGTACAGCTCGAAGGTGGAATCGGGTTCCTTCGCGAGGTCCATAAGTTCGGGCACGCTGGTCTGCATGCGGAAGGCGAGCTCGTAGTTTTCGATGTGCGCCGCGATGGCGGGATCGCCGAGCGCGCCAAGCTGGATGCGGTTCAGTTCGTTCATCGCGTCAATCGTCGAGCGGCGCGCGGCGCTGCTCAGGCCGGGCGGATTCGAGAGATAAAGGACCGCGTCGCCCGCGCTGCGGAATGTCACCGCGCCATGCTGCGCGGGGAGAAAACCGGGACCCCAATAACGCGACTGGAGCGGCTGCCCGCCGCCACCGGATTGCATGCAGATGTAGCCGGGCAGATCGGCGTTCACGCTGCCGAGGCCGTAGCTCGCCCACGCGCCCATCGTCGGGCGTCCGGGCTGCTGGTGGCCGGTGCCGAAAAAGGTGACGGCGGGATCGTGGTTGATGGCCTCGGTGAACATCGAGCGAATCCAGGTCGCTTCGTCGGCGAGCGTGCCGATTTTTGGCATCACTTCGCTGACCTCCATGCCGCACTGGCCGTGCTTGGTGAATTTGAAAGGCGAGCCGACGCAGAAAAGGTTCTTCTGCCCGCTGGTCATGCCGGTGATGCGCTGGCCCTGGCGGATGGATTCCGGCAGATCCTTGCCGGTCATCTCGACGAGCTTGGGCTTGGGATCGTAGAGATCGAGATGCGACGGCGCGCCGGACATGAAGAGATAAATGACGCGTTTGGCCTTCGGCGTGTGGTGCAGGCGCTTGAGCAGGCCGGGCACGGCGGGGCCGTCGCCGGGGATGGCGGCGAAGGCTTCGGGCTTGAGGAGTGATGTGAGCGCGAGCGCGCCGAGGCCGGTGGAGTTGCGCTGGAGGAAGGCGCGGCGGGTGAGGAGTTTTTCGGTTGGTGTGATCATAGTGAAAAATGGGAGTCGTCGGTGGCAGCACCCCTCACCCCAGCCCTCTCCCCGTTGAGGGGAGAGGGTGAAGCAAGTGGGCGTGACCAGTGAGATTGAATGCCGCTTGTGCGCATGAAGCTCTCTCGTGGTTCGGTCACTGCGAAATCGTTTCGTTCAAATTCAAAATCACATTCGCCACGGCGGTCCAGGTGGCGAGTTCGATGGCGTTGGTGCCGTCGGGGTTTTTGAAGTCGCCGACTTTCAGGAGCGAGTCGGCAGAGTCTTTCTCGGCGGTGAAGAGCGCGCGCTGCTTGGCCAGGACTTTCTCGAGCACGGTGCGTTCGGTGGCGCTGGGATTCCGCGCGAGCGCAAGACGCCAGGCGTAGCTGAGTTTTCCCGTGTCCTCTTTGCCACCTTCCCGCAGCACGCGCGCGGCGAGCGCGCGAGCGGCTTCGACATAGACCGGATCGTTCATCAGCACGAGCGACTGGAGCGGCGTGCTGGTGCGGGCGCGACCGGCGGCGCAGACCTCGCGGTTCGGCGCATCGAAGGTGAGCAGGCTCGGATACGGCGTGCTGCGGCGGTGATAGATGTACAGCGCGCGCCGGTATTGGTTGTCGTCGCGCTGCTGTTTCCAACCGCCGCCGCCCATCTCGTTGATTTCCCAGATGCCGGGCGGTTGGTAGGGATAGACCGGTTTGCCGCCGAGCTTCGGATTCAACAGTCCCGCGATGGCGAGCGAGTTGTCGCGGACGAACTCGGCGTCGAGCCGAGCGCGCGGGCCGCGGGCGAGCAGTCGGTTCTCGGTGTCCAGCGCGAGCAGTGCGGGCGTGACGGACGCGCTCTGGCGGAAGGCGTGGCTCGTCACCATCTGCTTGAGCGTGCGCTTCACGTCCCAGTCGCGCGCGAAATCGGCGGCCAGCCAGTTGAGCAAATCAGGATGGCTCGGCCACTCGCCCTGCGAGCCGAAGTCGTTCACGGTCTTCACGAGGCCGGTGCCGAACATCTGCGCCCAGAAGCGGTTCACCGCCACGCGCGCGGTCAGCGGGTGCTGCGGCGACGCGAGCCACTGCGCGAGGTCGAGGCGCGTGAGGCGGTTCGTCGCGGTCGTCGCAGGCTTCGGGAGGAAGGCGGGGAACGCGGGTTCGACCTTGTCACCGTTCTTGTCGTAGGCGCCGCGAACCTTGATGAACGTGTCGCGTGGCTTCTCCATCTCGGCCATGACCATCACGCTCGGCACTTGTTTCTCCACGTCCGCCTTCGCCGCGCGCGCCGCCTCGGCGGCGCGCTTCGCGGCGAGATAATCGGTCGCCTGCGATTCACGGAAAAATTTCCGCAATTTCTCCTGCTGCGGCTTGGTGCGCTTCGCCGGCTCGATGGCCACGAGCGTCAGCGTCGGCCCGCCCGCGAGCGTGCCCACTTCCGCGTCGGTGAGCGTGCGCGGGAAAACGTGCAGTTCATCCACGCGCCCGCTGAACGGCGAGCCGCCGCCGCCGCGCCGCCCGATGGCAAACGGCGCGGTCGTCTTGATCGTGCCGGTGAGTTTGTCCTTGAGCGCCTTGGTCGCGACGGGCTGGCCGTTGAGGAACAGCTTCAGCCCCGCCGCCTTGCCCGAGCCGTCGTAGGAAAAGGCGAGGTGCTGGAACGTGTCCGCAGCCACTTCCTTCTCGGTCTGCACATGGATCATTTCCTCGGGCCATTTGTGAATGAGATGCACGCTCGCCTTGCCCGCGTTGAACTCGATGTCCCAGCCGCGGAAATTCGGCGTGTTCTCCATCTTGCCGATGGGCGCGCCCGTGGTCTTGGCGCCGATGCGAACCCAGAGGCCGACGCTGAATTTGTTGGTCTTCTCGAAATCGTACCGCGCGCCGAGATCCGCGTGCCCCTTGCCATTGAACAACAGCGCACTGCCCTCCGCGCCCTCGGCAAAACCCGTCTCGCCCACGAGCTTGGCCTCGATCTCGAGGCCGTCGCCCGCGATGCCATGCGCGTTGGTGTTGAGCGGAAAATAATCGAACGGCCCGGCCACCGTGCGTGCGCGCGGATCGCCGGCGAGCTTCGCTTCCCACGCGGTCTGCGCGGCATCGAGCTTGCCTTCGAGTTCCTTCACGGACTTGTCCGCCGCGGCGATTTGTTCCACCAGCCTCGCCAGTTCCTTCTCCTGTTCCGGCAGCGGCACGGCCATGCGCGGCTCGGGATTGAGCGTGCGTGTGCCGTCTTTGCCCTTCTCCGGGACGTTGTGAAAGAACGCGTAGAGGCTGTAAAACTCGCGCGTCGTGACGGGGTCGTACTTGTGGTCGTGGCACTGCGCGCACGCGATGCTCATGCCGAACCACGTCGTGCCCAGCGTGCTCACGCGGTCCACGAGATAGATGTTCAGGTACTCGGCATCAATGATCCCGCCCTCGTCGGAGGTCATCACGTTCCGCATGAAACCGCTGGCCACTTTCTGATCCACGGTTGCGTTCGGCAGGAGATCGCCGGCGAGCTGCTCGATGGTGAAGCGGTCGAAAGGCTTGTTGTTATTGAACGATTTCACCACCCAGTCGCGCCATAGCCACGTTTCCCGGATCGAGTCGTTGTGATAACCCGCGCTGTCCGAATGCCGCGCGAGATCGAGCCACGGCACCGCGAGCCGCTCGCCGTAATGCGGCGACGCCAGCAGACGGTCCACGACGTTCTCGTAGGCGCGCGGCGACTTGTCCGCGAGGAAGGCGTCCACCTCGGCGATGGTGGGCGGCAGGCCGGTGAGCGCGAGCGTGACGCGGCGGATGAGCACCTCGCGCGAGGCCTCGGGTTGGAAAGAGAGTTTTTCCGCGGCGAGACGCGCGGCGAGGAAAGCATCAATGGAATTGGCGGTCGGCGACTGGGGATTGGCAATTTTCGGAATGGCTGGCGGGACCGCCGGCTCGAACGCCCAGTGCCCCGCATACTTCGCGCCCTCGGCCACCCAGCGGCGGAACAGCTCCTTCTGCGCGGGGGAGATTGTCTTGTGCGCGGACGTTGGCGGCATCACTTCGTCGGCGTCCTTGCTGAACAGGCGCGCGATGATTTCCGATTTGTCCGGCTGGCCGGGAACGATGGGCGTTTTGCCAGACTTGGCTGGCTTCAGCGCCTCCTCGCGCAGGTCGAGCCGCAGCTTGCCCTTGCGCGCCTTGTCATCGAACCCGTGGCATTTGAAGCAGGTGTCGGACATGACGGGCCGGATGTCGCGGTTGAAATCCACGGGCGCGGGCGCGGCGACGGCAGGCCTGACCACTCCGGGCAGGCCCGCAGCCGCGGCGGCAAAGGCCAAAGTGAGAGCGAAGCGAACTGAAATTGACGACATAGAAGCGATTAGTGACCCAGTGCTATTGCGGAAGATTCATTCAAGGTGACGCCGACGGCGCGGGGCGCTGCGGCGCTCACTCGCGGTTCGGTTTGGCCCAGAGCAGGCGCGCGGCATAGACGCTGTTATCGGCCCCGTACTTGTTGTCGGGCCGGATGATGATATCCGGGCCGGCCTTCTGCATCCATTCGGCGACCGTGACCCAGGTTTCGTTTTCGCTGACCTCGGTCACGCCGAAATTGCCGAGGCGCGCGCCGCGATCGGGCACGAGCACGCGCTCCGTGCGGCGCACGACCCGTAGCGCGACGGGGTCCACCTGCGCGATGAACAACGGCGCGCGATGGCGGAAGACATGGTCGTTGTTCGCGCCCCGGCGGGTGTACACGAGAAAGAGCGCGTCCCGATGCGTGACCCAGTGCTGCTGCGTGTTGTAATTGCCCAGATCGGTGCCGTCGTCCCACAGCCATTTGCGCGGCTCGCTGAAATGCTGTCCGTCATCGCTCGCCGCCACGTAGCCCGCGCGGTCGTTGCGCAGGGTGAGAAAGTAGCGGTTCTGGAAACGCGTGAGCGACGGCTCGTACAGCCCGCGATCGATCTCGACGAGCAGCTCGGAACCGTGGCCGCGATAGACCAGGCGGGTGCCGTCGAAGCCGCAGCGCAGCACGGTCGAGCGATAGGCCTTTTGCGTTTTGTTGCGGAAATAAATGGGCAGCAAAATGTCGCCATCGGGCAGGTCCACCCGCTGCACCGAGCCGGCCCCGGCACTCTGAAACTTCTCCTGGTCCGGCATCTCAAGGGTCGCCCACGGCGTCCAGGTGCGCGTCGCCGGATCGTACACCGACCACCCCGTCTCGCGGTCGCGGTTCTCGATCACGCGGTCGTTGCGGTACCGCACGGTCTGGCCGATGCCAAGGAGCTTGCCGCTCTTGGCGTGCCATTTCGGCGTGAAGTCGCAGATCGCGACGACCACGCCGGCGGGTTCGTTGCGGCGACCGAGCGTGGCGGTGTGTTCGAGCGGACCCGCCCAGGTTTTGCCGAGGTTTTCCGACCGCATTTCGTTCAGGGCGAAAAACACATCGCTCCCCGTGAGCAGCAACTTCTGCATCGTCAACACCACCGTCGGCGTCGCGCCCGGAATCGCGCCCGCGCGCGGATGCACCCAGCACGTCCTGCCATCGTAACCGCGCTGAATCGTGTCGAGCTGGATGCGAAACGGTGCGGGGTCCACCGCGGGCACGGCGATGGCCGCGGCGGCGGATGCCGCAGCGGGCCAACTCGCCAGCAACAGCAGCAGCAGGGCGCGGCGGGAAAGCGCGCGGAGGAAACTGCCCGCCAGTCGGCGATGGATGACGACGCGGTCAGGAACAGATGGTTTCGCGGCTCGGTGCATGGCGAAAGAGTGAAGCGCACCGCGGCACCGTCAACCGCGCAGTTGGTGGCGAGCGGACTGCGTTCGGTGAAAAACATGTTTCATGAAACGCCGCTTCCTCGTACGCTCCGCGCCATGAATTCACCCGCTCTTGCCATACCTTCCGTGTCGCGTCTCGCCCTCGCGGGCGCAGTCTTCCTCACCCTTGTCGCCTCTGCCCTGGCCGCCGATTCTCCCCCGCCCGCACCCGGCCCGTCGCCGCGCGTCACGCTCTTCGACTCCGGCAAGGAAGGCTACCCGCGCTACCGCATTCCCGCCGTCATCGTCGCGCCAAACAACGACGTGCTCGCCTTCGCCGAAGGCCGCGTCGCGGGCGGCGGTTTCACGGGTGACATCGACATCGTGGTGAAGCGCAGCACGGACTCGGGCAAGACCTGGGGGCCGGTAAGGAAAATTGCCGACGACGGCCCGCACACGTTTGGCTACCCGACACCCGTCGTGGAGCGCCAGACCAAGACCCTGTGGCTCCTTTTCACGCGCAGCCGCGGCGACGATCTCGAGAAGGACATCGTCAATCTCAAGAGCAAGGAGCGCACCCGTGTCTTCGTGATGTCCAGCAAGGACAACGGCCACACCTGGTCCGCGCCACGGGACATTTCCGCGACGGTCTGCAATCCCAAATGGACCTGGTATGGCCTCGGCTCCGGCATCGGCCTGCAACTCCAGAGCGGCCGCCTCGCCATCCCCGCGTATCACAACGTCGAGGACTCCCGCGATTTCAGCAGCCACGTCATCTACAGCGATGACCGCGGCGAAACCTGGCAGCTCGGCGGCGATGTCGGCGGGGAAACCGGTGAATGCCAGATCGCCGAGCGCCGCGACGGTTCGCTCTACATCAACACCCGCAATCAAACCGGCCAGAACTGGCACGTCCTTCCCTTCGGCACCAACGCCGTGCCTGTCGGCCCCCAATACAACCAGCGCCTCACCGCCGTCAGCCCCGACGCCGGAAAGACCTGGGGCAAAGTCACCACCGACCCGCAGCTCTATGAAAGCATCTGCCAGGGCTTCGTGTACTCGTGGCCCACGGACAAACCCACCGACCCGCCGCTCTGGATGTTCTCCAATCCCGCCAGCCCCAAGCGCCGCGACCTCACCATCCGCGTCAGCCACGACGAAGGCCGCACCTGGCCCGCCGCGCGGCTCATCCAGGAAGGCGCCTCCGAATACTCCTGTCTCACGCGCCTCCCCGACGGCCAGCTCGGCTGCCTCTACGAACGCTGGGAGGACAAAAACATCCGCATCTTCTGGGTCCGCGTCCCCCTCCCGTGGCTGATGGCCGGTGGGAAATAGGCCGTGACTATCAGTCGGAGCGCGGCCTTCAGGCCGCAGAAACGTGCGTCCTGTAGAGGGCGCACGGATTTCCGGACCCTCTGTTCCGGCTCACCAAATGGTGAGTAATGGCGGGCGCTCTGATTGTTTGGAACGGTCGCTGCGGGTGGACGTTTCTGCGGCCTGAAGGCCGCGCTCCTGTCGCTCTGACTACCTGTCGCTCTGACTACATGAAGCCCACCGCTCACCCGCCATCTGCGGCGTTTCCATCGGTGAAAAGTTTTGCAGACGCTACGGCATTACTTTCAGGCCCGCCGCCCTCGCGAGGCTGGCCTGCCGAAGATCGAAGGTGAGGAATTGCGTGCCCCCGAGTGACAACGCCACGCCCGCATGGAGGAGGTCCACTCCGCGGACACCCATCGTCTCCGTGTGTGCGGCCCCGAGGCGCTCCGCTTCGCGAAACGCGTTCGTCCAAGGAATCGGCACATGCACGAGGATGCCGTCCGCCAGATCGGACTCGACATCCTCCAAGGCCGCGCTCCGGCGGGCGGCATCGATCTCACCACGGAAAACCGCCAACCGGAGCGCGTTGCGCAATTCGTGCCGGTGCAGCGGCGTGTAGGGCAGCGCCCCGGAAAAATTCTGCATGAACCGGATCGCCTTGGTGGAATCCGACTGCGTCAGGTAGAGGCGAACCAAGAAACTGGTGTCAGCGTAGGTGTTCAATGCGGGCCTTTGTCGTAGTCGAGGATGTCCGCCATGACCGCGGCGGGAATCACGCGGGCACCATCGCGGAGTTTCAGGCGGGCGGCGAAGTCAGGGCGCTTCCGGTTGCGGGAACGCGCGGGCATCGGCGGGGCCGTGAGGAGCGCCACGATCTTGCCGCGCCGGGTCACGGCGACCTGCTCCCCTTCATCCACCCAGTTCAACACGGAGCCGAAGTCGTGATGGATCAGTCTGATCGTGGCCGTTTTCATGTGTCACAAAGCTGTGTCACCACCGAGAAGTTGTCAACCATGCGAGCGGTGGTTGACGGCGAGCGGGTGCATCCAATGCACCGCCCAGGCCCCGGAGCAGTGGCCGAGTTACTTCTCGGTATCTTGCAACCAGCGGCGCGCGCTGGCGGAGTCCCGCAGGGACGACCGAAAATAGCCCGGCACTGACGTGCTGGGTGATTGGCTTTCACCCGCTGGACTGGCACGGGGAAGCAGACCATGAGCTATAAAATGAGATGCGCCCGGGGTTGCGGGGCGCATTGGGCACATCTCGGTTTCTCGCGACCTTCGGCAGGCACCGGGGCCGTGCTCGAGGCAACCTGGGGCGGCAGGGGCGCGGGCGCGGTGGGGCAGGCATCTTTGCCTGCCAGTTCGGGCGGCATCCCTGCCGCCCGTTTCCATGGCCGAGCACCCCTGCGGAACCGGGAACACGGGGCAGGGATGCCCCGCCAACTGGCAGGCAAGGATGCCTGCCCCACCCGGCTGGCGCGGACGCCAAGCCGCGTGCAAGAAACTGCGATGCGCCAAGGATCGCACTCAGCAGCCATTTTAGATCGTGCTATCAAGCCTCTCGCTGTCAGGGTGGCCGGCTATGCCATTTCGCAGTCTTGGCCTTGATGCCAAAATTTTACACGCGGTGCAGGACGCCGGATACACCGAGCCGACGCCGATTCAAACCGCCGCCATCCCGCCGATCATCGCCGGGCACGATCTCATCGGGATCGCGCAGACGGGCACGGGCAAAACGGCGGCGTTCACGCTGCCCATCCTCACGAAGCTGGCGGCACAACCGCCCGGCGCACGGCGCGGCACCCGGGTGCTGGTGATCGCGCCGACGCGCGAGCTGGTCGTGCAGATCGAGGAAAACATCCGCGCCTATGCGAAATATCTGTCGCTGACGGTCGCGACGGTGTTCGGCGGAGTCGGGGAGAATCCGCAAATCCGCGCGCTGCGGGCGGGGACGGATGTGGTCATCGCGTGTCCGGGGCGGCTGCTGGATTTGCTCGGGCGACGCAACGGGGATTTCTCCGGGTTGCAATTTCTCGTGCTCGACGAGGCGGACCGGATGCTGGACATGGGCTTCCTGCCGTCGATCCGCCAGATCGTGCGGCAGGTGCCGAAGGCCCGGCAGACGTTGATGTTTTCCGCGACGCTCTCGAAGGAGATCGAGGCGCTGACGCATGAGTTTCAGCGCACGCCGAAGATCGTGCAGATCGGCCGGCGGGCGAACCCGGCCGAGACGGTCACGCAGTTGGTCTATGAGGTGCCGAAGCATTTGAAACCGGCGTTGTTGTTGCATCTCCTGCGCGATCCGAAGATGGACATGGTGCTGGTGTTCTCGCGCATGAAGCATGGGGCGGACCGCATCGCGCGCGGGTTGGAGCAGCAGGGGATTCGCACCGGGACGCTGCATTCGAACCGCTCGCAGAACCAGCGGTTGCGGGCGCTGAATGATTTCAAATCCGGCGCGGTGCGCGTGCTGGTGGCGACGGACATCGCGGCGCGCGGCATCGACGTGGACGGCATCTCGCACGTGGTGAACTACGACTTTCCGATGCACTGCGAGGATTACGTCCATCGCATCGGGCGGACCGGACGGGCGAATGCGATTGGCGACGCGATCAGTTTTGTGACCCCGGAGGATCAAGGCGAGCTGCGGTCGCTGGAGCGTTTCATCGGGCGCGGGCTCGTGCGCAAGCGCGCGGAGGGATTCAATTACTCGGCGGCCGGCGCGGCCCCGGTGGAGCATTTTCGCGGAGATCGGCAACAGCAACGATCCCACGGACAGGGCGGGCCGCAGCGGCCGCAGCGACCGGGCGGCGGCGGTCGGGCGGCGGGTGGCGGCAACGGACGATTCGGGCAGCGGTAGGCCGGGGGGGCGCTGGAGTTGAACTGAACGAATCGCGGGAAGACATGGCGCGGGGAAGGCGCAATGAAAGCGGAAGGCGACGGGTCCCCGGTCGTAGCCGAACGCGGACCATTCCCGCCAGAAGCGAGTCGGTCCACGCAGACTCGTCGCGACCTTCCGCCGCTCCGCTCGCCAATCACGCGCTGCGACCGGGGACCGGTCGTGCTCCGTCGCAGTTGCAGCTTCCCCATCCGTGTTAATTCGGGTTAATCCGCAGTTTAATTAGTGTCTGGCCGAAAACGCGCGTTTTTGGAAACGGGGCGCGACGCGGAGGGGGTGCGCAGGCGGTGCGCGACGGATTTTTCCTCCGGCGACGGATAAATCACCCAAATTCTCCGTTTTTAGGCGCATCGCTCCTGGCGGAGTG
>CAMAUZ010000016.1 GCA_945861535.1 Akkermansia muciniphila | reverse complement strand
TGCGAGGCGGTGGGCCGATTGACGAGCCGTCGCAGCTCGGATCGCTGTTCGGGGGTGAGGGACAGGGTTTGAATGGGTCGAGCCATGCCGTGAGTTTATCGCCAAAACCTGTTATGTATAGTCAATTCGGAGACACTACACTAGGGCAGCGGGGGAGGGTGCTTCTCGACATCGCACTTTAGCGACTGCAGCCGGACCGCGTCCGTGTGCGGAGCAACAGCCACAGCGGTTGGGTGGGCACGCAGTGTTCGAGTTCACCCGCAGTCGTGGGTTGGTATGGCTGCTGCGGCTGGTCTGCGACACAGCCGCGCCCCCGGGTGGAGTTGGTTGTCATTGCGGCGCGCGGCGGTGGCGTGGCAGCATTCGCCCATGAAATATCGTCGCTTTGGCCGGACTGAACTATTGATGCCGGTGTTTTCCTGCGGGGGGATGCGGTATCAGTTCAAATGGCAGGATGTGGAGCCGAAGGAGGTGCCGGTCGAGGGTCAGGCGAATCTCGAGGCGACGATCCGGCGGGCGGTGGAGCTGGGGATTAATCATATCGAGACGGCGCGGGGGTATGGGTCGTCCGAGATGCAACTGGGATGGGTGCTGCCGAAGCTACCCAGGGATAAGATCATCGTACAGACGAAGGTGGCGCCGCACGCGTCGGCGAAGGAGTTTTTGGCGACGTTTGAGAAGTCGATGAAGTATCTGCGGTTGGAGTATGTGGATTTGCTGTCGCTGCATGGCATCAACAACCGGCAGTTGCTGGACTGGTCGGTGCGCAAGGGCGGGTGTGTCGAGGCGGCGCGGCAGTTGCAGCGCGAGGGGCGCATCCGGCATCTGGGGTTCAGCACGCACGCGACGGAGGACATCGTGCTGGAGACGGTGGAGACCGGGGAGTTCGACTATGTGAACCTGCACTGGTATTTCGTGAATGACTTGAACTGGCCGGCGGTGGCAGCGGCGGCGCGGCGGGACATGGGGGTGTTTATCATCAGTCCGAATGACAAAGGGGGTAAGTTGTATAGTCCGCCGGCGCGGTTGCGGGAGTTATGCGCACCGCTGACGCCGATGCAGTTCAACGCACTCTACTGTCTCGCGCGACCGGAGGTACACACACTCAGTTGCGGCGCGGCGCGACCGGAGGATTTTGATGAGCATGTGGCGGGGCTGGACTTTTATGATCGGATTCCGGAAACCATCGCGCCGATCGAGCAACGCTTGCGGGCGGAAATCGAACGGAACGTCGGGCGCGACTGGATGGTGCGGTGGGAGAAAGGATTGCCCGACTATCTCGCAGTGCCGGGACACATCCATTTGAAGGAGATTCTACGGCTGTGGACCTATGTGAAGGGACTGGGCTTGGTGGAGTGGGGGAAGATGCGCTACAACCTGATGAGTCAGGGGGATCATTGGTTTCCGGGCGAGACGGCGGGGAAGGTGGACGAATTGGATCTGGGGTCGGCATTGAAGGGAAGCCCGTTCAAGGATCGCATCCCGGGGCTGTTGCGGGAGGCTCATGATTTGTTGAGTGATGCGCCGCGGAAGCGGTTGAGTCAGCGGTAGAGACCCCGGGAAATTCCCACCACCCTTCCCGTTCCACCCGCTGCGACCGGGGACCGGTCGCGCTCCGGCATGCTCTTACCGCCTCTCCGTCCGCGCTATCTGCGGCTGGTGAGCACCCGGCTCATCCGCGCGATAATCCCGTCGTTGGCCTTGGCGAGTGGCACCCAAGTAGTCGCGGGCAGTGAGCCGGCGGACTGCTCCATTGCTAGACACAGCCATTCCACGGCCACCGGTTCCTTCGCCTCCGCCGCTGCTTTCAGGAAAGCGGCGCGTTGTGTTTCCGGCACCGGGCCGGCCTCGGCACGGAGTTTCGCCCGCATGAGGTTGAGCTTCTGCAACCCTTGATGCAGGCGCTTCAGAATGCCGATCCCCTGCAAATCCGTCTCCGCGACCCGCCGTTTCACCGCATTCTCGAAAATCCGGTTGAGCAGATGGACCTGCCCATAGACCTCCAGCATCCGCGGCACGGCCTCCGGCTCGCCAAGCCGGTAGAGCGCAATCGCGGCCTCGACAATTGTGCTCCCGTGATCGGCGGCGAAGACGCCGGGACCGGGAATGTCCTCGCTGGTCGCGACCTTGCACGCAGCTTCCGCCCGGTTGAGCAGCTTCAGAATAAGTGGCGCCGCCTCGGCCCTGCCCAACCTACCCAGGCCGTTCATAGCCGCCTCCTTGGTCTCTTCACTCTGCAGCGCCTGGACGAGCAACGCATAAGCCCCGGGATCACGCGACGCACCCAGCAGAATTAACGCGGCCTGCCGGCTCTTGAGATCGGGACTGAACTGCTTCACTGACTCTCGCAACTTCGCGCCCCATTCCACCCGCACAAAGGGCAACAAAGTGGGCGCGACCATCGCGAGATCCACTTTGCCGCCACCTTCCGGACGCATGACATGTTGAAACAAAGCCTCGGCTGTCTCCGCATTCGGTCGCTCACCGATGCGCCGGGCCATGTCCGGAGTCACCGTCCCGCCCAGCGTGAGGGCGCTCATCTCTTCTTCTGACAAATCTGGCTTCGTCGGAGCATTGGATTGAGTCACAACCGGGCGCGCGCCCGCCGCCCAGTCCAATGCCTGACCCAGGAGCTTCGGCCACTCCGGCCAGTCCCAGAATGGCAGCGCCCCGGCGGGTGTTTCCCCATTGGCCGTCAACGCACAGGCCACCACCCGGCCCTTGCCGAAGCTTCCCGATATGAGTGCCGGCTTGTCCCCGGCCATCCATTGCACCGTGCTATCTGGCTTGGGAGTCAG
Source organism: Akkermansia muciniphila (assembly GCA_945861535.1). Taxonomy (GTDB): domain Bacteria; phylum Verrucomicrobiota; class Verrucomicrobiia; order Limisphaerales; family BJHT01; genus BJHT01. The sequence goes on along the minus strand of CAMAUZ010000016.1, from coordinate 104,201 downwards.
AGTCTGGACATAGAACGCCACCGGCTTGGACTTCAACTCGAATGCCGGTTTCCAAGTCGCCTGCGCACCGGGATGCAGCGGCAATCCTTCGGGAGTCTCTGGAATACGATGCTCCGGCGCAAACGTCACCGGCAGCATCTCTTCCAGGGGCGTCCCCGCATACGCACCGCGACTAAAGGCCCAGTAACCACCCAGCACCACCAAACCACCGCCCTGTGCGACAAACTCCCGATATGCCTTCAATCTCTCCGCATTGAGCGACGGAGCGTCCAGATTGGCGATGACTATGACCGAGTAACCCTTCAACTCCTCAGCGGTCGGCAGATGATAGAACCGCGTGTAACCGCCGAAATACGGACTGCGCGAGACATAACTCTGATGGTATCGAATCCCCGCGTCATGCAACGCGGGCGTCACCCGAAAGTAGTCCGTCCACAGACCTTCGATGACCAGCGCCTTGGGAACGAGCGATGGCTTCCAAGCCCAAGCCTCCTTGTTCGCCTCCGCCGCCTCCGCCGGGGTCATATTGAGTATCAGTCGAGCCAGCGCCAGGCCCAACCCCGCAGTCCGCATGAGGTTCAGTTTCATGATTGGCACCTTCTACTTCGCCTCCGTCCAAACCAGCACGCTCCAAAGTCTATGCTCGGGCACGGTCACCGCAAAACCATCGCCGGCCTGCCGTACGGTCAGCAAATCAGCTCGGGTCGCAGGCTCCGCGCTGAGCAGCCAGACTGCTGGCTTGGATGTGCCGATCCGTTTAACCATTACATCTTTCTGCAACGGCGCGAAGGCACCGAGCTTGCCGGCAGGAACCACGGCGTCCATGGGTGGCGGGGTAATCAGATGCACCACTGTCTGGGCTGCTCCATCCGGCAGGGCGCGCTGGCGAACATAGTCTTGCCAGAGCAGCGGCGACTGGCTTTGGACTGAAACTCCCGACTTAACGGCCGGAACCGGTGTGAGCGTGAGATCCCAGCAATACTCTCCGTAGCGGGTCATGAACTGACTATAGGCTCCGACCAGCTTCGGCCCCCAGCCGTAGTTTCCATACGGATGCGACCCGGAGGCGAAGGTGAAAATTGCCGAGAAGTTACGGCCCCAGTCCGCCGCCCGGTCGGGGTGAAAGACCGTGTGAAAACCGCCGTTCTGCCGTGCTACTTCGGCCTGCTGAAGCGCGGTCTTACGATAAGATTCCCAGCTTCCCGAGAGCCGGATCGCCTCGTGCATGATCTGTCCGCCGTCCTTGCAACACTCGCGGAAGAAATCTAGCGGGCGGGCTGCCTTCCCCTTCGGGTCCACGTCCACACCATAGTTGTAGGAGATGGCAAAGGGCTTGCCGACCTCGGTCTGAAACCTATGCCGCAACCAGCGTACGTTGCGCGTCGAGATGGCCAGGTCATCCCAGTTCCCCGTCTTCACCCCCATGTACTCCGGGACGAGTCCGGCGATCTTGTCCGTGACTTTCATCCGTCTGAATTCCTCATGCACATCCTCCGCACCCATCGCGCTCCAGCCGGGTGGAGAGTCGAACCGCACGCCGTCCCAGCCGAAGTGACGCGCCGACTTGATGATTTCTTCCGCCCCGAGATCAATGGTTTTGAGATAGCCGCGGTTGATCCCAAACCCATGCCACACGCCGTTTTGATAGCCTTTGTAGATCAGGTTCGTGTGCAGCAGGTCGTAAAGGCGGAGGTCCTCGACATCGTGGAACTCACTCGCCAGACCGACTTGGACATGAGTGATCAGATCAGGATGTCTCCGTCCCCACTCGATTCCCGCCGGGCCGCTGGCGCTGGGCCAGGAGTAGGTGATCAGCTTGATGCCATTGGAGTGGCTCAGCCCCATCCACTGACGCAGACCCTTGAGACTGTTGTGGGCGTTGCCCTGTCCGGTCCACCAGTCTTCGCCGGTGGGATTCAGGTCAGTCCAACTGCTCGGCTGCCAGCTAAAGGCTTCCTCGACATTGATGTAGCTTCGGCGGTTGGACTCGACATGCTCGGGAAACTGGAACTCGCGCCCGAACCAGGTGAGAAAGCCGCTGCCTTGGAGCCCCGTCTTCCAAATCGGCGCGCCGACCGAGAAATACTCCGCCGCCTCATGCACGGTCTTACCGGCGGCCACAATTGTTACATGCGCCTCATGTCCATACTCTCGCTTCCCCGACTTCCACTGGAAGCTATGCTGCGCCGTGCCGCCGGCAGGAACAGTTACTTGCGCCTCTTGCGGTGCCGAGACTTCGGCGAGTCCGGTGCGGATTTCCAGCAGCACCAGCGCTGTTTCGGGACGGCTTTGGTAGTTATGGATCGTCACCTCGATGGGATTGGCTTCTCCGGGGTAAACATGAACCCTCTCCGGCCAAACCTTCTCGACAGCGAGGGTTGTAGTCTCAGGAGTGATCGTGAGTTGGTCCGTGAGCACGGCGGGGTAAGTTATGCCCGCCAGTGACACCGCCACATCAGCCTGTAGCTCACCCACCAGATCGCCTAGGTCCGGTGAACCTTTGGTCTTCGGGGGCGACTTAGTGCCCGTCTCATCAATGGACGGCCCCTTCATCGGCCGCACGAGGCGGGGGCGCTCGCCTGCGGGCACGGCGGCGACGGCCCAGGAGAGTTCAATGGTCGGCGTGGTTGGCTTGGTGAAGGAGACTTGCTGGGTAAACTCCGTGTAAACTCCCGGACGCGCATTGAAGTGCGGCCAGAGCATCGGTATCTGCGCGATCGCCTTGCCCTCCACGACAAAGGTCAGCGTCAGTCGGAGACGCGACTGATCGTAGTCCGCCGGCAGATGCAACCGCACGCGCGGAGTGAAGCGATACAAGCCCGGAGCCAGCGGCTTCTTGGTCCCGCCAAGCACCACCTTCCCCGACTCCGCCTCGACATTGACCGCCACCGCCCGTTTCCCGGAGGCAGTCGGGTCGATCACCGCCGCCACGCCCTTGCGCTCCGCTTCAAACTTGAGCGTCTCGGCCGCCGCGTCTGCCGCCGGTGCCAGGCACAACGCCACCGCCACCACCAGACGCACCACCCATTGACCGGGGTGCCGCGCGTTCCTGCTGCCAAGCTTCGTTTGCATGTTCAAGCCCCGATGCTGGCACACCACTTCCAATTGGGAATTACTTTTATCGAAGCCCGGAACCGTCGCGTACAGCCGGGTTTTGACTAAGTTATGCGGAAGGTCTGACGGGGAACTGAAAACCACTAACCGGCACTAACTGGCACTAATGAAAACCGAGCCGGCCGACACAGATGCCGTCTGGTCTGGCCGAGCAATTGATTAGTGCCAGTTAGTGCCGGTTAGTGGTGCTGACTGGGCAATCTGAGGATTGGCTGATTGCGTCCGCCTATCTCACCGCATCATCCCCGGCATCGCGCCGCCCATCTTGGTCATCATTTTCGAGAACTTGCCCATTTTCTTCATCATCTGCTGCATTTGATTGAAGCGGTTGAGCAGGTTGTTGAGTTCGGCGACGGTGACGCCGCTGCCTTTGGCGATGCGGATGCGGCGCTTGGCGTTGAGGATGGCGGGCTTGGCGCGTTCGCCGCGGGTCATCGCGCAGATCATCCCTTCCATGCGGCGGAATTCGCGTTCGCTCTTGTTGAAGTCGATGCCTTTCATCTGGTCGCCGACGCCGGGCAACATGCCGACGAGTTTTTCGAGGGAACCCATGTTTTTCATCTGGCGGAGTTGTTCGAGGAAGTCATCGAGGGTGAACTCGCCTTTGCGCATCTTTTCTTCCATGCGCTGGGCGTCGTCCATGCTGATGGCCTCGGTGGCGCGCTCGACGAGGCTGACGACGTCGCCCATGCCGAGGATGCGCGAGGCCATGCGCTCGGGGTGGAAGGGTTCGAAGTCGTCGAGCTTTTCGCCGGTGCCGATGAACTTGATGGGCTTGCCGGTGACGGATTTGAAACTGAGGGCCGAACCGCCGCGGGCGTCGCCGTCGAGTTTGGTGAGGATGGCGCCGGTGATGTTCAGGGCCTTGTCGAAATGGGTGGCGACGTTGACGGCTTCCTGGCCGGTGGCGGCGTCGAGGACGAGGAGGATTTCCTGGGGCTTGATGAGGTCGCGGAGGCGGACGAGTTCCTGGACGAGGGGTTCGTCGATCTGGAGACGGCCGGCGGTGTCGAAGAGGAGGGTGTTGCGGTTGGTGGCGCGGGCGGTGTCGAGGGCCTGGCGGGCGATTTTGAGGACGTCGGTTTCGCCTTTGAGCGAGAAGACGGGGATTTCGAGTTGTTTGCCAAGGGTCTCGAGCTGGTCCATTGCGGCGGGGCGATAGACGTCGGCGGCGACGAGCAGGGGCGTGCGGCCCTGCTTGAGGAGAAGGCGGGCGAGCTTGCCGCTGGAGGTGGTTTTGCCGGAGCCGTGGAGGCCGACCATCATGAGGCAGGCGGGGTTGCCGCTGAGGGCCAGGCCGGCGTGGGTGGCGCCGAGGAGGGCGACGAGTTCGTCGTGGATGATTTTGATGATCTGCTGGCCGGGTTGGATGCTCTGGACGACGTGCTCGCCGATGGCCTTGGTCTTGACGGTCTCGATGAAATCGCGGGCGACCTTGAAGTTGACGTCGGCATCGAGGAGGGCCATGCGGACCTCGCGGAGGGAGTCGCTGACGTTGGTTTCGGAGATTTTCCCAAGGCCGCGGAGGTTGCGGAAAACGTTCTGTAACTTGCCGGAAAGTGAATCAAACATGCTGGCAGGCTAGGAGGCGAGAGGACGTTTGACAAGGCGATGCACGTCTGGCTTAGTCTGCGGCCTTCGTTGCCGGGCCGGTGGCGAGGTAGGATACCCAAGTGGCCAACGGGGGCAGACTGTAAATCTGCTGGCTTACGCCTTCGCTGGTTCGAATCCAGCTCCTACCACCAACTTTCAAAGCCCTTGGTTTTGTTGGTTTTTCTGTGAGCCGTCACGTTTCAGGGAAAGTCAGCAGGACGTTATGGCGCGACGAGTTCACTGGTGGTCAGCTTCTTTCGCCGGTGTCAATCATCCTCGGAATCCAACCGCTTCGTTCCCCCTAAAAATCGAATGCCGGCCGCTTCCGCCGCCCGGACCGGTTTGAAAATTTGCCTGCTGCGTCGTTCGAATTCCCCGTCGCATCCTCGCTCAAAACCCGAGCCGAAATCCCACCCAGCGACCAAAATCCGCTACCGCCCGCCATCGCTCCAAAACTCGATTGCCAGGTCGTCGTTGCCGGGCCCGCGTTGCCGGTGAAGGCCCGCCAGGTCTGGAGGGGCAGCCGACGCCCGGCGCGGTCATAGCTGTATTCCACCGGGTAGGTGCGGGAGCTGGAGTTCTTCTTCCGCTCGTTCGTCAGGTGAAACTCGTTGGTCACGCTGGTGCCGTCCGAGGAGTAGAGGGGGACGAGGACGTCGTTGTTAAACAGGGTGCCGTTGTGGGTGGTGGGATAGTAATGATTCCAGAAGTCGTTGGTGGCTATGCCCATGGCGGCGGGGCCGGGCTTGTAGCCGGTGCCGAGCTTGCGGTTGATGGGGGATTGGGCGTGGGTGGTGGCGGCGAGGAGCGGGAGGCGGGGGTTGAGGAGGAGTGTTTTCATGGGATGGGGGCTGGAAGGATGAAGGAGGGGGGGAGGCGCTGGAGTGGAGGAAGACGGAACGGGGATTGTCGCAAAGAATGCAAGGAGACGCAACGCGGGGTGGCGGGGCTGCCTTTCTCTCCGGCCATCTCTCCGTTCGGGCCGCGCGCGGGGCGGGGAAGCTGCGCGATTTGAGGCCATCCGGGTTTCCCGCGAGGGCGCGGAAAACGGCAACCGTGGGCGGGTGCGCCGCTTGCCAATGGCGGGGGAAGAGGGGTGCCCGCCTCTCGCCGACGGTCACGATGCGGACTGCACGAACTCGCGCAAAGATTGAAATTTTCGGTCGTCCACACGGGACGACGCCAAGGCGCAGCGATCGGTGCAAGAAACTGAGATGCGCTCCGCCAAGGCGCGTCTCAGTTTCCTGCAACCTTCGGCAGGCACGGGTGGTGTGGTCGAGGAAACCTGCGGCGGCACGCGCGCGGGCGCGGTGGGGCAGGCATCCTTGCCTGCCAGTTCGGGCGGCATCCCTGCCGCCCGTTTCCATGACCGGGCACCCCTGTGGAACAGGGAACACGGGGCAGGGATGCCCCGCCAACTGGCAGGCAAGGATGCCTGCCCCACCCGGTTGGCGCGGACGCCAAGCCGCGTCCAAGAAACTGAGATGCGCTCGCGCCGCTGGCGCAATCGAGACTTTGCTTGTGTCCACTTTTTGGAAAACGCATTGTCCCGGCTCGGTTTCCGAAAACTTGCAGCCCTGAACGTTGATGATCGAGCCCGCCATTACTCCCGAGTTAGTCCAGAAGCATAATCTCACGCCCGACGAGTATCAGAAGATTCTCGAAATCCTTGGCCGCGTGCCGACCTACACCGAGCTGGGAATCTTCTCGGTGATGTGGTCGGAGCATTGCTCGTACAAGAACACGCGGCCGGTGCTGAAGACGTTCCCGACGAAGGGGGCGAACATCCTCGTCGGCGCGGGCGAGGAGAACGCCGGGATCATCGATGTCGGCGACGGCATCGCGATCGCGTTCAAGATCGAGTCGCACAATCACCCGAGCGCGGTGGAGCCGTTTCAGGGCGCGGCGACGGGCGTGGGCGGGATCATTCGCGACATTTTCACGATGGGCGCGCGGCCGGTGGCGGCGCTGAATTCGCTGCGCTTTGGCGAGTTGAGCAATCCCGACGTGCGCCGGTTGTTCTCGGGGGTGGTCAGCGGCATCGCGCATTACGGGAATTGCTTCGGCATCCCGACCATCGCGGGCGAGGTCTATTTCGACAAAAGCTACGAGGGCAATCCGCTGGTGAATGCGTTCGCGCTGGGCGTGCTGCGGCATGATCAGATCACGCGCGGCGCGGCCAAGGGCGTGGGCAATCCGGTGTTTTACGTCGGGCCGGCGACGGGGCGTGATGGGCTGGCGGGCGCGGCGTTTGCGTCGCAGGATTTGACCGAGGAATCGGCGGAGAAACAGCGCGGCGCGGTGCAGGTGGGCGATCCGTTCATGGAGAAGCTCGTGTGTGAGGCGTGCTTGGAACTGCTCGCCACGGGCGTGGTCGCGGGCATGCAGGACATGGGCGCGGCGGGGTTGACGTGCTCGACGTGCGAGACGGCGGCGCGCGCGGGCACTGGTATTGAAATCGAATTGGACAAGGTGCCGCAGCGCGCGCCGAACATGACGAGCTACGAGACGATGCTCTCGGAGTCGCAGGAGCGCATGTTGATCGTGGTCCACAAGGGGCAGGAGGACGTGGTGAAGCGCATCTTCGACAAGTGGGATCTGCCGTGGTCGGAGATCGGCGTGGTCACGGACACGGGGCGAATGGTGGTGCGTCACGGCGGCAAGATCGTGGTGGATGTGCCGGCGAAGAAGCTGGCGGATGAAGCGCCGGTTTATTTTCGCGAGGCGACGGAGGCCGCGTATATGGCGGGCGTGCGGGCGTTCCGGCTCGACGGCATCGCTGACACGCAGGACGCCGTGGGCGATCTCAAGAAGCTGCTGGCGAACCACAGCATCGCCTCGAAGAACTGGGTTTATCGCCAATACGATCACATGGTGCGCGACGGTTCGGTGGTGTGTCCCGGCAGCGATGCCGCGGTCATTCGTATTAAGGGCGACAGCCTGCCGATCACGAAGGCGGAGTATGCGGCGGCCGCGAACGCCGCGGGTGGTGAGGAGAAAAATGCGGCGGCGGCTTTGCCAGCGCCCGCTCCGTTCGCGGACAAGTACGTCGCCTTCACGGTCGATTGCAACGGCACCTACGTTTACCTCGACCCCTACGAAGGCGGCAAAGCGGCGGTCACGGAGGCGTGCCGCAATCTCGCCTGCTCGGGCGCGGCCCCGCTGGGCGCGACGGACAATCTGAACTTCGGCAATCCGCACAACCCGGAGATTTTCTGGCAGCTCAAGGAATCCGTGCGCGGCGTGGCGGAGGGCTGCCGCGCGTTCAATGCACCGATCACCGGCGGCAACGTCTCGCTCTACAATCAGCGCGGCGCGTTGGGTTCGATTGATCCGACGCCGACGGTCGCGGTCGTGGGCCTGATCGAGAAGCCCGAGCACATCACGACGCAGTGGTTCAAGGACGAGGGCGACGCGATCATCCTGCTCGGCGCGCCGGTGGACACGGGCGATCCGTTGCAAGGCCTCGGCGGCAGCGCGTTTTTGCAGACGATCCACGGCCAGAAGACCGGTCTGCCGCCGCGCGTGGACCTCGGCGTCGCGCAGACGCTGCACACGACGCTGCTCGGTTTGATCCACACGGGCGACATCAAGAGCGCGCATGATTGCAGCGACGGCGGGCTGGCCGTGGCGCTGGCGGAGAGCTGCATCAGCCAGATGATCGCGCGCGAAACGCCGCGGCTGATCGGCGCGACGGTGGATTTGTCGGGAGTGACGAATGTCCGCACCGACGCGCTGTTGTTTGGGGAAACGCAGAGCCGCGTGGTGATTTCCGTTGCGGCGGCGAATGCGGTGAAGGTGGTGGCGCGCGCGAAACTGCTCGGGGTCACCGCGCTGCCGATCGGCGTCGTGGGCGGCGCGGATTTGAAGATCAAACTTTCCACGGGCGAACTGGCCTGGGCCTTGCCCGAGCTGCACGACCGGTGGTGGAATTCAATCGCGAACGCGATGCAATAAGCGCGAACACTCAGCGCCAACCCGATGCAATCATCCATGCAGGACTATCCCAAACATTACTGCGGCGTGTTCGGCATTTTCGGCCATCCGAACGCCGCCGAACTGACCTACTACGGTCTCTACGCGCTCCAACACCGCGGGCAGGAGAGCGCGGGCATTGTCACTTCTGATGGCGTGCAGTTTCGCGTCCATCGCGGCATGGGCCTGGTGCCGCAGATTTTCACGGCCGAAATCCTGTGCGATCTCGTGGGGAAAAACGCGGTCGGCCACACGCGCTATTCCACGACGGGTTCCTCGCACATCCGCAACGCCCAGCCGCTGACGGTGGATTGCGCCCGCGGCCAGCTCGCCATCGCGCACAACGGGAACCTGACCAACGCCGCCCAGCTCCGCGACGAACTCGAGGCGCGCGGCTCGATTTTTCAGACCACGGTGGACAGCGAGATCATCCTCCACCTCATGGCGCAGCCCGCGAAGGACGGCGAGAGCAGCCTGCTGCAGAGCATTCGCAGCATCGAGGGCGCGTACTCGCTCGTGATCATGACCGAGCACGAGATGATCGGCGTGCGCGATCCGCACGGGTTCCGGCCGCTGTGCATCGGGCAGGTGGATGGCGCGTGGGTGTTGTCGAGCGAGACGTGTGCGCTGGATTTGATCCATGCGAAGTTCGTGCGCGACGTGGCGCCGGGCGAGATCGTCATCATCAATGAAAAGGGCCTGCGGAGCATCCAGGCGTTTCCCGAGCATCAGCGGCGGGCGTTCTGCATTTTCGAGTACGTCTATTTCGCGCGGCCGGACAGCACGATCAACGACCGGAACGTGTACAAAGTGCGCGTGGAAATGGGCCGCCAGCTCGCGCGCGAGAACCCGATCGCCGCGGACATCGTGGTGCCGGTGCCGGACAGCGGGAACTGCGCGGCGCTCGGTTATTCGCTCGAATCAGGCATCCCTTACGAGATGGCGTTCGTGCGGAATCACTATGTCGGCCGCAGTTTTCTCCAGCCCTCGCAGCTCATCCGGGACTTCGCGGTGCGGGTGAAGCTGAACCTCATCGGCGATCTTGTGCGCGGCAAACGGGTGATCATCGTGGACGACTCGATCGTGCGCGGCACCACCTGCAAGACGCGCGTGAACAGCCTCAAGGAAGCGGGCGCCACCGAGGTCCACGTCCTCGTGAGCTGCCCGCCGCACATGAACCCGTGCGTGTACGGGATCGACTTCCCCGACCGCAGCAAGCTGATGGCGGCGAACTATTCGTTGGACAACATCCGCAACTATTTGAACGCCGACTCGCTGCATTACCTGTCGCAGGACGGCATGGTCGCGGCGACCAAGCTGCCGCGGGATAACTTCTGCATGGCGTGTTACGACGGCAATTATCCGGTGAAGTACGATCCGAAGCTCGAGAAGAACATCATGGAGCAGCGCCGCGCCCGCACCGAAAGCCTCGGCGAAGCGCTGGCCAAGGAGAACCTCCAGCCGCGGCTGCTGTGACGCAGGGCGCCGAAAATGGGAACTGGAAAACCACGGATGCACACGGATGCACACGGATGGGGATGGGGGAGGGGGCGGGTGGATCATTTTGCCGGTCCGCGAAACGGGTCGGTTCGCGAGGAACCGGGCTGTGCCGTGGCGATCCGCGTGCGACCGTGTTTCTCCCGAACCCCGAAGCGGGGCGACGCCCTCCTTGTAGCGCAGGTTTCCAAACCTGCTGTATCGCCGACTTCTAAGTCGGCAGGGCATCGGCGAGTCAGGGCGTGTCGAGCAGTCGAACCGGCCGCAGGTTTAGAAACCTGCGATACAGCAGGCTTGGAAGCCTGCGCTACACATGGCGGTCGAACGCCTCTCTTTCCGCGCCAAATTTGCAGCCGTCGTTTTCACCAAAACAATTTCCAACCATGAAACAAAAAGCTTACGCCGCCGCCGGGGTGGACATCGATCTCGGCAACCGGGTCAAGGCCACGCTGCCCCAACTCCTCGCCTCGACTCACCGCCGCGAAGTGCTCGGCAAGGTCGGCGGCTTCGGCGGCCTCTTCGCCCTCGATACCAAGAAATATCGGCAGCCGGTGCTCGTGTCGTCTGCTGACGGCGTGGGCACCAAGCTGAAGATCGCCTTCGCCATGGACCGGCACGACACCATCGGCCAGGACTTGGTGAATCACTGCGTCAATGACATCGCCGTGCTCGGGGCCGAGCCGCTGTTTTTCCTCGATTACCTCGGCACGGGAAAACTCGAGCCGCATGTCTTCACGGAGATTCTCAAGGGCTTCGCCAAGGCGTGCGCGGAAAACAACTGCGCGCTCATCGGCGGCGAGACGGCGCAGATGCCGGGCTTCTACCAGCCGGGCGAATACGACGTGAGCGGCACGATTGTCGGCGTGGTCGAGAAGGCGCGGATGCTCAACGGGCAGAAGACGGTCAAAGCCGGCGACGTGGTGCTCGGCATTGCGTCCAGCGGCCTGCACACGAACGGCTACTCGCTCGCGCGGAAGATTTTTTTCGAGCAACTGAAGCTCAAGCCGACCAGCCGCGTGGCCGAGTTGGGGAACACGATTGGCGACGAATTGCTGAAAGTGCATGTGAGCTACGGCCCGCTCGTGCAGCGGTTGCTGAAGCGGTTTCACAAGCCGGGCGCCGCGGTCACCGGGCCGCTGCCGATCAAGGCGCTGGCGCACATCACCGGCGGCGGCTTCATCGACAACATCCCGCGCGTGCTGCCGGCGAAGTGCGATGTCGTCATCCGCAAAGGCTCGTGGGAAATGCTGCCGATTTTCCAGATGCTCGCGGCCAAGGGCGGCGTGCCCGAGGGCGAGTTGTATCAGGTTTTCAACATGGGCGTCGGGATGGTCATCATCGTGGCGGCGGACAAGGCGGACTCGGTACTCAAGGCCATCCAGGCGGAGAAGCACGCGGCGTGGGTGATCGGTGGCGTGGTGAAGGGAACGGGCAAGAGCCGGGTGGAGTAGCGGGCGGCGTAGTGAAGCTCCAAGGACAAAGCTCAAAGCTCAAGGGAAGCCCCAAGGGCCAAGGGTCGAAACCGCGCGGCCAAGCAGTTAGCGGTCTGAAACCCGGCCGGGCGACGTTGGCAGTTGGGTCTTGGTGCTTCCCTTGAGCTTTGAGCTTTGAGCTTTGAGCTTAACTCGGTCGTCGCTCTCCGCCGCCGGCTCACCAGTTTGCCGCCACCGCTACCGCCACCGCGATCACCGCCAGCCCCCAGATCACTGCCACCGCCGCCGCCTTGCTCAGGCCGCGTCGCACCAGCCGGTGCGACAGATGATTCGTGTCGCCCACGTAAAACGGTTTCCCCATCCGCGTTCGCAGCCCGACGACCCACGCCATGTCCGCCAGCGGCACGGCCAGCACCAGCAGCGGCGACAGGACGGCCAGCGGCTGCGGATGTTTGGCCGAATAGAAGTGCGGCAGGATCGCCAGCACGGCCAGCAGGTAGCCCACCAGATGACTTCCCGCATCGCCCAGAAACGCGGTGGCCCGCGGATAATTGTACGGCAGAAAACCCAGCAACGCCCCGCACGTCAGCAGCGCCAACAACGCCACCAGATACTGACCGTGTCCCGCCGCGATGATCGCGAATCCCGCCGCGCCAATCGCGCCCAGCCCCGGACACAGCCCGTTCATGTTGTCCATGAAGTTGAACGCGTTGATCACGGTGAGAATCCAGAACACCGTGATCGCGTAACTGAACGCCACGCTCGGGACGAAGATCGTGATCCGCACGCCCGCCGCCGCGACCAGCAGCGCGATCAACGCCTGGCCCGCGAACTTCGCCCCCGCGCCCAGCTCCACCTTGTCGTCCCACACGCCGAGCAACACCATGCCCACTGCGCCCGCCAGGATCGCCGCCAACTCGCCGCCCCGCCGCCCGAAGCCATGCGCCACCGGCCCGGTCAGGCCCTCCGGCAGCCAGCCGAATTTCACCACCAGCAATCCCGCCAGCACCGGCATCAGCATCCCGGTCAGCACCGCCAGCCCGCCCGCCAGCGGGATTGGCGTGCTGTGAATCTTCCGGTGCCCCGGATCATCGACCAGCCCCACCGCCACGCACCAGCGCCGCCACACGGGCAACGCCAGCGCGCTCGCCAGCAGCGCGCCTCCCAGCGCGAGGGCATAGGCATTCAGCGGAAATCTCATGTGCTGCGCTGAATCCTGCGCAATCCTCCGTGCAGCTCACGAGACAAATCCGTCCGCACCGCGCACACCTGATCGCCTTGCTGCGCTCGGGACCGGGCTGGCAGGAACCGCTCCGTTGCGGGGGGCTGAACACGCACCGGCCCGACCGGTTGCGCCGCTTGCAGGGTGGGCAAGCTCCACGCTAGCCGCGCGGCAGTTTCGCGCGGTAGGCGGTCGGTGACTGGCCGTGGATTTTTTTGAAGACGCGGTTGAAGTGCGTGAGCGACTGGAAGCCGACCTCGAAGGCCACCTCGCTGATGCGCAGGTTGGGATTGAGCAGCAGGTGTCCGGCTTTTTCCACCCGCACCCGGGACAGATACTGGGTGAAATTGATGCCGGTGGCGTGCTTGAACATTTTGCACAGGTAGAAGGTGCTCGTGTGGACCGCCTTGGAGACCACCGCCAGCGACAGCGGCTCGGTGTAATGCGCCGCGATGTATTCCTTGGCGTGCCGGATCATCGGCGGCTCGCCGTTCTCGTGCTGCACAATGATCTGATTGCTGAGCGCCGAGAGCTGCTGCGAGAAGATGCCGAGCAGCGCGACAATGCCGTCGTAGGTGCAGCGCGACACCACGCGCGTGCCGAAATAAAGTTCATGCAACTGGGTCAGTTCCGTGGCGACGCCCCAATCCTGAAGCAGTTTTACGGTGCGCCGGAACTGGCTCTCGGTCGGTGCTTTGCGGAACACCTGCCCGGTTTGCAACAACCCCACAATCCGGTCGCCAATCCGCACGGGCACCGCTGTTTCCGCCATGCCATGCGAGCAATCGATCGTGATGGGGGCGATCAGTGCGGTCTCGGAAAGCACCTGGTGGGTTTGGAGACACGCGGCGCACGTGCGGCTCTTCTCCGCCATCAGCGCACAGAAGGGGTTCTCACCGTTGTGCCCGTGGTGCGGCAACTGCCAGGTCTCCACCGGCCGCAGGACGACCGGCAGCCCGGTGGCGGCGGTGAAGGCGCGTTCGTATTCCTGATAAATGGGGGAATCGGTGAGCGCCGTGATCAAAGTCGTGGGACTGTCGGCCTTCATAGCTGGCTGATGTTTTGGTGCATATAAAACTTTTCGCGGGCGGTGACTGACCTCGCTCGCCGACGGGCCACCGACCCGCGCCGCGCTCCCGAGGTGACAACCCACTTCTTGACTGCCTAGTGCCAAAATACGGGGAAGCGCCGACGGATGACAAGCGCGGGTCGCCCGAACTCATGCGGGCGGTTTCCTTGGGTGGGATAGGGAAAATCCTTAGTCGTGACCAGGCGGTGAGGGCGACTGGAGCGCGGCCTTCAGGCCGCTTCAATGTGGGGCATCCGTGACCGTGCGAACCCGCTGCGGGGGTCGTCGTGCCCCACGTGGTGGTCGGTCAGTGGCGGCGTCGGTCGTCCGGCGCGTATTCTTTCGCGGCGATTTCCACGAACTGGGTGAGCCAGTAAGCGGGCTGGGCGAGGGCGTTTTGCGGGGTGGTAAGGGAGAAACGCGAAGCTCAAAGGCTAAAGCTCAAAGCTCAAGGGAAGGACCAAGGGCCAAGCTCCAAGCCATCGTGCGCTCGGACCGCGTTGGTGTTTGGAACCGCTTGTTGCTTGGAGTTTCCCTTGAGCTTTGAGCTTTAGCCTTTGAGCTTTTCTCCGCCCTGTTCCCGCGATGTACCGTGTCTCCCCCCGGGCGTGCGGCGGAGAGTCATCCGCGGGGCGGCACGTATTCTTTCGCGGCGATTTCAGCGAGGCGGGTGAGCCAGTGCGCGGGCTGGGCGAGGGCGTTCTGTGGGGTGGTGAGGTGCGGGGTGATGGCGCGGGCGTCGGTGAAGAGTTTCTTCACGGCGCGCGGTTCGGTCAGCACGCCGCCGAGGGCGAGGCAGGGAATTCCGAGGCGCTGGCAGAGGCGTCCGAGTTCGCCGACGCCTTTGCCCATGAGCGTGGATTTGTCGAGCGCGCCTTCGCCAGTGAGGACGAGGTCCACGCGGCGCAGGCGGCGAACGAGATCGGCGTGGCGCGCGAACAGGGCGAAGCCGGGCTGGAGTTTTGCGCCGAGAAACAGCCGAAGGCCGAAGCCCAGTCCGCCCGCCGCGCCGGTGCCGGGTTCTTTGGCGCTGAGGCCGGGGAATTGCGCTTCGGCCACGCGGGCGAGCTGGCGCAGATTCTTTTCCGCGACGGGAAAGTCCTCGGGCCGGAGGCCTTTTTGCGGGCCGTAGATGCGCGAGCAGCCGCGCGGGCCGAGCAGCGGATTCTGCACATCGACGGCGACGATGGCGGTGGGGAACAGGCGGCGACGCGGCGGCTGGAGGCGGGCGAGGCGATGAAGCTCGGTCCAGGTTTCGAGATCGCGGTCGTCGCGGTCGAGGAAGCGCCAGCCGAGCGCGCGGGCCATGCCGAAGCCGGCGTCGTTGGTCGCGCTGCCGCCGATGCCGATGAGGCAGCGGCGCGCGCCCGCGGCGGCGGCGGCGAGGAGGAGTTCGCCGAGGCCGCGGGTGTCGAGTTGGAAGGGATGAAATTGTTTCGGCGGCAGCAGTGCGAGGCCGATGGCGCGGGCGGATTCGACGACGGCGGTGCGGCTCGTCGGCTCGAACCACCAGCGGGCGTCGTGCGGACGATGCGCGGCATTGACGACGTGCGCGGTGTGTTCGCCGGCGTGGAGTTGGCCGCTAAGGATCGCGCCGAAGCCGTCGCCGCCGTCGCTCATCGGGACAAGCTCGAGGTCGTCCTGCGGGCGCGCGAGCCGCCAGCCGGCGGCGATGGCCGCGCCGGCGGCTTCGGTGGTGAGGGTGCCTTTGAATTTGTCGGGGATGACGAGGACGCGGAGAGGCATGAGGGGAGGGGGGAAAGTAATTGGTGATTAGTAATTAGTGATTAGTAATCGGGGTTCGGGGACGGGTGGCGTCGGTGTGGCGACCGAAATGGAATGGCCGCAAAGAACGCAACGAGACGCAGAGAAAGGCAGGGCGACTGAGTTTGGATGGGCTGAGGTATTCCTACGCATTCCCGTTTAACGCCTTTCCCCTTTTTGCGTCTGCTTGCGTTCTTTGCGGCCAATCTCTGCGTCCGGTTTCACACGCCCCCGAAGCGGCGGTGGCGGCGGGCGTATTCCTCGATGGCTTCGCAGAGGTGCGGCTTGCGGAAGTCGGGCCAGAGGGTCGGGGTGACGACGAGTTCGGTGTAGGAGATTTGCCAGAGGAGAAAATTGCTCAGGCGCATTTCGCCGCTCGTGCGGATGAGCAGGTCGGGATCGGGCAGGTGGCGCGTGTAGAGGTGCTGCGAGATGACCTGCTCGGTGATCTCGGCGGGGTCGATGTCCCCCTGCTTGACCTTGGCGGCGATGCTGCGGACGGCCTCGACGATCTCGACGCGCGCGCCGTAGCTGAGGGCGAGGACGAGCGTGAGGCCGGTGTTGCGTTCGAGGGCGGCGCGGGTTTTGGCGAGCTGTTCCTGCACGAATTCCGGCAGGCGGTAAATCTGGCCGATGACGTCGAGGCGGACGTTGTTGCGGTTGAGTTCGCCGATTTCGTTTTTCAGAAAGCGGGCGAGGTACTTCATCAAGGTGTCCACCTCGTCCTTGGGGCGGTTCCAGTTCTCGACGGAGAAGGCGTAGAGGGTGAGGTATTTCACGCCAAGTTCGCCGCAGGCGCGGACGATGGCGCGCACGGACTCGACGCCGTTGCGGTGGCCCTCGACGCGCGGCAGGTACCGCGTTTTGGCCCAGCGGCCGTTGCCATCCATGATGATGGCGATGTGCGTGGGCAAGTTCGCCTTGGCCGCGGCGCTAAGCTGGATGGCGACGCTCACGGGAGGGGAAGGGGCGTGCCGCAGGGGTGGGGGTAAAAAATTTTGACCACAGAGATACGATGAACACAGAGCGGCGGAGCCGCAGCCCAAGGAGCGCGGCTGTGTCCGCCGAGGACCAGCCGCAGCGGCCCCGAAGCCCCGCAGGCACCGGTTGGAATCGGAGGCGTTCTGTGCGGCCAACCCGCTGCGGCTGGTGCTCCGCGCACACAGCCGCGCTCCGGGAAAAATCCTCGCGCCGCGCGAGGACTTTGCAGAGTAGTACAGAGAAAAATGAACGTCGGAGTCCGCCCCTTCCCCTCACCATTCAGAGAATCGGAACCGCCCACCCAATTCCTGTTTTTCTCTGTGTTCATCGCGTCTCTGTGGTGCAAAAACTTTGCCCCGCCCGCATCGTTGCAGCTCAAAGGAAGATGGTCTGCTCCCGGGCCGGGCCGATGGAGGCGATGGTGAGTTTCGCGCCGGTCTGGGCGGCGATGAACTTGAGGTAATCGCGGGCCTTGGCCGGGAGGTCTTTCCATTTGCGCGCGCCGCTGGTGTCGGTCTGCCAGCCGGGGCGTTCTTCGTACACGGGTTCACACAGGGCGAGGATTTCGATGTCGTTCGGCATGTGATCGAACGTGACCGCGCCGACGCGGTAGCCGGTGCAGACCTTGATCGTCGCGAGCGTGTCGAGGCCGTCGAGATTGGTCACGGCCAGTTCGTCGATGCCGTTGACCATCGTGGCGTGGCGCGTGGCGACGGCATCGAACCAGCCGCAGCGGCGGGCGCGGCCGGTGGTCGAGCCGAACTCGCGGCCCATGCCGTGGAGCAGGTCGGAAATCTCGGCGTTCTCGGTCGGCAACGGGCCTTCGCCGACGCGCGTGGTGTAGGCCTTCATTACGCCCACGACCTTGTCCATCTTGTGCGGGGGCACGCCGCTGCCCGTGCAGGCACCGCCGGCCGTGGTGTTGGAGGAGGTGACGTACGGATAAGTCCCGTGATCGAGGTCGAGGAAGGTGCCTTGCGCGCCTTCAAACAAAATGCCGCGCCGTGCCGTGGTGGCGTCGTGGAGATAACGCACGGTGTTCGTGACGTGCGGCCGGATGACCTCCGCGGCGGCGGAATATTCCGTGAGAATCTTTTTGTAACTCACCGGTTTCGCGCCGAGGCCCTTGAGGTGGGCATTGGCGTCCTTCACACGGACCTTGAGCTTGGCGGCGAAACGGTCCGGGCTGACGAGGTCCATCACGCGGATGCCGACGCGCGCGGCCTTGTCGCCGTAGCACGGGCCGATGCCGCGCTTGGTGGTGCCGATCTTGCCCTTGCCCTTGGCGAGTTCGCGCGCGCCGTCCAGCTCGCGATGATACGGGAGGACAACGTGGGCGGTTTCGGAAATGAGGAGATTCTCGGGCGTCACGGCGACGCCGAGCTTGGCGAGGCCATCCAGTTCCTTCACGAGGCCGACGGGGTCGAGCACGACGCCGTTGCCGATGACGCAGGTCTTGTCCTGGCGCAGGATGCCGGAGGGGATGAGGTGCAGGACGTATTTCTGCGGCCCGACGAAGACCGTGTGGCCGGCGTTGTTGCCGCCCGCGTAGCGCACGACGATGTCGGCCGCCTCGGTGAGCACGTCGATGATTTTGCCTTTGCCCTCGTCGCCCCATTGAGCGCCGACCAAAATGGTGTTTGCCATAACTTTGCGAATCCCGTCGCGACAATAAAAAGCCCCGAAGTGTAAACTCGGGGTCTGCGACTCAGTATTTACCGCGCGAAACTAGGTAGCGGTGGTGGTGGTGTCAATCGTGGGGAATCGGGAAGGCGAAGGAGGATTCTCGTATGGCGAATGGCGAATTGGGAATGAGGAGATTGTCCCTCGAAGGAGCGCGGCGTTCACGCCGCAGCCGCGTGGGAGGGCAGGGGAGGGTTGGATTTTTCTGCGGCTGCCGTTCCATGCGGACGTTTCTGCGGCGTGAACGCCGCGCTCCGGGCGAGCGTGCGGGTACCGCAGGCGTCCTCGCCCGCGAGTTCGGGCGGCGTCTCGCCGCCCGATTCGATGGCCGGGGCGAGGACGCCCCGTCAACTCGCAGCCGGGGATGGCTGCGGACCGGGGCGGCCCGCTCAGTCCAGTTCGATCTTCTTGGGGAAGACCGGGCAGAGTTCCGAGGCGGGAATCTCGCCGGTCCGGTCGTGGAAGGTCATCTCACCGAGCAGGCCGCAAATCCAGAATTCCACCGCGCCCTGCTCGAAACAGAGCCGCTGGCGCTCCATGAATTCCGCGTGGCTGTTCGACGGCGACTCGACCTCGACGCAAATCTCCGGCGCGACGAGGAAGAGCGGATCGTGGGGCTTGGACTTGCGGCGTTCGTGCGAAGCCCACGCAACGTCGATGGCCTTGACGCCTTCGGAGGTTTGCAGCGGACACTCCGTCAACACCCGTCCGCTGTTGAGCTTCTCGCGGAGCAATGCGCCGACTTCACTCTGATACTCACCATGCCGGCTGCTGCGAGGCGGAGTTATCACGACGTTGCCCCAGCGGTCAGACTCGACGCGCCATTCGATGCTGTTCAGGAACTTGTCTTCGCAGATTTCGGCCCAAGTCATGGGGGTTTTCTGCCCGTGGTGGAGAATCGTCGCAAGGTGCGATTCGCCTTCATCCTGTTTCACAACCGCAGCTCCGCCCGGCATTCGCTTCCGTGGGCGCCGGGCACAATCGCGAAACCGCGTCGGCGGCAGAGGTCCTGCATCTCGAGATTGTCCGCTCGGATGCTGGCGGTGAGACGGTCGAGTTTTTCCGCGCGGGCGATGTGCGTGAGGTGGTCGAGCAGGAGCGTGCCTAGCCCCTGATTTTGCCACGGGTCGCTCACGACGATGCCGAATTCGCCGGCATTGACGCCGTGCAGTTTGGTGAGGCGTCCGACGCCGAGGATGGCGCGCGTGCCGGTGGCGGGATCGGTGTGCTCGGCGACGAGCGCGATCTCGCGGTCGTAGTCGTTGAAACAAATCCGCGCCAGCCGCTCGTGCGAGACGCGGGCGCTGAGCGGCAGGGTGGTGAAGTAGCGCTGGAAGACGCTGCGCGCGGAGAGGGTTTCGTGGAAGCGCACCAGCAGCGGTTCGTCCTCGGGCCGGATCGGGCGCAAGGTCACAGGCGCGCCATTCTTGAGCGTGATGTGGCTGATGAATTGCACCGGGTACGGGCGGATCGCCGGGCGCACGAGCTGGCTCGCGGTCACGTTGCGGCCGTGGACGACCACGCGGGCATCGACGGCGACGATGCGGCGGGCGGAGGCGAACAGCGGGTTGATGTCGATCTCCTTGATCCACGGGTGATCGACGATGAGATGGCTGAAGCGCACGAGGAGTTGTTCGAGGTCGGCGAGGTTGACGGGCGGCCGGCCGCGCGTGCCGAGGAGGGCGCGATGGATGCGGGTCTGCTCCATCAAACGGCGCGCGAGCGTGGTGGTCAGCGGCGGCAGGCCGAGCGCGCGATCCTGCATCACCTCGACCAGCGTGCCGCCCGCGCCAAAGAGCAGCGCGGGGCCGAACTGCGCATCGTGGCTGCTGCCGAGGATCAGTTCGCAGCCGTCGTTGAGGAGCATCGGCTCGACGGTCATGCCGAGGAAATGCCCCGCGCCCGCGCGCTCGCGCACGCTCGCCTCGGTTGCCTTCCACGCGCGCTGCACGGCGGCGGCGTTGGGCAGGTTCAGATGCACGCCGCCCACGTCGGATTTGTGCGTGATGGTCTGGGAATAAAGTTTCACCACGACCGGATAGCCGATGGCCTCGGCGTGCTGGACGGCCTCTTCGGCTGTCCGTGCGATGCGGGCCTCGACGGTGGGAATGCCGTAGGCGCGGAGGATTTGGTGCGATTCGACTTCGGAGAGGAGCGTGCGGCCGGCGTCCCGCGCGGCGTGGACGGGCTGCTCGACGGTCGCGCGGTGCGCGGCGGTCTCGGCGGACTCCGGCGCGAGCATGGGAGTCTCGTAGAGGCTGCGGAGATTTTCCTGGAGCCGGAACATGTCGTAAAAGGCGCGCGCCGCGGTGTCGGGATAGGGCAGCACGGGGATGCGCAATTCGCTCAGGAGCCGTCGCCCGGCCTCGACTTCGGCGCCGCCCATCCAGCTCGCGAGGAGCGGCTTGTCGCCGAGCTGCGCGAAGGGCGCGAGGCGGCGCGCGGTTTCGGTGGGATCGGTCATGGCCTGCGGCGTGAGGATCACGAGGAGGCCGTCCACATTGGGATCACGCGCGACGATTTCGAGCGTGCGGGCGTAACGGTCGGGGCCGGCGTCGCCGAGGATGTCGATGGGGTTGTGATGGCTCCAGTGCGGCGGGAGGAACTGATTCAGTTGCGTCAGCGTCTCCGGCGCGAGCGGCGCGAGCTGGCCGCCGCGGGTGATCAGGCGGTCGGTGGCGAGCACGCCGGGGCCGCCGGCATTGGTGATGATGGCGAGGCGCGGCCCGCGCGGGCGCGGCTGTTGCGCGAGGACTTCGGCCATGTCGAACAGTTCCTCGATGGTGTCCACGCGCAGCACGCCGACGCGGCGAAACGCGGCATCGAGCACGTCGTCGCTGCCCGTGAGCGCACCGGTGTGGGACGCGGCGGCCTGCGCGGCGGCGGCGGTGCGGCCGGCTTTGATGACGATGATCGGCTTGGTGAGCGCGACCTCGCGCGCGGCGGACAGGAACGCGGACGCGTCGCCGATGCTCTCCATGTAGATGACGATGCTCTGCGTGTGCGGGTCGTCACCGAGCTGGAAAATCAGATCGCCCCAGCCGACATCGAGCATCGAGCCGATGGAGATGAACGCGCTGAAGCCGACGTTGGCCTGCAAGCTCCAGTCGAGGATCGCCGTGCAGAGCGCGCCGCTCTGGCTGATGAAACCGACATTGCCGGGGCGGGCCATGGTCGCGGCGAACGTCGCGTTCAAGCCGTGATGCGGCATCATCACACCGAGACAGTTTGGGCCGATGACGCGAATGCCGGCGGCGCGGGCGTTGGCGAGAATCTGCTGTTCCAGCGCAACCCCGGCGGCCCCGGTTTCCTTGAAGCCCGCCGAGATGATGACCACGCCTTTTGCCCCGGCCTGGGCGCATTCCGTGATGAGGCCGGGCACCGTCGGTGCGGGCGTGGCGATGACGGCGAGGTCGATCGACTCGGGCAGGTCGCGGAGGCTCGGCACGCAGGGCACGCCGAGAATGGTGCGGTGCTGCGGATTGACCAGGACCACGCGTCCGGGAAACGCGCCCAGATTTTGCGCGAGCGCGCGACCGACGCTGCCGGGTTTCTCCGACGCACCGACGAGCGCGATGCGACGCGGCGCGAGGAGGAAGTCGAGCGGGCGGCGGGGTTCGGTGTGGGTCGAAGATGGAGGGATGGCGTTCATGAATTGGTTACGGCTACGCGGTGGCGAATGCCAAAAAACGATAGAGACACGATGGACAGAGAGCGGCGAAGCCGCAATCCAAGGAGCGCGGCTGTGTCCGCCGAGGATCAGCCGCAGCGGCCCCGAACGTCGTGGGCGCCCGTTGAAATCAGACGCTTCCCGTGCGGCCAACCTGCTGCGGTTGGTGGTCCGCGCACACAGCCGCGCTCCGGGAGAAATCCTCGCGGGGCGCGAGGGTTCCGGAGCGCGGGCGTCCCGCCCGCAGCGGCTGCGCACTTGCGAGGGCGCAACAATTTTCCAGCACCCCGGCTCCGGTGTTGCCGCTGCGGCCGGGACGGCCGCGCTCCTTTGGTTCGTGTTTTCCGGTGGTTCCGCTGCGCTTCACCACCGGCTAATTTCTTGCGTGCCTCCGGCACGAAGGGGAGGCGAGGAAGGGAGCGCGGCATTCATGCCGCTTCAGGGTGGACCGCTCCGGGCGGGTACGAACGCGGGGCGACGTTCGGACGCTGAAGCGGGCTGAAGTCCGCGCCCCAGGCGCGCAGGAGCGCGGCATTCATGCCGCTTCAGCGTGGAGCGCTCCGGGCGGGTGCGAACGCGGTGCGACGTTCGTGCGGTGAAGCGGGCTGAAGCCCGCGCGCCGACCGAGCCTGCGGCGCCAAAACTTTCCCCGTCACCCCCGCCGCACCAGCGCGCGCAGGTAGCGGCCCGTGTGCGACGATGCGCAGCGCGCCACGGTCTCGGGTGTGCCCTCGGTGACCAGGCGGCCGCCGCCGGCGCCGCCTTCGGGGCCGAGGTCGATCACCCAGTCGGCCTCGGCGATCAGGTCGAGGTTGTGCTCGATGACGATCACGGAATGGCCCGCGTCCACGAGGCGTTGCAGCACTTCCACGAGCCGCCGCACGTCGGCCATGTGCAGGCCGATGGTTGGTTCTTCGAGAATGAAGAGGTGCTGCGCGGCGCGTCGGCCCGGACGGGTGCCCGCGTCCTTCAGGCCGGTCAGCAGGTGGCTCACCAGCTTCACGCGCTGGGCCTCGCCGCCGCTGAGCGTCGGGCTGATCTGGCCGAGCTTGAGATAATCCAGCCCCGTGTCGCGCAAGGCCTCGAGCGCGCGCCGGATGCGCGGATACGCTGCGAAATACCCGAGTGCCTCGGCCACGCTGAGATCGAGGACCTGCGCAATGTTCCGGCCTTGCAGCAGCACATCGAGCGTCTCGCGATTGAAGCGCGTGCCGTCGCAGGTTTCGCAGCGCACGTAGGCGGGCGGCAGAAAACTCATCTCCAGCTTGATCGTCCCCGCGCCCTCGCATGCGGGGCAGCGGCCGTGGACGCTGTTGAACGAGAAGCGCCCCGGCGTGTAGCCGCGCAGCCGCGCCTCGGGCACCTGCGCGAAGAATTGCCGGATGTCATCGAAGAACCCGATGTAGGTCGCGGGCGTCGAGCGCGGCGTGCGGCCGATGGGCGACTGGTCCACTTCGTACACAGCGGTCAACATTTCCCAGCCTGTCACGCGTGCGGCGAGCGTCGCGGACGCGCCCTCGCTCTTGCCTCCGCTCTTGCCTCCGCGCCCGCCGCCGCGCAACGCCGCGGTGACCGCGGGCAGCAGGCAGTCGCGGACGAGCGTGCTCTTGCCCGAGCCGCTCACGCCCGTCACGCACACGAAGCGCCCGAGGGGAAAACGCACGGTCAGGTCTTGCAGATTGTTCACGCCGGCGTGGGTCAGCGTGAGCAGTGGCGTGGCGGCGGTGCTCGCTGTCGCAGTGGCTTTCGTCTTCGATTTCCCCTTCGCCGAGGCAGCCGCGTTTACCTTCGTCGCCGCGCCGAGAACGACCGCCCGCCGCTCTCCGCGTGATGGATATTTCTTCGCCGCCTGTTCGCGCAGGCACTGGCCGGTGATGGATTCGGGATGCCGCTGCAGTTCCGCCAGCGTGCCCGCCGCCACGACTTCGCCGCCGTGGACGCCCGCGCCGGGGCCGAGGTCGATGATGTAATCGGCGCGGCGCATGGTCTCCTCGTCGTGTTCGACGACGATGAGCGAATTGCCGCGGGCCTTGAGCTTTTGGAGCGCGGCGAGCAGTTGCTCGTTGTCGCGCGAGTGCAGGCCGATGGTCGGCTCGTCGAGCACGTAGAGGACGCCGCAGAGGTTCGAGCCGAGCTGCGCCGCCAGCCGCATCCGCTGCGCCTCGCCGCCCGAGAGCGTGGGCGCGGCGCGACCGAGCTGGAGATAGCCGAGGCCGACTTCGCTGAGGAATTTCAGGCGCTCGCGGATTTCAGGGAGAATGTCGCGCGCGATGTCCGCCTCGCGCCCCGCCAGCTTGAGCCGCGTAAACCACGCCAGGGCCGCGTCCACATTGGCGCGGGCGATGGCCTCGATGTCGGGTGCGCCGACCAGTCCGGTGCTTCCATCTCCCTCTCCGCCCGCTGCGGGGGGAGAGGGCCGTTGGGTTTTGATTTCCCCTCTCCCCAGCCCTCTCCCCGCTCGTGCCTCGCGGGGCGAGGGAGACGGACGCGCTGCGGCCGTGCCGAGCACCAACCGCACCGCGCGCGCGACCGGGTTCAGTCGCGCACCGTGACA
The DNA here is from genome assembly GCA_945861535.1 of Akkermansia muciniphila. GTDB lineage: Bacteria > Verrucomicrobiota > Verrucomicrobiia > Limisphaerales > BJHT01 > BJHT01. The sequence continues at coordinate 79,646 of CAMAUZ010000016.1, read as the reverse complement.
CGCCGGACACGGCTCGCGTTTGCCCTCCTGCCATTCGAACCACGATTCCTCGATGGCGTCCGCGCGCGCGCCGCGGTCCACGTCCGGGAGGTAGAATAATTCGCCAAAACCCCGGCACTGCGGGCACCAGCCTTGCGCGGAATTGTAGCTGAAAATCTTCGGATCCAGCGCCTCGAACGACCGGCCGCATTGCGTGCAGGCACGCTCGGTCGAATGCACCGTGACCTGCCCGCGCTGATCGAGTGCGAGCAGCGTGCCGTGCCCGACGCGCAGGGTTTCATCGATCAGTTCCTGCGGCGACGGCGACACCTTGTCCGCCTTGCGCGCGCGCGCCGCGAGCACGCCGGTGACGATCTCGACATCGTGTTCGCGGAAGCGGTCGAGGCGCAGGCGCTCGCCCGTCGGGTGCATTTTGCCATCGGCGCGGACCTCGGCGTAACCGTGGCGGGCGGCCCATTCGGCGACCTCGGTGTGGAAGCCCTTGCGATTTTTCACGACGGGCGCGAGCAGGATCAGGTCGCCGCGTTCCTTCACCTCGGCCAGCAGCCGTCGCGCGAGCTGGTCGCGGGTCTGCGCCTCGACCGGCACCTGGCAGTCGGGACAAAACTGCGTCCCCAGCCGCGCGAACAGCAGGCGCACGAAATGATAAATCTCCGTGACCGTCGCGACCGTGCTCTTGCCGCCGCCGCGCGAGACGCGTTGCTCGATGCTCACGGTCGGCGGAATGCCGGTGATCAGATCCACCTCGGGCCGCGCCATCTGCTCCACGAACTGCCGCGCGTAGGCGTTCATCGAGTCGAGGAAGCGCCGCTGCCCCTCGGCGAACAGGAGATCAAACGCGAGAGTGCTCTTGCCCGAGCCGCTCACGCCGGTGACGACCACGAACTGCCCGCGCGGAATCACGAGCGAGAGGTTCTTCAAATTGTGCTCGCGCGCGCCGTGGATGCAGATGGCGTCGGGGGCAGGGGCGGCGGGAAGGGCTGCGGCGGTGGAGATTTCGTTGAGCATGGCGTTAGCGCGGGGACGGCGGGGTGGGCGGGGTGGGCGGGGCGATGAGGTGCTGCGTGTAGCCGCGGGTGATGAGTTCGGTGTAGGCTGCGAACACGTCCGCGGGCATTTCTTGCGGGGCCTGAAATCCGCGGTGCGGGTATTCGATGATGCGTTGCAGGTCGCCGACCATTTCGTGGATCAGGTTGTCGAGCGGATGATCGGCGGTGGGTTGTTCCTCGAAGGAGTGCGGTGGCGGGGAGGTCAGCGCCTGCAATTCGGGCCACACGATTGCCGCGGTGGCGAGCGAGCGCCGGAGCATCTGCGATTTTGCCACGAGGATGGCCGTGTCGGCGCGGTGGCCGCGTTCGGCGAGCAGGCGGCGGGCGAAACGGAGGTTGTCGCCGGTGTTGGTGGCCTGCGGTTCGATCAGGATTTTTTCGCGCGCGATGCCGGCGGCGACGGCTTCATCGGCGAACATCTCGGCTTCGGTTTTGTGCCATTTGCCGCGCGTGAAATTGCCCTGAGCGCCGGTGAAGACGAGGATCGGTGCGAGGCCCTGTTTGAACAGTTCCGCGCAATGGCGTGCGACGCGGAGATCGTAGCTGCCGAGGCCGATGATGACATCCACCGCGCGCGGCGGACTGGCGACGCGGTGGTAATGCCAGAGCACGCGGGCAAGCTCGAGGTTGGAGAGGGGAGGCGGCGGGGTCATGGATTCAAACGGGATGGTAATGGACCGCGGTGGGTAGGGCGCGTCTGTCCCCAGCGCGCCGCCGCGGCGTTCGTGCGCAACAGCGGCGCGCTGGGGACAGGCGCGCCCTACCATCGCGGGCCGGCGGCCGCGCTGAGCTTGGAGAGGGATCGTGGGAATTATTTAGAGGCATCACGAGATCGCTTTTGCTGGCCCGCGCCAGCACCCACCGCGTGCGATCCCCCGGTGCCGACGCTGCGCAGCGCCGCGCCGGTGTGGCTGGTGGCGCAGGCGGCGATGGTTGCGGGCGGGCCGGCGATGACGAGTTCGCCGCCGCGTTCGCCGGCCTCGGGGCCGAGGTCGATCACCCAGTCGGCGTGCTGGATCACGTCGAGGTTGTGCTCGATGACAAGGACGGAATGGCCCGCGTTCACGAGTCGTTGGAAGACGGCTAGGAGCACGCGCACGTCGTCGAAGTGCAGGCCGGTGGTGGGTTCATCGAAGACGAAGAGGGTGGGGCGCGGGGTGCTTGTGCCCGGCGCGCGGCCTTCAGGCCGCTTCAGCGTTGAGATCGCGGAAGTCGCAGGAATTTCCAGCGCGCTCGACAGGGCGGGCGCTGAAGCGGCGTGAACGCCGCGCGCCGGGGCGGCGGCGGTTTCGGCGAGGTGGCTGACGAGTTTGAGGCGCTGGCTTTCGCCGCCGGAGAGGGTGTTGATGGGCTGTCCGAGGCGGAGGTAGCCGAGGCCGGTTTCTTGCAGGAGTTGGAGTTTGCGCGCGGCGCGGGCGGCGGGTTTCGAGTCGGTGAAGGTGGCGAGGAAGAGGAGGGCGTCATCGACGGTGGCGTCGAGGAGGTCGGCGATGGAGAGGGAGCGCTGCGCAGCTCCCATGACCTGGTATGTTGGTTGAAGCGGCGCTTTGGTTCCGGCTTCCTCACCGCCAGCGGCGGGAAGGGAGGGCCGGGGAGAGGAGCGCCGTTTGGCCGAGGATTTCCCGTCTCCATGAATCGGAGCGCCGAGCATTGCGCGGCCATCGGGTGCTCGGCCAGCGGGAGCGTCACCGGCATCGTGCCGAGCAATGCTCGGCGCTCCGCCCGCGCTCACGGGGGCCGTGAGCTTCACTTCCAGAATGTGCTCGCGGTAGCGGCGGCCGTGGCAGTCGGGGCAGCGGATGAAGATGTCGCTGAGGAACTGCATTTCGATTTTCTCGAAGCCCGCGCCGCGACAGCGTTCGCACTGGCCTTGGGCGGAATTGAAACTGAACGCGCTCGCGCCGAGGCCGCGCTGCCGCGCTGTCTCGCACTGCGCGAAGAGTTCGCGGATGTCCTCGAACGCGCCGATGTAAACGGCCGGGTTCGAGCGCGGCGTTTTACCGAGCGGGGATTGATCGACGAGCACGACTGCGCCGAGGTTTTCGTGGCCGGTGAGCGTGGCGGTTTGCGGACCGGTGCTGTCGGCTTGCTCGTCGTCGGTGGCGCTGTCGGTGGCGCTCGCGGCGGCGCGCTCGGTACGGCCGTCGTCGCTGGCTTCGGTCGCGTCGCCGGACGGACGCGCGGGAATCGGCGCGGTTTTGAGTTTGGCTTCGAGCGCGGGGAGGAGGATGTCGCGGGCGAGCGTGGTTTTGCCGGAGCCGCTGACGCCGGTGAGGACGACGAAGCGGCCGAGCGGAATTTCCACGGTCAGACCGCGCAGATTATGCCGGTGGGCATTGGCGATTCTCAACATGGGCACGCGGGTGGTGCGACCGGTGGCGACGGGGCGGCGGGCGGGCGGGGGGATGATTTTCGCGCCGCTGAGATATTGGCCGGTGAGGGACGCGGCGCATTGGAGGATGTCGGCGTACGGGCCTTGGAACACGACGCGGCCGCCGCTCTCGCCGTGGCCGGGGCCGAGATCGACGATCTGATCGGCGGCGCGCATGACGCTGGCTTCGTGCTCGACGACGACGACGGAATTTCCGGCGTCGCGGAGTTTGTGGAGGATGCGCACGAGGCGTTGGGTGTCGCGCGGGTGCAGGCCGACGCTGGGTTCGTCGAGGACGAAGAGGGTGTTGACCAGGCGCGTGCCGAGGCAGGTGGTGAGGTTCACGCGCTCGGTCTCGCCGCCGGAGAGCGTGCGCGTCGGACGGTCGAGCGTGAGGTAGCCGAGACCGACTTCGACGAGGTAGCCGAGGCGGGCGCGGACTTCGCCAAGGATGACGGTGAGTTCGGAGCGGGCGGAGCGGGCGGGCGTGGCGGTGGTCGCGGTGCTGGTGCTGAGGTGGGCGGTGAGGGCGTTGATGCAGGCGAGGGCGGCGTCCACGGGCAGGGCGTAGAAATCGGCGAGTGTCAGGTCGGTGGTCGCTGGGGCCGCTGCGGTTGTCGGAGCGGACGCGTTCCCCGTTGGCGATGGCCACTCTCCCGGCGCGAGGCGGACGGTGTAGAGGAGCGCCTCGGGTTGGAAGCGGCGGCCGCGACAGGCGGCGCAGGTCGTGTAGGAGCGGTAGCGCGAGAGGAGCACGCGGACGTGCATTTTGTAGGATTTGGATTCGAGCCAGCGGAAGTAGCCTTTCACGCCGTACCACGCGCGCGGCCATTCGTGCGCGGGGTCGGTGCCGTAGCCGGGATCGCCGTTGATGAGCCAGTCCTGCTGGGCCTGGGGGAGTTCCTGAAACGGCACGTTCACGGGCACGCGGCGCGTTTTGCAGAATTTGAGCAGGTCCGTTTGGCTCTCTGCGCCGGTGCCGGTTTGCCACGGGCGGACGACGCCTTCGGCGATGGTTTTGGTGCGGTCGGGGACGGCGAGGTCGTAGTCGATGCTGATGGTGCGTCCGAAGCCGCGGCACGCGGGGCACGCGCCGACGGGGTGATTGAAACTGAAGAGCGCGGGCGTGGGTTCGCGGTAGTCGAGGTCGCAGGCGGCGCAGTGGAAGCCCGAGGAGAAAGGGTGGATGCGGGCGGGAGTGGCGGGCGGGGTGGGGGCGTGATCCGTGATTCGTGATCCGTGATCCGTGATCGGAAGGGCGTCGTCCGGCGGGGGCGTGATTTGTGATCCGTGATGCGTGATGGGGAGATCGGCGCCCATTTCGTGGATCGTGAGTTTGCCTTTGCCGAAGTGGTAGGCCTGTTCGCACGCCTCGACGAAACGGGCGCGGGTGGTGGCGGCCAGGCGGAGGCGGTCCTGCACGACGATGAGTGTGCTCGGCTGCTTGGCCTGGAGACGCGGGAGGGCTTCGTCGAGGCGCAGCACCGTGCCGGCGAGGAGGACGCGCTGGTAGCCTTGGCGGGCGAGCAGTTCGCAGGATTCGGCGAGCGCGAGTTTTTCGGAGAGAGGCAGGGTGAAGGTGATGAGGATTTCGGTGTTGTCGGGGAGTTCGCGGCGCAGGGTTTCCCAGACGGTCTGCGGCGGTTCTTTGCGCACGGTCTGCGCGCACTGGCGGCAGCGGAGTTGTGCGAGGTGCGGCCAGAGCAGCTTCAGGTAATCGCACAGCTCGGTCATCGTGCCGACGGTCGAGCGGGTGCTCTTGACGGAGTTGCGCTGCTCGATGGCGATGGCGGGCGGGATGCCTTCGATGCTGTCCACGCGCGGCTTGTCCATGCGGTCGAAGAACTGGCGGGCGTAGGGGGAAAAGGTCTCGATGTAGCGGCGCTGGCCCTCGGCGAAGAGCGTGTCGAAGGCGAGCGAACTCTTGCCCGAGCCGCTCAGGCCGGTGATGACGACGAGCCGGCCGAGCGGCAGGTCGAGGTCGAAACCCTGGAGATTGTTCTGGCGCACCCCGCGCAGGCGGATCGCGGCGGGGACGTTGCCTTTTGACATGGGCGGCGACTGTACCGGGGAAGGGGGGCGTGTCAAATTGCGCGACGGGAACTGAGCCAACCGCCACCGGCAGACTGGTTCGGGTGGAATCTCGCGCTTGCAATCCCCTTACAGCGTAACAGACTTCGGCAGTGACTTTCATTGAACTGCCATTGTTCACGAAACAGATCACCAGCTTGGTGCCGGACGAAGTTTATTTGGATTTTCAAAAGGGACTTATCCGGCGACCGGAGCAGGGCGACGTGATCCCGCACTCTGGAGGTTTGCGGAAGGCGCGCATGGTTTTGGCCGGACGCGGCAAGCGGGGCGGCGCATGGGTGATCTATCTGCACGTCCCGCAACAGGAAGTGATCGTGCTATTCCACGCCTACACAAAGGCGGCGTGCGAAGACATCAGTGCCGACCAGCTAAAACGACTGCGGATGGCGGCGGAAACCATCAAACGGGAATTCAGACATGAAGCGAAAAGAGATTGAGTTCGATGCGGAAGAACTGGTGCGGAGCGTGGAAGCGTTTGCCGCGCACACGACGGGCAAAACCAAGCTCACGCTGCGAACGCGGACCCTCAGATTGCCCAAGCCGCTCCGCCCCGTGCGGCCGGCGGAGATCAGGGCCATCCGTCGGAAGCTCAACGCCAGCCAGGCCGTGTTCGCGGCCCTGCTCAACGTGGCCACGGTGACGGCGGCCAGTTGGGAAAGCGGCCGGCGGACGCCCACGGGGCCGGCGTTGCGGTTGCTCGATCTGGCGCGGCGGCGTCCGGAGGTTCTGCTGGCGGCGTGAAGCAAGGCGGCGGGGAAAGCGAGCGTTCGGCTCGTCGGAGGCATTGAGTACGTTTGCTCAGCACCTGCGTGGAAAGGCAAGGCCGCGCCCGCTCGATGAGTTCGCGGGCGATGGCGGCTTTGCCGGCTTCCTCGCCGCTTTCCGCGATGGCGTAGATGAGGACGTTGCTGTCCGCGAAGGTTCTATCGCTCATTGCGTTCCGCCCGCGTGGGCATCTGGCCGAGCCGGAAATGTGCGGTGCGCTGCAACAGGGCCGTGGTGTCGGCATCCCAAAAAGCCTGGGGGGACGCGCTCGGAGGAGGTGTAGGCGGTTCGGCGAAATCCGTGGTGCTGGCAGCCGGAGGAACCACCATGGCCATGACTGCTCCATCGCGCGTGACCTGCAAGGTGAGCGCACCGGTAGCCACCTGCGCCAGCTCCTGCCAGAGGTACTCCGGGCACTGGGATGATGGGATCGTCTTGGTCTTCATCGTGGAAAGAATAGGGAAAACGGAACGAAGGGTAAATCGTCCCCGGAACTTCACCCCCGGCCCGGTTTGTCCCCAGCCCGGTGCCGGAAAATCTGCACGTCGGCGAGCGTGACGAGGCCGTCGCCGAGCATGGCGTCGAGGTGTGGCAGGAAGCGGCGGAGGTTCTCCTCGGTGTCCACGATCTCGAGGATGAGCGGTAGGTCTTCGGACAGGCGCGTGATTTTGGCGGTGTGCGGGTAGCTGCTCGCGCCGAAGCCCATCGGGCCGCGCAGGACGGTGGCGCCGGCGAGGCCGAGTTCGCGGGCCTTGAGGACGAGGGCTTCGTAGAACGGTTGGTGCTGCCAGCGGTCGCTTTCGCCGAGGTAAGGAGCCGGCAACAAATCAAGGTGGCAACCTCGTTTGGGCTTTTGCCCAGGGACGGCGTTGCTCGTTCGTTACAGATCCGTGCGGATATGCGCCGCACTCGCGCCTTGTCCCCGGCCAAAATCCCCGCGCGATCTTGCCACCTTGATTTGTTGCCGGCTCCTAAATGCGGAGGAGTTTGCCGTTGGTGGGGGCGGGCGTGGGCGGCGTGGCGGGCGCGGTGGGCATGGGTTTTTCAGCGGTTGAAGGTTTGCGCCAGGACGTGGCCGAGCCAGACGGCGAGGAGGCAGAGGGCGAACGAGAGCACGGCGTTCAGGCCGGCGTAGAGCCATTCGCCGTCGCGCGCCAGGTTCAGGGTTTGGAGGCTGAAGGAGGAGAAGGTGGTGTAGCCGCCGCAGATTCCGGCCATGAAAAAATTGCGCGCCGTCGGGCCGACGAGGAGGCGTCCGTCCGCGCCCGTGAGCGTCGCGAGGAAGCCGATGAGGAACGAGCCGGAGACGTTTACGACCAGGGTGCCGACGGGGAAAGATTCCCCGCAGCGCTGGGCGAGGAAACCCGACAGCCAGTAGCGGGAGATGCCGCCGAGCGCGCTGCCGAGGCCGATGAATAGGTAGTTGAGCATGACGTCTTAGACTCGCCGCGCGGATCAAACACCGGGAGCCAGAAGGGAAGAAGTAGAAAATAGCTGGAGGTTGAACTGCCAAACGGGGAGAAATTCCGGCTGCGCGAGACTGGCGGCGGGACGGTGTGATGGCGAATCTGGCCGGCCACCCGTCGGGCACTCATTCCGCCTCCTCCCGTTGGCGGTTACGTCGCGTCGGCGGTTGCGCTCCTTTTGTTTTGGGTAAGTCAGTCACGCTGGGAAAACTTTTATGGACATTGATCAAAAGACCAACGCGGATACCGCCAGCCTGCGCATTCACGGGCGCGTGGACGCTTACTGGTCCGAGCACCTGACCAAGGCGATCAACGCCGCGATCGCGGCCGGGGCGCGCCATATCGAATTGAACCTGTCGCGCGTCGAGTACATCAGTTCGGCGGGCATCCGGTTGCTCATTTCCTTTCACAAACAGCTCCGCACCAAGGGCGGCAGCCTGCAGATTCATCATCCGTCCGAATCGGTGAACAGCGTGCTGAACCTGACCGGGCTGGACGAGGTGTTGATCGCGCCCGGCAAGGGCGGCCCCGAACCGCAGGCCGAGCACACGCATCTGAGCTGGGAGTCGGACACGAGTACATTTGTGGTGGACGATCTGGATTTGGAGGCGCGCATGAAGTGCCAGTTGGTCGGCGATCCGACGAAGCTCACCACGGGGTTCGAGGAGGGCGACGTGAACGTGATGCCGTTTCCCGAGTCCACGTTCGGCATCGGTCTGGGGGCGCTGGGTTCGAGCTTCGATGAATGCAAAGATCGCGTGAACGAATTCATGGCGCTGGCCGGCGCGGCTTCGTATCTGCCCACGGACGGCTCGCTGTCGCCCGACTCGATGATTTCGGAGGAGGCGTTGGTGCCGTTGATGAGCGTGTTTTACGGCATCGCCGGGCAGGGCCAGTTCTCGCGGCAATTCCGCTTCGAAGCCAAGCCGGTGAGCACCGGGACGCTGACTTTCTCGGAGATCGTCGATCGCGGCCTGCGCGCGTCCGGTGCCGATCTCGGCGTGATCGCGATGGTGTGCGAGTCCTCGAATCTCGTGGGGGAATTTCTGCAAAAGCTGGAATCTCAGGACACTCCCGGAGAAACCCTGCTCACGCTCGCGCGCGAAGCGGTGAAGGTCCCCTCGCTCTGCGTCGCCGTCGGCATGGCCGCCCGCAAGAGCATTCCGCCGTGGAACGTGGTGCTTGAACCGCTGGGCGGCGGGACCGAGTTGGTCGGCCATTTTCACGCGGCCGTCTTTGCGCTCCAGCCAATGCCCGAGGGCATCGTCGATATGCACACGGTCGTGCGCAAACTCTTCACCGATGAACCGCCACAAAAGCTGATGCACCTGCTGCCGGCGGACGGCGACCAGCAGAGCGAATTCGTGCGGGGCGTCTGCTGGGTCGGCCCGGTGGATCAGCCGCAGCCGGACAAGGGCGGGGCGAAAGCGCGCGACCCGCGCCGCATGACCGTGCGCATGACCTTGCCGCCGCGCAATGCCGGGCTGCCGGGGGCGAAGTAGCCACACGCACGGGAGCGCCGAGCATTGCCCGGCTCGAACCGCCCACATCCGCTGAAGCCGAGCAATGCTCGGCGCTCCCGCGCGGTTCGTGGACCCACGGCGTGATCGGAATCCGACGGGGTGCCCTTTCGCAACACGCCCGCAGATTCAAGGCGCCCGCAGATGGATTCCCCATCTGGGGTCGCCCTGCCCCTGCGGGAAATTCTCGGCAGTTAGTGTTCCCACGGCGCGTCCGGAAGCGGAGGTTGAAAACTCGGCTTCAAAACCATCTGCCCGTGGTCCCGTCCTCCCCGTGACCGCTACCATCCGCCCGCCCCTTACTCGATCCACAGCGCGTCGCCTCACGCCATGACCCGGAAAGAATCCAGCGCCAGCTCGCGCGTGGCGCAAACGCCGATGAACGAATCGAATCCCGCCAGTTCGATGATTTCCCGCACGTAATCATTCGGGCAGCAGATCACCAGCCGCCCACCGACCGGCTTGAGGTGTTTGGCCGCGACCAGCAACGCCCGCAGTCCGGCGCTGCTGATGTAATCCAGCCCGGCGCAATCCAGGACCAGCCGTCGTTCCCCGCCCCGAATGCACGCGACAAATTGCTCCTGCGCGGCCTGCGCCGTTCCAGAATCCAACCGTCCCGCCACCTGCAGAACCGTCGCCGCGTCCAGCTTGCTCTCAGTAATCGTCATAACAGCCAAAACAAAATCCGTCGCTACTCACTCGGGGAACGCGCCAAGGAATACCGTCCCGCCCTGGTGAAACAAAGCCATTTCCTCGCCCAGAATGCCGCAAGGCGGTTTGTGTTTCGGCCGTGGGGATCCTCGCCGCCTTTCTAATGCGGCGGCCGGCTTGGCCGCGCTCCTGTCGCCCTGACTACATCACTGCGCCGTGCGGCCGGCGCTGGTTGAAACCCTTCGCCGGTGCCAGGCCCGTGTCGGCACGCGGTGGTTGAACAGAGTGCTCATGGCAGACCCCGGCACCGCGAAATCCGATCGGCGGAAGCCCTGCCATCGCCGGACGGGTCTGTCGCCGCGGTGACAGGACGGCGGGACTGGTCCGGCGGAATACTCTACTGCGACCTGACTGGGCCCACCCACCTGTCAGGCTCGCGCTCAAACATGCGAAAATCCCAACGAAAGCATGGGTCAGTTTTTCAGAACATGGGTTCTTCAACAGGCTGCCAGGCCCGTTGCCGGCCGGGAGAAGTCTTCGCTGCCACCTACCTTCTTCTCCCCTGCGACCTGGGATCGGTCGCGCTCCATTGTTAGGATTAAACTCTCCTATCAACTCGTCCGCGGCTTCATGACCAGCAACACGATTCCACCGACCAGCGCCAAAGCGCCGGCGACGGGCGGAATGAAGTGATTGTCAGTGGTCTCGATGCGCAGGCCGAGAAACTCGACCGGCTTGCCCGGAGTCGTGAAACTGATGCCCGAGTAAGCAAGCACCACGATCCCGACCGTCACCAAAATACCGGCGACTATAGTTTTTGTGTTCATAGAAAGTATTTCTATACTTTGGATTGGTTGCTGACTCCTCAAACGGACCGCTTCCGGCCTGTGATGAGGTTCACGAGGAGCATGACGACTGCAATGACGAGCAGGATGTGAATAAACCCGCCCATCGTGGCGCTGGTTACCAGCCCCAGCAGCCACAGCACGATCAGTATTACCGCGATGGTGTATAACATAAGGTCTCTTTCGGTTGGTTGTGGCCCCGCAGGCTGGCGCGCCGTCGCACCAACCTGCGGCGACCGGTTAAACTAGTTGCCCGCCACCGGCACGGCGACGGTCATGTTGTTGATCACCGTGGTCACTCCGACGATGTCACTGACCAGCTTGGTGACCAGGCTCTTTTCCGCGGCGTTTTTTGCCACGCCGCTCACGGTTACCACGCCATCCGTTGTCTGGACCTTGGTCTTCAGCGCGCTGGTGGAACGATGGGACAGCAAGGAGGCCTTGACCTGCGCCGTGATCGAGGCGTCATCAATCTTCTCGCCGAGCGTTTCCACCGGCCGGACCGGAGTCTTGGCGATAGTCATGGCGTTCCGGACTTCTTTGACGCCTTCGACATCCTTGGCGTATTCGGTGGTCAGTTCCAATTGGGCCAGACTCGAGGCTTCGCCGGTCAAGGTGACGACGCCTTCCTTCACATTCACGTCCGTCTTGCCGGCCCGCACGTCCCGGTGGAATAGCAGCGCTGATTTGACCTTGAGGGCGATCCACAGGTCCGAGTGTTCGGCGGGATACTCCCCCTTGACCGTGAGCCGATTATCCACGCTCTTCACGCCGGGCAGGCCGGCCACGGTGTTTTCCGCCAAGGCCTTGTGGGACGCCTCGGCGACGGTTCCGGTCAGTACCACCGCCCCATTCTTCGACTCCGTGCGGATGGCATCGTCCTTGAGATAGGTTTTGAACACATAGGAGTTTTTGGCTGAAGACTCGATCCGGTCATCGGTCTCGGAGCCGCGGAGCGCGGGGCTGGTGACTAACAAGGCGCTGGTGGCTGCGACGAGCGCGAGGGTGTGTGCGGTTCTGAGTTTCATAGTTTTGTTACTAACGATTGTTCGGTTTTTGATTGTTACCGTCTCCAGCCTATGTGACGGACGGGGTCGTAGCCATGGGGTCTAACCCTACTCTCTGAGGTACATTTGGAGTTGGTCGGAGAAAAGGCGGGGGAGCCTCCGATAAGCTATCTCCCCACGGCAGGGTGGAACCAAGCTGCCAACCGCACTAACCACGAAGGGGGCGGGACCTCGACCATAGATGCAACAGCACCTCGTTGGAACCTTACGTCAGATTAATCGCGGTATGACATAGCCATAACCCGACGTGCAACGTTGGCGACGTGAAGCTTGTTGCCTCCCTTGAGCTTTATCCTTTGAGCTTTGAGCTTCCGACCACTTAGGTTGGCCTCCCGGCTCCGCTTTTTGCCGGCACCGGCCGTGTGGTGGCATGAGTCTCCGCCGACGGTGGACTCCCGCCGTGGGGCCGCCAGACTTCCACCAGCACCGTGGTGATCGCAAGGACCACGGGACCAAGGATGAGGCCGGAAGCGCCGAAGACAATCAATCCTCCGACGAGGGAAATGAACGCCAGGACGGTGTGCATCTTGAGCCGGTTCCCCACCAGCATCGGGTAGAGCATGTTGTCGATCCCGGCGATAACGACCCCGCCCCACACGGTCAGGATGAGCGCTTTGCCCCAGCTTCCTTCGATGGCCAGAAAGATGGCCGCGGGAATCCACACGATGAAAGCGCCGAGCACCGGCACCACCGCCAGCAGGCCCATCACGACGCCCCAGAGCAGCGGCGTCGGCAGGCCCAGCCACCAAAACATCAGTCCGCCCAACAGTCCCTGCACGCCCGCGACCGCAAGCGTTCCGTACACCGTGGCAAAGATGGTATCGCCGACCCGGACCAACAGACGGCCCATTTGCTCCGGGCTAAGTGGGGCCAAGGAATGAAGCGATTGGAGCAAAGTCCGGCGGTCCCGAAGAAAGTAGAAGAGAACGTAGAAAACCAGGCAGAACTCGACGGCGGTGACGACGGAGGTCTTGACCAAGGCCCCGGCGGTCGTGGTCACCCACGCGGCGAGATCTTTGGCCAGTCCCGGCAGATCAATCTTCCGTTCGATCCAATCAGCTACCGGAGCCAGGCGCGGCTGCGCCTCAAGCGCGCGCCGCCAGGCACCGGACTCTACTTTCGCCGTGAGATGCTCGGCACCCCGCACGGTTTCGATGACGAGGCGTTGCCCAACGAAAGTTGCGGGCACGGCCACGATCAAAATCACCACCAAGACGGAGACACCGGCCGCCGGGCCGGGGTGGCGCAGTTTGGTCTCCAACCATCGGTGCAGGGGAGTGAACAGGACAGCCAGCGCCAAAGCCCAGGCCAGCGCCGGCAGAAAAGGCAGCAGCAGCCGGAAACAGAGATAGAACCCGGCGGCGGTGAGCGTGAGCAGAAGCAGTGACTGGATATGGCTCCGGGATTCCCAATCGTTCCCGGCGGGCTTTCCGGCCTGGCTTGGTTCGTTTTTGTGCGAGGTCATGATCGTAGTCTCAACGCGAGAGCAGCTCGCTCACCGGAGCCATGTCCGGCACGCGGTCGGCGAACGCTTTTATGGAAACCAGGATTGGCACGGAGAGTATGACGCCTGGAATGCCCCACATGGCCGGGTTGGGGACGCCCAGGAAATAGAGACCCACACATACGACCACACCCACTCCCAGGCTGATCCGTGATACCGAGAACAGGCACTTGGAAATATACTCCTGAATTTCACGACCGATGGCCACGGCGCTGAGCTTGTCTTGCAGGGTGGGCATTACCCGCATCTGCCTTTGCAGGAACAAATCCCCGGAGGCGCGCAACAGATAGAGCAAGACCAGCGGCTCGATCCCGCCCGCGAGGGAAGTTCCGGTCCAGTTATTGAACGAGCTGGGAACACGGCTGGTTTTGAGGGTTACGGTCGGAGACTGCTTCTGCTCGTCCTCGGTCGCGCCGAAGTTGTTGACCACCGCAGCCGCCTTGCTGAAGCGGGCCAGGCGGGGGAACAGCTTCTGCACCCGGTGTCGCAACTCGGTCATGTGTTGGGGCGCTTCATTGAGCCACGTCACGGCCGGGCGGCCCATTTGAAAGCAGGCAACTCCCAAGGCGGATACGAGAACGCACAGCACGATCGCCGCCGAGACCGGGGCCGGAAGGCGGCACCAAAACGCCCACCGGATGAGTGGCTTTACGGCAATGCCCGCGACACCCGCCAACAAGATGGGCAGAATCACCGGTTGGGCGAAGTAGAGGAAGCCGATCGCGCCCAGCATCAGCGGGGCGATTTGTCCGGGGCGCTCGCTGGTCGCAACCGGAATGCTCACCGACGCAGACGGTAGCTCGGTCGTGCTCTCGTCCCCTGCCCAAAACGCGGATGTTCCACCCGCAGAGTCTGAAGTCTCGACCCCTGCTGACTGGGGTATTGGCTGTTTCATGCCGGTGATTGAGTCGCTTTGGGATCGGGCGCGACTGACTGGAGGGACCGCTTGTCGTCGGTGATTTCTCAGACCGGTGCCGCGAGCCGATCTGCAATGGTTCGGCTCGACGGAACAGACCGCGAGGCTTCCGGCCTCGTGGTCTGCGATTCGCACCCGCGGCCGCAGCCTCCCATTCATCTATCAGTCTTCGAGGGGAGCGAATCTGTCCCGGTAATTTATCCGTGGTCACTTCTCCTTGGGTTTCTTCTCATGGTCTTTCTCCCCCGGTTTCGGTCCGCCCTTTTCCTTCTCACTGGGTTTCTCCGGTGTCCCTGCCGGACTTTTCCGCTCCGCCGTCGGAGCGGATTTCTCCGTTTTCTCGATTCTCGGCTGAGTCGGTTCTTTTATCGTCGGGGGACGAGTATTATCGGGCTTAAGCTTGGGCTTGTGTGGCGGCGCGATGGGTGCCGGATTAGGACGCTCACCCGGCGCTTCGGGCTGCTTCGGAATCGGAGGGCCGGGATTATGCGGGGGCGCGACGGGCTTGCGGATCAAGGGTGTCGCGGGCGCCGCGGGGATCAGTGGCGCGACCGGCGTCACCGTGCCGCGCGTGGGTGGGGCGGGCTTATGAACCTGCGGTGTCGCGGGCGTGACGGGAGGATTCTTTCCGCCAGCGCCGGTCTCGCTGTGGACTGGGGCGGAAACCATCTTCCCACCGGCCGCAGCGGGGGTGCGCTGCCGGGCAACGACTGCGGTCTCTTCTTTGTGCCGTAGTTCGCGAGCCGGAACCGCCTGAAGCTTCTGTCCACTGACTCGTTCAATGACCGGGGTGCTTGGGCCGCCGTTGAACACGGTGTGGTTGACGATCCTGGCGTTGGTGATGTTGACCGTCTGGTTGATGATGGTGGGGTTATGGATCACTACGGTGGAGCGGCGGACCGGTTGCAGAAATTGCCGCTCTTGGACGAAGACAAACGCCCGCGGTGAGATCACACGCATGTCAATCTCCATGGATCCGCCCCGGGCAAAGGTCGCGGCCGGATACAACGGCGCCCAGCCGATGTAGCCCCCGCCGCTGTGCCAGGAAACCCAGGCGGGCGACCATTGCGTCTGCGGCACCCAGAACCAGCCAAACTGCGGACTCACATCCCAGCGCCCATAATGATAGGTCGCCCAGGCCCACGGCTCACTGCTGGCCCAATACCAGCCGGCATCAGTGTGCTGCCAGTAACCGTCGGAATAGGGACGCCAGTCCGTTTCCACTCCCCCGGGAATCCAAACGCGCCCATGCCTGCCGACCACCTCCCACCGTCCGTGGGTGGTCAGGGGTTCGTAGAAATCACTGACCGTGTGAATCTCCACGGTCGGGAGCACCAGTGCGAGCGGGGCCACCCGCACCCCAACTGAGACCGACGGTTGTCCGTACGTGGTGCTGGCTAACAGCCCACCGTACAACAGGACTCCCAGGTGCCACAATGTCCGTCTGGTTTGCTTCATTGAATTTTTCTTCGGTTGTCTGCGCACTGGCTGATTGCCTGATTAAACAGGGACGGTTTACTACAAACTAGTCGCGTCCCCGCTTGCCATTATTGCGGCCGTCGTCACGCCGGTCATGGTGTCCGCCCTGATGGCCACCGGACGGCGTCCAATGCCTGGGATATTGCTGCACAATCGTCGCGTGGTGATGCGATGGCGCGCCTTGAAGGGGAACTCTCACCGACGGCGAGCGATAAAGCATCTCGACGGAGACGTGCGCCGGTGCCGGCCGGGAAACCCAGGAGCGGCCGTCCTGATAGATATACTGGCGGCTGCGGCTGCTGTAATAGACCTGTTGACTGGGATAATAGACGTACTCTTCCTGCACCATGACGGGTGCCGGCACGATCACTGGGGGCGGGGGCACATATACCGCGCTGCGCGGCGGACCGTCCACATAGCCAACACACCCAGCCAGTGCTCCCAGGAGCACCGGTAGTGCTACCATCCGTAGTATTAAGTTGCGGTTGTCAGTTTGCATAACTGCTGTGTGTTCCCTTACGGAGCGATCTTTTCGCTCAACCACTGGCGTGAATCCCGGAAAGCCGTTTTCAATCCGTCGCGGGCCTCGCGGGTGTCCCGCTTGAACGTATCCCAGGTCGATTCCGTGGCGTCTCTGACTTCCTCCAATTGCCGGTCCAACCGGGCGGCCTGCTCGCGCAGGGCCTTCAGCTTCGGCCGCGCCTCGGCACGGGCTGTCTCGCTGGAACTCTCGATGCGGGCGGCGAGCTGATCCACTTCATTGTGGATGGCGTCCAACTCTTCCTTCATCTTCTCCTTGAACTCCGCTTTTTGAGCGAAGGTGTAATCCTTCATATCTCTCGTCGCCTGCATGGTCTCGGTCTTTGCCTTGTCAAGCTGCCGCGATGTGGAGGGTTCCCGGTCGCATCCGACTCCGAACGCAGCAAGGGAGAGAAGGACAATAGGTAGCGCGATGGGTTTCACGGTGATAGGTAGCTTTAGGTTCACGGGCATTCTGGACTTTCCAGCAGCCTCAGACTACTCCGCGTGGTATCCGCTCACTATGGGGTGTTACCCGACTCGGGTTGCCGGGCTGCCGGGTGGATTTGATACTCAGCGGGATGATTCGAAAGTGGGTGATTCGGGTTGTCCGCTGTTTGGTGAGCCGGTTTTGCAACCCGCCCGGTGAGGCCCCTGGCCTGCAGGCGGCGGGCCTTGGGGCCCGCTCCTGTCGGCCGCGTGCCCTCATGCGGCGGGGCGTGCGAATTTTGCAACCCGCTCTGAGTGGCAGGAATGCCGAACGGACCGCGGGCGGGGCAACTTTGCGCCTACAGTAAGGAGCCGACTGCGGCGGGGGTAACACCCCATAGCATTCGAGTGAACTCCGGCGCACCGTCTTGGAAAATAGTCGGTGGCCGGCCCTTATGAGCGCTTGGTTAGGTTTCTCCGTGCGTCCGCTGGATCGAGGCCCCCTTTTGCCGTGACGAGAGGCGGGCGCACGGGGATGCGGGTGCGTCAGCGGAAACCATGCGGCTGGCCGGTCCGTCTCGGGAATCGCGACGGGAACTACGAAAAGAATGCAATCAGTACCTTTCCACCTGCAAAGCTGGTTGCCCGGACAGGGTCGTTCCGACCCGGGTGCCGGGGAGTCGCCGCTGCGGGCGGAGTTTAGTGTCGAACAATTGGCGCGCCACGCCAAAGGCCTCGCTGCCCAGCACCAGATCGTGACGCGAAAGGGTTCCAACCGGCTGCTGGCCCGGCTGGAGCATAACGAGGAGATACTGCGCAGTTTCAACCGGGCGACTCTCGCCGTTAGCCGGGGGCGGCGGGTGACTCCCGCGGCCGAATGGCTGCTGGATAACTTCTACCTGATCGAGGAGCAAATCCACTTGGCCCGGCGTCATTTGCCCCGGGGTTATAGTCGCGAGTTGCCGCGCCTTTTGAACGGCGCCTCCGCCGGCCTGCCCCGGGTTTACGACATTGTGCTCGAATTGATCTCGCATGTAGATGCCCAGATTGATGCCGGACCGCTCACCGCCTTTGTCGCCGCCTATCAGACGGGTGTCTCCTTGAAACTCGGCGAGCTATGGGCGATTCCCATCATGGTGCGCCTGGGGTTGATCGAGAATCTCCAGCGCATCACTTTGCGGCTGGTTATTGCCCGCGCGGATCGTGATCTCGCGGACTTGTGGGTGGATCGGCTGCAGGAAATGGCGGCGAAGAATCCCTCCCGGCTGGTGATTGTCGTGGCGGACATGGCCAAGGTCGGCCTGCCCTTGTCCAGTTCGTTTGTGGCGGAGTTTTGCCAGCGTCTGTCCCGGCAAAGTCCGGTTCTGCATTTGGCGCGGAGCTGGCTCGAACAGCGGCTGGTGGAGCAGGGCCTGTCCATCGAGCAACTGGTCCAGCGGGAGAGCCAGAATCAGGCCGCCGACCAAGTGTCGGTCAGTCATAGCATCGGTAGTCTCCGGTTTTTGAGTGCGATGGATTGGAAGGAGTTTGTCGAGACTCTGAGCCTGGTCGAGGAGACGCTGCGCGCCGATCCCGCAGGAGTTTACCCCGCGATGGATTTTGCCACCCGGGATCGCTACCGGCATGGCGTCGAGTTTTTTGCCCGGCACGGTTCCGTTGCGGAAGCGGAAGTCGCCCGGCGCGCCATCCAACTGGCCGCCGACAGTGCCCGGCAGAAAGGACGCGGAGATCGGACCGCGCATGTGGGCTACTATCTGATCGACAAGGGCCGGTCGGAACTGGGCCGTCAGGTGAAGGTGCGGTGGCCGGTCGGGACGGTGCTCGAGCGAAGCATCCATCGCTATCCGCTGACGTTCTATGCGGGCGGGATCGGGGCGATCACGTTGCTCACCACCTTGGGGTTGGTGCAGCAGGCGCTCACGCAGGGAGTGCAGGGAGGGAGACTCTGGCTCTTTGCGCTGGTTTGTCTGCTGTGCGCCAGCCAACTGGCCGTGGCGCTGATGAATTGGCTGGCCACGCTGTTGGTGAAACCCCGGCCGCTGCCGCGCATGGACTTCGCCACCGGCATCGCGCCGGATTGCCGCACGATGGTGGTGGTGCCCACCCTGCTCAACAGTCTGGAGGGGATAGACCGGCTGATTGGAAGCTTGGAGATTCATCAGCTCGCCAATCGCGACGACCATCTGCACTTTGCCTTGCTGACCGATTTTCGGGACGCATCCGAGGAGTCTCTGCCCGGAGATCGGGTGCTGGTGCAACGGGTGCGGGCGGGGGTGGAAATGCTTAACCGCAAATATCCCGCCGTCGGGCAGGACCGTTTCTTCTTGTTCCATCGTCCGCGGCGCTGGAATGCCAGTGAAGGTCTGTGGATGGGTTACGAGCGCAAGCGGGGCAAGCTCATGGAGTTCAACGCCCGGTTGCGCGGCGGCGCGCGGGAGTGCTTTTCTGAAACGGTGGGAGAGACGGCTATTTTGCCGGCGATCAAGTATGTCATCACCCTTGATACTGATACGCAGTTGCCGCGCGATGCGGCCCGGCGACTGGTCGGCACGATGGCGCATCGGTTGAACCATCCGGAGTTTCATGCCGCGCGCGGCATTGTCACCGAGGGGTACAGTATTCTGCAACCGCGTGTGGGAGTGAGCCTGCCAAGCGCCCGGCGCTCCTGGTTTGTCCGGCTATTTGCCGGGGACGCGGGCATCGATCCTTACACCCGGGAAGTCTCGGATGTGTATCAGGATATTTTCCGGGAAGGTTCTTTTATCGGAAAGGGAATCTACGACGTGGATGCCTTCCAGCGCGCCATCGCCGGGCGCTTCCCGGAGAATACGGTGCTCAGTCATGACTTGTTGGAGGCGTGTCACGCCCGCTCGGGGCTGGTGAGTGACGTGGAGTTTTATGAGGAGCATCCGTCCCGCTACAACGTGGACATCGACCGCCGTCACCGCTGGATTCGGGGTGACTGGCAGATCACTCAATGGCTCTTGCCGCGGGTGCCGGGGTCGGATGCCCGGCGCATCGCCAACCCGCTTTCCGCTCTGTCCCAGTGGAAGATCTTCGACAATCTGCGGCGCAGTCTGGTCCCGGTAGCGCTGTTGCTGCTGATCCTCGGTGCGTGGTTGCTTGGGCAGGGCCTCGGGAGCCTGGGAGTGCTGTGGGTCCTGGCAATTATTATCCTGCCCGGACTGTTGGCGACGCTGGTCAACGGGCTTGGCAAGCCAACGGATTTGCCATGGACGCTGCATCTGCGCGGCGTGGCTGGAGCTGGCGGCCGGCAACTGGCCCAGATACTCCTCGCCTTTGTCTTCCTGCCTTACGACGCCTTTATCAGTCTGGACGCCATCGGGCGGACGCTGCTCCGCCTGTTGGTGACGCGCCGGCGCCTGCTCGAGTGGCAGACCTCGGGCGATTCCGAGCGGGCCACGCGCGCCGACCTGACGGGCTTCTATGTCACCATGTGGATCACCCCGGCCCTGGCGTTGGTGACGGGAGTCTTCCTGGGCACTACGTCGCCGGAATTAGTTTCCGGGGCGCTGCCGATTCTCGGGGTCTGGGTCATCGCGCCGTGGATCGCCTGGTGGATCAGCCAGCCAATCGTGTCTGTGCCGCCGGATCTGACCCGCGAGCAAGTGACCTTTCTCGGACAGACTGCCCGGAAGACCTGGCATTTCTTCGAGACCTTTGTCACGGCGCAGGAGAACTGGCTGCCGCCGGATAATTTTCAGGAGGTGCCCGTCCCCACGATTGCTTCCCGCACTTCCCCCACGAATATCGGGCTCGCACTGCTCGCCAATCTGGCCGCCCGCGATTTCGGGTATCTCTCGGTGGGCGGCTTGCTGCGCCGCACCCATGATACTCTGGCCACGCTCCAGCGCCTCGAACGGCACCGCGGGCATTTCTATAACTGGTATGACACCCGGACCTTGCGCCCCCTCCTGCCGCTATATGTCTCCAGTGTGGACAGCGGCAATCTGGCGGGTCACCTGCTAACTCTCGGCGCGGGCCTGCGGGAATTGCCGGCGGAGAGAATCTTGCACCCGCAGAGTTTCGTTGGTCTGCGCGACACGGTGGGCGTCCTTAAGACGTTGGCCGGTGAGAGCGTTGCGTTGTCGGAATTCAGCTCGGAATTGGCGAGAGTTCCGGAGACTTTGAGCGCGGCGTTGGCCGGGTTGGATCGGGCGAAAGCTCTGGCCACCCAGATAAGGGACTCGTTCGCCGGCCGGGAGGAGGAGTTGAAAGAGTGGAGTCAGACGCTGCACCGGAACTGTGAGGAGCAGTTGGAGGAATTGCGGTTCCTCGCGCCGTGGCTTGGGCTGCCCGCGCTCGTTGCCAAGAGTAAGTGCGCGGCGCCACCGCCGGCATCGCCCCCGGGGGCCAGGGCCGAGGCGAGCCTACCCGTGGCGGATGCCGCGACACTGGCGGAGCAACTCGCCGCGCTGGACCGCGGACCTACCTTGGCGGAAGTCGCGAAGCTGGATCAAACCCTCGTGCCCCTGCTGGAAGCGGCCGGCGGTGCCCCGGAGCTGGTCCGTTGCCTGCGATTGGCCAGCGACCATGCGCGCCAGAGACTGCTGGCCGTGGAGACTCTGGCGGCGCGCTGCGACGAACTGGCGGCGGCCATGGATTTCTCATTTCTCTTCGATTCAGCGCGGGATTTGTTTGCCATTGGCTGCAACGTCAGTGAGCGCCGCTGTGATACCAGCTTCTACGACCTGCTGGCCTCGGAGGCTCGCCTGTGCAGCTATGTCGCCATCGCGCTGGGGCAGGTGCCGCAGGAGCATTGGTTTTCGCTGGGCCGGCTGCTGGTCGCGTCACGCGGTGAGCCGATCTTGGTTTCGTGGAGCGGCTCGATGTTCGAGTATCTGATGCCGCTGCTGGTCATGCCCAACTATGAGAACACCTTGCTCGATCACACCTGCCGGGCGGCGGTCGAGCAACAATGTGAGTACGGCCGACTGCGGGGAGTGCCATGGGGAATCTCCGAGTCTGGCTATCACCGGACTGATGCGCAATTGAACTATCAGTACCGGGCCTTTGGCGTGCCGGGCCTGGGTCTGAAGCGGGGGTTGGCCGATGACCTCGTGATTGCTCCCTATGCCACGGCGATGGCCCTGATCGTGTCGCCCCGGGCCGCCTGTGAAAACCTGCAACGCCTGGCTGCCGAGGGCCGGGCCGGTGCCTATGGGTTCTACGAAGCCGTGGATTATACCCCGTCCCGCCTCCCGCCGGGTGAGAAGAGTGTCACCATCCGTTCCTTCATGGCGCACCATCAGGGGATGAGCCTGCTGGCGCTGGTCAATGTCTTGCGCGACGACCCGATGCCGCGGCGGTTCCTAGCCTGCCCCTTGTTAAAGGCGGCCGACTTGTTGTTGCAAGAGCGGGTGCCAAATACTGCCGCCAGCGTGCTGGCGGATGATTTGAAGCTGGAGGAATCGCGGGCGCTCGCGGGCGGCGGTGAGGCCGTCATGCGTATCTTCACCAATCCCACTCCGCCGGTGCCCGACGTGCATTTGCTCTCCAATGGCCGCTATCATGTCATGATCAGCAGCGCCGGCGGCGGCTACAGTCGGTGGCGCGACCTCGCGGTGACGCGTTGGCGGGAGGATGCCACGCGGGATTGCTGGGGGACCTTTGTGTACCTGCGGGATGTAGCGACGGGCGAATTCTGGTCCAGCGCCTATCAACCCACCGGGCGTACCACCAAACACTACGAAGCCATCTTTACCCAGGCGCGTGCGGAGTTTCGGCAGCGGCATGGGGGCCTCGAGCTTCACACCGAGATCAGCGTGTCGCCCGAGGACGATGTTGGCGACCGTGGAGCCGTCCGTCAAGGGGCATACCTCCGCGGCGCGCATTCGGGTCGCCATAATAAGAGAGGGAACGCCCGGACGCTTCAATGAGTATGTCCATGTCTATGCCGCCGAACAGACCAACACTCCGGTGGCAAGCATTTATGTCTATGGACAGATCATGGGTGAGATCTCAGTGAGTCCGGAAGCCTTGTATTGGAGCATCACCGATGCGGCGAATGCACCGGCCGAGCGCCCGGAGGCCCTGGTGCTCCGGCGGGTGACCATTCGCTCTGCGTCCGGGAAGGCGATGACCGTGAAGAATCCTCAAAGCACGCTCAAGGGCCTCAAGGTCGAACTGGTGCCCAAGGAGGCCGGCAAAGCTTATGAGCTGATCGCGCGCCTCGAAGAGATGCCGCCGAGCACGGTGAGCGGGTTGGTGTCATTTGAAACCTCGGTGCCCTCGCAGCCGCGGATTGAAGTGCCGATCATCGTCAATGTCTTCAAGCCGTGAACGCCTGGTTGCGGTCAACGTTGCCGCAGGCGCTGGGGGTCGTGTTGCTTGGGGTCGCGGCGGGATTGGCGGGGAACCGGCTCTCGCCGCGCGGCCTGCCGCTGATGGCTCCTCCCAAGCCGGTGCGGCCCGTGGAGTTGTTCATCAGCCTGGAGCAGGCCAAGCAAATGTGGTCCGGCGGGGCCGCGCTCTTCCTCGATGCCCGTGAACCGGCAGACTACGCCGCCGGGCACATTGGCAACGCGCTGAACCTGCCCGCGCAGTCCTTCGCGCAACACTTCGGTGCGATTGCACCGCTGCTGACTCCCGAGACGGAACTGGTCCTCTACTGCGACGGCGTGGAATGTGAACTCAGCCATCGGTTGCAGGCCAGCCTGCGGGAGGGTGGCTACACGAACACACATCTGCTCTTGAATGGTTGGACCGTCTGGAGACAGGCGGGTCTGCCCACGACTCCGGGAGGTAAGAAGTGAACGCCATCTCTGCTCGCTATCCCACCCTTCTGCCCTGGGTATTGCGGCTGATAGTAGGGGGAGCGTTTGTGCTGGCCGGTGGACTTAAGATTGCCAATCCCGCGAAGTTCGCGTTGGACGTAAGCAACTATCGGTTGGTGCCGCACGAACTGATCAACCTGGTCGCGATCCTGATTCCCTGGGTTGAAGTTACCGCGGGTTGCTTTGTCTTGGCGGGTATCTGGCTCCGGGCGGCGGCGCTCGTCATCACCGGACTGACGGTAATGTTTCTGTTTGTCATTGGCTCGGCGCTGGCGCGCGGGCTGAACATTGAGTGCGGCTGCTTTGGGACGATTGGCGGCAAGCATGTCGGACTGGTCAATCTGGCCATTGACCTGACGCTGCTTTCTCTCGCGGTTTTATTGACCTGGCGATCGGCGGATGGTTCGCGGAAGGCAGTCACTCCGGAGGCCGCGGAGGTGTGTGTCCGGGAAAAGGCGGGCGAACGCTCGGGGGGTCTTTATTGACCAATCAAAGGCGGATTGGTGTTCGGCGCGCGTAGCGGGTGGCCGGGTCCGCGGTGTGAACGCCGCGCTCCTGACTACCTAATTGCACAAGGAGAGCTGGGCGGGGAGGGGTGATCCCCGGGCCGGGTAGGGTAACACCCCATGGCTACAGCGCGACGGTCTGGGGCAGGATACGCAGGTAAATGAATTTTAGCCCGAAGAGTTGCAGATAGAAGAGTTGCCGATAGTTGTCCCACCCATCACCCGCTATGAAACACAATCGTAACCATAACCACACCCGGAGCGTCGGGCCCCCGTTGGTGCCCGTTCGTTTTGAGTTCCCACATCTGACGGCCACGACGGTTTGTGTCGCCGGGACCTTTAATCAGTGGCAGCCCGCAGCCATGACTCTGCAACCCATCGGCGGTGGTCACTGGCTGAAGGATACGGTCCTGGCACCGGGCAGGTACGAATACTGTCTGGTGGTGGACGGCATATGGATGTCCGATCCGTCGGCGACGGACTCGGTGCCAAATCCGTTCAGCGGCAGAAACTCGGTGCTGGAAGTAGTTCGCCAAGCGGAAACTGCTCACCTTGCCGAGGCGGAGAATTTTCCCCTCAAAAACGTAAACCAACCAAAAAAACAGAACCTATGAGCAAACAAACCCAAGCAATCAGCAACGAGATGAACAAACTGGCCGAGGATGCGCAGGCGCTCCTCAGCGCCACCGCCGATGTGGCCGGCGAGAAGGTCGGTGAAGCCCGCAAGCGGCTGGCCGTCGCGGTGGAACGCGGCCGGGAAGTCTATGGCCGAGTCCGGGACCAGGCGATCGAGGGCGCAAAGGCGACTGACGAAGTGGTGCGGGAGCACCCTTATCAAGCCATCGGGATTGGTGTGGGGATCGGGGCGATGCTCGGCTATCTGCTGGCGTCGCGGTGTTGTCGCAAGGGCGACTGAGCGCGAGCGGGTGGGTGTCATTGTTCGCGGCGGGACTATTTTTCCGTCAGCGGAGTGCCTTTGAGCAAGGGCGGCTAGCTGGCGGAGTTTGTGAGTTGGTGGTGTTGTCAACCGAGGTGCAGGGGATGCGCGAGCGTCTCCTGCACTTTTTGATTTACCGGAGACAATCGCCAGGCCGGGGATTGCCTTGAAATCTCGTTCTCCTGCCACCATAGTGCCGGCGTTGATGAATCCTCCAATTACTGAACTCGAAGCGCCCATCGCCCCGGTCGCGCCTGCGTCCACACCCGCACCCGCACGGACCGCCGCCGCGCCGCTGCCGGTGCCCGAATTGCCGCCGCGGGTGCTGCTCGACCTGGTGACGGATTGTAATCTCAAGTGCCCGATGTGCATCGTCCACGGCGGCACCGATGACCCGCGGCTCAAGGATTTTCTGAAGAAATCCATGACCGTGGAGAACGCCCGGCAGGTGCTCGACGAACTCGTCGCCGCCAAGCCCCTGATGATGCCCGGCATGTGGAGCGAGCCGCTGATGAATCCGAATTTCAAGGAGCACATCACGCAGATGAAGCAGCGCGGGCTGACGGTGGCGATGAACACCAACGGGCTGAAGATCAACGAGGACATGGCGAAGTTCCTCGTGGACATCAAGTTCGACTCGGTGTTCGTGAGCGTGGATGCGACGACGTCGGAGACCTTGCTGAAGGTGCGCGGCATCAAACGGCTCGACCTCCTGCATCAGGCCGTCGCGCGGTTGATGACGGCCCGCGGCGATCGGCCGCATCCGCGTATCGGTGTTTCCATGACGCTGCAAGCGGTCAACCGCCACGAGCGCGATGCGTTCGTCGAGTTTTGGACCCCGAGAGTGGACGCCGTGCGCATCGGCGAAATCTATGAAGCCGGTCACTTCTCCGGCTTCGTCGCCGCGGGCGAACGGGTGCCGTGCCCGTCGCTCTACTCCACCCTGGCCGTAAACACCAACGGCAACGTCTCGCTCTGCTGCCTCGATGGCTTCAACGAATACAACATGGGCAACGTGTTCAAGGACGGCGTCAAGGGCGTGTGGCACGGTCCGAAATTCACTTCGATGCGCCGCCTCCACGAGCGCGGGCAGTGGGACAAAATTCCCATCTGCAAAACCTGCGACCGCTGGTCCAGCTACCAATACGAGGACCTCGTGCGCGACGGCCTGCTCGTCCGCCGCACTGCGGAATACACCTACTACAACCGGATCGACCGCCTCCAGAACTGGCACAAGGAACTGCACGGCACGCATGGGGATCCGGCCGTAAAGCTGAAGGAATCCGCGGTGGTTTCCTGATTGTGTCCGCCCTCCCGTTGGCCGTCTCCGAAGCATCGCTGGCAGCGGGCCTGCGGCGTCTTGGTCTCGCTGGAAAACCAGTCGCCGTCCACTCTTCGCTGCGGAGTTTCGGGCGCGTCGAAGGAGGTGCCGAGACGGTCTTGAACGCCCTGCAAAGCGTCGGTTCCACGGTGTTGCTGCCGGGGTTTCAGTGTGCCGCCAAAATTCCGCCGCCCCCCGGACAACGCTACCGCCAGAACGGCTGCGACTACGCCGTTCACTTCGATTTCATCAATCCGCCGCGGCCCTTTGAGCTCCTGACCGCACCCGTGCATCCCAAGATGGGAGCGGTCTGTCACACCTTCGCCCGCCGGCCCGGGACCCTGCGCAGCAATCATCCTTGGCATTCCTGGCTCGGCGTGGGGCCGCAGGCCGCCGCCTGGCTCGCGGACCATCCGTGGGAGAGCACCGGTCGCCCGTTGGAGAAACTCGCCGCGGCCGGCGGCTATGTCGTGCTGCTCGGCGTCGATCTCTCCTCCTGCACCGCCATCCACCTCGCGGAAGAGCACGCGGGCCGCCGGCCGTTCATTCGCTGGGCGATGGATGCCCGCGGTGTCATCCGCGAAGTGGCGACCAGCGGCTGTGCCAAGGGCTTCACTGCCCTGCTGCCATTCTGCCAGGACCTGTTTCGTTCCGAACTGATCGGCACCTGTCGGGCGCAAGCCGCTCCGATTGCGGACTTGGTGGACCGGCTCGCTCCGGTCATCCGCGCCCAGCCGGAACTGACCCGCTGCGGACCCGATTGCCTGCGCTGCCGGGATGCAATCTTGTGCGGCCCGCTGCCGCCCGATAGCCTGCCCGCATGAATTGCTTCGCCTGCCAGAACGAGACCGCGCTGGATTTGGGAATGGCCGGGATTCGGGCTGGCTCAGTCACCTCCGATTCGTGGCCCTGCCAGCTTCCCGCCGTCATCCAGTTCTGTCCGCGCTGCGGTCATCTCCAGAAACACCACGACCCCGCCACGCTCGCCGCCATCGGCGACATCTATCGCCATTACGCCCCGCACCACCTCGCCCAGGGCAACGAGCAAGTCGTCTTTCCCGACGGCCTCGCGCCCCGCCCGCGCACCTGGCACACGCTCGAACAATGCCTTCCTCTCCTCCCCGCCAAAGGTCGCTTGCTCGACGTCGGCTGCGGCAATGGCGCGGTGCTCAAATCCGCGGGCGCGCTGCTCCCCGGCTGGGAACTCCACGGCTATGATTTGAATGACAAGCATCGTGACGAAGTGTTGCGCCTGCCCGGGGTCGCCAGCTTCACTTCAGGATCACTCTCCAAGCTGCCCCACGATCAGTTCGACCTTATCGTGCTCTGGCACACGCTCGAACATATCCCCGCCCCGCACGGCCCGCTGGCCGAACTGCGCGCCCGACTAACTCCGGGTGGGTTTCTCCTCGTGCAAGTCCCGGACATCGAGCGGACACCGTATGATCTCGCGGTGATTGATCACACCTCCCACTTCAGCCGGCGGACGCTGGAGATTCTCTGCCGCCAGTCGGGCTTTGAAGTCGCGCGGGACGGGACGCCGTGGATTCATAACTGTCTCACCCTGCTGCTGCGCCAGGCCACCGCTCCGGCAACTGACGCCACGACTGACGCCCGGACGCTGGCGCACGCGCGCGCGGTCTTTGATTGGTATGGTGCGACGGTCCGCCACTTTGATACCGCGACCCGGACCGGTGACTTCGCCATCTTCGGCGCGGGCATGGCCGGCATCGCTCTGCTGACCCAATTGGGGCGGCATCCTGCCTGCATTCTCGACGAAGACACCCAACGCGACGGCAGCCAGCTTGAAGGCATTCCCATCCTTCCCCCCAGCCGGGCCGCTGCGGGCCTGAAAGTGATCCTACCCTTTGCCCCCGCCAACGCCGTGCGGATCGCCACCAAACTCCGCGCCGCGGTTCCGAACGCCGCCGGTTGGGAATTCATCCTTCCCCCTTCCTTTTCCACCAAGGAATAGCACCTCGCTGCCATGCCGCACTCCACACTCTCGGTCATAGTTCCCAACTACAACCACGCCCAGTTCCTGCCGCGCTCACTCGGGGCGTTGGGGGAACAGTCCAGGTTTCTCCAGGAGATCATCGTGATCGATGACGGTTCCACGGACAACAGTGTCGAGATCATCCAACAGTTGGCCGCCAAATACCCGGTCATCAAGCTGCACCGGAACGAGAAGAACCGGGGCTGTCTCTACTCGATTGACCGCGGCATCAGTCTGGCCACGGGGGACTATCTCTACTTTGCCGCCGCCGATGACGAGGTGATGCCCGGCCTGTTTGATAAGTCGATGACGTTGCTCGCCAAGCATCCCGAAGCCGCACTCAGTTGCACGATCGGCGACTTCCACGAAGAAGCCACCGGACTGCACTGGCATTGGGGAAGCAAGATTGCGTCTTCGGCCGCATACCTTTCGCCCGCCCAACTGCTGGAAGTCGAGAAACGCAGCGATCTCTACATCGCCTCCCACAGTGTCATCCTGAAACGCGGACCATTCCTGGCGGCCGGCAAGTTTCCCGCCGAACTCAAAACCGCCGCGGACTGGTACACCTTGCAAGTGCTCGCCTTTCGCCACGGCATGTGCTTCGTGCCCGAGCCGCTGGCGGTGTTCTATATCCAGCCCAACTCATTCTATAAACGCGTCCTCCGCGACCCGGCGGAACACCAAAAAGTCCTCGAGGACCTGCTCCACCTCCTCCATCTGCCGGCGAACCGCGATGTCCTGCCGCTCCTGCGCGAGGGCGGGGCGCTCTATCTCTATGGCTTTCCCATGCTCCGCCTGCTCCGGGGACGTCCGGAGTATCGGCACCTCATCACGGCTCGCTACCTGCGCAAGATGCTGGTTCACGCCACGAAGCTGTTTCTCAAGCAGCACGCACCCAAGGCTCTGGTCAGTCTTTATCTGAAGTTCTCTCCCTACCGCGTTCAGAACCCGTCCGCATAGTACCTCCCGCTTACTGCTGTCGCTGCGCCTGCACCTCCAGCCAGGCGCAGGCTTGGGGCAGGACGACCTCCCAGTGAAAGGTTTTGGCCCGTTCCCACGCGGCTTTTCGATAGCTCTGGTATTTCTCCGGCTGGCGCAGCACGTCCTGTAGTCTCACCGCCAGTGACTCGGGAGTTTCTTCCGCGGACACCAGTCCGGTCTGGTCATGCAGGGTGGACTCCACCAGACCCTCCACGGGATAGACCAGGCCGGGAGTTCCCATGGCATTGGCTTCGATGACATTGAGACCCCAGCCTTCCCGCAACGAGGTGTGAACCAGGAAATGCGCGCGCCGGAGTATCTCATTCTTTTCGGTCTCGGTGACTTGACCGGTGAGAGTAACCCGGTCCTCGAGTTTCTCGGCGATGACTAATCCCCGGAGGCGCGCTTCTTCTTCCCCGCCACCGACGATGGTGAGTTGCGCCGCCACGCCGCTGGCGGCGAGACACTGCATCAGGCGCACGGCGTGTTCGACGCGCTTGTTGGGTGCGAGTCGGCAGACGGTTACCAGGCGCAGCGGCGGGGTCAGTGGCTTGGCTTCCAGTTCCGGCAGGGCGCGGGTGTGAACGCCGTAGGGAATCAGGGTGATGTCCCTGACTCCGTGCGCGCGGAGGCAGTCGCGGGTGGCCTGACAGGCGGTCCAGAACGGGACTTTGCGATAACCCCAATGAGTCCACCGCTCCTGCCAGCGGCCCAGCGTACTGAGCGGCCACGGATAGAAGGCGCTCCAGATCGGGCCGAGGACTTCGTGGATGTAAGCGACATTGCGGGTCCGGCACCACCACGGCGCGTACCAAGGGATGCCGTGGTGCTGGTCGATGACGAGATCAAAGGGTGCCTGCCGCCGATACCAGCGTATCGCCGAAAGGATTGAGGTGCCCATGCCGCCGCCGCGAACGATGTGAACACCACCGAGGGTCGCGGTCGGGGCCGCGCCGGGGAAGTTATTGGCAAACCACCACGCCGCGTGCCCGCGTTGCACGAGGGCTTCGAGATAGGCTTGCGTCACCCGCTCGGCGCCACCGGCGAGCGGATTCTGCGGGTCCCGCCAATTTAGCATCAAAAAGCGCATAGGTGCCAAGGGCGAGGGTTTATGCGGGCAAAGCTGGCGTGCTGACAATCATAAAACCTTAAACCTGCACGGGGGATTGAACCACACAGGGCACGAAGCCGGCGAAAACCAAAGGGCAGAGTGACGGTGGTGGGGACTGGCGGACCTGGTGAAGCTAAGAACTTGGGCGCTGAGCTACACAGAGACTAAAACCACTAACCGGCACTAACTGGCACTAATAAGAAGGGCAGCGGGGTATTGCGGTCGAGATGCTGCCTGCCTTGGTCTTATTAGTGCCGGTTAGTGGTTTGTAATTTTCTGCCGTGGGTGGTGCGTTTGTCAGTCGGACGGTCTTCACGCAACCATTGAAGTGGCAAGGTTCAGGGCAGGAGGAAAACTGCGGCACCGGGGCCGGGACTGGAGGGAGTGCCCCAGCCGTAGGCTTTGCCGGCGTTGACGAGCGCTGTTTGCAGGGTGGTGGCGGTGGCCTGTAACACGCTGCCATCCGCAAAAACCAGGTTGCCTTGCAGGTCGTGAAGCATGGAAACTGGACCCATCACCCAGCGAACGGTGTTTGCGGCCGACTCATCGGTGATGGCGAAGCGGGATCCGCCCGGCCATGCAGGGGTCGTCGGAGCGTTGACGGCGATGGAGAGATTGATGTTTCGATCCACGTTCAGTACAGCGAGCGGGTTCATCTCATCGGCGAGCGCCTGAGGGGCGTAGCTGACGGCGCGGTTTTGATTGCTGGAGTGCCCGAGGCTGGCGGTGGTGCTGACGCCGGGCGCGCGTGCAAGCGCGGCGAAGTCGGTGACGCGGTTGTAAGTTGTACGGGAGCGATCACTGGGGCAGAGGAGAACCTTGGGTGACTGAAGTTGGTTCCACATGGCTTGGTAAACCTGCCAGGCGAAGGCTGAGGTGGTGGACGCCGCTCCGGGAGACGACCCGGTGTCTCCGGGTTGGTAGAGGTAAGGATGGTTGGTGGTTTGGAGGGGAAAATGACCGTCGTTGTCGGCAGCGAAGACCCGGAAGGCGGTGCCGATTTGCTTCTGGTTGTTGACGCATTTGATGCGATTGGCCGAACCGCGATGACCGGTTCTTCCAATAGCGGGCAGCAGCATCGAAACCAAGATTCCCACGATGCCGAGGACGACGAGCAATTCGATGAGAGTAAAGGCGCCGGTGTTGGTGCGGGTGGGGAGTTTCATGGAGTCTCGGGCTTAGGCTTGGTTTGAGTTAGGTAGTGATCCGATGCTATCGGGATAGTTGCCGTAGTCTCTCGTTTTATTAACAGCACCGCCCATGCCAGCGGTGCTGGAGGCAAGGTATAAGGTGATTGGCCCGGTTAGTTTTGTTGAGCGGGAATTTCTCACGCATAATGCGTGAAGCGGCTGTTCCGAGTTGGGTTTGTCGGACCTAACGTGAATGCTTCCCCAATCTCCGTTTGATATTCGCATTAGTACCCGGTTTCAGCCGGACGGTCGGCCAAAGATGACGCGTCGCCGTGGCGATGCGCGTTGGTGGGTTTCACGGCTCTCGCGCCCCGCCGGGGCGCAGCACTTTCCGGTCGGACTATCCGGTGGTTCCAGTGCGCTTCACCACCGGCTAGTTTCTTGCGTGCCTCCGGCGCGAAGCGGAGGGGGACCCGCGCTCCTGGCACTGGTAGGAGCCGACGCCGGGAGGCTCTGACCTTTTCTGCGCGAGCAGCGCCGATGGATAAAGAGGGAGGAGTCTCCTCACGTCGTCTCCTACAATGGTACGCGCGAGCGGGTTGCCCGCATCGCTGCGGAAGCGGCGGCGCGTCGGGGAAATGCCTTTCTTTGGCGGGGCTTCTGACTTATCAGCACGCGGATACAAGTGTGCGGTTTTATGAGTGCATCCAAAATTATTCCGATCGGGCTGTGTCTGGCGGGCGTGGCGGTGGGCTACGTCGTCGGAGAACGGCGCGCGGCGTCGTCGGCGAAACCCGACGCGGCGGGCGTGACGAATGCGGCGGCGGGAGCGGCGGGTTGGACGCCGAAACCCGTGGTGAGACCGGCGGTGGCCGCAACGACGGCGACGGCGGGAACGGGGGCGAGCCTCGATGAACTGGAGGCGCAGTTGCGGCGGGTGATGGGCGATACCGCCATGGGGTATTTCAGTTCGGCGGTGCTCGACGTGGTGGCGCGCGTCGAGACGCGGGACATCCCGGCGTTGCTGGCAAAGCTGCGGACCGGTGGGCGACAGCGGACCTGGTATGGGGCGAACGCGCTGTTGCTCGGGCGCTGGACGGAATCGGACCCGGCGGCGGC
This sequence comes from Akkermansia muciniphila, assembly GCA_945861535.1. Classification (GTDB taxonomy): domain Bacteria; phylum Verrucomicrobiota; class Verrucomicrobiia; order Limisphaerales; family BJHT01; genus BJHT01. Next base: position 47,076 of record CAMAUZ010000016.1, on the reverse strand, counting down.
GATCAAGTATGCGCAGGGTTTGAAGACGGCGGCGGAACGGACGCAGGCGCTGGGCGTTGTGGCGGAGGCGTGGGCGCGGCGGGATTTGCCGGCGGCGTTCGCGTTCGCGCAGGAGATGCCCGAGGGCGAGGAGCGGCTTCGGTTCTGGCAGGCGTTGCTGCCGGTGGTGGCGCAGCAGGACCCGGCACGGGCGATGGAACTGGCGGCGAGCCTCGCGAAAAAACAAAACCGGGACGCGGCGAGTCTCGCCATTTTGAATGTGTGGTCGCTGGAGGATCCGGCGTCGGCGGCGGCGCAGATCGCGCAGTTGGCGCCGGGTTATGCGCGCGACAATGCGGTGCAGACGCTGGCGGGACGCTGGGCGGCGAAGGATTCCGCGGCGGCGCTGGCGTGGGCGAACGGACTCTCGGAGACGGGCCAGCGGCGCAGTGCGTTGCGGGGAGTTGTCACCGAACTGGCGGCCACGAATCCGCGCGCGGCGGTCGCGGTTTTGAACGGCGTCGCAGGCGCTCAGCAGTCGGAACTCGCGGGGACGCTGGCGCAGGCGTGGGGGCAGAGCGATCTGCCGGCGGCGCTGGCATGGGCGCAACAACTGCCGGAGGGGCGGCAGAAACAAAGCGCGTTGCAGAATCTGAGCGGTCCGTGGGCGGCGAAGGAACCGCAGGCGGCGGCGGCGTTTGCGCAGAGCCTGCCGCCGGGCAGTGCGCGCAACAGTTTCATCAATTCGCTGGCGTCGTCGTGGAGCAGCAGCGATCCCAAGGCAACGCTGGAGTGGGTGGCGACGTTGCCGCCGGGGCAGACGCGCAACAACGCGCTCCAGAATGCGCTCTCCGGCCTGTTGCGCACCGATCCGGCGGCGGCGGTGGGTTATCTCGAGGGCGTGCCGGCGGGACAGGCGCGCAGTTCGATAGTCTCCTCGATCGCGAGTCAATGGGCGCAGAGCGATCCGGCAAAAGCGGTGGCGTGGGTGCAGACGTTGCCGGCCGGACAGATGCAGTTGGATGCGGCGCGCAACATGGTGTGGTCCCTGGCGAACAACGATCCGACGCTTGCGCTGGACCTGGTGCAGCGGCTGCCGGCGGGCCAGGCGCAGCAGGAGATGCTCGGTTCGGTGGCGAGCAGTTGGGCCAATCGCGATCTGACTGCGGCGGTGAACTGGGCGAAGCAATTGCCCGAGGGCGCGGCGCGCGAGGCGGCGATGCAGAATCTCAGCTACCGCTGGGCGCAGGAGAGTCCGCAGGACGCGGCGGCGTTTGCGCTGGCGATGCCGGCGGGGGACAAACAGCGCAATCTGCTCTCGACGGTGGCGAATCAATGGGCGGCGAGTGATCCGCAGGCCGCGGTGGCGTGGGCGCGGCAACTGCCTGCGGGCGAGGTGCAGGACCAGGCGTTGCAAAATGTGGCGGGCGGTCTCGCGACGCAGTCACCGCAGGACGCGGCGGCCTTCGTGGCGACACTGCCGGCGGGCGAGATGCAGAATCGCGCGGCGACCAGCGTGGTGTCGCAGTGGGCGAGCATCGATCCGCGCGGCGCGGCGGCGTGGGTGGGGGCGTTTCCCGAGGGGCCGACGCGGGAGACGGCGTTTCAGAGCATCGTGCAAATGTGGGCGCGCAACGACACGGCGGGGGCGACGGAGTGGATGAAGGCCTTGCCCGAAGGCAAGTCGCGCGAGGCGGCGGTCAAGAGCTTTGTGCAGCAGATGACTTACAGCGATCCGGCGGCAGCGGCGCCGTGGGCGGATACGATGGCGGCGGACCCGAGCAGCGCGTCGATGATCGAGCAGTTGGCGCGGCGGTGGCTGAAGGTGGATGACGCGGCGGCACGGCGGTGGATCGAGCGGAGTCCGCTGTCGGTGGAGCGGCGGCAGCAGTTGCTCAAGCCGTGATGCTGCCGGCGGAGCGCGGCCTTCAGGCCGCAGAGACGTGCGTCCTGTATGGGGCGAGCGAATTTTCAGGCGCTCTTTTTTACCCACCAAATAGTGGGTGGTGGCACGCGTTCGAATGGTTGGGAACCGTCGCTGCGGGCGGGCGTTTCTGCGGCCTAAAGGCCGCGCTCCGGTCGCCCGCCCGTGCTCAAAAGGTGTCCTCATGACTCAAGCATCCGGCCCGCGTTCCGATGGAATGAGCGGATCCCGTTCGGATCGTTCCAGTCGTTTCAAGGAGCCGGAGTACAAAGAAAGATTTGTTCAGGCAGTTTTTGGAAATTGGTGCGGTTCAATTGTATTTATTTCGCAATGAATGTTTTTGTCACCGGCGGGGCCGGTTATATCGGTTCGGTGTGTGTCGAAGAACTGCTCAACGCGGGCCACGCGGTGACGGTGTTCGACAACTTGAGTGAGGGGCATCGGTCCGCCGTGGATCCGCGCGCGGCATTTGTGCCGGGGGATTTGCGCGAGCGCTCGGCGGTGCTGCGCGCGGTCACGGAGACCAAGGCGGAGGCGATCATCCACTTCGCGGCGTTTGCGCAGGTGGGCGAATCGATGACCAATCCGACGAAGTATTTTCGCAACAACGTCGCCAACGGGCTGAACCTGCTCGAGGCCGCGGCCGAGGCGGGCGTGCGCAAGTTTGTCTTCAGCTCGACGTGCGCGACGTACGGCCCGCCGGACCGCGTGCCGATGACGGAGGATTTGCCGCAGCGCCCGATCAATCCGTATGGCGAATCGAAGCTGATGTTCGAGAAGATGCTGCAGTGGTTTCAGCAGATTCACGGGCTGGATTTTGTGGCGTTCCGCTATTTCAACGCGGCGGGCGCGAGCGAGCGGTTCGGCGAGCATCATCGCGTCGAGACGCATCTGATTCCGAACGTGCTGAAGGTGGCGCTCGGGCAGTCGCCGCAGTGTGAGATTTACGGGACGGATTATCCGACGCCGGACGGGACGTGCATCCGGGATTACATCCACATCGCGGACCTGGCGCAGGCGCACATCCTCGCGTTGCAGCCGGACAAGAAGGGTTTTTTCAATCTCGGCAATGGCGAGGGCTACTCGGTACGCGAGGTGATCCGCATGTGCGAGAAGGTGTCGGGCAAACGCATCACGGCGATCGAGAAGCCGCGGCGTCCGGGCGATCCTCCGCGCTTGGTGGCGGGGGCGGATAAGGCGTTCAACGAGCTGGGCTGGCGGCCGCGGTTTCCGAAGCTCGAAGACATCGTGACGACGGCCTACCGGTGGCACGTGAAGCATCCGAACGGGTATCCGGACTGATCGGCCGACCGGGACCGCGCCGGAGATGGCAGGATAATCGGGGGCAGAATAATGGGAGGAGCGTGGGTGGGTTGGGAAACTCTGTGAACGGCTTGGCCGCAACGATGCGGTCAACGCGGAAGGAAGGCGGGCTTCCGAGCTTGTGTGAAAACCTAGCGGGAGAGCCGCCGGCGCTCCCACCCCTTGTAGGAGTCGAGGTGACGAGACTCTAACCTCCTTCCGCGAGCGGCCTGTCCCAAAAAACATCCCAAGCCGCGTCTTGGAACCGGGTTCCGCTCGCACCCGCCTCGCCCAAAGCAGCCGGCAAGCCTCAGTCCGCTGTTCGCACAGGAAAGGTCAGAGTCTCGTTACCTCGACTCCTACAAGGGTGGGCGGGCCACCTGCCAATGCCCCTCCCCGCAACGAGTACATTGGCCCCGTGCTGCGCCGCGTCCCTCCCGCTTCCCGCCCCCATCATTCTGCCCCCATCATCCTGCCATCCTACTTCTTCTTCGGCGTGGTTGAGGTCGTTGGCGTTGGGACCGGCTGGTTTTTGGGGACCGTGATCAGTTGCACCTTGTTGGAGATGGCTGTGTAAAACGTGTTCGAGGCGAACGGCGCGGCGACGGTGGCGGAGGGAGCCGGCGGGTTGTAATTGATCGTCCCGTCCGGGTTGAAGTTGTTGTTGTTGAAAAAGTAGATGGGCTGGGAGATCGCGCCATACATCGCGGCGTCGGCGGAGCGAAGCGCGGCGAGCGAGCGGAGGCGGTCGGCTTCGACGGATTGCTGGCGGAGGTTTTCTTCCTGGATGGCTTTGCGCCGCTCCTCATCCAGCTTGGCCATCTCGATGGCGAGTTGCACCTCGCGTTCCTTGGCCTCCTTGGCGGCCTGCGCCACGGCGGCGGCGTAGGCGGCCTGCGCCTGCTTGGCGGCGGCGTTGTATTGCGCAGATTTGGCGTCGAGATCGCGCTGCTCCTGTTTGGCGGCCGCGAGGTCGATGCCGAGCGTCGCGAGGATGGCGTAATGCACTTCATCGACATCCAGACGGAGCCGCGCGCCGGCGGCGTCCTTGAAGACCAGGTTGCGTCCGAAGTGGCTGGAGAACTCCTGATCCTTGGCGATGAACTGCCCGGTCTTGGAACGCAGTTCCGGAAATATCACGCGCAGATTTTTCTCCTCCTTGGTTCCCGTGATGAGCGGCGTGGGCAACGGGTTGGGCGGGGGGGCGGCGGGGGTCGCAGCGACGGGCGGGGGAACGACGACGCGCCGCTCGAGTTCCGCGCGGGCGTCGGTGAGTTGCGCGGTGGACTGCAGGAGCACGCCGGTCATGCGCTGCAGTTTGTCCTCCAACTGCCGGGCGGTGTCGTCGGAGGTGGCGAGGGCTTCCTTGAGCGCGGCGACTTCGCCGGTGCGGGCGGTGAACTGGGCTTGCAGTTCGCGCTGCTGGCGGTGGACGCGGCTGAGCACGGTCAGGCCGCCCAGCAACGTGGCGACGAGGATGGAACAGATAATCAGAACGGACTTCGTGGCATTCATGGCTTTGGGTGCGCGGAGCGCGGTGTTGCGTCAATCGACACCGCCAGTTTACGCGGGGGCGGGCGGATGCCAAGAGCGGCGGGGCGGGGGAAAGTGAGTGGTGATTGGGGGCGCGTGGTTATTGCGCGGAAACGCTTTTTTTTGGGGGCGAAGCGCCAAGCATAAAGCTCAAAGCTTAAGGGAAGGTGCAAGGCTCAAGCGCCAAGCCTGGCGTGCGCGCACCGTTGCGGGCGTGGCTTTCGGCGGCGTGAACGCCGCGCGCCTCGCCTGTGGGGCAGGCATCCTTGCCTGCCAGTTCGGGCGGCATCCCTGCCGCCCGTTTCCTCGGTGAGCGTGCGAGGCGGCGGGAGCGGGAACACGGGGCAGGGATGCCCCGTGAACCGGCAGGCAAGGATGCCTGCCCCACACGCGCGGCCGAACAACCATCGGCTCGTCGCAGCGATTTGGAGTGCGGTGACTGGTCACCGCTTTTGCGCAGGCGACTGGTCGCCGTCGAACGCACGGATGGCTGCGGACTTGCGGGCACGCTACCGCTGGCGCGAGCCGTGGACGACCCATGTGCATTCCACCTCGCGGGTTGGCGACGGCGACGAGTCGCCTTGGGAAAGCGGTGACGAGTCACCGCACTCCAAATGGCGCGCGGGCTTCAGGCCGCTTCGGGGTGGACGAAGCCGGGATTGGCCGAATACCCGGTTGCGTCCGGGGCGGATTCAGAAGGGGAAGGCGGTCGGGTGAGGTCGGGGTGATTCTGGAGCTTGCTGGTGGGTGGACGGTGAAACGGCCTGAAGGCCGCGCGCCGGGGGCGAGGGCGTCCGCGCCCCGGCGATTGGGACTGGCGGCGAGACGCCGCCAGAACTCGCAGGCGGGGACGCCTGCGGTACGGGGGAGGGGGGCGGTGGGGTTCATGGCTGGCACTCCTTGAGGGTGGCTTGGGCCTCGGCGAGGTCGGGCGAGTCGAGGCGGGTGTAGATTTCCACCGCGCGGCGGGCGTGGGGCAGGGCCTCGGTGGCTTTGCCTTGGCGCACGAGGGCGTGGGCGAGGCGGCGGTTGTCTTCGGCGATCAATTCCTGGCGGTGGACGGCTTCGGACAAGGGCAGGGCCTCGCGCGCCAAGGTCTCGGCGGTCGCCCAGTCCTCGCGGTCAAGGGCCAGTGCAGCTAGATTGCCGGTGTAAGTGGCTACGCCCTCGGCGTAACCAACGGCACGGGCCACGCGCAACGCCTCGCGATAATACCCCTCTGCCGCAGCGAAGCCGCGGGAGAGGCGTTCGCCCTCGGCAAGGCCGTTCAGGCCGATGGCCACGTCCACGCTCTCGGCGGCGAGGCTGCGGTGCAGGTCGACCACTTCGCGGTAGGCGGTGATGGCGGCGGGGTAATCCTGCTTTAATTGATAGCCGATGCCGCGCAAGTGGATGGCGATGGCCCGCTCACGGGCACCGGCCTTGGCCAAGGCCCAGTGCGCGGCGGCGCGGTCGGCGCAGGCGAGCACGGCGTCGGCCTGCTGGCGCAGGTAGTGAATCCAGGCGGCGTTTTGGGCGCGCCAGCCGGCCTTGGCATGGTCGGCGGCTGCCACGGCTCTGGCTTCGGCTTTCTCGCAGAAGGCGAGTCTTTCATCCCAACGGCCCTGAAATTCGAGGAAGAACGGAAGCGCATCGCACACGGTTTGCAGGCGCTTATTTTCACCCGCGAGGAAGAGGGCCAGGGCGGGGGAGATGCCGGGCCAGGCGGCTTCGAGAGCGGGGAAGCGGTCGTACTTGTCATAGCCATTCTCAATGATGAGTGCATAAGCGCGCTTTTCCAGCCGGTCGCCGGTTTCCGCCACCACCTCGGATTTTTTCTTCCGCAAGAAGTCAGCGACCATGGGGACGAGGGTGAAGGCCTTCAGCTCATCGGTGGGGACGGCGAGGGAGCGGTTGACGAGGCTGCGGAGGGCGGTCTCGACGGCGGCGATAGTTAGGGGAGCGCACGCGCCCTCGCGTGCGGTCTTCGGCGCCCTCGCCGAAGACCCGGGCGGCGTCGCAAGGGGGACGTCGTCTTGGTGCGTTGCGGTCATCGTACCGTCCCCGAGGTTTCCGGCGAGGGCGCCGGAAACCACACGCGAGGGCGCGTGTGCTCCCCCGGCCGCTGGCGCGGCGGGCGGAGTGGTTACGGCGGTATCGGTGGTCACGCCGGCGAGGGCGGCGATGTGCTCGATGCTGGCGGGGAGGGTGAAGTAGGTGAGGGCGCAGAGGACTTTGGTCTCGGCGTCGGTGAAGTCTTCCACGAGATCGCCGAAGATGAATTCGAGGGGGTCGTTGCCCGGCGGGCAGGAGCGGATGAAGTGCAGGGCGTCGGTGAAGGTGAGGCAATGGCCGCGCCCGAGCTGGCCGGCGGTCCAGCGGAGGAGGAGGGGCTTGCCGGCGGTCTCGCGGTAGAGGACGAGGCGCTCGGCTTCGCTGGTCTGCGCGAGGAGGGGATTGTGGGTGGCGAGTTCGGCGAGGGTGGCGAGCGCGGCGGCGGGGCTGAGTTTCTCGAGGATGAGTTCCTCCGCGCCGGAGCCGATGCGCCCACGGCTGGTGAGGATGGCCTTGCAGCCGAGGGGCAGCTTTTTGACGAAGGTGAAAACGGTGTCGCGCTCCTTTTTGAGGAGGCTTTCGAGGTTGTCGAGGATCAGGAGGGTGTGGGTGCCGCGGAGGGCGTCGAGGAGGAGGCGCGGGCGCTGGTCTTCGGGGGCTTTGGCGATGTCGGGGCAGCCGAGTTCGCGGGCGAGTTCGTTGAGGAGTTCGACGAGGCCGGTGAGGATGAAGCCGCTGAGGTCGCGGAGGCCGTCGTCGTCCAGCTCGCGGGTCTTCAGGGAGATGAAGATGATCTTCTGGAAGGCGGCGGGCGGGGCGTCGTAGGCGGCGCGGACGGCGAGGGAGGTCTTGCCCATGCCGCCGGGGCCGTCGATGAGCGCGCCCCAGGTGCGGGAGTCGGGATCGAGGGCGTCGGCGATTTTCCGCAACTCGTCTTCGCGGCCAAAGAAGGGCTGGAGGGTCGGGAGATTGTGCCGGGAGGAGGCGCGGAGAGATTTATTCCCGGGCGTGGTGGAATCCTCGATGGGTTGGCGCGCGATGAACTCATGCAGGGCGTCGCTGACGAGGCGTCGCAATTCCTCGACGGACGAGAAGTCTTTCTTCACCCGGCCATCGCAGGCGCGTGCTTTGAAGGCGGCGAGCTTCGCCTGTGCCGTGGTGTCGGCTTCGATGTCCTTCTTGGTGAAAGGATGATCGTCGTGCGCGGTGAAGATGAGGAGTTCGCGGAGCTTGCCGTCGGCCTTGCGCTGAACAGCGTGGTCGAACTCGAGTTCGGTGATGGATTTGTCGCCGCCGTCCGGCACCCAGCCGTAGCGCCACGCATAGACGCCGATGTAGAGGTCGGCCTGCTCCACCATTTCGAGCGAGACTTTGACGCCATCGGCATCGCGGGCGGGTAGGTGCTTCATCCAAATCGGGAAGACGCCAGCGCCGATACACGCGGCCTCGACGGCGGGGCGATGCTGCTCCAGATCGAGCGCGGTGCTGCTGATCATGGCGGTGAGTTGGCCGGGTTTGGCGGGGGCGGCGTCCGGGTTCATGGGGTGCGATGGGCGAAGGCTGCGGAACTCGCGACGACGCCCCGCTTTTCCCCGATGAAGGAGCAGGCGATGCGGAAGAGTTTGGAGTTCATCCGCCGAAGTATTGGCGGATGGAAAACGGCGCGGCAAGCGCGGGCAGCGGCGAGGACAGCGCATGGCCCGGGCCTTTGTAGGAGACGACGTGAGGAGAACCCGAGCGCCGAAATGGTGCAGCATGGGGCCATCGTACCCGAAAAAGGAGGGACCGTTGGCTGGTGCCGCCCGCGCTGCCCCGGCGGATTCCTCCCGCAGATTCAGGGAGGCCAACAGATGGGGAACTTTAATCTGTGGGCCTCCCTGAATTTGCGGGAGGCCTTTTGAACATGGATGGAAACGGATCACCGACGGTCCATGTAGCCCCGCGGTGAGGGGAGCGGCTGGGCGGAGAAGGACGTTAGAGTCTCCTCACGTCGTCTCCTACAGGTGCGTTTAGCGTTGCGCGGTCTGGAGGTTGCGGACGATGAGGAGGTGGCCGCTGCGTTCGGCGTTGCCGGCGCGGTCGGTGGCTTCGGCGCGAAGTTCGGCGGGGCTGCCGGTGGGGAGAATGATTTCCCAGTCGGCGACGCCGGCGTGTTGGGTGAGGATTTTGGCGCGCTGGCCGTTGACGGTGATGGTGGCGATTTCGCCGTTGTCGCAGGTGAGGCCGCGCACATGCCAGCGGCCGTCGGCTGCGCGGCGCGCGGATTGGATCGAGGTGGCGGGCGGGAGGTCGTCGATGGGGTCGAGGAGTTGCGGGAAGGCGACGGGCGTGACGCGGGCGGCGAGGACGTCTTTGCCGGTGAAGTTCGTGACGCTGCGGAAGTCGCCGCCGGTGTGGGCGGCGGGGAATTTCACGCTGAGGACTTTGGTTTGTTCGCCCGCGGCGGGGTAGTCGTGGAAGTAGTAGGCGACGGGGTTTTGGAGCTTGGAGTTGCGCGGGCCGCCGCCGAGATCGACGACTTTGCGTTGCTGCCGGCGGATGCTGCCGTCCCAGGTGATGTCTTTGAAATGGCCGCTGACGCCGGTGCGGGGCGCGGTGCAGGCGAGCTGGATGAGCGGGTCGCGGCCGGAGTAGCAGTCGATGAGGCGGACGTGTTCGTAGGTGAAGTCGCCGTATTGGATGCTCTCGTCGTCGTGGCCGCGGTTGATGGGTTCGGAGCCGACCTTGGTGAGGGTGAGGTTGCGATAGACGTGGGAGTCGTAGTCGGGGTGATAGACGCCATAGACGCCGTTGCTGACGGTGAGGCCGTCGAGGAGGAAGAACTGGAGGTTCGGGCGGACGACGTAGTGGGTTTCCCACGCGCGGAGGTTGCGCGCGATGTAGGGATGCTGGCGGTCGCCGTGGACGGAGCCGGGGACATCGTGGCCGAAATTAAAGCTGTAGAGGCCCTCGCTGTGGGATTCGTTGTCCTCGAAGCGGAGGAAGGGAAGGTGGCGGACGTCGCGGACTTCGCGGGTGCCGTCGGGTTGGCGGACGCGCAGTTCGGGATTGAAGTTGCTGTGTTTGCCGATCTCGAAGCGGTAGCCGTATTCGTCATTTTCGCAGGCGACGTTGCGGGTGAAAACATTGCGGCCATTGGCCCACCAGAAGCCCGCGCCGTCGTTGGCATCGAAGGGGAGGACTTGTTTGGGGAGGCGTTTGCCCTTGTAGGCCTGCACGGCCAGGTTGCGATCGAGGACGTTGTATTGCTCGGTGGCGTCCTCGAGGAAATAGCCGTGGCCGACGGACTGGTAGCCGACGTTGTCGCGGATGACGAGGAAGTCGGTGCCGTGAATGGTGATCCAGCGGTTGTGGGAATCCCAGATGCTCGATCCGGTGACGCCGCTGCCGCGCATGGTGTCGCGCACGAGATGAAAGTGGATGGCGTATTTGCCGAGGACGCCTTCTTTGCCGAGATGGCTGAACTCGGCGTAGCTGATGCCGCCCGAGCTGTCGCGGTGGAACATGGTGTGGCCGCGGATGCCGGCGGGATCGGCGGAGGTGATGACGACGTTGCGCGAGAGGTTGCCGACCTCGCTGCGGTAATCGCCGGTGCCGAGATGGTCGTACTCGAGGGCGCGGTCGAGGGTGAGTTTCGCGCCGTCGATGGCGGTGATGCGGCGTTCCTCGGTCTGCACCGGGCGCGGCTTTTTGACGGACTGCCGGAAGGAAGTGCCGGACGTATAACTCTCCTTGGACACGGTGACGATGACCTGGTCGCCGACGCGCCAGCCGGTGACGGCCTCGGCGAGCGTGACGGTGGTGGCGCCGGTGGGGGCATTCGCGCCGAGCTTCACCCACGCGCGGCTGAGCGGCGCGCCGTGCGTGTCCCAACGCCCGCCGCACGCGATGATGGCGGGAAGGGTCTCGACGTTCATGCCCTCGAAATGCACGAGGCGGATGGTGGCGGTGACGCCGGCGGGGATGGGGTTTTCGGGGGTGCCGATTTCGAGGGCGGAGAGGAGTTGGCTGGCGGCGGTGGTGGTGGAGGGCGCGGCGTCGTGGCAGTTGAAGCCGTCTTCGGTGGTGGTGTCGCCGGGTTCGATCTTGATGAGGCCGGTGTCGAGGCGCGTGGATTTGTCGCGGGCAAAGGTGAGCTTGCCGGCGACGTGGATCATGCGGATGGCGGCGTCGGAGTGGACGTCGTAGGTGACGGAGTGGCCGGTGCGGATCTGGACGCGGTCGCCGGCGCGGGGGGCGCGGGCATTGGCCCAGGTGGTGGTGGCGGACCACTTGCCGTCGCGCGCGGAGACGGCGTCGAATTTCAGCGGCTCGGCAGCGGTGGCGAGTTGGAGCGAGAGCGCGAAGGCGAGGAGGGTGAGGGTTTTCATGAGCGTGGAGAGTGACGCCGGCGACGGAGGCGCGGCCGTTACGGTGGGCTGGATCATGTGGCGAGTGGAACGGCTGGCGGGGAGTTGGTCAAGGAATTGAGGGGGAAACTGCGGTGCGCTTGCAACTGCGGCGCAGCGCGACTGGGGCCCGGTTGCAAGTGTGAAGCGGGAAGGTGGCGCGGAACGAATTCGCTCGGGAGCAGGGCCGAGTTGGCAGGGGAATTTGGGGCAAGGGAATGGGAGGGTCTTATCCGTGTCCATCCGTGTTTATCCGTGGTTGGACAATTCTTTCTTCCAGTGAACGCCGCATGCGGGGCGCGCCATTTCCCAGCCGATGCCGCGTCATTCGACCTCGAGCTTCCACGGGCCGAGCAATTGCAGTTCGTCCACGAGGAATTCCCGCGCGCCGTCGGCGAAGAATTCGAGCGCCAGCAAATCCACTTCCGCCAGCGGTCCTTTGCCGAACCGGCCGAACGCCAAGTCCACCTTCTGCCAGCGGTCCGACAGCGTCACCTCGCGGTCGTAAGCCATCACGACCTCGAGCGGCCCGCCGGCATTGGCGAACAGCGTACACCGCATCCGCCCGGCCCCGCTCCGCGTGCGCATCCACAGGCGCAGTCCCGTCGCGGACCGCTCGACGATTTGCCACCCGCGCACCCGCGTGGTCGCGACGCCGACGCTTTGCCCCGCGCCCGGCACCGTCATGCGCAGCGACGCTTTGCCCTGTTTGGCCAGCGGATCAATCGCCAAAGGCAGCGCGCCCGGCGGCGTACCCGCCGCCGCACCGAACGATCGCCAACTCGTCAGGCCGTCCTCGAAGCCTTCGAGATACGGCCAGAAAATCCGGCTCGGTTCCTCGAGGCCCGCCGCGCGCGGCACGCAACTGCGCAGCGCGGAAAGCCGCGCACCCGTGCCCTCACCGACGCGCACGAAGAAAATCATCGGGATGTCCACGCTCTCCACCGGCACGCTCGCCTCCCAGCGTCCGGCGCGAAAGGACATCGGGTAGGGCCGCCAGTCCCGCGCGGGCCAGTGCCCCGCGGTGTCGGCGCTCGCGAAAAGCGTCACGGAGCCAGAAACCGTGGCCGCGCCGGAATTCCAATACACCTTGAGGCGCCCGGCGATGGCGTCGGTTTCGATGGCCTCGAAGCCGGCGGTGGTGCCTACTTTGCCACCGGCGGCGGCGGGATATTCGTACGTTCCGGCCAGCCAGTGGTCGGCCCGCGGTTTGGGAGTTTGCGCGGAGAGGCTGGAGGAGAGAATGCCGGGGTGGACTCCGAGCAGCGCGACGACAGCCAACCACCGCAGTTGCGGGCAGCGTGTCGTCGTCATGCGCAATCCCGCGGGCCGGAACTCCTGCGGTTACTTGTCGGACTTGCCGGATTTGGGCGCGGCCCCCTTTTTGCCCCCGGCGCTAAGCACGGTGCCCGTGAGTACGCCTACGCCAAAGAAGGCGAAATACATGATCGCCGCCGGCTGACTAACGCCCTTGAGCAAGGGCGGCAGGGTGAAGCTGACTTCCTGCTTGTTGTTCATGCCCATGAGCACGAGCAACAGCAGCATCAACATGGCGAAAATGGTTTTCAGAAGGACTTTTGGATTCATAAAATTTAACGAGTGCGGACAGTAGAAGATTGCGCCGGGCAGCGTCAATCTGTTGCTGGAAAACCGCCGGGTACAAGGGTCCGCCGCAGGTCTTCGGCCGCCGACGGGAGGGCGGGTGTTTCACGCCCCAGCTACCATAGCGGTCCGGCGACCGAGTTCCGGCCAGCAGGAATCTCAACCTCAGTTTCCGAAACTGATTTGGCAAAGGAATGGCGGCACATGACTGAGGAGCCACTTGCAAAACCCCTGCTTGTTTATCTTTTACCCACCATCTTTTACCATCTGCAACGCGTCGGCTCGTCCAAGGCCCAAGCATCTGGTAAAAGATAAGGGGTAAAAGATGGAAAGCTGGAACTGTGAAGCCGAGATTTTGCAAGTGCCTCTGAGTGCCAAAGATTCCCCGCCCCGATTCCTTTGCCCACTATCCCACTGCCCCTCCGCCCAATGCGCAGGTTTGCCCCATCCTGCACCGTTGCGGCGCTCGGGTTCCAGCACGTCGGCGGTTGCGAAGGGCGCGCGCCGTACGCGCTGCATGAGCAGTTACGGCTGATGCTTGGCCCCCTCGAGCTTGGCCAGATACGCGGCAAGCTTTTGCCAGCGTTGATCCCATTCGGCCCACGCCGCCGCCCATGGTTCCCCCGAATACTTGCCGCGACTGGCGGGGAGCAACTCGAGATAGAGTCGCGCTTCTTTGAGAAAGTTCCGGCGGTCGTGCCATTCCATCAGGGCTTCCAGCAAGGCCAGCCGGTTGTCGGGATAATCCGGACTGAGTTCGCACGCGCGGGTGAGGTGCTGCCGGGCGCGGCTGCGGCTGCCGATGCTGGTGGGCCAGCCGGGGGCCTGGTGGTAGAGCTGGCCAAGGTAGCGGTCGGGACCGGCGTATTCGACGGCGGGTTCGAGCGCGATGGCACGCTTGAATTCGGTCTCCATTTCCCCGACCAACCGCAGCGCGCCCAAGGTCTTCGTGCGAGCCAACTGGCCGAGATTCAACCCCAGAAACAAGTGCGCCGCGGCCGACGCCGAGTCGCGCTCGATCACCTGGCGGCAGACATTGATCCCCTCGACGGCCAGGGCGGCGCGCTCGGTGTCATTGGTGGCGAATTCGGCGCGGTCAAAACAGGCCTTCGCGCGGCGCACGCCCGCCGCCGGGTCGCCGGGCTGTTGCGCATGCCGTTCGCGCGCCTGGAGGTAAAGCCGCTGCGCCCGCTCGACAAAGCGCGCCGGTCCAGCAGGTGTTTCCGCGGAGAAAAGATCGCCCCCGGTGATCAACCCGAGCACCACAACCACCCAGCTCAAACGGCCAAAAAAGCGCCACTCCGCCCGCGCGCCTGCAACCGCGCGGACGATCGCAAGTCGTGTCGGCGCTGCGGCGACGCAGGCACGGCCGGTGATTTTGGAAATTGGCATTGCCACGACCCGCATCGTTCCTATATTGCGCAGATGCGACGCACTCGCAATTTCATGGGGTCCCTGATCCTCAGTCTGCTGGCGGGCGGAATGCTTGTTGGCTGCTCGGGTATCAACGGGACCGGTAGCGTTTCCCCGCTCATGTTCCTGCTGCCTGGCTTCATAAAAGCCGCCCCGGCCCCCGCTGCGCCGCAGCCGCAAGCGCCTGTGGTGGAGACCATCGGACAGTTGGCGTAGAGACATTTTCCTTAGTTACATTACCTATGCGTTTCCCACTCGCGCTCACGGTCAAGATCGCCAGGCACATCGTCAAGCACAAGCTGGCCAAGACCCCCAAGTTCGCCATGGTTTTGCAGCTCGAACCGCTGCACACCTGCAATCTCACCTGCACCGGCTGCGGCCGCATCCGCGAGTATTCCACCAATCTCAAGGACATGGTGCCGCTCGAACAATGCCTGGCCGCCGCGCAGGATTGCGACGCGCCGATGGTGTCGGTCTGCGGTGGCGAGCCGCTGATTTATCCGAAAATCGAGGAACTGGTGGCCGGGCTGCGCGCCCAAGGCCGGATCATTTACATCTGCACCAACGGCGTCTTCATGCGGAAGAAAATGCGCGACTACATGGCCGCGCACTTCTCGCCCGCGATGGAACCGCAGCTCCAAAAGCTCGTCGCCGAAAACCTCGTCACTGAGAAAGAAGCCACACAGATTCGCAACGCCGACGAAGCCGCGCGCAAGAAGGTCACGATCGTCCCCAGCAAGTGGCAATATTGGAATGTCCATGTGGACGGCTTGGAACACACCCACGACCTCATCGTCGAGCGCGAGGGCGTCTTCAAGGAATGCGTCGCCGCCATCAAGATGGCCAAAATTCTCGGTTACCAATGCGCGACCAACACGACCGTCTATCGCGAGACCGACGTGCAGGAGATCGAGGACATGTTCAAGTATCTCTCCTCGCTCGACGTGGACGGCCACACTATTTCCCCCGGTTATGACTACGACGCCGCGAAGAAAGACATGGTCAAACGTCTCGGTCGCGACCCGAAGGAGTTTTTCCTTACCCGCGAAATGACGCGGGCGAAATTCGCCAAAATCGAGCAATGGGGCAAGGCGTTCACCATTTTCGGCACGCCGGTCTATCAGGAGTTTCTCGCTGGCAAACGCGAACTGACCTGCACCGCATGGGCCATCCCGACTTACAACGTCAAGGGCTGGAAAGCCCCATGCTATCTGATGACCGACGGTCACTATCCGACCTACGGCGAGATGCTCGGCACCGTGAACTGGGAGAAATACGGCGTGGTCAACGGCGTCGCCCGCGATCCGCGCTGCGAACACTGCATGGTCCACTGCGGCTACGATCCGAGCGGCGCGCTGAGCAACAAGCCGCGCGATACCTGGATCAATATGCGCTATAACTTCGGCGCAAAACCCAAGCCGTATCCCGCCAGTGTTGAACTGGAAAAGCGCGCCTTCAACGGCGTGACCATCGGCAAAGGCCACCTCGCCCAAGCCAAGGCCGCGATCAATCCCGCCGCCAACGCCCGTGGCGCCTTCTCCCGCAAGGAAGTGGAGGATCACACCCACGCGCCCGCCCCCGCCGCCACCGGCGGCGCCTGCGGCACGGGTGATACTTCGCAACGCGATGACTTGCTGGCCAAGCTCAAGGCGAACGGCACGGTGACGACCAAGGCGGAATGAGTACCCTTCTCGAAATCGAACAGGCGATTGAGAAACTTCCTGCGCCCGAGCAGGCCACGCTCGCCTCGTGGTTGGCCGGTCGTGAGGCACGGAGTTGGGATGCTCAGATGGACCGCGATGCCGAGGCCGGGAAGCTCGACTTCCTGTTCCGCGAAGCTGAAACAGAGTGCCGGGGCGGATATCTGACCTACTGGCCCAAATGAAGTCACGGGCCACCCGGCGCTTCTGGCAGGCCTTCTCGGACTTGCCCGTCAGCGTCCAGTTGCTCGCTCGAAAGAATTACCTGCTTTGGCTAAAAGACCATCAACACCCATCGCTCCATTTCAAGAAACTCAAGGGTGGTGCCAACCGGTTCTCCGTCAGAATCGGCGACCACTACCGGGCCGTCGGACATCTGGTCGGTGACACAGTGGAATGGGTCTGGATTGGCACGCACGAAAACTACAACAAACTGATCGGCTGACTGCGGGAAGCTTCTCAACCAATGCCTGTTAACCCCACAAGTCCGACGGGTGGTGCTTATCGAAGTGAAGTTCGAGAAAGCCTCATTCGAAATCTGAAAGAAAAGGTCGAAGGCGGCGGATACAAAAAGTATCTCCACAGCATGACCCTTCACAAATTGCGGGCCTTTAGCGATGCAACCATCCGCTTCCGTTTCCCCGTCACTGCATTGATCGGTCCCAACGGGGGGGGGAAATCAACCGTCCTGGGCGCGTCCGCGCTCATCTATCGGGAATGCACTCCGAGCTCTTTTTTTGCCGTCAGTTCAGTCGATCAAGAGGCGATGAAGGATGTGCGTGTTGCCTATCGCCTGATTGACCGGGAGAAGAAGCGCGAGGGAGAAATCGAGCGAAGTGTCACGCACCCCAAGAGTCGATGGAACCGTGAGGCACTTCAACGGAAGATTCTTTTTTTCGGAGTCAAGCGCGCTTTGCCTGCAGGCGAACGATCTGAGTTCACCAAGTTTCGGCTGTATCCAGACAAACTAACTGAGGAAGACTATGCAGTCCTTGATTCGGCGGTGATTGAACACGCGTCTCGCATTCTTGGTGTCGACTTGAGCCGTTATTCCAAGGCCGCTTCAAAAAAGCCGATGATCGGCTTCGCCGGGGCGATGAGGCACTCGCAGTTTCATTTTGGTGCCGGCATTTCCGTCATAATCGAACTGGTTGCCCATCTCGAACAGCTTTCCCCCGAAGACCAGGCGCTCGTCCTAATTGAAGAGATCGAAACCACTCTTCATCCTTTCGCGGTCCGAAAGCTGGTCGAATACTTGGTTGGGGTCGCTGACCGGAAACGGTGCCAGATTATTTTCACTACCCATTCCGAATACGCACTCGACCCATTGCCACGAGAGGCAATTTGGGCGGCTCGTGGCGGGGAACTGGTCAATGGGCGGCTGCGTGTCCAAGACGTCCTGGCAATTCGCGGTGAATCTGACACCAAGCTGGTAATCTACGCTGAGGATTCGACAGCCATCGCTTGGATACAGGGGATGATGCGTTTTTCGGGAATGACCGATGAAATGTCACTGGTGGAGTTCTACCCCATCGGCAGCCATAGTGCTGTCGTTCAGCACACCGAAGCTCACAATCAAAATCCATCGAAGCGGTTCCCGGCCATTGGTTTTGTTGACGGAGACACTCCCACAGATGTTTCCCTGCCAGACAAGGTATTCCGGTTGCCTGGCAACCTGATGCCCGAAGAAGTGATTTTGGACGCCGTCCGTGAAGGATACCCCGCAAATCTGGGTGTTCTTACCGTTGCGCTAAACCGCCGTCCAGACGAACAAGAGCTTGTCAGGCGAGTTATTGAATCAGAAGCCACGGGAACCTCTGATATGCACTTGGTGTTCAGCAAGATTGGACAGCGTCTAGGTTTCGTGCCAGAAGAGACCGTCCGGTTGGCGATAATTTCAGCGTATTGCCATACAAAACAACCAGAGGCGCGGCACCTGTCAGCCACCGTTAACTCTTACCTTGTTCAGAACGGTAATGGATCGGTCCATTGAATTGAATTGGAAAAACTAGACATATAAATGAGCGCACTATTCCTCTCCCCCCCCTCCTTCGACGGCTTTGACGGCGGCGCCGGCGCGCGCTATCAGGCGCGGCGCGAAGTCACCAGCTATTGGTATCCCACCTGGCTCGCCCAGCCCGCGGCCCTCGTGGCCGGCTCGAAGCTGCTCGACTGCCCGCCGCACGGCGTGGACGTGAAGCAATGCCTCGCCATCGCCAAAGGCTTCGACCACGTCATCATCAACACTTCCACGCCGTCGTTGAAAAATGACTCCAAGGTCGCCGAAGCCATCAAGCAGCAGCGGCCCGAGACCAAGATCGGCTTTGTTGGCGCGCACACCATGGTGTTGCCCACCGAGACTCTCAAAGCCTCGCCCGCCATCGACTGGGTCGGGCGCAAGGAGTTCGACTTCACCTGCAAGGAAGTCGCCGAAGGCCGCCCGCTCGAAAGCGTCGCCGGCCTCTCCTTCAAGGACAAAGACGGCAAGATCAAACACAACCCCGAGCGTGAGATGATCCAGAACATGGACTCACTCCCCTGGGTGGCGGACGTGTACAAACGCGACCTCGACATCGAGAAATACTTCATCGGCTATCTGATGCACCCTTACATCAGCATGTACACCGGCCGCGGCTGCCCCGCCCAATGCACCTTCTGTCTCTGGCCGCAGACCATCGGCGGTCATAAGTACCGCGTCCGTTCGCCGCAAAACGTTGCCGACGAAATGGCCTACATGAAGAAACTCTTCCCGCAGGTGCGCGAATTCTTCTTCGACGACGACACCTTCACCGCCAACCTCCCGCGCGCCCGTGACATCGCGAAGAAACTGTCCAACTTAGGACTAACTTGGTCCTGCAACAGCCGCGCGAACCTGGATGCCGACACCATCAAACAGTTCAAAGACTCCGGCCTCCGTCTCTTCCTCGTCGGCTATGAGAGCGGCAATGATGAAACCCTCACCCGCATCAAGAAAGGCGTCACCACCGACGAGATGCGTAAGTTCACCAAGTCCTGTCACCAGGCGGGAGTCATCATTCACGGCACGTTTATTCTAGGTCTCCCGGTCGAGACTAAAGAGACCATCGAACAGACCATCCGCTTCGCCCAGGAACTGGATGTCTTCAGTCTCCAAGTCTCCCTCGCCGCGCCCTATCCCGGCACCGAACTCTACGACCAGGCCAAGCTCAACGGCTGGTTCACCAAGAAAGACAAGACCGACCTCGTCGAAGGCGACGGCTTCCAGCAATCCACCCTTGCCTACCCCGAGGCAACCAAGGACGAAATCTTCGAGGCCGTGGACCGGTTCTATCGCAGCTACTATCTGCGCCCGAAACCCATCCTCCGCATCATCAAGACCATGCTTGAGGACAAGGACGTCTTCGTCCGCCGCTGCCGCGAAGGCTACGAATTCTTCAAGAGCCTGAACCAGCGCAAAGTCGATCTGGCCGCCTCCAAGTCCGCGGCGGCCATCGCGGCCGCATAACCGGGGCCGCCGGGACTGACTCTCGGCAATTCCGTCAGCCCCTTTGCATCCGCCTGATGCAAGGGGATTTTCTGTGTTTGGAGTCGTTCAATCCTGTCGAACGGAAAGCGCGTTCAGAAAACGCATTCGGGCTTGCGTCGCCGGAGGGGTTGCCTGTCGAATGCGCGGCACCGTGATCCGCGAGCCACTACTCAGGTTTCTGCCGTTTCGATGGCAGCGGGTGGCGGCCGTCATCGGTCCGGCGGTCACGCTGGGGCTTGCCTCGACGGTGACCGGAGCGGCGGAAACTCCCGCGGAAATCTTCCCGGCGAAAATCACCGCGCCCGGCGGCTTGAGTGCGCTGGAAACGGCCTTCCGTCACCGTGACCGGCTCAAGCCGTTGCAGGCGGTCACTGATGAGTCGCCGCCGCTCCCGCCGCATCTTTTCAGTCCTGATCCCGACGGGAATCGCCTGCCGTTTCGCCCGTCGCCCGTATTTCCCGAAATCGTGGTGGACCTCGTGCCGCGGGTGACCTACGACAGCTCTCCTCCACCGCAGTCGCCGAGTCAGTTTAACCCCGACCCGCCCACCGGCCCCGCGGCGGCGCGCGTGTTCGCGGAGGAACTCGAGCGCGTGAAGCTCGAACTCAGCTACACGCCGCCGCCGTTGCCGAAGACCCCCGCGCAGTTCAATCCCGATCCCGGCGCGCGCCCCGCTCCGCCCGAGGCGCCGCTGTTTCAGCGCGAATTCACACTGGCCCTCGACTACGGCACGGAGCCTGTGCTGCCGCCGCTGGCGTTGCCGCGCGGGCCGTTGCGGCAGTGGAATGAAATCACGGAGCCGGCGGTCGCCAAGTCGGGTCCGGAGCCGGCGGTGGTCGCGTCGCGCTGGCCCGTGCGAACCGTCGAGATGGTGACGGCCACGGACGTTGCCAAGGAAAAGTTCGGCCTTGCCGACGTGCCCGACCCGCTGAAGCTCCCGCGCGCCCGCACGCGACGAAATCTCCCGTTTCATCCGCACTTCGAGAGCAGCGGACTCCAACGCGATCCGCGCGTGGATGTGCCGCCCAACACCGAATCCGCGAACGACCGCTGGCGCGTCGGTTTTCTGCCGTGGCGTCGCTACACGACCGGCAGCGGCGAAGATCCCTTCTACTATCACGAGCCGCGCTGGTGGCATCCGTATTACCAGAGCCGGCTCAAGGGTGATTTGCCGGTGATCGGGCAGGATATTTTTCTGAATCTCATCGCGGCCAGCTCGACCGAGTTTGAAGGCAAACGCATTCCCATTCCGAGCGGCGTGAGCGCGGCGACGCCGGGACAGGGCGAGTTTTTCGGGCGCAGCGAAGTGTTGAGCGTGCAGAACAATCTGGCGTTCTCGGTCGAACTGTTCCGCGGCGAGACGGTGTTCAAGCCCGTCGAGTGGGCGGTGAAATTCCAGCCGGTCTATAACATCAATTACGTCAACGCCCGCGAAACCGGCGTGGTGTCGCCCGACCCGCGCGGGGTGCTCGGCGGCGGTTCGGGAAGCAACCCCGCCCAGCCCGACAATGGCTTCGTCATCAATCCGGCCGACATCGACAAACTGCTGAATGGGCAGCTCACGCCCGTTGGCGACCTCACCGGCACCCGCGCGACCGTGCGCACGCGCGACTACCTCGCCCTGCAGGAATATTTTGTCGAAGTGCATCTGCGCGACCTTTCGGACAACTACGATTTCATCGCGGCCAAGGCGGGCAATCAGACCTTCACGAGCGATTTTCGCGGTTTCCTTTTCAACGACACCAACCTCGGTCTGCGCCTCTTCGGCAACGCTTGGAACAATCGGCTGCAATACAACCTCGCCGTGTTCGAGATGCGCGAGAAGGACACCAACTCCGAGCTGAACACCTTCGATGAGCGCAAGCAGCACGTCGTGATCGCGAATCTCTACTGGCAGGATTTCCTCGTGAAAGGCTACACGGCGCAATGGAGCGTCCACGCCAACCTCGATCACGGCAGTCTCGAGTACGACCGCAACGGCAGCATCGTGCGCCCCGCGCCGCTCGGGACCGTGCGCACGCACGACGTGAACGCCTACTACCTCGGCTGGGCGGGCGACGGTCACATCGGTCGGCTGAATGTGTCGCACCAGTTTTATCAGGCGCTCGGGCGCGATGATTTCAATGGCCTCGCCGGCCGCCCCGTGAACATCAACGCGCAGTTCGCCGCGCTCGAAATCTCCTACGACCGCGACTGGCTGCGCTACAAGGCGTCCTTTGTTTACGCCTCGGGCGATCACAATGCGCAGGACGGTACCGCCACGGGTTTCGACACGATTCTGGACAATCCCAATTTCGCCGGCGGACCGTTCAGCTATTACGTGCGGCAGGGTTTCAATTTCGCGGGCACGTCGGTCGGGCTGAAGCAGCGCGGCAGTCTCATTCCGAATCTGCGCACGAGTAAAACGCAGGGGCAGGCGAACTTCGTGAATCCCGGCGTGTTCGTTTACGGCGTCGGACTCGAGGCCGACGTGACGCCGAAATCCAAAGCCTTTCTGAACTTGAACTACATCCGGTTCGCCGAGACGGACACGCTCCAAACCGCGCTGCTCACGGACAAGATTGGCGGCGAAGTGGGCTACGACCTGAGCCTCGGCGTGCAATACCGGCCCTTCCTCACCGACAATGTCGTCGTCTCCGCCGGCTGGGGCATGCTGCTGCCGGGCGGTGGTTTCAAGGACATCTACCGCCGCAACACCAACCCGACCGGCGTGTTCGATCCCACGTCGAAAGCCGGGCGCGTGGATGATTTTCTATACAGCGGGTTGATCGCGATAACCCTGACCTATTGAACTATGAAAACGAAAACTCCCGGGGAAGAAGCTCAAAGCTCAAAGCTCAAAGCTCAAGGGAAGGGCCAAGCTCAAAGGTTCAAGGCGCGGACATACACGCGAGAAAACTGCGACTCACTCGTGGGCTTCTGCTTCCCCATCTCATTGGCACCCGGCTTCAGCCGGGTGTTCAGCGACTCCAATGACCACAACCGCTTTAGCGGTTTTCGAGCCGGAGCGACGTGCGAAGTCCATGCACCAAAGCCGTTGGAAGGGCTCGTCGGCGCTCTGCCTCGTAACGGCCGGGCAAGCTTCGGTCTAGCCCCAACGGGGCGGCAACATACCAGCCCAGGGCATCGCCCTGGGACGCTGTGGAGCAAAACCAAAGCCCTGAAGGGGCGGCCTATCGCCCCGCCCGGCCCCGCCCATGGTACGCCCCTTCAGGGCTGCTCTCCATTTGACTACCCAACCCAGGGCGGCGCTGCGCTCTGCCCTGGGCTGGCATGGCGCCGCCCCGTTGGGGCTAACCAGCTTCCCCGGCTGAAGCCGGATGCTAATCAGATGGAGACAAAACTGAACAACTCCCCGCGATCCTTCCTGTGGAGCTTGGCTCTTGTCACTTGGACCTTTCTTGTCTCTTTGAGCTTTGCTCTTGGAGCTTCTTCTTCCCCGTCCGGCCCCGAGATTTCCGTCCCACTCTCCCCACCCTCGGCGCCGGCGCGGCCGTTGCCGAAATCCAATTGGATCGACCAATCGCCCGAAGAGGCGTTGCTCAAATCGCGCGGCTGCCTCGAGTGCCACGCGGGCACGGACACGCACACGATGCACCGCTCGCGCAACGTCGTGCTCGGCTGCACCGATTGTCACGGCGGCAATCCCGGCGCGGGCCTCACGATGCGCAAGGCCCACGTGCCGCCGGTGCATCCGGAGTTCTGGCACAGCTCGGCGAACCCGAACGACTCGACCGTGCTGCTCAATCACGAGTCGCCCGAGTTCATCCAGTTCGTGAACCCCGGCGACCTGCGCGTGGCCGGCAAGGCGTGCGGCCTGTGTCACGCGAAGGAAGTGAAGGACGTGGGCCATTCGATGATGCGCCACGGCGCGATGCTCTGGGGCGCGGCGCTCTACAACAACGGCGCGATTCCGCAGAAAAACCCGCGCTACGGTCAGGCCTACGCGCCCGACGGCACGGCGCTGCGACTGCTCTCGCCGACGCCCGTCACGCCCGAGGACACGCTGAAATACGGCGTGCTGCCCTTCCTCGATCCGCTACCGCGCTTCGCCATCGGCCAGCCGAGCAACATCCTGCGCATCTTTGAAAAAGGCGGCGAAAAGCAGCTCCAGCTCGGCATTCCCACGACCACCGAACCGGCCGGCAAACCCGCGCGCCGCCTCAGCGACCGCGGCCTCGGCACGTTGAACCGCATCGATCCCGTCTATCTCAACCTCCAGAAAACGCGCCTGCACGATCCGCTCCTCGACTTCATGGGCAGCAACAATCATCCCGGCGATTACCGCTCCAGCGGCTGCACGGCGTGCCATGTCGTGTATGCGAATGACCGCTCGCCGACGCATTCGAGCTGGTATTCCAAGTACGGTCACCAAGGCCTCTCCTTCAGCGGCGATAACGCGATTCGCAAGGACGAGCGCGGGCATCCGATCAAGCACGAGTTCACGCGCGCCATCCCCTCGAGCCAGTGCATGAACTGCCACATGCACCAGGGAAATCTCTTTGTGAATCCGTTCCTCGGCTACACTTGGTGGGATCAGGAGAGCGACGGCAAGTTCATGTATCCGCATCCGAAAAACCCGCTCGCCGATGATCCGCATTTCCGCGGCAACCGCACGCGCGAGCAGATGACGCAGCAGAAAAATCCCACCGACGAGCAACTCGTCCACGCCATCCGCAAGAATCCCGAAGCCGCCGCCGCGCGCGGCCTGTGGGGCGAACTCGACTTCCTCGAAAAGGTCGCCGAGCTGAATCCGAAAATGAAAGAGACGCAGTTCGCCGACTACCACGGCCACGGCTGGGTCTTCCGCGCCGTGTTCAAGAAGGACAAGAAAGGCAACCTGCTCGATCTCCAGGACCGCACGATCCCGCACGACGACGCGCACAAGTTCGAGAAGGCGGTACATTTGAAAGACATCCACCTCGCCAAGGGAATGCAGTGCGTTGATTGCCATTTCCTCGGCGATGTCCACGGCGACGGGCATCTCTACGGCGAACCGCGCGCGGCCACGACCATCGAGTGCATCGACTGCCACGGCACGGTCAACGCGCGGCCCACGCTGGTCACGAGCGGCAACGGCGGGAAATTCGGGAACAAGGGCCAGGGCATCGACCTCACGAAATCCTCGACGCCGTGGGGGCCGCGCTTCGTGTGGGATGACAAGAAACTGTTCCAGCGCAGCACGCTCTCCCCCGACGTGCGCTGGGCCGTACCGCAGACCATGGACATCATCAATCCGCAGCACCCGCGCTACAACGCCAAGGCCCGCTATGCCAAAACCCTGCGGCGCGACGGCGAGACGTGGGGCGACGTGCCCAACGTAGCTGCCGCCGTACCCGCCGACGTGAGGAGGCGGCCCGGCGACGCACCCGACACCGACTCCGCCTCCTCACGTCGGCGGCTACAGGCGGAGGCGTGCGCCAAGGACCTCGCGCACGACAACTCGAATCTCTCCTGCCAGGTCTGCCATTCGTCGTGGGCGACGAGCTGTTTCGGCTGTCACCTGCCGATGCGCGCCAACCAGCGCGTGCCGCTGAACAAATTCGAGGGCATGACCACGCGCAATTTCACGGGCTACAACCCGCAGGTCGTGCGCGACGACGTGTTCCAGCTCGGCGTGGATGCAACTTACAAAAACCACCGCATGGCCGTGCTGCGCTCCTCGAGCGCGGTGATTGTCGGCTCGCAGAACGGCAACCGCGAGTGGGTGTATTCGCAGCAGCAGACCGTGAGCGCCGAGGGCTACAGCGGTCAGGCTTACAACCCGCATTTCCCGCACACGACCAGCAGCGTCGGCACGACCAAGGGCTGCACCGACTGCCATCTGTCGAAGGACAACGACAACAACGCGTGGATGACGTCGCTGCTCGGATTCGGCACGGGCACGGTGAATTTCTTCGGCCGGTACGCGTGGGTCGGCGCGGGCAAGGACGGCCTCTACGGCGTGGCGTGGACCGAGCAGGAAGAGCCGCAGGCGGCCATCGGCAGCCACTTGCATTCCCTCGCCTATCCGGACAACTACGCGCGGCACGTCGGGAAAAACCAAGGCGTCCTGCCGGCGAGACAGGACGGCGACGACCTCGCGCATCACCATCACGCGAAGGAGATCCTCGATCTCACGTTGCGCGGTGAATACCTCTACACGGCCAACGGCGCGGACGGCTTCGAGGTCTTCGATGTCGCGAACATTGATCAAAAGGGCTTCAGCGAACGCATCGTCACCGCGCCCGTCTCGCCGCTCGGTCAGCGGCTCTACGTGCGCACCAAGTATGCGACCAGCGTCACGCTGCCGAGCACGCTGGGCATTGATCCGCTGCGCCAGCGGCTGCCGGAAAATCAGGAGCAGCCCATCAGCCTCATTTACGCGTGGGTGTTCGTGACCGACCGCGACGAGGGCCTCGTGATGGTGAGCGTCGGCACGCTGGTGGATGGCAATCCGAACAACAACTTCCTCGATAAGGAGAAGATCATCCGCTTCAACCCGGACGGGAAACTCACCGGCGCCATGCACTCGTACATGGCGGGCACGAACTTGTTTGTCGTCGCCGAGAAGGGCCTGTTCGTCCTCGCGTTGAGCAACACCGAGCTGAAGGAACCGAAGCTGATCGCTGAGTTGAGCGGCGGTGAGTTCAAGCATCCGCGGGCGGTATCTGTACAGTTTCGCTACGCCTACGTGACGGACGACGAGGGCTTCAAGGTGGTGGACATCAGCGATCCGTCGCGGCCGAAGCTGGTGCCCGGCGCGACGGTGCCGCTGAAAAATGCGGGGCGTTTTTATCACGCGCGCACCTACGCCTACGTCGCCAACGGCCCCGAGGGGATGGCGTTCATCGACATCACAAACCCGGGGAAACCCAAGCTGGAACGGATGTTCAACGCCGACGGCGCGCTCAACGACACGCGCGCCGTGCAGATCGGCTCGGTGAGCGCCTCGATGTTTGCGCTCGTCGCGGACGGGAAGAACGGCCTGCGCGTGCTCCAGATAATCTCGCCCGAGAACGTGCCGACGCACATGGGTTTTAGCCCGACGCCGAATCCGAAACTGATCGCGACCTATCCCACGCACGGGCCGGCGGTGGCCGTCTCGCGCGGACTGGACCGCGATCGCGTCGTGGACGAGAGCGGCAACCAGACCGTGGTGTTCGGTCGTCGCGGCTCGCGTCCGTTCAACCTCGACGAGATGCAGCAGTTCCTGCGGCATCACGACGGTCCCGTGTCAGACCCGAAGGCGAAGCGAACCGGTGCGCTGTATGCGGTGGAGGATGTCGTGGTGAAAGACGGCGAGTTGAAAACGAAGGGCGGCGGGAGCTTGAAGGCCCCGCAGCCGTTTCAGTTCGAGCCTGAGGTCCAAATGGTTCGCCCCGCGACCGACCGGCTGATACGGAGGGGGAAATGAGCGCGACACCCGAACGCCAAAACAAAGCGGGGAGCGCACGCGGCCCGCGTGCCGGTTTGGGCGGCCCGCCCAAACCTTCGTTCCCCAGTCTGCCTCTCCCGCCGCGGGAAAAGGTTAGTGGAACGAGGTTTTCGGCGGGCCGCCGAAAACAGCACGCCAGCGGCGTGCGCTCCCCGGCGGGGCACTTACCGAGTGCGCGAACGCGTGGGTGCTGCGCAACCATCATGTCCGTTTTACTGGTGGCGATGGCGCTTCTGGCCCATCCGCTCATCGCTCAGGAATCCGTACGCACGCTGGCGGGCTTGCCCGAGACGCCGGGCGCGGTGGACGCGGCCGGGGCGCTGGCGCGCTTCAATGATCCGGCGGGAGTCGTGGTGACCGCCGACGGAACCATCTTTGTCGCCGACAGCCGAAATCACGTCATCCGCCGCCTCGCGACGAATGGCGTGGTGAGCACACTGGCGGGCGCGCTGGGGCAGGCGGGCGCGATGGACGGAGCGGGCGGGGCGGCGCGCTTTGACTCACCGAGTGGCGTGGCGGTGGCGGCGGACGGCGCGCTGATCGTAAGCGACACGGGCAATCACACCTTGCGGCGCGTGACGTTGGCGGGCGCGGTGAGCACCCTCGCCGGGGCAGCAGGCGTGACGGATTTCGTGGACGGCCCGGGCGCGGCGGCGCGGTTCAATTCGCCGCTCGGTCTCGCGGTGGCGGCGGGTGGAATCATCTTCGTCGCCGATTGCGGCAATCATGTCATCCGGCGCGTGGGAACGGATGGCGCGGTGACGACCTTCGCGGGCGTGGGCGAGGTGTGGGGCTGGCGGGATGGCGTCGGGACCAACGCGTTGTTTTACAGCCCCGTCGGTGTGGCAATGGATGCGGGCGGCGAGTTGTTGGTTTCCGATGCCAACAATCACGTCATCCGCCGCATCGCGACCAACGCGGTGGTGACGACCTTCGCGGGCGCGCCCGGTGTGGATGGCGCGGCAGACGGTCCGGCGGCCACGGCGCGGTTCGGCAAGCCGGCGGAGCTGGCGCTCGACGCGCGCGGCAATCTGTACGTCGCCGACGCGCTGCTGCACACGATCCGCAAAATCACGCGCGGCGGATTCGTGAGCACCGTGGCGGGCGCGGTGGGCGTGGATGGCGCGGTGGACGGCGCGAATGGCGTGGCGCGGTTTTTCAATCCCTACGGCCTCGCTGTCGCGCCGCGCGGGCAGTTGGTGGTGACGGACACTTACAACCAGACCGTGCGCGAACTGGTCGCGCCCTTCACGGTCGCCGTCGCCGCGGGCGGCGGCGGCACGCTGATCGAGTGGGAGGCGATTGCGGGGGCGGTGTATCAGTTGCAAGTGAAGACCGCCCTCAGCGCGCCGTGGGCTAATCTCGGCGCGCCAGTGACGGCGGCGGAAACGACCGCGAGCGCGGTGGATGGCGGGAGGGTAGGAACCAAATTTTATCGCGTGCTGCGCGCGGCGGAGGGGGCGAGATGAACAGAAGCTCAAAGCTCAAAGCTCAAGGGAAGGTTCAAGTTTCAAGCTGCAAGGCTGGCTCACGACACCAATGAAGTTTTGTTGGCGGGTGCTCTGCGCGCACGTTTGGCCTTTCGGTGCCCCTCCGGCAGCGCCAACGGCGCGGTGCCATTCCAGCCTGGGGCAACGCCCCAGGAATCACGCCCCCCACGGACCGCGGAGCGCCAACGGCGCGGCCCATCTCCGTGGTGTGGCGTGGCGTGGTTGGCGGCGAGGAATCCGCGACGGGAAAATAGAACAGGCTTTCAGCCCTCGCCGGAGTTGCAATTCGATGCCTGGGGCGTTGCCCCATGCTGGTATGAAGCGGGCCTTTGGCCCTGACCAAGCGCCGGCGATTCCGGAGCGCCGAGCATTGCTCGGCTCGAACCGCCCGCATCCGTCCGTGCCGAGCAATGCTCGGCGCTCCGGCGCGAGTTATCGGCGGCTCCCGGTTTTCGTGCTCTGGGCGCTGGCATGGTTCGCACTCGCGCCGCAAGCGAACGCGGAGATGACGGCAGCGGAAGTCACCAACGTGCTCGCGCAGGCGGTGTCGCGGGCGGCGGTCGTCTCGCCGGCCAGCGTGATCGCGGTGGTCGATCGCGAAGGTTTTGTGCTCGGCGTGTGGAGCGTGGACAGCACACCGCCAAAGACGGATGCCTTCACGAACCTGGTTTCCAACGCCATCGCCAAGGCGGGCACGGCGGCGTTTCTCAGCAGCAGCCAGCACGCGTTCACGTCGCGCACGGCGGGCTTCATTGTGCAGCAAAATTTCCCGCCGGGTGTGAACAACAAGCCGCCGGGCCCGCTGGTGGGCGTGAACTTTTCGCAGCTCGCGTTCTCGGACATCAACAAATACAAGCTGCCCGCCGAGGCTGGCCTGCTCGCCCTCACGGCATCTCCCGCCGCACCGCTCACGCAGATCGCCACGCCGCTCACGGGCGGTCTCGCGGGCACGGCGGGTGGCGTGCCGCTCTACAAGGCGGGCGTGCTGGTCGGTGGCGTCGGCGTCGCGGGCGATGGCGATGACAGCCCGCTCAACATCACCCCGCTGTCGGCGACCACCCCGAAGGTCGACGAGGACGTGGCGCTGGCGGGGCAGGTCGGCTTCGAGCCGTCGCTGCGGATTCGCGCGACCAAGGTGTTCCTCGACGGCATTGCGCTGCCGTATGTCGCGAGCACGACGGCGCTCGGTGCGGTGACGCCGCTGGGCGGCATCGGCACGAATGTCGCGGGGTTCGCACCGACCAGCAGCCCCGCTGTGGCGCTGCCTTACGTGGCCGCGACGATGGGCGGGGTGACGGGGCAGATTCGGCAGTCGATCATCGGCGACCCGAGCGTCGTCCCGCTGCCCGGAGGCACGGCGCGGCTCACGGCGGCGGAGGTCACGGCCATTCTCACGGCGGGCGCGAATCGTGCACGCACAACGCGCGCGGGCATCCGCCTGCCGCGCGGCGTGCCGATGCAGGTGTTCATCACGGTGGTCAATAATCCGAACGTCGCGGGTGCTGCGCCGGTGTGTCTCGGGACGTTCTGCACGTCGCCGGACACGACGCGGTTCAGTTGGGATGTGGCGGTGCAGAAGGCGCGGACGGCGGTGTTTTTTTTCAAGCGATGCGCGGGCGTTCTCGAGCCGCGCCGTGGGGTTCATGGCGCAGGGAAATTTTCCGCCGGGCATTGGCGGCACGGCACCGGGATTGTTTCTGGGATTGCAGGAGCGGTTCTCGATCATCACGCCCACCGGTTCGGCGCTCGCGACGAACCCGCTGAACGGCGCGGTGTTCATGACGGCGACGAATGCGAATCCGAACCTGCCGAACGGGATCACGATTTTTCCGGGCGGGTTTCCGCTGTATCGCAACGGCGTGCTGATCGGCGCGATTGGCGTGAGCGGTGACGGGATCGAGCAGGACGATCTGGTGGGGGCGTCGGGTGCCGCGTTGTTTCCGCCGCCGGAGCCGGTGCGGTCGGACCGATGGTTGTATCGCGGGGTGCGGTTGCCATTCGCGAAGTTTCCGCGGAATCCGGCGTTGTGAACTGAGAGGCGGCGGTTTGGAGTGCGGTGACTTGTCACCGCTTTTGCGCAGGCGACTGGTCGCCGTCGAGCGTCCGTGCGCCTCCGTTCACGCGGGCGCGCCGGCGCTGGCGCGAGCCGTGAACGCCCCTTTTGCATCTTCATGCGCCTCCCGGTTCGACGGCGACAAGTCGCCTTGGGAAAGCGGTGACAAGTCACCGCACTCCAAATCCCGAACTCGCGGGCGGGGCCGTCCGCCTCCTCACGTCGGCGGCTACGGGGGGCGCTCAGTGGCGGGTGCCGGTGTGGTAGCTGTGGCAGGTGGAGCAGGATTGGGAGACGCCGCCGGCGGGGCTGTGGCATTGCACGCAGGTCTGCTTGGTGGGGAGCATGATCTCGGCGGTGTCGCGGCTGCGGGCCATGTCGTGGCAGTGGGTGCAGGCGCTGATGGCGTGCTTGGCGTGGTGGAAATTGCCGCGCGGCAACCAGCGGTCGGGGATGATGGGTTTGGTGACGAGCGGCAGGGCGTCGGCCCCGGTGGATTTCACTTCGTGGCAGTAGGCGCAACCGGCGAAGCGGGCGCGTCCGGGCGTGCTGGGACCGGCGGCGGTGGCGAGCGGTTTGGTGGGATCGGCGGCGAGGAAGACTTGTCGTTCGAGATTCTCGCCGGTGAAGGCGAGGTCGCGGAGGCGGCGGATTTGGGTGCCGACGAACGCGGCCACGGCGTTGGTTTCGGTGGTGCCGCGGCGGCGGGCGAGGTCGGCGTATTGCGTGGGCAGGCTGTGGAGAAAGGCGCGCACGCCGGCGGGGTTGCCGTGCGGGAGTTGCAGTTCGGGATTGTGGGCGTCGAATTGCAGGGAGTGGCAGCTCGCGCAGTGCTTGTTGAAGGCGATCGGCTGGAAGTAGGCGCCGGCGACGTCGGGTTGATGGCAGTCGGCGCAGGCGAGTTTCTGGCCGTTGAGCTTGGTGAAATTGTCGCCGAGGTGAAGTTGGTGGTTGAAGCGGAGGGTGTTGGTTTCGCGCAGCTTTTGCTGGTGGATTTGGAACTCGGGATGGTCGGTGGCGAACGAATGGAAGACGGCGCTGTAGCCGGTCGCGGGGCGCGGGGTTTGGAAGAGGACGCGGCCTTCGGACTTGCGGTAATCGAAGACGGAGGCGGCGAGGGTTTTTCCTTTTTCGGCGGAGGCGGCCATCTCGGTCGCGGAGCCGTGGCAGGAGAGGCACTGGGCGTCGGCGGGCGCGGGCATGCGGCCCGCGCCCTGGTGCTCGCGATGACAGGCGGAGCAGGAGTGGTCGCGGACGACGTTGGGCTGGTGGAATTTGTGTTCGGCGTGGCAGCGGAGGCAGGAGGCGTCAATGCCGCTCATTTCGCCGACGGTGACCTGGTGCAGGCGGTGGGGTTCAAGCGGTCCGGGTTGGGCGGTGAAGGCGAGGTGGACCCAGGTGCGGACATCGCCCGCGCCGGCGAGGTGACAGGCGGCGCAGCCCTCGCTGCCGCGGCGGGTGTGCTGAGTGGAGCCGAAAGCGACGCCGTGGTGATTGGCGGAAACGGGGCCGGGCGAAATGAATTGCCAGCGCCAGGGTCCGAAGAAACCGATCAGGAGAAACGCCACGGTCGCGGCGATCACGGCGAGGCAGAGCTGGCCGCGGCGGTTGCGCAGGCTGCGCTGCGGCTGGCATTTGGGGATGGCGCAGGCGCAGCAGCCGGACGGCGCGGGGCCGGTGGCGCAGGGGCCGCCGTGTTCCGTCGGGCGGGTGCAACGCCAGCGGCCTTTTTCTTCGCCGGGCTTTTTCTCGAGGACGGGGCGGCACTCGAAGGTCGCGCGGCAGGCGCCCGACGCGGACGGACCGACGCGGCAGGACTTGCCCTCGCACGCCCAACCGCAGACCCAGTTTTGATTGGGCCGCTCGTATTGACTGCGGTCGAAGTCGGGCGTTGGGAGTTGGTCCTTCACGGGGCGTGGCAGGGGTGCAGGAGCGTTTCCGAACACCGCAGAGATGGGAAAGGCGCAGAGCGGAGCGGGCGGGGAGCGCACGCCGCTGGCGTGCCGGTTTGGGCGGCCCGCCCAAACCGGCGTTCCCCAGTCTGCCTTTCCTGCCGCTGGAAAAAGTTAGTGGAACGAAGTTTTCGGCGGGCCGCCGAAAACTGCACGCCAGCGGCGTGCGCTCCCCAGGGCCGCGGGCTTCGCCCGGGTTCGATTGCGGAATTTGCTTTCATCGGGTACCTCCCGAGAAGCCGTACACGAGAATGATGTGGGCCAGGGACCAGAGCATCAGGCTGTAGGTGGCGGGGATGTGGACGAAGAGCCAGAGGCGCAGGGTGAGCTGGAGCGCGCGCTGGTAGTCGAGGCCGTCCTTTTGGCGGACGAGGTCGCTGAGTTGCTCGGCGACGGCGCGTTCGTCGGTGTTGAGGAAGCGTTTGAGGTCGGTGAGCTTGTTGAGCAGCGCGTTCAAGGGAGAGCGGATTTCCAGCAGGTGATGGAAAAAGTGTCGGTGCCGGGCGAAGTAGTCGCCGAGGTGCCGCGCGTAGAACTCGGCGATGATGGGCGTTTTTTGGGTGGTCGCCGATTGCAGCGCCAGGGCTTCGGACTTCTCGTGGAGGTCGCGGCGAACAAAGGGAATGCGTTCGAACAACACTTCGCCGCCGTGCGCAGTGAGGCGTTTGGGCAGGCCGCGCGTGAGGATGAGTCCGACAATGCCGCTGAGAGCGACCACGACGTAGAGGAGGAACAGCACCGTCTCGAACCAGCCCGTCGGCCAGCGCACGCGCACGTGCGCGAGGAAAAGCACCGCGGTGAAATAGCCGGCGTAGATGTGAAATTCGAGCCACGTCTCCGATTTGCCGAGCGGGAGGAAGGGGAGCTTTTTGCGGGTGTTGTAGGCGGTCAGCACGAGCATCAGCGCGAAGAGCAGCCAGCCGGTGAGATAGGTGAAGCGCTGCAATTCCTCCGCCCAGCGCACATACCCGAGGGCGGCGACGACCGTCGCGACGACGAGCGCGGCGATCCATTGCAGCCGCCGTTTCGCGAAGCCTTTCATCGGTGCAGCCAGTTGGCGAAGGCGTCGAGGTTGTTCATGTCCATGCGCTGGAGCGCGCCGTGCGGGCAGGCGCGTTCGCAGGCGGGGCCGCCGACCTGCTCGACGCAGAGGTCGCACTTGGTGGCCTTGACGATCGGGCGCAGATCCTTGTCGAGACGGAACGCGCCGGATTCGTCGCGGGTCTCGACCATGCGGATGGCTTCGTAGGGGCAGTTGTTCGCGCAGAGCTGGCAGCCGATGCAGGTGGCCTGGTTGATGACGACTTCGCCGCCGGCCATGCCGCGGTGGATCGCGCCGGTGGGGCAGCCGATGAGGCAGACGGGATCGGCGCAGTGCATGCAGGCGTTGGCGATCATCACGTTGCCGCTGCTGGGGCCGCTGCGCAGGAAGCGCGGGTTGTTGCCGTGCGTGCTGGCGCAGGCGCGCACGCAATCGTCGCAGCGCGTGCAGCGCTCGAGGTCGATGACCATCGTGGCGGTGCCGTTGAAGAAGCGGTGCTCGGTGAGGAACTCCATCAGCTCGGGGCCGATCTTCGCGCCGGCGTCGAGGGCGTCGGGGCGCGCCTCGCGAGCCGTGGCGGCGATGGGGGCGGCGACGGGGACGGGTTCGGCGGGGCCGAGGGCGGCGACCATTTCCGGCGGCAAATTGGGGAAGACCACTTCCTCCATGACGGCGGTCGGGACGGTCAGGATGTGGGTATAACCCACGACGCGCAGGGTGTGCTGAAAAGGGATCGTGGCGTTTTTGTTCCGCCAGTTTTGCGCAATTTCACTCAGGCCAAATTCCCGCCCCGCGCCGAGATAATTCAGCGTGCGATGGCCGCGGCCGAACTTCTGGCTCAGGCGCGCGAAGCCCGAGCGGATGAGGATCACGCCGTTGGGATAGTCACCTTCCTGCGCGATGACGGTTTCTTTTTCGGGCGCGACGGAGCCGGTCTTGGCGAGGCGTTTGTAATCGCCCGACCAGTCGTAATCGCCATAGGTGGTGAACTGCGTCTGCGCCATCACTTGGTCCAACTGCTCCTGCTTGAGCTGGCGGAAGATCGGGATTTCGCGCAGGTGCGTGGCCAGGGTCCGCTGGCGGTAAATCCCGTCGATGTGGGCGCGCAGGCGGTCGTCGCAGCGCAGCAGATCGCGCAGGCCCTGCCAGCGCATTTCGAGCAGCTCGGTGTCGTCGCCGACCGCGAAAATGGTGGCGGTGCGCGGCGTGCGGCTGAGGGCGGCAATCTCGCCGAAGACATCGCCCGCGGACATCGTGGCGGTCTGATGTTCGTCGAGAATGCGCGGCAAATCCTGGAGGAAAACGCGGACGGCATTGTCCTGGCCCGTCCGGGATCTTCCGCGGCTGTCCTGTGCGAGTTCGGCGCGTTTGCGGACCTCGGGGTCGCGCGGATTGGACCAGAGCTGGGCGATGATTTCCGCGAAACCCTTGCGCTGGGTCGTGCGTCGCCCCAGCACTGCGGCGGGCAGCGAGGGACGAAGGACAACGCGGGCGCCTCCGGCGAGAATCAGAAACGCCGAGGTGCCGTAGTCACCTTCACGCACGATGATCTCGCCGTTGCGGAAACGGCGGATGCGCGTGTCGTGCTGGAGAATGCCCGCGAGCGGCGTGCGCTTGGGGAACCGGGCGGGATCCATGCCGCTGAACGGCTCGGTCGCGAGCAGGCGCGCGACATTGGCCGGGGTCTGCTCGGGATCGAAGGAGCTGTCCCAGCGCTGGGGTTTTTCGAGGGTGGCGGGAGAGTCCATGAGCGGTTAGGCGTCCAACACGAGGTCTCCCTTGGGCTTGCAAATGCAGGTGAGGCAGGAGCCGTCCTCGGGCGGGGCGTCGGGGGCTTTCAAGTAATCCACGCCGCCGGATTTGATGGCCACGACGCACGAGCCGCAACTGCCGGCGCAGCAGCCGGAATCAATGCGCACGCCCTGCTCGCGCGCGAAATCGAGGAGGTTCGCCAGCGCGGGATTCCAGTCCACCGACTTGCCTGATTTGGCGAAAGTGATCTTGGGCGCGGGGCCGGAGCCGACGGGCGCGGCGATCGCCGGGGCGGCGGTTTTCTTCACGGTGGCGGGGCCGAACGCCTCGTAGTGAATGTCCTTTTCCGGGACGCCCCAGGCTTCGAGGCCGTCGTTGAGCGTCTTCATGAACGCGCCGTTGCCGCACATGAAGTACTCGAAGTTATTTGCCGGCAGCAATTTCTTCAGCAGCTCGACCGTGACGCGCCCGACGTGCTGATAATCGCGGCCCTGCACCTCATTCGGCGCGGGCCGGCTGTAGCAGACCTCGACGCGAATGTTGCTGTATTTGGCGAGCGCCTCCATGTCCGCCCGGAGCATGTGCTCGGCGCCGCTGCGGCAGCCGAAGAAGAACCACACCTCGCGCTTGGAGCCGCTCTCCGCCACGGCCTTGGCCATGCTCAACATTGGCGTCACCCCCACGCCGCCCGCGAGCAGCACGATGGGCGTGACCTTGTTCATATCGAGGTAGAAGTGACCGGTGGGCGCCTTGACGTTGAGGATGTCGCCGGCTTTGACGTTGCCCGCGAAGTAGCTTGAGGCGACGCCCGGCGGGACTTCGGCGCGGTCGGGCGGGGGCGGCTCGCGCTTGATCGTGACGCGATAATGGCCGGACTGGCCGGGGCTGTCGGAGAGCGAATAACAGCGGACGACGGGCTTGTCGCGGCCGGGAATTTCGAGGCTGAAGGTCAGATACTGGCCGGGCTTGAAGGCGGGCAGCGGCTTGCGGTCGTGCGGCACGAGGCGGAAGGAGAAGACGTCCTCACACTCACGGATTTTTTCGGCGACGGTGAATTTGCGGACGCCATTCCAGCCGAGCGTGATCTCCTCGGCCTCGCGACAGGTGGCCTGGGCGGCGCGCACGAGGTTCTGGAGCCGTTCGCGGGCGAGGCGCTGCTGCTCGCGTTCATGCGCCAGCCGGCGCGCGGCAGAAGTCGCCGACAACACGACCTGCACAAACAGCAACCCCAACAGGAGATAGCCCAAGACCAG
Source organism: Akkermansia muciniphila (assembly GCA_945861535.1). Lineage (GTDB taxonomy): Bacteria > Verrucomicrobiota > Verrucomicrobiia > Limisphaerales > BJHT01 > BJHT01. Next base: position 10,737 of record CAMAUZ010000016.1, on the reverse strand, counting down.
GCCTGGCTCGCCTCCCAACGCGGACTGCACTTGCTGGATAATGGTTTGCATTTTGCCGTTACAGTCCCTACCAAGCTCGCCGATGCGACTCCCGGAACGAAGCCTGTGGTTGACCCCGGTGATTTCTGCTTTCCCCGCTCAAATGCCAAGCCGATTCGCTATTTTCCCCCTGATTTTATTGGCCGCCGCCGTTGCCGCGCGCGCCGCCGAACCCGCCCCGCGCTTCGTCGGCGCGCCCGGCTGCGCCTCCGCGATGTGCCATGGCGGTGGGGGCGACCTGCGTCACCAGACCACGATCTGGCAGAAGCAGGACATCCACTCGCGCACCTACAACACGCTCGTCAACGCGCGGTCCGCGCAAATCGTCGCCGCGCTGAAAATCCCTGACGCCACCACGAGCACGCGCTGCACCTCGTGCCACGCGCCCTTTCATGAAGTGCCGCGTGACCTCGTGCTCAACCCCATCGACTTCAAAACCGGCGTCGCCTGCGAGAGCTGCCACGGCCCCGCCGAGCGCTGGCTGCGGCCCCACACGCGCACCGATTTCAGCCCCGCCGACCGCGTGACGGCGGGCCTGCGCGACCTGCGTAATCTCTACGTCCGCGCGAATACCTGCGTCGCCTGCCACCAGACCGTGGACAGCGACATCGCGGCGGCGGGCCATCCCGAGCTGTTGTTTGAACTCGATGGCCAGGCCGTTGCGCAGCCCCGGCATTGGCGCGAAAAGGGCGACTGGCACGGGCCGCGCGCGTGGTTCGTCGGCCAGGCCGTCGCGCTGCGGGAAATGAGCTGGCAGCTTGCACGCGAAAAAGCCCCCGACGAAATACTCCGCGACCGCTGGGCCGCGCTGCTCTGGCTGCTGCAAACCGGCGAAGCTGCCGGCGTCACCTCCAAAGCCCTCGCCGGCATCGGCACCGAAGCCGCGCCCGCCAACTTCACCCGCGCACAAGAATCCGCCGACAAACTCGCCCGCGACCTCGCCGACGCCGAATGGAGTGCCGAAGCCACGTCCAAGCTGCTGCGCCAATTCGCCAACACGGCCGCCGCTTTTAATGACTCGAAACTCAAGCCCGCCGCCCACGCCCGCCGCGCCGAACGCCTCGTCCTCGCCCTCGACCGCCTCCTCACCGGCAGCGACCCCGTCGCGCTGCTGAAAGCCGAACCGCACCTCACCCGCCTCTTCCAACTCGCGCAGTCCCTGCCCGACTTCGACCCGGCTGCCTTCGCGAAAGCCTTGGAGCGACTGGCCGGTTCGGTTCCGTAATCTCAAGCACTCCCGGCGCCCGACGCTGCTGGTTTTCCTGACGCTTGTGGGTTCGCGATGGTTGTCGTGAAAGGAGGAGTGCTCTTCGGCTCGTCCAACGTGCACCAGACCCTGCGCCAGCTCCTCGTCGAGGAACAGAAACTCGACGCCGTCATCTCCCTGCCCGGCGGCGTGTTCAAGCCCTACGCTGGCGTCTCCACCGCCATCCTCCTTTTCACCAAGACCAACTCCGGCGGCACGGACCCCGTCGGGTTTTACGACGTGGACGCCGACGGTCTGGCGCTCGACGACCAACGCACCGAACTCCTCCCGTCGGAAAAGCTCGGCCCAGTGCCCAGGACCGCGCCTACCGCCGACGACCACGCCAAGAACAACCTGCCCGACCTCCTCGCCCGCTGGCGCTCGTTCGGAGTCTCTTCGTTTGGAGTTCCGCCTTTAGGCGGCAAGGCGTCCGAACTGTCGCACACATCGAAATCCTCCCAGCCCGCTTCCCCATCGCACACCCCGCCGCCTAAAGGCGGAACTCCGAACCGGGAACTTGCGCGCCCGCGCACGGCGCAGTCATTCCGCATTCCGAAATCCGAAATCCGCAATCAAGGCTACGACCTCTCGCTCAACCGCTACAAGGAAGTCGTCCACGCCGAAGTCGCACACCGCCCGCCGGGCGAAATCCTCGCCCGCCTCGCGGAGTTGGAAAAAGAAATCGTCCACGGGATGCGCGAGCTGGAAACCATGCTGGCAAAGCCCGCCTCCGCGAAATAGCCTGCCGCCATGAGCATCACCATCGAAGTTGACGACAAGCTGCTGCGCGATGCCGGAGCGGCCACGGGCATCGGAAAACCCGACGAGCTGGTCCGCCTCGGGCTGAAAAAGCTCGCCGCCTCCGGGCCTTTGGAAAACGACATCCCGCTGCATCCGCAACTTCACGCGGCATGGGAAGCCGCGCGCGCCTTGCCGCCGCTCAGCGACGCCGACGCGGAGGACATGGAGCGCCACTTGCGCGAGACGGGGAAACTGCCGCGGCCATGGAGTGCGTAATTGACACGACCGTCCTGATCGATCTGTGGCGAAACCAGCGGCGCCCGGTCGTCTGGCTCCACATTGAGCGCGCCGTGGGCGGGCGCGAGATCCGGCTGCCGTAGATGGCTGATGCGGAGTTCCTGCGCGGTGCGATCTACAAGCGATTCGATTCGGAGGTCGTCCGGGCCTTTCTCGCTCCTTTTGATCCTCTGCCGATTCTCCGCGGGCATGTGCGCCGGGTCGCGGAGACTGCGGCGGATCTCCAACGGCGCGGGTTGGAAATCGGGGTCGCCGATTTGTGGATCGCCGCCGCTGCATTGGAACACGGCGTGCCAGTAGTCACGCGGAATTCTGATCACTTCAACCGCGTGGCCGGCCTCCAAGTGCTCGGCTACAAACTGCCGCCGCCCACGGGCAGCCCGCAATGACCCACCGAAGCCCGTTGCCCGCGCACCGCCCGCCGGGCGAAATCCTGAGAGCCTCTGGCCAACTGGAGGCGGAGATTCAACAGGGCATGAAGGAACTGGAGGGGATGCTGAAGTGAAGGCCGAAGGTCGAATGACGAAGGATGAATGGAAAACCGTCGCGCTCGGCGATTTGGTCGAGCCCGCGAAAACATGGTGGATGCTCTACGACGTGGAATCAGGCCAGCCCGGTTGAGGGACCGGCAATGGCCAGTCATTTCAATTTCGCGTTCCAGAAAGCCGGATGGCCCGGCTGGCACGAGGCGAATGGCAGGGAAATAGGTTTGTCATATTCCGGGGCGCGGACGGCGCGCTGCTTGCGCGCGTCGCTGGCGGAGCTGGACGCTCTCTTCGCCACCCTCCAGCACCGCGCCTTCCGCGGGGAACTTTGAACCAGCCATGCGCACCGCCGTCCCCGAGAAAATCCAAAAGATCATCGCCGACATCGACACGCTGGGAAACGCGTCGCTGACGCGGCTGACGGTGTTGAAGAAATGGTTCGAGCATCCGGGCCGGCTCTCCGTCTTCGGCCTGTGGATCGCGCGCCGTGCATCGGGCCGCAAAGGCAAAACGAAGGGCGCGGCCGGTGCGCTCCTCGACGAAACGCGCGCCCTGCTCGGCACGGCGTCCACACGGGAGAGCTACTTCCAGCAGATCGACCGGGTGGCCGCGACGAGCCTGCACGAGCGGGCGCGGGTCTTTCACAACGAATACCAAAACCAGCAATGGGGACCGGTGCGCATCATCCACTGCTGGCCGCTGCTGCTGGTGGAAAAAGGTCTGGCGCTCCACACCGGCCGCAATCGCCACCCCAGCGACGGCTACAAACTCGCCGCCGACTGGACGCAGAATTACGACTCTAAATATGGTAACGGCCTGAACGGCCCGAGCCGCGGCAAGCTCGATGAACTGGTGCAGTTCCTGTTCAACCTAGAGGCGGTGGAGGATCATCCGTGAGGCTGGACGCGCTCTTCGCCACCCTCCAGCACCGCGCCTTCCGCAGGGAGTTGTAGTCCACCAGTCAATCCTCCAACATCGAGCCATGTTCTCGCGCATCCAGACCCGTTCGTTTCGCTGCCTCAAGGCGGTGGACCAGACACTCGGCCCGTTTCGTGCGCTGGTCGGCCCGAACGCCAGTGGCAAGACAACGTTTCTCGATGTCATCGGATTTCTGGGTGACTTGGTGCGCAACCGCGGCGGGGTGCTGGAGACGGTGCAGGCGCGGAGCAGCAGTTTTGAAAAGCTGCTGTGGATGGGCCAGGGCCATTCTTTTCAACTCGCGGTCGAAGCGGAAATCCCGGAAGCGGTGCGCAAAATGATGGCCGTGGACAAACGACGGTTCACGCACGTTCGCTATGAGGTGGAGGTGGGACTTGATGCGGCCAGCAACGAGATTGGATTGGACTACGAGACCCTGTGGCTGAAAGAGCCGGTCGAGGACGACAAACCAACGCAGCGCGACTTGTTTCCCGCACCACAACCGGAGAGTGCCAGCCTCATCAGCAAATCGAAAAAGGGGCAAAAGTCCGCTCTGAGCAAGAAGCCGGGGGGCAATGACAACTACTATCCGGAAGGCCGCGATTCCTACACGCCTTCGTTCAAACTGGGGCGGGGAAAATCTGCGCTGGCCAATATTCCGGCGGACACCGAGAGCTTTCCGGTGAGCACCTGGTTTCGCAACCTGCTGGAAAAGGGCGTGCAGCCCTTCGTGCTGAACAGCCAGTTGATGCGCCAGCCGAGCCCGCCGGGATTGGGCCGGCGTTTCCAGACGGACGGCTCAAACCTCCCGTGGGTGGTGCATGAGCTGCGGCAGGATCAAAAGCGTTTCCGCACCTGGCTGGAGCATGTGCGCACGGCACTGGAGGACATCAAGGGCGTTGATTCGGTCGAGCAGCCTGACAACAAACACCGGTATCTGGTCATCGAATACATGAACGGGGCGAAAGTGCCGTCGTGGCTGGCGTCGGATGGCACGCTGCGGCTGTTGACGCTGACGATTCCGGCGTATCTGCCCGATATCGAGGGGACATTCCTCATTGAAGAACCGGAGAACGGCATTCATCCGCGCGCCATCGAAACGGTGCTGCAATCGTTGTCGTCCATTTACAAGAGTCAGGTGCTGCTCGCGACGCACAGCCCGGTTGCGTTGAACATGCTGGAGCCGCGCGACGTGCTTTGCTTCGCGAAAGATGCCAATGGAGCGACGGACATCGTCTCCGGCGACCGCCATCCTGCATTGCGGGAGTGGAAGAAGGGCGAGCCGGATTTGGGTGTGCTCTTCGCCTCAGGGATTCTAAGTTGATTTTTCGCCATGAAGGACCTCGTGCTTTTGGTGGCGGACAAGAATGCGCAATTCGCGCTTAAAGGCGCGTTGGGCCGGCCGGAATCGCTGGGTATTCGCCCGATAGAATTCGAGTTCCGTGTGCATCCGGGACGGGACGGTGGCGCACGAAAAAGCGGGCCGGAAGTGCTGGCGCTGGAGCGGCGGCGATTTCAACACGCCTTGTTGGTGCTGGATTTCGAGGGGTGCGGAACTGATTTACCGAATGCGACTAACTTGGAAGAGCAGTTGGACGGGCGGTTGTCCGCGCACTGGAAGGAGGCGGCAAAGTCCATCGTGATCGAGCCGGAACTGGATGTGTGGGTTTGGGGTTCGGACAATGCCGTGGAAGAGGTAATTGTGTGGCCTGCGGGCAAAGGCGTCCGCGAGTGGTTGCGCGACCGTGGCTTTGCCTTCGATGGAAACGGGAAGCCGAAACGACCCAAGGAGGCGCTGGAAGCCGCACTGAGGCTGCCAGACTTGCCGAGATCATCGGCGCTTTACCAAACCATCGCCGAAAAGATCAGCCTGCGACGATGCGGCGATGAGGCGTTCATTCGATTGCGCAAACAACTGATCGAGTGGTTTCCCAAGTGAGGACTATGCCGGACTCCAATTTCATATTTCTCCGCACCGAGTGGCCCGACTTGCACGACGCGGCGAGCAAGGCGGAGGCGCTGGCATATCCCGATGCGCGGACAGCGTGCTTCTACGCGCGGCGCTCGCTGGAACTGGCGGTGCATTGGCTCTACAAGCACGACCCGGCGCTGCGGCTGCCGTATCAGGACCATCTGAGTGCGCTGATTTACGAGCCAATATTCAAGGTGGTGACCGGGGAAGCGGTGTTCGCCAAGGCGCGGGTCATCAAGGAACTCGGTAATCTCGCGGTCCACAGCCCCCGGCCGGTCCGGCAGTTCGATGCGGTGGCGGCGACGCGGGAGTTGTTTCACTTCACGTTTTGGCTGGTCCGCACTTATGCCCGCGGTGCGAAGCCCGCCGACGGGCTGGCGTTTGATCCGCTCCTGCTGGGGCGCCCCGCGGCTGCGGCAGCGCCGGCGCAATCGCCGGAGCAGTTGCAGCGGCTGGAGACGCAGTTCCGGGAGCGCGACGAGCGATTGTCCGACTGGTTGCGGGACAAGCAGGCGCTCGATGCGGAGTTACTCCGGCTTCGCGCCGAGGTGGCGAAGGCGAGGCTGGCGAACGCGGCGCCGGCCGACACGCACAATTATTCCGAAGCCGAGACGCGGGATTATCTCATCGACCTGCTGCTCAAGGAAGCGGGCTGGTCGCTGGATCAGAAACGCGACCGGGAGTTTCCGGTCGAAGGAATGCCGAACCAAGACGGCAAGGGTTTCGTGGATTATGTGCAGTGGGGGGGACGACGGCTTGCCGCTGGGATTGATCGAGGCCCAGCGCACCCAGCGCGACCCGCGCGTGTGTCAGCAGCAGGCTATGCGGTATGTAGACAGCCGGGAGAAACAGTGCGGACCTCGGTCGGTTATCCCCTCCTCCAAGTCCAGGGCGCGCGCGGTGGCGGGAGCCGGGAATAGGAGAAGGGGGCGGGAGGAAAAGCGGGACCTCGCGACGACAAGGAATTGGTGCGGGCCGCAGGACTTGAACCCCTTCGACTCTTAAGCAAATCCGGGTGCGGACCCGCCAGCCCCGGCTATCGCGAGCGGCAAGAGATCAAGCTGCTCGCTTCGGCGGAACCCGCAGGCAAAATGCAGTTGTAGTTTTCCACCCTCATGGTGAACTCACCCGCACTTAGCCCGTGTTATGAACCTGCCCCACCCTCCCTGCTACGCCGTCCGAATTCTTCTGCTCGCACTCGTCTTCGCGACCGCGCCGCTCCCCGCCGCCGAGCCGGCCAAAAAGGCTCCCGCGCCCACGCCCGCTCCCGCGCCCGGCACGGTGCAGTTCACGCCGCCCAAGACCAAGGCCATCGGACTCAAGCGCCAGGTCAATGCCGGCTCGCGCAGCGGCGGACGCGCGAGCGCCGTTCCGGTCGCGCTGGTCCCCGACGGGTTGGGCCTGAGTTCCAGTGAACAACCTGTCCTGTGGTGGTTCCTTTCGCAGCCCACGACCGCCAAGGTCGAGTTCACCTTGAATCGTGGCTTTGTAACCTTGGTGAAAGTGGAACTACCTGCCGCGACTACAGCCGGACTTCACAAGGTGGACCTCGCGAACGCGACCAAGAGCACCCCGGTGAAGCTCGCCCCCGGCACCCCGTATGAATGGACGGTGCGCGTTAAGCAAGGTGACGATCCGGCGACTGACCCGGTCACGGTCGGGTGGGTGGAGTACCGGCCGGTCGAGCCTGGCTTGCAGGCGAAGCTCGGGACCGCCAGTCAGACGCAGTTACCCGCACTCTACGCCGCGGAAGGCTACTGGTATGATACCGTCAACCTACTCGCAGCACCCAAGCCACACCCGGATTTGCCCCCGCTGCTCCGGCAGGTCGGTCTGATCGACGTGGTGGTAACTGTTCCGTGAACTATGAGAACGGGAATAAAGGCCAGAATTGCTAGCGCCCTAACTGAATAAGATGTCATGAAACTTACTTCTCCCCAATTTTCTTCCCCTATTACTGTCCAGCCGGCGCTTCTGTTGGTGGCGTGGCTCGGGTTGCTGTTCCCGGCCACTGGCCAAGTCATCATGGATGGCACGCTCGGGCGTGCAGGCGCATTGAGTGGTCCGGCGTTCCAAGTCACTCCCGATCTGGGGCGCCAAGTGGGTGGGAATCTCTTCCATAGCTTCAGTAAGTTGAATCTAACCCGCGGTGAGTCCGCCACCTTCTCCGGTCCGGCCAGCGTGCAGAATGTGCTGGCCCGCGTGACGGGCGGGGCGTCCGCGATTGACGGCACGCTCCGCTCGACCATTCCCGGAGCCAATCTCTACCTGCTGAATCCGGGCGGAGTCATGTTCGGGCCGAATGCCACGGTGGATGTGAGTGGTTCTTTCGTGGTGAGTACGGCTGACTATCTGAAACTGACCGACGGCGGACGCTTCGACGTGCGTGTGCCGGCGAACAGTAGTCTCACGGCGGCGCCGCTGGTTAAGTTCGGCTTCCTATCCATGGCCCCCGCGAAGATCACGGTGGATGGGAGTCAGTTGGCGGTGGCGAAGGGACAGACTATCTCGGTGGTCGGCGGAGATATTGAGATCAAGAACCGGGCGCAGTTGAAGGCCGTTGAAGGTGCGGTGAATCTGACCAGCGTGGGCGCGACTGCGACGGAAGTGACGACCGTCCCGGACCGACTGGAGCGAGGCCACGGCGGCAACATTACCATCAGCAACCCGAACGTGGATGTGACCAAGGACGCGCCGGTGTCAGTGGAAGTGAGCGGCAACGGCGGCGGCAAGCTGAACATCCGGGGCGGCAATCTGACCGTCGATTACGCCAAGCTACAGGCGAACAACACGCCGGGCAGCACGCTGGCCGGCAAGGGAATTGAGGTGCGTCTGAGCGGTGCGGGCGTGTTGCGGCACCGGACCTTTCTTGATTCTCGCACCGGCGGCACGGGGCAGTCCGGCCCGATCAATTTCGAGTCGGGTTCGCTCGAGATGTACAGTCGTTCGCGCATCAGCGGGTCGAATGTTCAGAACTCACCGGGAAATGCCGGCCTGGTGACCGTCGCCACTGGCTCCCTGAACATGGACGGCGATTCCGGCTCCGGGACCACCGCCATTACCAGCAGATGCAATCCCGGCTCCTCCGGCAGGGCGGGCGAGGTGACCGTGACCGTCGCGGGCCTGACCCAGATTCGTCACAGCGCGGAGATCTCGGCCAGCACCGATGGATTTGGAAACGGGGGCACGGTCAGTGTGACGTCCGGCTCGATGGTCATCGAACGCGCCGGCGCTGGGAATTACACCGGCATCGCGAGCAACACGACCCTGAAGGACAAGGACGGCAAAGGCGGCCATGCCGGTGACGTGATTGTGTCAGTCACTGGGTTGCTGGAAGCTTTCAGCGGCGGACAGATTGCGTCCTCCACCGCCGGATTTGGGAAGGCGGGAAACGTGAAAGTTACTGCGGGCGCCCTGACCATCGATGGCAGCAACCGCGGCAATAATTTCACCGGACTGTCCACGGAAAGCAAAGTGGACGGCTCCCGACGGGTCGCCACGGGCGATGCGGGCACGTTGACCGTTGAGGTCGCCGGGGCGTTGCGCGTCATTAATGGCGGCGCGATCTCCTCGAGCACGGCGGGGGGCGGCAACGGCGGATTTGTCTCTGTCACGGCGGGAAAAATTACGCTTTTGGATGGCGGCTTGATTGCGGCGAAAGGCAGTTCCTTTGCCACGGTCGGCAACGCCGGTCAGGTCCGGGTCACTGCGACCGACTCAGTAGTCCTCCGCGGCAATAGCTCGATCAGCAGCCAATCCGAGCAGCGGACTGCGGGCGGCGTGGTGGTGAACGCGGGCCGGCGCCTCGAGATATACAACAGCACGATCACGACGGAATCCAAGCTCGGCCGGGGCGGGGATTTGACGCTACTGGCCATTGATCGCATCCATGCGGACCACGCCCGGATCGCCTCGCAGGCGGGCGGCACGGGCGGCAATATTTTCATCGATCCAGTGACCGTGTCCCTGAACCAAACTAGGATCTCGGCGAATGCTGTTCTCGGCGACGGCGGCAACATCAAGATCAACACCGGCTACATGCTTCGTTCGCCGGGAAGCCAGATCACCGCCTCGTCGGAGTTTGGCCTCAATGGACAGATCAGCGTGCTGGGACCATCGGTGGATTTGAGCGGTAGTCTGGTCGCTCTAGCGGGTCATTTACTAGGGGCGGAGTCACGGCTGCCGGAGCGGTGCGCGGTAAGATTGTCGGGCGACCTCAGCAGCTTCATCTCCGTTGGACGCGGCGGGGTGCCACTGGAGCCGGGAGACTACCAACCGATGTTTCTTCACTTGGAAGACCGCCGCGAGAAACCGAACCCATGACCATGATACAATTAATTTGGTGGTGGAAAAACCCGCCGCCCAGAGAGGAATCTGTCAGTGCCGCAATAACTGCGGATAGTTGCGGATATTCCTACTGCCAACGGATGACTCGAAAACGTTCCGAAACCCCGTGCCGGGACTGCAGTAACACCAAGCGCGTCCGTCCCCCTCGCCCCGTGAGGCACGAACGGGGAGAGGGACGGGGAGAGGGGTCCCTCACAATTGCGAGCGGCCCAACCTTACGAAGCCCCTCCTCTCCCCGACCCTCTCCTCCGTTCCGAACGGAGGAGAGGGAGCCGGTGACCCCGGTGCGGACGGCACGGACTTTCCCAATGACTGATATCGTTCTGAAGACTCTCCTCGCGATAATTCTGTTACTGAACCTCGTCACGGACGGAACGGCAGCGCTGGGGAAAGTTTCCGTCTTGCCGGCTTCCCCGAAAAACACCGGCCGGCCCACTGAGGCAAAACAACTGATGGCGGATGGCAACGCCCGTTCGGCCCGTGGCGACGTGCCGGCGGCCGTGGATCGGTGGACTCAGGCGGAAGCCCTGTTTGCCCAGGAGCGCGATCAGTAGCATCCGGATGTTGTGATAGGTGCCTGTCGTAACGCATTGGTCCGCAGCGGAGTGCGTTGACATCAGGGTGTGAGCGATTTGAACTTTTCGCCAGTTTTTCTGCGTCTTTGCTTTCAGTTTTTGCTTGCCAGAATGCTG
>CAMAUZ010000015.1 GCA_945861535.1 Akkermansia muciniphila | reverse complement strand
AGTCGGAGGTTGCAGCGCGCGTGCCTGGTTCTTCATGGTCTCGCCTGCGGCGATCTTGGCGTTGTAATCAGCGAGTTCGCTTTCGAACTGCTGGAGCGCCTTCTCGCGGCTTTCGCCTTTGCCAGTCAGTTGACGCTGGGCGCTGCGATCCATGTCTTCCTTCTGCAGCTTTGATTGCGCGATGTCCTGCTGAACCTCCCACGGCAACCAGCCCTCAATCGGTGTGCCCGCATAAGCCTGCTGGATGATCCCGACGGGCACATTGAGCGCGAGATGGAGCTTCTTGCCAAAGTTATACGCCACGACGGAAGTCTCGGCGGCGGACTCCGGATTGCAGGGCTTCCATTGATCGAGAAGATCCCGTTTCTCCTTCAGCGGCTCATGCCAGTGCTCGCGGGCGGATTTGAAGATGCGGTAGTTCGGCAGGTTGACCTTCGCCTCCAGCTCCGCCTCCGCGGAGTTGCCCACCGACCAGCCCATGTTGGACTGCCCGGCGCAGAGCCACACTTCGCCAATGGCCACGTCCTTGATCTCGATGGTTTTCGAGCCGGTGATTTTCAGCGAATGCCCCGTGCCAAACGCGGGTGTATCCAGGAAGACCTTCCACGCGCCATCCGCACCCGCTTGCGCCGAGGCCGTGGCACCCCAACTCGCCGTCACGGTGATGGATTCCTTCGGCTCGGCCCAACCCCAGATGGTGTTCTTCATGTTCTGCTGAAGAATCATGTGGTCGCCAAACAAGCTCGGCAGGCGAAGGCCTGTCTTGGCCGGAACAGCGACATCGGAAGCGGGCTTGGCCGCCTGTGTGGTTTCCGCAGCTTTCGCAGCCGCGCGTCGGGCCGCGCGTGCGGCGGCTTTGTCATCCTGTGCCATCGCCAGATAGGACGCAGACAAAAGAAGGATCAGCGAGAGTGTGGTCAGTGTTTTCATGGTTAGATCAAAGAGATGGTGGGTTTCATTTGCCTGAACAACTGTCTTACAGCCGAAACACGAACTCGTTGGAGGCGAGAAGGCTGTGGCAGAGTTCGCGCCACTGGATGGAGTCGAGGGCGGGGCGGCCTTTGACGGTAGTGATGAGCGGTTCAACGCTGCCGAGGAAGGCGAGGGCGTCGTCGCGCTCGGCGGTGGTGATGGGGCGGTTGAAGACGCGGAGCCAGAGAGCTTCGAGGCGGGCGTCGGGAGATTTTTCGTCGGCGATGAGTTTGTCGGCGAGCACCTGGGCGCGTTTGCGGAGGAGGTCGTTGCTGAGGAGGAAGAGCGTCTGCGTGGGGACGACTGTTTGACTGCGCTGGCCCGCGGTCATCGCGGGGTCCACGAAGTCGAAAAAGGCTCGCAGACGATCCGGCCCGGCGGTGCCGCTGCGAAAGATGGGCAGGTAAAGAGTGCGCTCAAACTCCTGCGAGGGACGCGGCTTCGAGTGCTTGTAGTTCGGCGGGTTCACGCCTTTGAGCGAGAGCGAGCCGCAGTTCTCGGGATTCTCCATCACGAGCGCGGGGCCGCCGCTGTTGCGGGTGAGTTCGCCGCTGATGGCGAGCAGGGAATCGCGCATGGCCTCGGCGTCGAGACGCTGCCGGTTCATGCGCCAGTAGAGTTTGTTCTCGGGGTCGAGCTTCATCGCCGCCGCTTCGTTGGCACTGCTGAGGCGATAGGTGCGACTGAGCACGAGCGAGCGAAGGAAGGCCTTCTGTGACCAACCGCCCTGCATGAAGCGCGTGGCGAGGTGGTCGAGCAACTCGGAATGCGTCGGCACATCGCCGCGGGCGCCGAAGTAGTCCACGCTCGGCACGAGGCCGGTGCCGAAGAGCTTTTGCCAGATGCGGTTCACGGTCACGCGGGCGGTGAGCGGGTTGCGTTTGTCCGCCAGCCAGTCGGCGAGCTGAAGGCGTCCGCTTTGGCCCGCAGGGATGGCGGGGAACTTATCCCACGAGGCCACACGAACGGCTCCGCGCGGCACGACGGTGCTCGGCGCATACGGATTGCCGCGCACGTAGATCGGCATGTCGGCGGGCTTGGGACCATCGCCCATGGCGAAGGAGCGCGGGGTTTTGTCTTTGAAGAACTCGGCGTGGTGGATGTCACCCGCGAGCTTCTTGATCTGCGCGTCGAGTTCGTCGCGGCGTTTGGTGAGGGCGTCTTTGTCGTTCGCGGGCTTGGCTTCCGGAGCGGAAGCGACCTCACGTTCGGCGTTGTCGGTGGCAGCGACTTGCACGGTTGCCGAGGTGGCTTTGCCGAGTGCGGCGAGTTGTTTCGTCACGTCGGCCTTCTCGTCGGTGAGTTTCTTCTGCTCGTCCTTGAGGCTCGCGATCCGTTGCTGGTTGTCGGCTTCGAGCTTCTTCCGCGCGTCGAGTTGTGCGGGCGTCTCCGGCAGCACGGTGCTGTTCAAAGTGCTCCACACGCCCATGTCGGGCATCTTGTGTGAGGAGGGCGAACTGCGCAGCGTGCCGGCGATGCCGTAGTAGTCCACCACTCCGATGGGATCGAACTTGTGATCGTGGCAGCGCACGCAACTGAGCGTCATGCCCATGAACGCCTGCCCGATCTTGCCGACCTGCGTGTCGATGTGATCCGTCTCCATCTTCGCCTTGTCGGGATTCACGATCTCGATGTCGCCCACCATGAGGAAGCCCGTGGCGATGATGTTCTCCGCGCGATCCTCGGTGGATTTCGCGGGCATCAAATCACCCGCGATTTGCTCGCGCACGAACTCGTCGAAGGGCTTGTCCGCATTGAACGCATTGATGAGGTAGTCGCGATACCGCCACGCGTGCTCGGCATAGACCGCGTTCGACGTGCCCATCATGTCCGCGTAACCCGTGAGATCGAGCCAGTGCCGCGCCCAGCGTTCTCCAAACGCTTTGGAGTTCAGCAAACGGTCCGCGACCTTTTCAAAAGCCTGCGGCGAGCGGTCGTCAATGAACTCTTTGATCTCGGCCGGCGTCGGCGGGAGGCCCGTGAGGTCGAGGCTCACGCGCCGCAGCCAGGTGTAACGATCCGCATCCGTCACCGGGCGCAGCTTGGTGCGCTCGATCTTCGCGAGAATGAACTGGTCCAACGGATCAAGCGCCCACGCTTTGTCCTTCACCGCCGGCGGCGTGGGATTCACCACCGGCTGAAACGCCCAGAACTTTTTCCCCTTCTTTAGGTCGATGGTGGAAACGGCCTTGGCCGGACTGCCGCCGCCACGCGGATCGGGCGCGCCGCTCTTGACCCATTCTTCGAGGATCGCCAATTCAGCGGCGGGCAGCCGGTCCTTCGGCGGCATCGCGAGATTGTCGTCCACGCGGCGCACGGCCTTGATGAGCAGACTCTTTTCGACGTCGCCCGGTTTGATCGCCGGGCCGTGGTCGCCGCCGCTGACCCAGCCGCTGCGAGAATCGAGCGCGAGCCCGCCTTTGATCTTCTTCGCGTGCGAGTGGCACTCGAAGCAACGCTGCTGGAGCAGCGGCAGCACTTTGGATTCAAAGAAAGCGTTTCCCTGACCGGCTGCGCCAAGAGCCGGCATGCATGGGCAAAGCAGCACGACGCCCGTGATCAGGAGGAAGCGCAAGCCGGCGGTATTCGTGGGGGTGGTTTTCATGTTCGTGGGCGCGGACTCTGCTCGCGCAATTTCATATCTTCTCCTGCACAGGTGATGTGATGGCGCATCGCCGCCGCAGCCGCCCCGGCGTCACCTCGTTCGACCGCTTCCAGAATCGCGGCGTGATGCTCGATGCCGGTGGACTTGCCGACGCGCCCAATCGTGCGCTGCCGGCTGGCGAAACCGATCTTCACCAGCGCATCGAGAATGAGCCGGAACATCTGGTTGCCGCTCGCCTCCGCAATGGCGCGATGAAACGCCATGTCCGCCTCGATTGCGTGCGTGTTGTCCGGCGCGGCGATGAACTGCTGGTGAATGCGGCGCACTGGGGGGGTAGGAATATTATCTCTGAATGACTTCATCCCGCTGCGAGCAACGAGCTATTGGTTCACCACCACGTCCTTCACACTCACCGTGCCGAAAGCGAAGCCGACGCTGAGATTGACCTTGGCGCGGGCGAGTGAGGCGTGCTCGTAGGTCTTGGCCGGGGCGTCGCCAATCTTCACCGTGGCCTTGCTGCCGGCCAGCTTCACCTCCACCGGAATCCATTCGCCGAATTTGAGCGGCAGCCTCTCCGTCGCCAGCGCGATGGATTTCGCGTCCGGCTTGTCCGTCGGAAACGCGCGGATGCTCGTGCCCGTGGGCGTCATCACGAAGCGGAAAACGTGACCCATCTCACCGTTGGCGGTGAACACGACCGTCTTCGCGCCCTCGGCCTTGAAGCTGAAGCGCACGGTCACATCCGTGTGCGCGAGGTCGTAGAAGAGGATGGGGCCGTGGTCCTTGAACTGCTTGAAGAGCGCGTCGTCTTGCGTGCAGGTGGCCGTGCCGTTCGTGAACTTCCAGTCACCGCGCAGGGCCCGGCGCTGGGGCAGTTTGGCGTCGGAGAAATCGTCCTTAAACAACGTGGCGGGTCCGGCTGCGGAGGCGGGCGCAAGGCTGACGAGCAGGGCGAGGAGGAGACCGGTGATTTTCATGGGAGCGGTTGGAATTGGTGTAAGTGCGGCGGCATGCTGCCTGGCAGCCGGCTGAAACACTCAGGTTTTGAAATCTTGCTCCCTATTTTAATTGGGGAATTCACATGAGTTTTTAACCGAAAGCGAGTGTTTCAATAGACTGCCAGGCGGAGACTAGCCCGGGAGTGGCAGATAGTTCAACGCCCGGAGTGGCAAGGCTTTCACGCGGTCATGCACGGGGTGGCGACGTTCGCCGGGATGGACAATCCAGGCGCACTCGTGACTGCTGCGGACGCGATGGGTTTCACGGCAGGCGGGTTGTCGGCTGCGTGGAGCGCCATGAACGGCGCAAAAAGAAGGGCGGTGATAACTGTGAGAGTGCGTTTCATAGTGAGTGGGTCAGTGGAATGAACCGTTCTACGCCGTCAGCGCAAAGCCGCTCACCGCGCAGTCCGTCATGCGCAGCGACAGCGTGCCGGCGTCCAGACAGCTTTGCGGGATGGTGAAGGTGACATACGAGCCGTTGCGTTCGGTAGCGTTCTCGATGGGGTGCCAGTCTTTGCCGTTGGCAGAAACCGACAACCCGGTGGGCTTGTTGGAGATGGAGGCCATGAGGACGACGCAGCGTTTTGCTTTGCCTTTGGCGAGGCTGAGCGGGAACTCGTAGTCGAGCTGGCGCACATAGGTCCAATAGTTCAGGCACCAGGCGGCCTTGGTCGTGTGGCGGTAAGGTTCATCGCCTTCACCGACGAGCACCTTCCACAGCAGGTCCGCCTGATTCTCGAAAGGTAAAAACAGAGGTTCTGTCTTTGCCGTCACCTCGGGTGCGGAGAGCGTGTAACCGGCGGCATCTCCGACGTGGCGGAAGATGCGGCCCACGAGTCGGCCTGCGCTAAAGCACCAGACCCAGTAGCCGGGATTCTCCGTGCCCCAGGCGGTGCGGTTGCCCGCGGTGATCCAGGCATTCATCACGTTCTCGCCGCGCGGGATGGCAAACTGTCGGTCCCTGTTCTCGTGTTCATGTCCGCCGATGAGCCAGAGTTTGCCACGCGCTTCCGCAAAGGCGGCACGCACGGCGGAGGTGATGCCGCGCTCGCGCACAATGCTGCCCACGGAGGGCTGATGGACGGCGGTGATGAGTGTGCCGCCGGGGCGATGCAGCTTTTTCACCTGATCGCAAAACCACGCCTGCTGGGCATCACCGAGCAGGCCGCAGCTCCCGCCATTGGCAATGATGAACGGCACGCCTTTGGTCTCGAAGGCATGGGTCACAGGTGTGTCGCCATATACGCTCCGAAACAGTCCGAGGTCGTTCTCGCCGGGATAAGTGTCGTGATTGCCGAGGGTGAGCTTCACCGGTGCGAGCCGCGCGAGTTCCTCGTAGTGCGGCTTCATCGCGCGAAACTCTTCCACGGCGATCTTGCGGTCGTTCTCGCTGGGAATGGTACCAAAACTGCGGGAGGCGGCACAGATCAGGTCTCCCACGATGCCGATAAATTCCGGACGCGGATTCATCGGTGCGATCTCCGCCATCATCGGCGGCAGAATGTCTTCCGGCTTGCCGCCGCCGTAGTGAATGTCCGCCATCCACAGCGCAGTGAAGCTGTCGCCCGCGTGCGGGTCGAAACCGAGCTGTTTGTAAGCTTCCGCCAACGTGGCGGCGCGGCGTGGTTCATTCACGACTGCCGCGAGGGAACGATGCAGCGGCGTGAGGGCGGTGGCACCGAGGGCGACTCCAGTTTGGTGCAGAAAGTGGCGACGGTTCATGGAGTGAGGGTTCATGGGTTACCTACTTTCCACCTGCTCCGCCGCATCCACCGGCTCGTGCAGCACCAGCTTGCTGACGGGGACGGTGGAGACCAAATCCGGCAGGTCGTAGAAGCGCAGCGCCCCGTGGACGGTGTTGACCTGTTGGTTCCGGGTGCGCGGCGTGGTGGCGACATCGGCCCAGGAGCGCAGGGTGCGTTCGAGACGGATGCCGGCGAAAACTTGCGGATCGAGAGCAGCGGCGTGAAGCGCGGGGACGCCGGCTTCCCCGCGACCGGTGAGGTGGACAGGGCGGCCTTCGTTCCACTGCGCCGAGGCGAACCGCGCACAGGCGAGGATGTCCTCGGTCCTCAGGCCGACGAGGGAATGGCCGAGTAAACAGGCAAGCGTGGCGGTCTTCCAGTTCGGCTCCTGGAGCGCGGCAAAACCGGTGGCCCGTTTTCCCCGCTGCATTTCGCCGAGTCCGCGCAGGTCCACCGCGAGCACGGTTTCACCCGCTTGGGCGAGGGCTTCGGGACGGCCGCCCGGCCCGGCTTCCGCCGCCTTGCCGTCACCGTGCAGGTAGAGCCGGAAGCCGGTGCTGGGCTTGGCTGGACGAAACAGCAGCGCTGGAAGCACGGTGCCTTCAGCATTGCGCAGGGTCAGCTTCTCGATGCGCACCGGACCGCGCTCGAGCGTGGCCCCGGTGGTCACGGTGAACGGCGGCAGTTCCGCGAGCGGGCGAATCCGCGCGAGTTCGCGCACCTTGGCGAGCGCGGCGGGCGGCGGGTTGGTCTGCCAAAAGCGCTGGCGTTGCGCAGCGAGAGGCTTGGCCGCCGCTGCATTCAGGTCGAAAAAGGAACGCGCGCCGGGCTGGCGCAGCACATCGCCCTCGGGCGTGCAGAGGATTTCACTCTCGGGCAAAATCTCGAACGCGGGTTCCCGCCACGCATCGTCGCGGCCCAACAGCCAGCGTCGGAACCACCGCGCCGAGGCCTCGCGCATTTCGATGGCGAGGTCGTGTTTCGTGTCCGCCTCGATCAACTCGACACGCTCCGGGAAGCCGAGCCGCCCGTAACCGCGCTTGCTCTGGCGAAAGACATTCCACGCGCCGTGAATGTCGAAGTAATCCCGCGTCGCCGCCATGATGAGCACCGGCCGCGGGGCGCACAGCAGGACGTAATCGGCGTGGTCCAGGCCGGCGGTAATCTGGCCGAAATGGTTTTGCTCAAAATCCTGCGGGCCGATCGTTTCGAGCAAGCGCCGGTAGCCCGTGAGATAACACGCGGGCGCGGCAGCGGCGATGCGCTCATCCAGTGCCATCAGGTAGCTGGTCATGGTCCCTCCGCCGGAGACACCGGTGCAGCCGAGCCGGTCGCCGCGGATGTCTTTCCGACTCTGCAGGTAGTCGAGGGCGCGGATGCCGTCCCAAATCATCGCCCGCGCGAGACTGTTGCCCACCGGCGTCCCGGAGATGCCCATCAGTTGATGTTCGCTCGTGGGACTGCTGAACTCCGGTTTGCCGTCCGGTTGGCGAAACTGCCGCCGTTCACCCTGGCCGATGGGATCGAAACAAAACACCGCGATGCCCGCCCGCACGAGGCTGATGGACGCCGTCTGATACACTTTGCCCGCCTTCGCAATGTCAGTGTGTCCGCACGGCATCAGCACCGCCGGGTGCGGCCCCTCTCCTGGCGGAAGATAGAGCAAACCGGAGACGATGAATCCCGGCTGACTCTCAAACAGGATCTTCTCCATCCGATACGTGCCGCAGTCACGCTGGCCCGTCACCCGCGCCTTCAAAGGCGTGCGCTCCGGCAGTCCGCCCAACGCCGCGAGAAAACTGGCCCGCTGCCGCTGCTGCCACGCGGTGACATCCGCCGGCGTCGTGATTTGTTCATAAGCCGCCTCGCGTCGGTCCAGCGCGGCAAACGCGAGCTTCTTCAACTGCGCCTCCAGCAGCGCGGTCGGAGCCACGCCATCCACCAACGCGGGCAGCACCGTCAAGTCCTCCGCCCCAGCCCCCGGAGCGGTCTGGCCGCGCAGCGAGAGCGGGAGCAGGAACAACAGCGAGAGCAAGCGGGTAAGGCAGAGAGTGAGTTTCATATCATTTCAGGCAACGAAGAGTGTGAGTGTGGGTTTCATGACTGGCTTCGAAACTTGGAGAGTATTTGTTGCCAGCTTTTGCGCAGGATCGCGAGGTCGGAGTCGATGGCGATCTGGGTGAAGCCTTGTTCGAGGTAATGGGGCACGTCGCCGAGATCGCGAGCGAGAATGCCCGTTTCTTTGCCTGCGTCCTTTGCGGCGGCGACAACGAGGCGCAGGCATTTTGCGAAATCACCGGGAGCTGCGGCGGCGCGGTGGGTGAGATCGTGCTGAAGGTCCGCAGGGCCGACGAAGAGCACATCAATGCCGTCCACGTGCGCAATCTCAGCGGCGTGTTTCACGCCTTCGATGGATTCAATCTGCGCCATGATGATCGGCGCAGGGGCCTGCTCTGCCGGACGCAGGCCAAAATCGTGCGCCCGCACTGAGCGCGAATAGCCACGCCCGCCACGAGGCGCATAGTGCGCGGCCTGCACGATGGCTTCAGCGGTCGCGGCGGAACTGACATGCGGAATCATGATGCCATGCGCGCCCCAGTCGAGCACCCGTGCGATGAGGTCGGCATGAGGCGCGCCGACACGCACAATGCCGCGCGTCTTGCTGCCACGTAACGCTCGCAATTGCTCCGGCACGGCGGACTCGGATCCGCTGCCGTGCTCCAAGTCGATCAGCACCCAATCGAAGCCCGACAGGGCAGCGAGTTCCGCGATGGTGGGCGAGCCGATCGAAAGAAAAGTGCCGATGTGTGCGTTCATGTTTTTAAGTCTCCGAGAGTTTCGATGCCGCTTCCGCCGCGCAGGCCGTTCAAGGCCGCGTTCAGTCGTGCGTGTGTGAACTCGCGCAGAGTTCCTCCCGATGCGCCACTGGGGATGAGAAAAAATGCATCGCTACGATCGAAGTAGCCCGCGCCGACGCGGATGACGGCCTTGACGATCATGTTGCGCAGCAGATGCAGCCAGAAGCGCCGCCGATGCTCTGGCGGCAGCGGGCGGACGCTCTCGTAACCGGCGAAGGCGCGGCGAAGGAATTCAGCATCGTGAAAGCAGGCGAGCAACGAAAGGTCATCCACCGGGTCACCGCTGATGGCGTCGTCGAAATCGATGAACGCGGCGATGTGTTCGCGCGAGCCCAGGATGTTCCAAAGCGCGAGGTCCTTGTGAACGAGGCAGCCGTGATCGATGCGAAGAAGCTTTTGGTGGTCGTTGATGACGCGCTCGATTTCGGCGCGTTGTTCAGGAGTGAGGAAGCGGCGTTCGACCAGGAATCCGAGGTGTTGGTCGAGTCGGAGCCGGAAGTAATCCTCGTAACGCGGATGAAAGCCGCGGAGTTCGTTGGGCTGCGCTGAGTCGAACGCGCCAAAGCCGGCCGGTTGAATCGCCTGCCAACGCGCGACGGCGGCTCCGATGTCGAAGGCGATGCGGTGGCTGTCGAGCACGCCTTGCTTGAACCACTGATTCAGGTCCGGAAACGCGATGCGTTCAATCGCCTGCCAGGCACCGGCGACATGCCGGCGGCTCGCATCGACGGCGAAGACTTGCGGCACGGGCAGACCGAGCGCACGCACCCGCTGCATCACCGCCGATTCCACCATGATGTAGTCATCCTGCTCGGGACCATTTTCGAGGCGCACGAACATGGACTGTCCGTCCGCGTCCGCATCCCATGTGAGGTGATTGCCCTGGCCTTTTGCGGCGGAGAGCGTGAGTTGCTTGCAGCCAAGCTTGGCGCGCATCGCCGCGTGCAGTTGCGCTTCGAGAACGGAGTCCGATTCCACGCGCAACTGCGTGCCGTGAAACGCCGCCGCCCGGTCGCACTTCCAGTAGTAGATGTCGCGCCGGCTCATGCGGACGGCGGGCGGCGTTTCCACCACGAGGCCATGAGACCGCCGACGATGTTTTGCATCACTCCGCTGAAGACGGCCGCGGCGGCCGCGAGTGGCATGGCGGGGAAATGCTGCCGCGCGAGCGACGCGGCCATGCCGCCGTTTTGCATGCCCACCTCGATGCTCACGGTGCGGGCGACGGACTCGGGATAGCGCAGCATTTTCGGCAGGAGATAACCGACGCCAAAGCCAATGACGTGCAACGTGAACGCCGCCAGCGCGAGACGGCCGAAGCTGGTCGCGATCGCCTCCGCACTCGCCGCGACGATCCCGCCGCTCACGCCCACAAAAGCCAGCACGGCAATGGTCGGTCCGCAGGCGCCAATGCGATCCGCCATGCGCGGCAGCTTCCAACGGATGAGCACGCCGAGCACGACGGGAGCCACGGTGAGTTGAAGCGCCGATTGGCACAAACCCCAGGCATCCACCGGCACGTATTTGCCGGCGAATGCGCTCGTCCACGCCGGTGTGAAGATGAAGGCGAGCAGCGTGGAGGCGAGCGGGAGCACCACCGACAGCGCCACGTTCGCTTTCGCGAGATAGCTGATCATGTTCGACGCCATGCCGCCGGGACAGCTCGCGACGAGAATGATGCCCACGGCGAGACCGGGATCGAGCGCCAGCACCTTGGTCACGAACCAGCCGGTGAGCGGCATGATGGTGTATTGCGCCGCGAAGCCCAGCGCCACGCTGCCCGGCATCCGACCGATGGCCTTGAAGTCGTCGAGGCTCAACGTAAGCCCCATGCCGAGCATCGAGGCCGCGAGCGACCAGAACACCCAGTTGGAATCGAACCACAGCATCGTGGACGGCTTGACGAACGCGATCACCGCCAGGCTCACGAGCCAGACGGGATAGAGGTTGTTGAACCAGTTGAAAAAGCGCGTCATCGGCGGGGAGCGTTGCTCAGGGATCAGTTGGCAAGGTCACGCACGCCAGCAAAGCCCGGCCCGCCGGCGCCGACGTAGCCATTGCTGGCACCGCGTTCGCCCGCGCTAACCCAGAAGGCATACAGGGAGCCGTTCGCGAGGTGAAAGCGGAAGCGCACGGGCTTTCGAGCAAGAGCGGCGAGGCCGGCCAACTCGATGCGCTGCTTGGTGGAGTTGCCGGAGTTTGCGGTTGAGGTCGCAAGCACTTTGCCGGCTTCATCGAGCACCTCCACGCGCAGCTCACCATTCAAATTCACAAAGAGATGCTGGCCGTTGAATTTCACCGGACGCGTGGTGAGGACGCCGCCCTTTTCCCCGGCATCCATCGAAGCGAAACCATCACGTCGCAGTGTGGCGAGGCCGATGCTGCCGCCGGAATACATGCCGCGATGTCCGCTCGGCGCGATGCCGCTGGTGCCCATGTAGGGGAAGACGAGTTGGTCATCGAGCACGACGAAGACGCCCGCGGCGCCGTGCAGATAGCCGCGATCCCACGCGCCTTCGGTGCGTGAGCCGACGATGAAGCCGCGCCGATCCGGGCGGTCCCAGTGGAAGCCGTCGCGGCTGAAGCCGAGTTCGAGATCGACGAGCTTCGGAAACTTGCCCTTGTCGCAAATCTCGTTCTTCGGGCCGCGGTGGATGTAGTGCATGCCGACCATGAGGCTCTCGTAAGCCACCGCGTTGAGGCTGTAGAGCTGCGGGGTGTCGCCCGCGCCGGGATAGCGGCCCGGCGGCTCCGGCGCGTCGAGCCGGTCCGTGCTGGTCCAATACACCGCCTTGCTCCAGTCCGCGCCTTTGAGGAACTCGTCGCTCTCGAAGTAGTAGCGGCTGCGACCGCGTGCCGTGCCCTTCTTGATGCTGAAGACCCATTTTTCGCGGAAGGGATTGTAGAAGAACGAGCAGTAATCATCCGCCGCGATGCTCGTGGGCACGGCATCGGACCACGTTTTGCCATTGGAGACATGCAGCGAGTGCAGGAAGCCATCGGGACGCTGCTCCTGCGGCACATGCAGCCAGCAGGTGAGGTATTTGATGCGCTCGGCGGGTGACTTCGCGTTGAGGTCGAACCACACGCAATTGTCAGAGCCGCCGGTGGTGAGCTTCGGACCCGTCCAGCGCAGGCCCTCCGGCAGCAACAGGCCGTGGCGTGTCCACGTCTTCAGGTCCGGACTCGTGGCGAGCGACAGCGGCCCGCGCCACCCGGCGACGTAGAATAGTTTGAAGTGCCTTTCTGCCGGATCGTAAAACACACCGCCCTGGCCGGTGAAGGTCGTGGCTTCCTCGCCGCGCTCACCTTGCGTTGACTTACCCAGCTCGCGCTCGGTTTCAGCCTTGAAGACCGGATTGCCCGCGAACTTCTTTGCCTGATGGAAGGTGCGCCTCAGCGTGGTCTTCTCGATGAGGAAATCATCGACGAAGAGCTGACGACCGATGTCGATGGGGATCGTCTTTGGCGGCTTGCGCAGATACGGCACGTCCATCGGCTCCGCGGAGTTCGGATCACGGAACCGCGGCGGCCACACGTCGGGGAACTCGATGCCGTTGTAGAGCTTCTCCGGCTTGGGACCGGTGGCCTTGTTCGCCCGCATGAGCAGCTTCGCGTCCTTCGACACCACCTTGCCCGCGAGCACGTCTTCCTCGCGAAACTTCGCCAGGAGAATCTCCGCGTCACTGTGCCGGTTCCAGTCATAGAGGATGTGG
Organism: Akkermansia muciniphila; assembly: GCA_945861535.1. GTDB lineage: Bacteria > Verrucomicrobiota > Verrucomicrobiia > Limisphaerales > BJHT01 > BJHT01. The sequence goes on along the minus strand of CAMAUZ010000015.1, from coordinate 94,702 downwards.
ATAAGCCCGTCGGGCGACTCAAAGCCATCGGGATAGGACACCGCGTTGCGTTCATCGAGAAGGAGGCCGCCCTTCCACGTCTGACCTTCGTCGTCGGAGAGCCAGGCGCTCATGTGCGTGCGCTTTGACAGCCGCTCGGTGGGCGGACCATTTTTCACCAGCAGGATGCGGCCCGACTTCAACCGGCGCAGGAAGAAACGGGCATTCACATTCTGCACTGTTGCGGCCTGGCGCGGCTCGCTCCAGGTCTTGCCACCATCGGTGGAAAAACTCTCGTGCGGCTGCCCCTTCGTGCGCGCCAGCATCCACAGGCGCCCGTGGCGCAACTCGACCATCATGTGCTCGTCGAACTCCCAATCCGGGAACTGCAAGCTGCCACGCTCTTTCCACGATGCGCCTTCGTCGGTGGAGGCAAACACCCGCGCCGTCTTCTGGTGCCAGTCGGACACCGGCAACAGCCAATCGCCGTTATGGAGCACGGTGGGCTTGTTCAGCGTGCAGCCCTCCGCAAACCGCACCGGCTTCGACCACGCGGGTTCGGTGGCGTCGGGATTGTCGCAGCGGATGAACCAGTTGCCGATGCGTCCCTGCGGGTCGCCGAGTTGCTGGTCGAAAAACAGCCACAGCCGCCCGCGCGGATCAGTCCACAGATTCCCGACCAGCGCGCCGTGCAACCGCTGGCCCGACGACGTGCGTGCGCCCACCGCCAGCCGCGGCTTCGACCAGTTCGCGCCACCGTCATCGCTCGTTGCCAGCAGAAAATAGCCGTCCTTTTTGTCACCGGTGCCCGTCCAGCAGCCCCAGATGCGCCCCTTCGGCGTGCGATCCATCCCGATGATCATCGCCCCCGGCCGCGCCTCGTCCTGAAACTGCGGTCCCGGTGGGCTGCTGATGACCGGCATTTCGGTGCGGGCAGCGGTTGGCGCGGGTTTCTCCGCAGCAACCAGCGGCATGAGCAGGAGAAGCTGAGCAATACAGGTGAAGGTGGCTTTAGTCATGACGGGCAGATACTAGGGCCATCCATTACTAGCGAAACCCCATTTTCCCCTTCCCCCACCTTTTGCGGCTGTCAGCACATCGCGGTGCATAGAATGGAACATTTTCAGGCATGGAACCCTCAAGATGTGCGCCCGCGACGGTAATCAAGAGGCGTGACAGCGAACATCTGCCGGAAGTCGCGGACAAAGTGGGAGGCGTTCCGGTAACCAACGCGACCCGCAATGGTCGCAACGCTGTCCGCGCCGGAACGAAGCAACTGCGCCGCCCTTTCCAGTCGCACCTGTTTTAGGTAGCGCAGCGGTGACACTCCCAGCTTGTCCTTGAACATGCGCGCCAGATGACTCGCGCTGACGAAGCTCACCTGGCGGGCGACCCAGGCCATTTCGAGGTGGCTGGCGAAATGTGTCGCGATGAACGATACCGCGCGTTGCACCGGATTCAGCTCTTGGCCCCCGAACCCCTCGGCCATTTTCCGCCGATACCAGCCCGCTTCCAAATGCTGATGCGTCGCCTGTTCCGCAGTCCCCTCATCCTCCCCGTGCCAGGCCGCCAACAACAACTCGTGCTCTCGATAGAGCGCCATCAGATTCGGCCAGTAGGATTGTTTGACGTTGAGTATCCATTCGTCCAGGTCCGCAGCCACGATCTCCCAGCTTTTCAGCAGCGGCTCCAGATCGGCCGCCGCAACCGACGTGCGATGAAACTCCTGATCGGCTTGGTGAAACGCCGCATAATCTCCCTTGGTCGCCAGGCGCTTCAGCGCACCGAGCTGATGCCGCAAGTCATCCGCAATCCGCTCCCGCACGGTTCCCCGCCGCCAACACCGCACAGCAAACGCTTCGAGCGTCGAGCGTAGTCGGCACAAATCGTGGAGCTGGGCGCAATCTTTCATCTCCGGTATGGCCGGCTCATTGGGTAACGGAGCAATTCAAGATTTCCTTGGCCACCTCGTTCCAAACCCGGTCTGCAGCGCGGCCAGCGGCGCGAGCAGTCGGGCGGTGAGGAGTGGGAGGATGTGTTTGTGTTTCATCGGCGTGATTTTCCGCTTCACTGGACGAGCGGTGTAGTTTGATTCGTGTGAGCCTTCGATGGAGAAAGGGATTCGCGCCATCTGTCAGCGCTTCCCCATCTGCGCTTTGATGCTCGCGGCCACGGCGGTGGCGAGGACTTCATAGCCTCCGAGGGCGAACTTGCGGGCGTGAAGGGTGCGAGGGGCATCGACACAGGCTTGCCGTCCTGCGGGTGAAATTAGCAAAGATGGCGAACTTTTCTTTGGCGGGCGATTGGCAGCTTCACTACGCGACGATTTCTTTCAACACGCCGGAACTGTCGCCGTGACGCTCGGCCTTGACGCCGAGCCCGTGCAACAGCGTCAGCCACGCATTGCACAGCGGCGTGTCTTTTGGCGCGACGATGTTGTGACCGAGTTTCAGACCGGCGCCGCGGCCGGTGATGATCGTGGGGCAGTTGGAAAGTTCGTGGCCCGTGCGGATGTTGCTGCCGTAGGCGAGGGCGACATTGTCGAAGAGAACCGTGCCGTCGGATTCCTTCGTGGCCTTGAGTTTGTCGAGGAAGCCGGCGAGCAGCTCGCTCTGCGCGATGTCGCGGCGCTGGGAGGCGTCGAGCTTCTCTCCGAGCGTGGTGTGGTAGTGGCTCATGTCGTGCGGATGCACTTTGATGTCCATGGCAGTGAGCAGCGTGGCCACGGGCTGACGGAAGGTCATCACGCGCGTGCTGTCGGTCTGCATGGCGGCGATCATGATGTCGTAGATGAGCTTGATCTCCTCTCGGCCGTTTACGCCGGGCTGCGGTTCGGCGATGGGGGCCTTCGGGCGCGGGACTTCCATCCATTGCTCTTCTTTGGCGAGGCGCGTTTCGATGTCGCGGATGCCCTGGAAGTATTCGTCGAGCTTGGCGTTGTCGTTCTTCGCGAGGCCGCGCTGGAGGGACTTGGCGTTGTCGAGCACGGCGTCGAGCACGCTGCGTTTCTGCGCGAGCATGGCCTGCTGTTGCGAGAGCGGTGTGGTGTCTTTGGCAAAGAGACGATGATAGGCGGCGACGGGGCCGTTCTGACCACCGACGGGTTTGCCACTGACGTCCCAGGCCATCGAAAGGCCGGGCCCATGTCCGCTCATGTCGCCGCTTTCGCTGCTATTGAACTGAAGCGAAGCGAAACGCGTATTAAGGCCGAGCTGCGCTGCCGCGACCTGATCCGCGCTGATGCTGTTGTGAAAGCTCTGCCCCGGCTGTGCATAGCGATTGGCCCCCGTGAGCCACATGGCGCTGCCCCAGTGGCCTTCGTTGGAGTATTTGTTCCAGAGCCCCTGCACGACGCTGAAGTCCTTCTTATGCCGCTCGAGCGGCTTGAGGCCGACGGGCAGTTCGTAGTCCGGTCCGGGCTTTTTGATGTCGGGATACCACGTGCTCTCCGTGATGCCCCAGCCGAAGCCGAGGAAGATGAGGCGCTTCGGCGGCTTCACCGCAGGCGCTGCGGAGGCAAAGCGGCGGAAGCCGAGTGATTCGAGCACGGGCAGCGCGATGATCGCGGTGCTGGATTGGAGGAAGTGGCGGCGGGTTTTCATGTTCGTCGTGTATTGGGTTTGGAGATTAAACGCTGCGGGATGTGCCTACTTGGTGTGAAACTCTTTGCTGGCGACGAGGGTGTGGATGAACTCGCGCAGGCCGAGGTTGCGCTTCTTCGCGGCGGTCACCATGTCCGCGGTGAGCGGCTCATCGCGGAAGCCGACCGGCCTGCCGAGCGCATACTCGATGAGCGCTTCGCTGAAGCCTTTGGCGAAGTTGTCGGCGCGTGAGGCGATGATGTCGCGCAACTCGAAGTAGTCTTTGAATGCGGGGCCTTTGTGGAGTTGTGCAGTGGCTTCGATGCTCCACGTCTTGCTCGCGCCTTTCACGGGTTTGCCCTTTTCGTCTTTGACTTGGTAGGTGTCTTGGGTGCGCCATTGACCGACGGCGTCGAAGTTCTCCAAGCCGAAGCCGACGGGATCGATCTTGCGATGGCAACTGGCGCACTGCGCGTCTTCCTGATGCATTTGCAGGCGCTCGCGGGTGGTCAGCACCTTGCCGGCGAGGCGGGCGATTTGCGGGACGTTCGCAGGCGCGGGCGGCGGCGGATCGTTCATGAGCTTGCGCAGGACCCATGCGCCGCGCTCGACGGGGCTGGTGTGCTCGCCGTTGCCGCCCATGAAGTGAATCGCGGCCATGCCGAGCAGGCCGCCGCGCGGTGATTTCGGGGGGAGGCTGACTTTTTGAAACGCATCCCCCTTCACGCCTTCGATGCCGTAGAAGTCGGCGAGCAGGTGGTTCACGATGACGTAGTCGGCCTTCAGCAGATCGGAGAGCGGCGCGTTGTGCTGCAACAGATGCGCAAAGGTGGCGAAGACCTCTTTGCGCGCGTTCAGCTTCGTGCTGTCGTCGAAGCGCGGATACATGGAGCGGTTCACCTGGAAGAAATCGATGCGGTCCATGCCCAGCCATTGATGCACGAAGCCCTGCACGAAATCCTGCGAGCGCGCGTCGTCGAGCAGTCGCGTGGTTTGCGCGGCGAGGATGTCGGGCTTGCTCAGGTCGGCGTGGAGCAATTCCTCATCCGGCGGGGCGCTCCAGAGGAAGTAGGAGAGGCGGTTCGCGAGTTCGGTGTTGGAAAGTGGCTTCGGCTTTAGCCGAAGCTTTTCTGAATCGCTCGAGCTAAAGCTCAAGCCACTTTCGGCGAGATAGAGGAACATCGGCGAGGCGAGCACGACGGAGAGCGTCTCCTTCAGAGCCGCGCTGTGCTTTGCTCCGCCCTTGCGCTGCGTGTCGTAAAGCGCACCCAGCTTGTCCACGAAGCTCGCGGGCGGCTCCACGCCGCGAAACGCGGCGGCGCAGAAGCGCTTTAGCGCCGGTTTGATCTCACTGACGCCACCGGTGTCATCCAGCGGAATGCCCAGCGCGGCGAGACCGGGCGCGGAGCCGGCGGGAGCGCTCACGCGCTCGATTTCCATGTAGTCGATCCACAGCACGGCCTCGGGGCCGATGCCGTTGCGCTTCACGGCCTCGCTGCGCTTGCGTCCGCCTTCCTCGTTGTTGTCCCACGCGCCTTTTTCTCGGATGAAGAGCGTGCGGTCGCCACCGTCGGTGATGGCCTTGGTCAGCGTGAAGGGCATCTCGACGATCTGCGGCTTCTCCATCGTGCCGGTGATTTCAAAAGTGGCGCGCACCATGCCATTACGGGGGTGCATGCCCATTTCGAGGAACTTCTGCTCCGGCCGCGCCTCCTTCGCGGCGGCCACACGCACGCGGAGGACGAACTCGCCGCTCGTCCACTCGCCCGGCACCGGAAGTTGCATGAAGCCCAGCGCCATCACCGAAGGGTGTTTCGTCGGCGTGCCGAGATAGGCGCCACGGTCGAGATGCGGTCGGCTCATGTAGTATTCGTGATACTTCTGCCAGCCTTCGCCGAGCGCGTCGTTCGCCTTGTCCGCGTTGTTCTCCAAGGTCTTGAAACCAAAACTCTCCGGCGAGGGTGCGCCCGGGATCTTGTCCCACGAGCGGCGGAAAATGGCATCGCTCTTGGAGTTCTTGCGCAGCTCCGCGACCACGGCGGCATTCTCCGGCCTCGCCGCCGCATCGTTCACCGCCTTCACCCAAGCATTCGCACGCGCGCGGGCATCGTTCTGCTCCTTCACATAGTTCGCGACTTTCTCATTCGCCGTTTCGCATTCAAAGCGCACCTTGCTCACGCCCTTCGCCGTCACGCTGCCGACCTGGCGATTGACGCCGATGCCAAACTTCACCAACTCGGGCGTCTTCGGTTTTTTGTTCGCCGTCCTGCGCTCGATCTCGATCCAATCAACCCAGACCGCCAGCTCGGGGCCGATGCCATTCTTCGCCCTGCCCGCGCCGAAAATCTCCCGCGTTCGCAGGAAGTGATCCTTTGTGCCTTTCTCGCGGATGTAGATCGTGCGGTCATTGCGCTGGGCGTGATCCTTGGTGAGCTGGAAGGGAATCTCGATCACCTCCGGCTTCTCGATCGTGCCGCTCACCGCGTGCGTGCTCAGCGGCTTGCCATTGCGCGGATTCGTGCCGAACTCGATGTAGCGCCGCTCCGGCGTCGATTGCGGCGTGTGGCCCAACCGCACGCGCACGGTGTAATCGCCAACCGGCCATTTGCCGGGCAAAAAGATCGCGAACTGGTCATTCCCGAGATCCTCCTGGCTGATGGTAAGGTAAGCGCCGGTATCGAGGTGCGGTTGTTTCAAGTAACGCTCGTGATACGGACGCATGTAGCCCGTGCCCGCCTTGGTGCCATAGCCCAGCGCCCGATTCGCCTTGTCCGCGTTGTTCTCCACCGTTTTGAAACCAAACTCCTCCGGCGCGGGCGCGCCTTGGATCTTCGCCCATTCGCGCCGGAAAAAATCATCGCTCTTCACCCGGCCACGAATCTCCGCCACGACGGCGGCATTTTCCGGTTTCGCCGCAGCATCCTCGACCGCCTTCGCCCACTTCGTCGCGCGATCCAGCGCATCGAGCTGTTCCTGGTAGTTCTTGCGGATGCGCGCATTGTTTTCCTCCGTCTCGACGCGCAGGCTGCGCTCCTCATCCGCCACGGCGGAGCGCGTGAACGCCTCCTCCAGCGCCTGCAGCCCGAGCGATTGATACTGCTCAAGCTGGTTGGCCGACATGAAGAGATTCTGTCCCGCCGTATCGAAGCCACCCGTGCCCGTGTCACTTGGCAACTCCGCCACATTGATCTCCACGCCGAGCAGTTCGCGCAGCGTGTTCTTGTATTCGCGCCGGTTCAGCCGCCGCATGGTGATGACACCCTGCTGATCATTCAGCGTGCGCCGCGCCGCGACCATCACGTTCGACAAATCATCCAGCAGATCCGCTTTCGCCGCATTTGCCGGTTGCTTCTCATTCTCCGGCGGCATCTCGCCCGAGTTCATCGCATTGAGCACCTTCTGCCACTTCTCCGCCGTCTCGAAGTCCGCGATGGTGAAAGACAAATCATCGATGCGGAACTTGCCCTTCTGCTTCTCCGCGCCGTGGCAGGAGACACAATGTTCTTTGAAAAGCGCGCGGTGCTTCTCCGCCATGACGACACGCGGTGCTTCCTCGGCGGCGGCGATGGTGAACCACAGAGGCACGATGGCCACGGCGGTCAGAAGGATTTGGGAAGGGGAAGGCATATCAGTGAAGGAAACTATGAAATCCGACTGGAGCAGAAGTTTTTGCCGCAGATTCAGGAAAACCACAGTTTGATTCCGATAATCTGCGGCTTTCCTGAATCTGTGGCAGAACCAAATTCATCAGTGCTGGGAGCATGACGATGTGATTTTCACGCGGGGCTTTCCAGAAGCCATGCCCACACCGGGCGGACGAGGGTTCCCTTGGGAGCGGATGTTTGCACTTGGATGGCGGTGCTCATGTCCAGGGTGAGCAGGAGCCGCTCAGCTTTGCCCCATCCCGGTGCCATGAAAACCGTCCCGGGCATCAAGGGACGAAACTCCCGGTCCAGTGTGCTTTCATCCCGCAACTCCGCCGCGACTTGGATCAGCGATTTGGAGCCGTCTCCCTGCGTGACGGCGAAGTCCACCTCACCCCCATCCTCGGTCAATGCGTAAGCCAACTCGGCGCCACGGCGCTTCAGTTCGACGGCCACCACCGTTTCCAGGCTGTGGCCTGTATTGGCCCGCCCGGTGCGGTCATAGACGGGAATGAGCCCGTGATCGCAGGGATACACTTTGCGCGGGTTCACCTGACGTTGGCGCTCGGAAGCGGTGCAGAGCGGGAGGGTGAAAAGCAGAAACGCATCCTCGAGCTGGCCCAGCCAGGCGTGGAGCGATTCCTTGGCCACGGCCATGCCCTGACTCTTCATGTCATTCCAGCACTTGTGAATGCTGAAGAGGCTGGCCGGGGAGGCCAGCAACTGCCGGATCAAGGAGCGCAGCGCCGGGAGATTCGTGACGTTGTGCCGCTCGACCACATCGCGGAAGAGACAGGCATCCACGTAGCTTTGCAGCAGTTGGCGATGCAGCGCGGCCGGGGCGTTTTGCGCCTCCGGGAAGCCGCCTTGATGCAGGTAGATCTGAAATGCGGCCTCCATCCGTGAAACTTCCGCAGGCGGCCAAAACCCAGCCTTTCCCTTGGGCTCGACTCCCCGATGCCGAAGGAACTCGCGGAAGCTAAACGGCCACACGGTGGTCTCCAGACCACGTCCGCGCAGCGAAGTCGCCACCTCGCGGCTGAGCATTCGTGAGGAACTGCCGCTGACAAAAATCTGCACCTTCTCGGTATCCAGCAGACGCCGCACAAAGGATTCCCAGCCCGGGATGAGCTGAATCTCATCGAAGCAGAATACGGACTTCATTTTCCCCCGGCGCTCGGGGCAGCGTCGGTAGTAGGCTTCGATGAAATGCGTGAGATCGGCCACGGGCAGGCCCAGCAACCGCTCGTCCTCGAAGTTCAGGTAGAGCAGCCCCTCCCGCTCCACACCGCTCTGCTGAAAGTCCCTCATGATCTGGTGAAGGAACGTCGTCTTTCCCGCCCGGCGCATGCCAGTGATCGCCTGCACCTTCCCCGGCATCTGCGGCCACGCGAGATCACGCCGCGTCAACTCTGGCAGCGGCAAGTCCAATGCCTGGGCGATCAGGAGATCGAAGAGTGGGTGAGTGGACATGCGATAAAGATGCGTCTTGGACGGCTCTTTGGCAATGGATAGATGCGTTCATAGCGCCTCTCGTGGACTACTTGGCGGCAGGTCTTGCGGGCTTTGGGAACTTTGGTTCGAGTCCGACCTTTCGGCAGTCGGCATCCACCTCGTCGCTCCAGGCCGCGTAAAGCTTCTTCAGCTCGGCGAGCTTGGCGGGCTGTTCGGCGGCGAGATCGCGTTGCTCGCTGATGTCGTTGGCGAGGTTGAAGAGCCTGTCTTGCGCGGGCTTTTGTTTGGGACCGGGAGCGGCGTCGCCTTCGGTGCTGTGGACGTATTTCCAATCGCCCTGGCGCGCTCCGTAGTTGTTGCTTATCGTGCGGCTGCGCCAGAACAGGATGTCGTGCGGTGTACCGGATTTGTCGCCTTTGACAAAGGGGAGCAAATCCACGCCGTCGATGGCAGTGGCGTCGGCACCTGCGGCGGCGAGCGCCGTGGCGCTGATGTCGAAGCTGATCGCGGGCTTTGCATACGTCGTGCCGGGTGCGATGACGCCGGGCCACTGCATCAGCATGGGAACGCGGATGCCACCCTCGAAGGTTTCACACTTGGAGCCGCGCAAGGGCGTGTTGCGCGAGCCGTTGACGGCGTTGCGCGTGGTCGGGCCGCCGTTGTCATTGGTGAAGACGATGAGCGTTTGGTTGAGCTTGCCCGTCTGCTCCAGCTTCGTGAGCACGAGTCCGATGGCGTCATCCATCGCGCTGAGCATGGCGGCATAGGTCTGGCGTTTGGGATCGGTGATGCCGGGGAAGCGCGCGCGGTATTTCTCGGTGGCTTGCATCGGCGTATGGACGGCGTTGAAGGCGAGATAGAGGAAGAAAGGCTTCGCGTTCTTGGTTCGTGGTTCTTCGTTCTTGGTTGTGGAGCATCGCTCGACGAACGCAGCGGCTTCTTCGCCGAAGGCGTCCGTCAAGTAACGCTGTTCGTTCACCGGTTCGCGATGGCGAAGGATGGGGGCGTTGTATTCGCCCTTTCCGCCCGGCTGGATGATGTATTGATGCCCGCCCCCGACGAAGCCGAAGAATTCATCGAAACCGCGATCCACCGGCGTGAAACCTTCGGTCGAGCCAAGGTGCCACTTGCCCACCATGCCCGTCACGTAGCCCGCCGCCTTGAGCCGTTGCGGCAACGTATGGGCCTGCGCGGGCAGCGGTCCGCCGAGGTCTTCAATGCCGTAGCGATGCTGATACCGACAGCTCATCAACGCCGCGCGGGTCGGTGTGCAGAACGATCCGTTCGCATACGCATCGGTGAATCGCACCCCACCTTTCGCAAGCCGGTCAATGTTCGGCGTCGGAATGTCTTTGCAACCGTGGGCACCAATGTCGGCATAGCCCATGTCATCGGCGAGGATGACGATGATGTTGGGTTTTTGCTTCGGCGCATCGGCGGCGTAGAGCGAGGCCAGCGGCGCGAGCAGCAGCGCGGTGAGGCGTATGAGAGCGTGTTTCATGTGCAGATCCAAAAAGCGTTAGAGGTGAGCCCCAGACTTCACGGCAGCGGCGCACGGCGAGCCAGCGTCAGGCGCACACCGTCCAGGTAGTGACCGTCAAAGGTTTCGCGGCGCTGGGCTTTGTTCGTGTGCGCCAGGCCGATGCGGATGAGAATGAAATCGGTGTTCGGAGGTAGCCGAAGCTCGGCAATTAGGCGCTGCCAGGTCGCGGGGTCGCGATCCACTTTCAAGCGGCTGTTGCGGGCCATCGCCAGGCAATCGGTGAGCAATGTTTCTCCGATCCGCGTGGAGCCATTGATCGCGGTCTCTGCATCCAGGGCATGAAGCGACACCGAGCGCCCAAAGGCTTCCTCCGCCGGAAACGCGAACGCATTGAACGCCGCCGACAACTGCGCCAGCGCCCGCGGATCGGCCGTGCCCACGCAATCGCTGCCGCCCCAATTGTGCAGCGTGAGCATGACGCCAGTCGCTGCATTCACGCCATCCAGCGAACCGCCGGGATAATGCACCAGCACCCGCACGCGCCGCGGCCCAGGCCGTTGCGGCCACTCCTGCGCGGGTAACTCGGCCGCCGCATCCTTTGCGGGAAGCTCCGGCCATTCCGCCGCAGAGAGCGCCCCCGACGCGAGCAAGACGGAAAGACAGAAGGATAGTGACACGGCGGAATAACGTGGTGGAGTCATGGTAAGGATGCGGCATGGGCCGGGCAAAGGGCGGGACTTAGTAGTGACTGTCGATTCGCAAGGCTTCAGGTGAACCACGGAGAGACGATGAACACCGGGCAGCGGTCCCGCAACCAAAGCGGAGCGCGACCGGTCCCCGGTCGCAGCGGCAACATCGGAGCCGAAGCGCTTGGAGTTTCTTGCGCCTTCACGGGTGCGGGGACCGCCCGCGCGCCGAAATCCTCGCGCGCAGCGAGGAAATCGGAGCGCGGCATTTATGCCGCTTCAGCGTGGAAGGTGCGGGCAGGGTCGGACCCGCTGCGGCATTCGAACGGTGAAGCGGCGTTAACGCCGCGCTCCTTGGGTTGCGGCCCCGCCGCCCGGTGTTCTTCGTATCTCTGTGGTCGATTTCCAGGTTTCAATTGCATAGGCAGAACACATGACAAACTGGCATTACCAACATCAGGGGCAGGCCTGCGGGCCGGTGGATCAAACGCATCTGGCGGCGCTGTTCCGCAACGGCATGCTGCCGGGCGACACGCTGGTCTGGCAGCAGGGCATGGCGGGCTGGCTGCGCGCGAACATGCTCGCGGAGTTTCAGGCGGACATCGCCGCGGCGGGCGCGGGCGGCGCGGGCGGTGGCGCGCCGCCGGTCATGGCGGCGACGGACACGGAGGAGCACAAGGTTTACGGGATCATCTCGTATCTCGCGATTTTGTTTGTCGTCGGCCTGCAGGTCGCGCCGCAGTCGCGCTTTGTGCGGTTCCACGCGAACCAGGGCATGGTGCTGTGCCTCACAATGGTGCTCGTGGAACTGGCCGGGCGCTTCCTCGACTGGCTGCCGATGGTGGGACGCTATCTCGTCTGGGGCACGCAAGTGCTGGGCTTCGGCTGCGTGATCCTGATGGTGGTGGGGATGATCAACGCCGCGCGCGGCGAGAGCAAACGCCTTCCGGTGATCGGCGGATACGATCTGCTCAAGTAGAACGGGTAAGAAAACGGGGCATTGAGAAACCACACGGATCAACACGGATGGGAACCGGAATTCTCCACTGTGCTGAGTGAAATGAATTTGAGGTGCTGCTCCAAAACCCATCGTGCACGGGAAGCGGTGCAGTCCCGGGACTGGGTTCTCGTCCCTCTCATTAGCACCCGGCTTCAGCCGGGCGGAACGGGTGTGACACGGTGTGGTCGCAAACGCGCCCAAACTTAATCCCGTCTCCCTCCATTCCGCCGGGGCAGTGGCCCGGCGGCACGGGCGGCTCGCTCGTGTCACCCGCCGACCAGGTAATATCCAGCCTGATAAGTCATAGCTGTTTCACTTCTTCAAAGCCGCGGCAGTCTCCTGATGTTGTGCCCAAGAGGCCTGCTGCAATTCCTTGGCGACATCGGCGGGAATGGCGGCGGGTGCGGCGAGACCGACGGGACTACGTCCGGTCAACACGGTGTAAATCCCGCAGGCATAGAGATAGGAACCCCGCAGTCCGGGGTGCATCTTATCCTGGGCAAAGAGACTCTCCATCCGTTCGGCAGATGGTTGAGCGCCGAAGTATTTCGTGTAGGCCGGACTCGCATCGACGATGGGGACTGTGAGTTCCCTGCCCATGTCCAAGTGCAGGCGATGCTGTCGCTCGAATCCTTGGGGATAGTCTCGAAGGATGGAAGCCGTCCCAAACAGCAGGGTGCGCGCGCCGCTGCCTTTGATCAGTTCGTGAAACTGCCGCGCATAAGGTTGGAAGGCGGCGGCCTCAACGTAGTAGATGTCCTGCAACACGACGTAGTCCCACGAACTGCTGGCGATCATCCCGCGCGCTGTATTGGTCCCGGTGCCAGCTTCCCAGTGACTCTTCAGCGACGCCCCGCCCTTGATGCAACCGGTGATGATGATCGGTGGCGCACCCTTGTCTGATTCCGCCAGATTCTCGATCAACCGATTGCCTACAAGCAGCGGGCACTGACTGTTGCCGATCATCAGCACCCGCAGCGGTTTCTGCGGCACGGGCAGCAACGTCGTGATGACTTGCGCCACCTGCTTGGACTGAATCGCCGTCCCCTCCGCCGTGTAATGCACGCCGCCACCGTCCCACAGCTTCGTTGGGTGTTTCGCAACCAGCGTGTAGAGATCATCCACTGGTATCCCTGCTTTCTTAATGTGCTCGGCGGCGGCCTGGTTCTTTTCGATGACACTCGCGTCGGGTGCGTTGTCCTTTTTCTGACAGGGCGTGGTCGTGGTCCAGATAAGTTTGGCGTTGGGGGCATGGCGTTGGAGCGTGGCAATCACGTCCGGCAATCCGGTGCGAAGATCTGCCGTGTCACCATGCAGCCCAAAGTTGAAGAGGATGACCGAGTAAACATTCTGACGCAGTACCAGCTTGATCTCATCGAGCAAGGCCGGATCGCCCACGGCCTTGGAGGTGCCAAGCAGGGAGACGTAGGCCTAGCCCTTGAGTTCCGAGCCAACCTCCGCGGCATAGCGCACGGCGATCGAATCGCCGATGAGCAGGACCAGCGGCAACGCTTGGCCTTCCGAAGGTTTGGTCTTGAGCGAGATGGTGGTCCAGTTCTGCGACTCCCGTGGCTTTTTGTAGTCGTAAAGGTCTTGTGACCACGAGTGTGTGAGCGCCCCGCAGGTGAGCAGCATTGTTGCTGTTAGTATGATGTGTTTCATTGTCGTGAGCTTTGTGCGGGATGGTTTGTTGTGTGCTAGCGCGGAGCCGTGGCCTTGTTGATTAGTTGGCGAAGCTTCGTCGCCGGTCCTGGTTTGCCTGCGGAGATGTCGGTCTCGTTGGTGATGGCGAACAGTAACTCCCGCGCTCCGGCGCGTTCGCGGTCGTAGATGATGTAGAGCTTGCCTTCGTCTGTCTCTACGGCGTCGGGATAAGACACTTGGCTGCGGTCATCCAGGAGCAGCCGGTGGGGCCAGGTCTTGCCCTCATCCTTGGATAGCATGGCTGTGAGGTGGCTGCGTTGAGCGAGGAGCGATCCTTCCCGCGAGAAGCCGACGTGATTGACCACCAGCAATCGGCCCGACCGCAGGCGGCGTACGTGAAAGCGAGAGCCAGGCCCTTCGATGGCGGAGCGCAGGGGTGGGGTCCAGGTGACGCCGCCGTCCTGTGAGGTGGTCTCCGCGAGGCCGTCCTTGATGCGCATGGGCATCCAGAGTGTGCCGTCATTTCGCTCGATGATGATGTGTTCCATACCGCCGCCGGTTGCCTTGCCATCCCAATCGGCGTTGCGCCCCGGAGCGCCGCCGATCCAGGTGTAGCTCCGGCCCTGATCGCGTGATCGCACGATGCCAGCGCCGTGGTCCCGGTCATACCAATGCGCCACCGGCAACAGCCACGTGCCGTCGCGCAGCACAGTCGGTTTGTTCAACATGATGCCGTCGCAGATCCGGACCTGCCTGGTCCAAGAAGAATCAGCGCGTTCAGGATGTTCACAGACGGTGAACCACACTCCCCAGCGACCGTCGTGTAGCTGCTTCGTCGCATCGTTCTGAACGTAGAACAACATCAGCCGCCCCTCCGGCGTGGTCCAGAGGCAGGGGTCGGAGGTGCGAATGGCATTGGGAGGATCGACGACCAGCACCGGCTCGGTCCAAGTGACTCCATCATCGCCGCTCGTAACTACCACGACGTAGTTCTCCTTCGACTCGCCCCGTCCGCCGGAATACCACGTCGCCCAGAGCCGCCCTGACTTGGCTTCACGGGCAATACTCGGCACGCCTTGGTAAAGCCGGGCCGCCGATTGATACTCGGGGCCTGGTTTCGTATTGAGCGGGGCGACGGCAAGCGCCCCGTCCTCGGCTGCTGCCAAAGTCGCAATCAGCAGCGTGCCGATGAGAGCTAGGTTGAGCTTCGTGTTCATTGCGGCTTGGCGGACGGAGTGGCTTCGAGTGCATGCACCGGACGCCAGATGCCACCGGCACCGACCTGGTTATGCACCCGCACACAGAGCACGTTTTGCGTGCCGAACTTCAGTTGCCCCGCTGGCACTTCGACGATGAACGGTTCGTCATACAAGGCAGTGTAGGCTTTCTTCTCTGACTTCTCGGAGTGTTCGCCGATCAGTTGTCCGTTGAGATAGACCCAGCCCTGCTCATCAACACCAGCGAACATGAGCCGGAGAGTCTTGCCTTGTGAAGCGGCGGGCATGGTGAAGGCGACGCGATACCAGCCGTCGCCCAGAAGTTTGCCAATAGCCTCGGTCTCCTCCCAGAAGGTGGGCACCTGGATGGGCAGCCAGTCGGTCTCCGCATAGCTTGATGGCTTGAACCACTCGTCCTTCGCGCCAACTTCCGTGGGATCGGCGCGGAAGCGCCAGTTAGTCAGGGCAACGGTTGGTCCCTTGGCGATCTGAGCTTTCCATTCAGCGGGTGTTTCGAAAGTGTCCAGGTAGGACTTCTCGCGGAGCGCCTTGAGCGGGTGATTGACTGAGGCAGAGCCATCGCTGTTGAAGGTTAGCTCGCCGTTGCTGCGCGGGTCTTCGATGCCAGCGCCGCCTTGGATTATCGACCAGGCACTGGCTCCAGACGGACTGATGCGCTGGAAGTTGACGAACCAGTTCTGGTCTGACTTTACGGTGGCTGGTGGGATGGAACTCAGAGGAATGCTCAGCATCACTGTCAGGCGCTTGGTCTTGGGATCGTGAATGGCGGCATGTGTCCACTCGGCTTTCCACAAGGGATCGAACTTGCCGTAGCCGAGGTTCATCATGTCCTCGATCAAGCCGCGTGCAGCCTGCGTGCGCGAGTCGGGCTTGAGTCCGGCGCTGAACTTGAAGGTTACTTTCGATCCACCTGCCGGCATGAGATAGGCTTCGACACGCTCCTTCTCGATGGACTCGGCAGTGGCATTGGGCGGCAGGTCGCAGTCGAAGCGGAGATAGAACTGCTGGTCGTCATACAACGCGCGGACTTGCGTGGCGGCGTTGGTCGGGCCGAATGACTGCGGCGGGAGCCTGTCCCATTGGGGTGAAGCTATCGTTACGGATCCCTTCGCCAGTCCTGCATTCATCCGCTTTGAATTGGGTAATGGTGCGTTGCGTTTGGCAACGGTGTCCCAGTTGAAGAAGGAGTCCTTGTACGGCTCTTGGTAGCCATTATGCGTGAGCTTCAAGGTGTCAGCGTTATGACCCATGGGCGGGAAAAGAGTGAGCGGCCAACCCTTGAGTCCATTGCCCTTGGCGAAGAGTTGTTCCACGGCTCGGCGGCGGGCCTCGATGGCATGGAGCAAACGATCCAACGAGGCGGCATCGGGCGAGATCTGGTAGGCGTTGTAGAGATGCACGGCGGTGACCACGCCTTTGAGGTAGTCAAACTCCGCGCGCACGAGGGCCAGACGTGTCTTCGTTTTGGGACTGGTCTCGGCCTTTTCCGCGAGGGCCAACTGTTTCTCCATTCCTTGAATCAGCTCCACGGGATAGAGGAAAGCGATGATCGATTCCGGCGTGGAGAGATGCTTATGGCCGCGGCCATACATGTCTTTAAAGTTCCAGCCATCCTCGCGCGTGGCCATATAGCGCGCATAGATTTCCAGCGAGTTGAAGAGCTGGTCGTAGAAACTCATCATCGCGGACGCCGACTTTCCAAAGGCAGCACTGACATATTCGATGACAAGGTCCTTTGCCTTGTGTGCGCCGGGTCCATCGAACATCCGCCCCATCGTGTAGTAAGTCGGTCCTTCCAGCCCATAAGCGGTGCCGCCATTGCCGTCGCGGGAGATGGAGTGGACATGGGCCGCCATCAGTCGTTTGGCGGCGTTTTCCACATAGAGCGGCGTCCGCATCGGGAAGTAACGAGGCATCATGTTCGGGCACCAGTAGTAAAGATAAGCCGAGAATCCCCGGGGCGCGCCAAAGTCCCGCCACGCAGCCAGTTCGTGATCGCGTGTGCCACACATCCAGAGTCGCACGTTGGGAGGGAATGAGTGAAAGGTCTTTGGCAGGGTTTCGGTGATCGCATAGACCGAGAGCGTGACGGTGCGATCGGGAAAGGCCTTGTAAGCGCGTTCGGCGACGTTCCGATGCAGAATCCACACCTTTTCACTCCAGTCCGAGCCGGTGCCAAAAAGCTTGGTGCAGGCTTCACATTCGCAGCCACGGAAGCCATCGGGCTGTCCGAGGTCCACCTCGTTGAAGCCCATCTTGAAGTGCTTCTCCAGATCTTGAAAAAGCAGTTCCTGCACGTCGGGATTGGAAATGCAGAACTGAATCTGCGCCTCGCTACCGGTGCGCTGGCGCTTGCCGCCAAGCAGAGCGAAACGCTCCGGGTGCCTCGCAAAATCGGCTTCGGTGGCAGGGACCGCGCGATGCCAGGTGTGTCCGCCGAAGGTGGAGTTGATGACTGGAAAGCGATTCTGCGCCAGATGATAAAAGCTCACCACCGGAGGCCATGTGATGTCGTAATCGAGAGCCGGCGTCTTTTTGACATTCAGATCCGGCGGCACCGCGATCCTCGGTGTGGGCAAATACTCGATAGTGGGCGTGTTGAGCAGATCCACTTTAGCGACATTAGCCAGCGGGACAAAGCCACCCTGCTCAGGGAATAGAAAGCGCGTGCCCACATACTGTTGAAGAAAGCCCGTCACAGCCTTCGCGGTGCCGATTCGGTCAAAGCCTGAACCTTTCGGGTTATCCGGTCCCCGGCCCGGTGCGGGTTCATCACAACCCGCGATGATGAGGTCACGGCCAACCGCTTTGTGGACATAGCTCCAACCTTTGCACTCAATCCCATGGGTGCGCGCGAAGGAGGTGGCACCCAGATAGATGGCTGGTTTGGCTTTGTCGCGGGCAGCTTCGGTCACAACTGCGAGCTCGGCACCGTTCGCTTTGAAAGCTGTCTGGAGCAAGCGCGCCACCTGTTGCATATCGGCGGCGATGGCTGGAGTCCGATAGGTGTCCGGCAGCACGATCTGGTAATCGCTCGTGCCCTTGTCAGCCATCACCAGTAGCGCGGAGCCGAGCTTGTCCGTGATCTGCTCATTCAATGCCCGCATCTTGTCACCCCATACGGGAGCCATTTGCACGAGGTCGGAGGTGTCATAGCGCTCCATAATCTTCTGCGCTTCCGGAGTCTTGCCCTGCTTGAGGAGGAGCGATGCTTCATTGATCGTGGCGCTGATCGACAGCCAGCCCATGGACTTGCCCACGCTCGCAAAGGCTTTGGCGTAAGCCTCGCGCGCCAGCGCTTCATTCGCCAGCAGACCGCCGTAGAGCATGCCCAGTTCGAGCCAGTGCTCGCCGTTCTTTGGTGCTCGTTCGATGGCGAGCTTCAGATCCTTCTCGGCATTTGATCCATCCTTTAGCGCCCCGTGGGCCTTCGCCCGCAGGCTGGCCGCTTCCGCGGCCTGGGCAGGCATATTCTTCCATGCCGCGATCTCTTCATTCTTGAACTGGGCAATCAGTTCGTTCCACTTACGTGCCTTGATCAGTTCCCGCATCTTGGTCAGCGTCGCATCGGGGTCGGAACTGGCGGCTGGGGCAACGGCAAACGTGAGGGTGGCGAGGATGAGGGTGAGCCAGTGTTTCATGGGGAAGTTCGGGTGAGTGGGAAGGTTCATGGTTGGGATTCAAGCCGCAATGCTTCGCGAAATTTAGCCAGCGACTCTGCTTCTTTGCCTTGCGCCGCGTAGGCGTGGCCGTAGGCGCGGAGGAGTTTGATGCGCCAGACCGGGGCCATGCCATCGAGATTGCCGTAGTTCTGGAGCACGGCGAGGGCTTCGTCGGGCTTCACTTGATTGGTGAGAATGCGGGCGATGGAAACGGTGGCGGTGAGGGGTTGCCAGCCGTTGCCTTTGCCGGTGAGAGCGAAGGCCTGGCGGTAGGCGGCGAGTGCCTGGGAGTCGTCGTTCAGGTTGTTGGTGTAGTTGTCGGCAAGAGTGAGCCAGAGGGTTTCGTCGCGCGGAGTTAGTTTAAGAGCGGCCTGTAGGTCGGCGTCGGCGTGAGAACCGTCTTTCAGGAAGGAATAAGTTTGGCCGCGCCGGTGCAATGACTCGGCGGCTTGGTGGGACAGTTCCGCAGGCCAATGAGTGAAGTCTTCGGTGGCGAACTGTTCGATCAGTTCCTTCCAGCGGCGCTCCTGTAGCAGCGCATCCATACGGTAGGGAATCAATTCCCGGGCGGCGATGTAGTCACGGTAACGGGCGACCGTGTTGGCAGACTGAGAGTCGCCGTGATGGAAGTAGAGACGGTGCCGCAGGATGAGACTCCTGCCGGCGGGCAGGGTGTAGTCTCCGGTGTGGGAGTTACAGGCGGGACAGTTGGTGCCGGCCGGGGAACAGATCACGGTTTTGTGGTCGGTGTAGTTGGCTTTGAAGTGGTCGGTGCCGAAGCGGTTGGCGGTGATAAGTCCATAGGTTCGCGCGTGCCAGGGCGTGGGGTAACGCAGGTTCGCGGGATGATCGAACATCGCTATGCCGACGGTCTTGCCGCTGGCGTCGGGGCCGGAGTAGTCGGCCCACTCGGCGCGTTTGCCCCAGGCGGCTTCGTTGCGGTCGCCGCGGCTGTTGAGGATCGTGCCGCTGCCTTTCTCGCCTTTCTCGGACTCGACTTTCATGGTGTTCGCGACGCGTACCAGCAGGCCACCGTCGCGTTTGTCACCGAACCGCACGGGGGCACCTGCGGGGGCGTGGAGCGTGATGTCGTAGTCGAGCAGCCACTCGCGTTTCGGCAGCGGGGTGAAGGCGAGGCGCACCTGCTCGCGGAGGACGAGCTTGCCGTCGCCGAGCCATTGGTTCCAGAGGATGACTTCACCGGATTTGCCCGAGGTTAGCTTCTCGATTTTTTCCAGGCGGACTTCGGCCGTGTGTTTCGCGCGTTCCTTACCGGGCGCCCACCAGAAGTTGAAGCCGTTCACGTCGCTGTGGGAGAAACGGATCGAGCGATGGTGCGGGTGGTCCTGCTCCTCGCCGGGCACGCCGGGTTTCATGGGGAAGTGACGGGTGATATTTTCACCGTTGGGACCGATGACGGGGTAGAGAAACGGCCCGGACCATTCCTGATGCCGCCATTCGGTGAAGACCGCGCCGTCGATGGTGACGCGAATGCGATCGGGTAGTTCGGTGATCGCAACTTCGGCGGTGAGTCGGTGGGACAAGGCGTGAGTAAGCAGGATGACACTGAAAAGTAATGGTTTCATGGATTTGGCAGGGGAAATCTCAAATCTGGGCGACGGCTTCGTTCATGTCCCACTGGCGGGCGGCGGCCTCCTCGACGCGCAGCAGGGTGCGGTAATGGGTCCAGCTCAATTCGGAACGCAGTGCGTTCCAATTTGGGAACACCTGATAAAAGGAGCGCATGTGCCGCAGATTGCGGGCATCAAACCCCTTCCCGAATTCCGCCGTCAGGTGCCGGGCCAGGCGGTCGAGCAGCCCGCGTCCGTAGGCGGCACGAGCCGCGCCGCCCTGCTCAAATTCAACGACATGGTGCCCGACCGCCCAGCAGGTGCGCGCTTGGACGACATCCACCGCGCGCAACGCCTGCTGTCGCCCGGCGCGGATGACTTCCCGGAGGTTGTGCGACAGTCCCTCAAAGGCAGGCGTGGCGCGGGCGACAGCGACGGCGACCCCTTGGGCGGCGGGCTTTCGCTTCGGCTTTGGCTTGGGCTTGGGCTTGGGTTTGGCGTGCATCGGCGGAGTTTAGGTTGCGTGGGATGTGAGGCAAGGCGGCGTTCATTTAGCAGAATTGAAGGAGCGCAACGCGGTTTCTTGCTCTTCTCATTAGCACCTGGCTTCAACCGGGTGATGCTCGGAAGGAGAATCGGGCGGCCGTTTTAACGGCTTTGGCGAAGATATGAACCGCAGCGGCAAGACCAGAAAAACCGCTAAAGCGGTTGTGCCCCTTTCCCGGCCCAAACACCCGGCTGAAGCCGGGTGCTAATGAGATGGGAATCGGTGGCAAGATACCAAGATGGTCCCGTTCCTACTCCAGCAGGAGCATCCGGGTTTGGACGGCTTCGAGTTCCAGTGTCACTTCGCGCACGCTTTGCGCCAGCGCCGCGCCGGTCATGGCGTCGCGGACGGTCGCGGTGCGGGGGAGGCGCAGGATGCGTTTGCCGGCCTTGACGGCGTGGATCGAGACAAAGGTGTCGCTGGCGTAGATCACGTCGTTTTCTTCGGACCAGATGTTACAGCCGGCCTGGCGTGCGGCGGCGCGGAGCAACTCGGCGGGCAGTGGAATGGCGCAAGACCAGAGCACGGCGTAGTCGTCCACGCCGCGCGGGCCGGGCTGGCCATTGCCCGCGCCGCCGCGGCCGTTTTCGCGCAGGAAGAGGCCGGGGCGATTGATGAAGAAGGAGGTGTTCGACCAACCCAGCGACGCGGCTTTGGCTTCGGCGACGGCTTTGTCGGCGGGGATGATAGTCGGGCCGTAGGCGTAGGTGTCGCCGTAGATATGGCCGGCGGACAGTTCGCGGACGATGGGGTGATTTTGCCCGCGCGGTTCCTGCACGATGACGCGGCGCTGCGTGGTGCGCGGGACGAGTTCCATTTTCACACCGAGCAGGCGGGTGGCGGGTTCGGCGGTGAGATGCTGGCCATCAGTGATGCCGGTGCCGGGACCGAAGATGGCGACGTGGCCGTCGCGCAGGACTTTCTTGCGCAGCAGCGCCAGGACGTCGTCGTCCACGCGGAAGAGGTTCGGGAAGAAGAAGACTTTGTACTCCGGGAAGTTGTCTTTGCGCAGGTCGCTGAGGAGATAGATGCGGTAGGGAACGCCGCAGTGTGCGAGGCCCTGGATGCGCTGCCAGATGACGGCGAGGGATTGGAAGCCGCTGGTAAGGTCCTCATACATCGGGCTGGTGTCGTCGATAATGAAGGCGATGGCGTCGGTGGTTTCGCGGTGCGGCGCGGCGGCGACGCGGCCGAGCATGGGGATGATGCGGGCGATGACTTCCTGGATTTTCGGATCGTGAAAATAGGAGGAGCCGACGTTGCACCAGTAAGAGTGGAAATTGCGCGAGAGGGCCATCGCCTCGTTGCGGAGGAGGCCGGCTTCCAGCTCGATGGGATTGAGGAAAGCGCCCTGATTTTCGGCGCCCTGGCCGACCCACGAGCGCGCGTCATTTTCGGCGAGCATGGTTTTGCCGCGGAGGACCATCGAGTCGGCGGGGCCTTCGGGTTCCCACGCGAAGCCGACGGTGCGCGCGTGGTAATCGGCGGGGGTCCAAAGCGCGTCGAGCGTGGGATCGTCGAGGAGTTCGCCCTGATCCCACGAGCCGGAGAGTTGGAGGACGTTGGGGAAATCGCGCGGTTCGCCGACGCCATCGAACGCGGAGAGAATCTGCCAGCCCATGAGGGGTTGCTTGGCGACGTCGGCGGCGACGAGGCGCGTGCGACCGAGCGCGGTGGACTGTTCCTTGAGCGCAGTGGTGATGGTGCGGAGCCAGCGGAGGAACATCGCGCGCTCGAAGCGGCAGTAGTCGAGTTCGCGGGCGGCATCGACGGGTTCGATCCAATGGAAGAGGCCGCGGTCGCGCGTGCCGGAATTGGAATCCAGTTTCCCCGCGCCGAAGGGCTTGCCGCCGAGCGTCGGCGTGCCGGTGGTGCGTTTCAGTTTCCACTCTTGGTCGCGCGGGACGGCGACGGTGTCGAAGGTGACGTTGGTATTGCCCCACGCCTTTCGCAGCGCGGTCTGGTCGGCGTACTGGCGTTTCACCCACGCGCGGAATTCCTGCTGATTCACCGCCGAACAATCGAACATCTTGCCGGTGAGCGTGAGCGGCAGGAGGCCCTCGCCGTAGGGCAGCGCGAGGTAGCCAATGATGCGGTCATTCCACGGCTGGGCTTCGCAGTAGGAAACGACGTTGCGCAGCGAGCGGTTGAGACCGTCGAGGTACGAGGGCGAGGAGATGCTGGCGTGGCGCTGGCGGTTACCCTCGTCGTCGGTCTGGACTTCGCCGGGCCGCTTTTTGGTCCACGCCAGCGGGGCCGAGACGGTGGCGCGCACGTAGAAGCGTGCGGTGGGACAGCGTTCGATAATGAAGCGGGCCTGGTTGGTGATCGAGCCGGTGATGGCCGGCTCGGTGGTGGGGAAGACGCCGTCGTCGGTCCAGAAGGGCGAGTCGAAGTAGTCGGAGGGTGGGTGGAGAATGTTGAGGAAGAAGACGGTCTCGCCGCTGCGGATGAATTCGTCGATGCGCTCCTTCCATTTGTCGGTCATGGGGGCGATGTAGTCGTTGTAGGCGTGGAGCGGGAGGGGCTTGCCATTTTGCAGGATGAAGGCGCGGCCGCGGTCGGTTTTTAGCAGCGGCGCGGCGGGCGCGGCGGGCGCGGCGGTGGTGGGCGTGGTGAGGGAGAGGAAAAAGGCGAGGAGGAGGGAGATTGTCCCGGCGAGATGTAAAGTAAGGCCGAGATGGCGCGAAGCGGGAACGACCGTGGCGCTCTGGGGAGCGCACGCCGCTGGCGTGCTGTTTTCGGCGGCCCGCCGAAAACTTTGTTCCCCCAACTTTTCCGCGCTGAAGAGGAGGCAGAACGGGGAACGACGGTTTGGGCGGGCCGCCCAAACCGGCACGCGGGCCGCGTGCGCTCCCCGTGCGGTTTCGGCGATTGCGATGAGCGGGCGGTGGTCGTTTTGCATAGGGAGTGGCAAAGGGCGTGGTGTTGGCGCGGACGACCTCAGAACGGCTTTCCGCCGATCGTCTGGCCTCGGGCTTTGAGCCTGCCCGGTGCGCCGAGGGTGAGTTGCGCTTTGGCACCGCGGATTTGGGCCACTCCGACGGTGCCCTCGAATTCGAGGTCGTCCTGCTTGAAGGTGAACGCCGTGGCGCTGAGGAAAATCCAGTCGTCGCCCTTGGGCGTCTGCACGCGCAGAACGCGGCCGTCGGCGAGCGTGGTGACATTCATCGGCGGCTCGGTTTTCAGGCGCGGCAGCAGCAGCGCGGTCACGACGGGCGCGCCGGCCATGGGCACGATGATGCCGTTTTGCGTGTACGGGAACGTCGCCTGCGCGCCGTTGGGCCGCAGCGCCGCGGCGGCGGTGCGCGTTTTGGCCTCCTGCTTCAGCGCCGGTTTCTGCGGAAGGGCGAAGTACACATCCATGTCCACATCCTCGACGCCGGTGACGCCGACGCTGCGCTCGTGCAGATCGAGTTTGGTGGACGTGGTCCAGAGCCGCCAGATCGCCGAGTTGTCGGGCTGTTTCAAGGTGTCGCACAGCACGGCGTAGTTCGGTCCCAGCGGGTCGGCGTCTTTCACGAGGAGAATTTGCCGATACCACGCTTCCTTCACGCCGCTCACGTAGTCCGCGTGCGGCGCGGGGGCAAAGCCATCGCAAATCATCACGTCCGACGCCGCCGTGGCGGCGGTGACCATGCTGTGATCGTCGGCGGGCGCGCGGCCGTAGTAGCCGAAATCATCGCAGAGAATCCGGCCCTTGCCCCAGAAGGTGATCGAGCCGGAATCGTAGTCGTAGTGCTGGCGATGCTTCCCAACGATGAAGTGGAGCGCGGTCTCGCGCGGGCCGGGAAATCCCGTGCGCAGGATCGCGCCGGTCTGCGGAAACAGCTCGCTGCCGTAGGTCGGCACCGCCTCGGGCAGCGTGGCGTCGAGCAACAGGGCGCGATAACCCGTGAGCGCCGGATAGCTGCCACCGATGCCCGGCTCGGGGAAAGATCGCTGTTGCCGGAACATCCACTGCATCTCTTTTGCGAATTGCGGATCCTTCTCGCGCCACAGCCGCGCGATGATCCCAAACTCGCCGGTCGGCTCGATCATGTAGGTGTTGCCGATGGGCGGCAGATGACGGAACCCGCCGAAACGCGAATCCGGCGGCGTCGAGATTTTCGCCAGCCATTCCATCACCTTCTTCATCTTCGGATGGAAGAGGTCGCCGCCAAGGCCGGCGTTGTGGGCCATGACCGAGACGCCGAGGAGCGCGTCGTAGGAGACGAGGGCGTAGTGCGGGGCCTCGAGCCAGCCGCCGTTGTCATCGGACCACGTTTCGAGTTCCTCGTGGGCCTCGCGTTGGGCATCGGCGATCCAGGCCTTCGCCTCCGAGTGCGTGGGGAGAAAACAGGCGGCGGTGGCTTTGTAGCCGTAGTGGGAAGTCGTCATGTTCGGATTCGCCGCGTAGCCGCGCGCGGGCGACCAGACATCGGCTCGGTTCAGCGTGTAACCGATGAAGGCCGCCTGCGCCTTGATGCGCCGGCGGACTTCGGGCGCCATGTGGCCGCCATCCATCACCGCATCCGCCAGCAGCAGGCTCACGGCCGTCTGCTGCCGCATGTGCGGCGCAAAGCCCGGCGTCGCGAGGCGAACCTGCGTGAAATAAGCGTCCACCACGGTCTGCACGCGCGCGGCGGCGAGGTCGGACAAATATTTTCCCAACGCGGCGTCGCCCGTGACGAGATACGCCTCGATGCTCGTGCTCATCGTGTGGTCGTAGAGTGGCGTGGTGGTGAGTTGCTGTTTTTTGATCTTCTGGCGCAGCGCCTCGGCGTCGGCGTTTTTGCGCAGGGCGGCGACATCGGCGGCGTTGAAAATCAGGCGCGGATGCCGGCCCGGCTCGTTGGCGACCTCGAACTGATAGTCCTTGATGAGATCGAGTGGGAAGTCGCCGTGCTTGATGAGCAGGTGCTGCGGCAACGGCGACGAGTGGCGCTCGATCATCTGCGGCGGTTTGGTGACATCGGCGAGACTGCGGTCGCGGTCGGGCGTGCCGAGCATCCAGAGCCGGTGGCCCCAGAGCAGCGGGAAGTCCGCACCGAACTCGCCGCCAGCCGTGGTGAAATGAATCATCGCGGGCGACTGCGGCTGCTTCGCCTCGAGGCGCTTCACATCGAGCCAGCTTCCGGCGCGGATGGCGCCGACCATGAGCAGGTCAGCGGTGGTTTCGCTGTAAATCGAGAACCAGTTGCCCTGCCGCGCGCGGTAATTCCAATGCAGCCACGGCTCGAGCGCGAAAGCCGGTTGTCCGTCCGCGGCGGGACCGAGCGGCCACGTTTCCTGCTGGCCAAAATTCGAGCCGGCGATGGCTTTCTGATTGCGATACAGCATGCGTGTCGGCTTCCAACCCGGCGCGAGCGAGAGCCGCCAGACGGCGGCGGCGGGGATGTCGCACGTCTCGTCCACCAGCACCACCGGCTCGCCGCGCACGATGCGAAACCGCAGCCGCCACGCGCCATTTTCCCCGAAGCGATAGGTCGCGGTGGCATCGAGAAACACCGGCCCCTGCGCGGTGATCTGCGCGTCGTGCGCCGTCGGACGCGGGCCGGTTTTCATCTCGCCGCCGCCCGCCCACGCGCCCGAGTTAAGGCGCACGCCGGCGAACGGCCCGTCGCTCAGGGCTTTCGCGCCGCGATGGAGACGCAGGGCGATCTGGGGATTTCCGAGTTCAACGAGCGCCGGGGATTCGGCGGCGCGTAGGTCGCTGTCGGGCGCGGGCGCGGACGCGGCGCGCGTCACGAGGGAATAAGAGACCTTGGTGAACACGGGGACGTTGGCGAGAAAGGCGACGCTCGGTTTGGCGTTCGGGGATTGTTCGGCGGTGGCCCACTGGTGCGGGACGGGCTTGCCGTCGGGTCCGAGCAGCGCGAGGTCCTTGCGGCCCCAGACAGATTTTTCCACGGGGTAGAAGACCAGTTCGTTGGTCCACGCGCGTTTGAGGTGGTCCTCGAAAGAGAACGTCGCAACGGACTGCTGGGCGGGGGCAGCGCCGGGCAGCATGAGGATGAGGGCAACCAGGGCGGTGGGGAGCGTGACGAGGATTTTCATATTGTTGGGGCGGCCTGAGTAGGACGACTGACGAGCTTGGGCGAGTCGTCGGCGAGTTGAGTGGTTGCGCTGGAGAAAGTTTCAGTTGCCTGCCGATTTCTGGCGCGCGGCGGGAGGGATTGCGCGGTCATTCCTTCGTGGCGGGATTGCCCGCGGCGAGTTCCTGGCTGCCCGCGCTGATTTTGCCGGCCGCGCCGAGGGTCAGCGTCGTCTTGCCGCCGCGGATGCGGACCGCGCCCGCGGTGCCTTGGAAAGAAATATTTCCGTCAGGGGTCGCGAAGGTTTCGGGAACCGGCGGCAGCAGGGCCTTGGGGTCGAACTTTTGGGCGTCGCCCGAGCAGACCCACCAGACCGTGTGCTCCCAGTCGCGGGACAACTGGTTGCCCAGCGGTTCGCCACGGAGGAGCGACTCGCGCACGTTCCACTGTTTGCCGGTGCCGTCGCGCACGGTCATCTCGATGAGGGTGGTGTCCCACCAGTTGGCGTTTTCGCCGTCGCCCGGAAGGACGACGAGCCGGAGCAGGTCGCCCCGGGCCATGGCGGCGTTGTCGATGCGCAGGACCAGATTGGTGCCGCCGTTGGCGAGCGCACCCTTGGCCAGCACGGTCGAGCCGTGCCGCAGTTCGGCGAGAATGCCGTTGCCGCCGCCGTTGTTGCCGTCGTGCAGGCGGCATTCGACGCTGATGGAGCCGGTGCCCGGGCTTTGCCACACGACGGTCACGGGATTCGTCGGCCCGGGATGCACGGCGATTGAGTGGGCGGGAATGACGAGGGTGCGATCGGCCAGCGCGGTTGTGGTCGGGTTCACGGTGAAGGTCAGTTGCGGGTCGCCGGACAGGGACAGGACGGTGATGCCGTCCTTGGTCGAATGCTCGCGCAACGGTTCGAGCGTTTTGCCATCGCCCACCGGTTGGGGCGGTGCGGCGGGGGTGACGAGGACGTAGTCGGTGCCGGCGGGGGATTTCACCGCCGCGATCCGGCCGTCGGCGAACCACGACACGGCGGGTGGCGGCTCGGTTTTGAGCCGGGGATAAAGCAGCGCTACCACGGCACCGCGGCCCTTGAGCGTGGCGATCAGGGCGGTCTGCGAATTCGAGACGGGCTCGATGCTGCCGAGCCAGTTGCCGGTGCTGACGCGCAGGGTGGCGGGCTCCAGTTTCAGGCCGAGCGCGGCGGCGTTGGGGAAGAAGATGTCCATGTCCACGTCGTCCATGCCGGACAGGGTGGCACCGGTGGCATTGAGCGTCACCGCGCCCGGCGTGGGCCACTTTTTCTTGTCGCCATCGCCGGCGATGCCGGTCGTGAGCCACAAGCGCCAGGTGGCGGGGGTGTCCGCCGCATGGGTGTCGCGAACGAGGAAAAAGGCCGGCCCGTTGGGATCGGCGTCCTTCACAAAGCCGATCTGCCGCCGCCAGGCGTCCTTTTTCCCGCTGACGTAGTCGAAGGCCGCGGCGGGCGCGAAGGCGTCGAGGTGCATGAGGCCGCCGCCGCCCGCGGCACCCGAGGTGAGCAGGCTGTGCCATTTGTCGGGATGGCGGCCAAGGTAGCCCCAGTCATCGGCGAGCACGCGGCCCTTGCCGTAAAGCATGATGCTGCCCGAGTCGTAATCGTAGTGCTCATGATGCTGACCGGCGATGAGGTGGAGATAAGTCTCGCGCGCGGAGCCCATGCCGCTGCGCAGCACCGCGCCGTTTTGGGCGAAGGCCGCGCTGCCGTATGGCGCGGATTTGGGCGGCACGCCGTGGCGGGTGAGCAGGAAGCGGTAGCCGGACATGGTGGGAAAATCCCAGCCGGTGCCGAGATTGCCGAACGATCCGCCCTCCTCGTGCAACGCCTGCATGCGCGCGGCGAAGGCCGGGTCGCGATCCTTCCACAGGCCCGCCACCACGCCGAACAAGCCGGTCGGCTCGCCGTGGTAGGTGTTGCCAATCGGCGGCTGATGCCGGAAGCCGCCGGTGCGCGAATCACGGGGCGTAACGATCGAGGCGAACCATTCGATCACCTTGCGCATGCGGTCGGCGTACACGTCGTCGCCGAAGCCGGCGTTGGCGGCCATCAGGAATGAGCCGAGCATGAAATCGAACGAGGTCATCGCGTAGTGCGGGGCCTCGAGCCAACCGCCGTCTTCGGCCGACCATTCCCGCAACTGCCGCCGGAGTTCGGTCAGGCCGCGTTGGCTCCATTCCTTCGCGCGGGGATGGGAGGGAATCATGCAGCCGATGGCGGCCTGAAAATTGGCCACCGTGGTGGTCATGTTGGGATTGGCCGAGAAGCCGCGGGCGGGCGACCAGAAGTCGTGGCTGTTGACGACGTAACCGAGGAAGGCGATCTGCGCGAGCAGGCGCCGGCGTTCCGCGGGGGACACGACGTCGGTGCCCAGGACGGCGTCGAGCAGGTTGAGCGCCGAGATGATCAATGTCTGCGTGTGCGGCGCGGTGCCGATCATCACCTGCGAATCCTGCGCGACGTAGCGGTCCACGCAGAACTGGAGGAACTCCGCGCCCTTGGCGGCCATGAGCTTGCCGAGTTGCGCATTGCCCGAGGCGATGAACTCCTGGATCGGCTCGTCGAGGTAATACTTGTTGATCGGCTGCTCGACCGTCCATTTCCGCAGCATGACGGGATTCGGGGTGAGCCGGGCCTTGAGCGCGGGCAGATCCTGTTTGCGAAGATAGAGCCGCGGGTGGTTGTCGTGGTCCCCGGTCCAGTCGAGCACCATGTCCTTGACCTCATCGAGCGGGAAGATGCCGTGTTTGATGAGTAACTGCTGCGCGGGCGGCGCAACGCGGCGATCCTTCAACAGCAGCGCGGCTGCGCTGGCTTGCTTGTCGATCGCGCCGAGCAACCAGTGCCGTGCGCCGCCGAGGACCGGCAGGTGCAGTGTGGTCACGCCTGCCTTGGTCGTGGCCGAGACGCTGCCGCCGGCCTGCTTCGCCTTGCCCCGCCATTCGGGGCCGGGCGTCACCCAAAGGCTCGGGCGCAGGACGCCGACCACGAGCATATCCGACGAGGGATCGCGCGGGCGGGCGGGCGCGCCGGGCGCGGGTTTCGCCGGGGCGCCGTCCAGTTTGAGTTCGGCCAGCGGGTCGTTCGGGCGCGCCTCGGCGGGACCGCCGGCGGGCGGCACCAGCGGACTGGGAGTGAACAGGCCAAACCAGTTGCCCTGCCGCTCGGCGCTCCACCAATGCAGCCAGGGTTCGAGCGTGTAGGCATGACCGGCGGCGGGCAGATTGGCGACGCTGACCATCCCGATGTTCGGATACATGCCGGCGCGGTAAAGAAGTTGCGTCGGACGAAACGTCTCGCCGCCCAGCGTCACGCCAAACGTGCCGCCACCCGGGGCGTCAAAATCTTCGGCCACCAAGATCACCGGCTCGCCGCTCTTCATCCGGAAGCGCAGCGACCAGCGACCGTCGTCGGCAAAAACAATCCGGCACACGAGATCCGCGAACAGCGGCCCGCGCGCGGTGATTTCCGTTGCGTAGCTCTTGATGGCCGGAGCCTCGGTGAGGGTGGAATCGCCGGTCCACGTTCCCGAGCCGAGGCGGATGCCCGCGATGGGGCCTTCGCCGGCCTTAAGAGATTTGCGCAGGCGCAGACCGAGGTGGCCGTTGACCAGCTCGAACGTGTGCGGCGTTTCCGAGACGCGCGGTTCATCGAGCGGTGCGGGCGGCGTGCCGGTCACGAGGGAATGACGGGCCTTCCCGAATTCCGGCACGTTGGCGTTAAACGCGACGCTCGCCTTGCCGTTCGGCGCTTGCTCGGCGGTGGCCCACTGGTGCGGCGCGGGCTTGCCGTCGGGGCCGAGCAGCGCGAGGTCCTTGCGCCCCCAGACGGCGGCGTCCACGGGAAAGAAAACGAGTTCGTTGGTCCAGGCGTGCTTGAGGTGGTCGGCCAAGGAGAAGGTTGCGACGGCATTCTGCGCGTGGGCGGGGGCGGGGCTGAGGAGGGCGAGGAAGCAGCAGAGGAGAAGGGGGCAGGAACGCGGGCGGGTTTTCATGTTGGATTAAGAAAGCCGGGTCGGGAGGTCAGGACTTCAGCCACTCGTCGCGATGTTGCGCAACGAAGGTGTCGTCGTGGAGATGCGGATAGGCGCGATAGACGCGGTCGATCTCGGCGAGCTGGCCGGGGCTGAGAGTTTCGTGTTCGTCGAGGCACCAGAGGCCTTCGAGCAAACCCTGGCGGCGCAGCACTTCGTGCAGGCCGGCGATGCAACCGCGGAAGGCGTTGGCGGCATCGAAGAAGGCGGCGTTGCTGTCGGTGACTTCGACGCCGAGGCGCAGCAAGTCCGGCGTGGCATCGGCGCAGCGGCAGCGGTCGAGGAGTTCGACGGCGCGCCGGGTCCAGACGGACCAGTGACCGAGCAGGCCGCCGACGATGCGGCGTTCGCGGCCGGCGCAGCGGTAGGGCGTGAGGAAATCGGCGACGATGTTGTCGTCGTTGCCGGTGTAGAGCGCGATGTCGTCGCGGCCGGCTTCGATCACGGCGCGAACGACGTCGAGGGTCTGATAGCGGTTGAACGGGGCGATCTTGATGGCGACGACGTTTTCAATTTCCGCAAAGCGCCGCCAAAACGCGTAGGGCAGCACGCGTCCGCCGACGCTGGGCTGGAGGTAGAAACCCACGACTGGGATGACTTCG
Source organism: Akkermansia muciniphila (assembly GCA_945861535.1). Lineage (GTDB taxonomy): Bacteria > Verrucomicrobiota > Verrucomicrobiia > Limisphaerales > BJHT01 > BJHT01. Next base: position 63,532 of record CAMAUZ010000015.1, on the reverse strand, counting down.
GCCACGGCGCGACAGTGGGCGATGAGCGCGGCGTCATCGGCGTCGCGCAGGGCGCCGAGGCTGAGGAGCGCGGCGTGGTAGCCGAGTTCGCGCACGAGCTGGGCTTCGGCCACCGCTTGCTTGGTCTGGCCGCAGACGCCGGCGATGCGGACAAGGGGGTGTTTGGCGCGCGACATTTCCTCGGCGGCCAGCGCGAGCACCGGCTGAAGGAGACCGACCTTGGGATCGCGGATGGCGAACTGCGTCGTGTGAACGCCGACCGCCAATCCACCAACGCCCGCGGCGAGATAGTAGCGCGTGAGCGCGCGCTGCCGGCGCTCGTCGAGCCGCCGCGCGGCGGTGAGTGCGAGCGGATGCGCCGGGATGGCGAGGCCGTGCTGAAGGCGGGCGCGAAGGTCGGGGTTCATAGTTTCAGCGCGTAATGAATCTGCCGGCCGGCTTCGACGAATCCGCAGGAGGGGTAGAGATGCTGGCCGACGGGATTGTTGACCATGGTTTCGATCATCGCGAAGGCCATGCCCTCGCGGCGGAAATATTCGAGGGCGTGTTCGATGAGCTGGCGACCGACGCCCTGACCGCGCGCGGCCTTGTCCACGGCGAGGTTGGGGATGCGCCCCTTGCCGCCCTCGCGATCAAGGCGCGTGGAGATGTAGCCGAGCACTTTGCCATCTTCCTCGGCTACCGCGACGAAGACGCCGGTGGGGTTGGCCACGCAGTCTTCGTCCACATGCCGCGCCTTGCGCCAGCGCCAGTCGTGGCCGCCGAGGACGCCGAGTTGCTTTTCGACATTTTGATCAATGGCAATGCCCTCAAAACCTTCGACGGTGATGCGGCGAAGCTCGGGGAGGTCAGCAGGTTGGTAGAGGCGGATTTGCATGGTCAGGGTGTCGGCTGGCGGACTTGGATGGGATCAGAGGGGAGAAACTGGGCCACGGATAAACACGGATGGACGCGGATGAAACCGGCCCGCCGTTTGGAGTGCGGTGACAAGTCACCGCACTCCAAACCGAACGGGGACGCGCACCTCGTGCGCCGGCCGTCGGCATCCGGCATCGGGCATCAAAAGCGGCCATCGGTGGTTTCAAAATGCGTGGGCTTGCCGAGCGTTGCGCCGCCTTGGCGGACCCATTGTGCGGTGGCTTCAATCATTTCCTCGAGCGCCACGACGGGCGGACCGAAGAGCGCATAGGAGCGCGTCGCATCCCACAGCCACGCGGTCGCGCCTTCCTGTCCGGTGATGGCCGGCGCGCGCCCGAGCAGCTCGCCGAAGCGCTGCGCCAGCCAGCGGATGGCCACGCGCTGAAGGCCGGTCACGTTCAGCGCGAGCGGCGGCGTGGCGGCGTGCGCGAGGCACTGGATGGCGCGGGCGTTGGCGTCGCCCTGCCAGATGACATTGGCCGCGCCCATCGTGACATCGACGGGCTGGCCGCGGGCGACCTTGTTCGCCACGTCGCAGAGCACGCCGTAGCGGAGATCGATCGCGTAGCAGAGGCGGAAGAGCAGCGTGGGCGTGGTGTTTTGTTTGGCGAAATGGGTGAAGACGCGTTCGCGGCCGACGCACGAGTTGGCGTATTCGCCGGGCGGACCGAGGGCGTCGTTTTCGTGCGAGCCGGGGCCGTTGGCAGGCACGAGCGGATAAACGCAGCCGGTGGAAAACACGACGATGCGCGAGCGGGCGAAGCGCTCGGCCACGATGGCGGGCACGAGCGTGTTCATCACCCACGTCAGCTCGGGCGCTTCGCTGGTGCCGAATTTCTGGCCCGCCATAAAGATGACATTGGGCGCGTCGGGCAGGGCCTGGACGGCGGCGCGATTCAGCAGGTCGCACGCGATGGTCTCCACGCCGTGCCGCTGGAGTTCTGCGGCGGCGGCAGCGGACGAGAAGCGCGACACCGCGAAGACGCGGCGGTCGTGGCGGCTGATCTCGTCGAGGCCGCGGCGCACCATGCGGGCGAGCGTGGGACCCATCTTGCCGCCCGCGCCAAGAACCAGCACGTCGCCATCGAGCGCGCGCAGCGTGGCGAGCACGCCGGGCGTGGGGAGGCTGAGTTGATCGTCGAGGTCGGCGAGCGTCAGGAGCGGTTTCATGCGGCGGCGGTCAGGTCAGTGATGGCGGCGATGGGGGTGAAACTATCGGGAACCGCGGACGGGACGCAACGGCGGCAGTGCGATCAGTTTCCTTTCATCCGCCGCCTCGCGCGCCCGCAGCACGACCTCCGTGATGTAAAAGCTGTCGTCCGCCGTGATGCGCGGGGGCCGGCCGCCGCGAAGAAATTTCACGAACTCGACGAAGATGTTCTCGGTGACCTCAAACGGAATGCGCTCGGTGCCGGCGTCGGTGACGAGCGTGATGGCGTCGTCGCCCTCATTCACTTCGAGCACGCCCTTGGTGCCGGTGACGCGGAGGCGATCGTCGCCGTGGCTGGCGGCCTTGGCGGGGCGCAGATAGTCCAAGCGGGCCGTGACGGACGCGCCGTTGGACAACTGCGCGAGGATCGAGGCCTGGTCCTCGGTCTCGCCGAACTCGGGCCGTCCGCTGCGCCCGTGGAACGCCGCGACTTGGGTGAAATCGAGGCCCGTGACCCAGCGGATGATGTCGAGCGAATGGATGCCGATGTAGGGAATCGTGCCGCCGAGACGGGCACGGCTCTGGAGCCACGCGGGGCGCTCGCCCCATTTGTAAGACTTCTGCGTCGCCACCTGCGAGACCGTGCCGATACCACCGCGCTGGATGATCTCCCGGACGCGCGCGTATTTCGGCTGGTGCCGCAGTTCGAGCAGCATCGTGAGTTGTGATTTGGATTTCGCGAACGCGGCGCGCAGGCGCTCGAGATCGGCGAGCGTGGTCACGAGCGGCTTTTCGGAAATGATGTGAACGCCGCGTGCGAGCAGCGCGAGCAACTGCTCGAGGCGCATCCCACTTTCGTCAGCGACGCAGCAGACATCGGGCAGCGTATGTTCGAGGACGTGCTGCCATTGCTCGTAGGCTTGCGCAGCGTGGGGCTGCGGGAGGCGTTTCAGGAAGGCCTCGGCGGCTTTCAGGTTGTTGTCGGAGACCGCGACGATCTCGACATCGCCGAGCAGCTTGGCCCCCGCGACGACGGCAGTGACGTGGCCCTTGAGTCCGAGCAGTGCGAGTTTCATCGGCAGAGGACAGGTTTCATGCGGTGGAAGTTCAGGTGCGACGGATAAGACATGGCCGGCCGATGGATTTCAACTGCGGGGCGGGCGGAAAGCCGGGTTGTAGCCGCCGACGTGAGGAGGCGGAGTTCCCCGCACATTGTGCGTTCGATCGAGCGCCCCGTCGCCAACCTGAATCCGCCCCCAAACTCGAACCGGATTTGGCAAAGGAATGGAGGCAAAGGAATGAAGACCAGAAGTATCCCTGTCCCCCTCCCTTTGGCTCCATTCCTTTGCCAACAATTCCGCCGCCCCCCTCCCGTGCGCCACACGGCCCCGCGCCGCGAGGGTTTTTCCGAAGCGCGGCTGTGTGCGGAGCACCAGCCGCAACACGTTGTCCGCAAGGGACGCCGCGGATTCCAACGGGTGCCCGCGGGTGCCCGCGACGATCCGGGGCTGCTGCGGCTGGTCCTCGGCGGACACAGCCGCGCTCCGCGGGTTGTGGATCACGCGTGCATCACCTGGCCGCCGTCGATGTTGAGGGTCTGGCCGGTGATGTTTTGCGCGTGATCGGAGGCGAGGAAGACCGCCATGGCCGCCATTTCCGCAGGCGTCTGCCAGCGGCCGAGCGGGGACACTTTGCGGATTTTTTCCTCAGCCCAGCTCGCGTAGTCTTGACGCTCGGCGGGCGAGAGGCGGGCCTGGCCGGCCTGCCAGACAGATTGATTCAGGTCGGTCTGGACCATGCCCGGCGAGAGGGCGTTCACGCGGATGCCGTGGGGCGCGAGGTCTTTGGCGGCGCATTGCATGAAGTTGATGAGTCCCGCCTTGGCCGCGCTGTAGGGCGGGTCGGTCTGCGAGCCGATCTGGCCGGCGACGGAGACCAGGAACAGCAGCGAACCTTTCCGCCGCGTGATGAGTTTCGGGGCGAAGGCGTGCGCTACGTTCACCGCGCCGAGGAGATTGATTTCCAACACGCGCGCCCAGTCGCCCGGCTCGAGATTCCAGAAGGGAAAGCCGAATTTCCCCGAGCCGACGCCGACCGAATAGACAACGTGATCGACCTCGCCCAGCCCCGCGGCAAAGGCGCGCACCTGCTCATACGAGGTGACATCGCCCTGAACGTTCGTCGCGCCGGCGGGCGGCGGGGCGGGGTCCGGGCTCCGGTCGAAGCCGTGGACCCGGCAGCCCTCGGTGACAAATTCCTCCGCGATTGCCCGCCCGATGCCGCGCGCCGCGCCGAACACTGCGACCGTCTGCTGGGCGAGATTCAAGTGCATGGCGCGGGACTGTCACAGTCGCGCGCCGGGCAGGCAAGGATCGGTCACGAGTGAGGGGCTCGCACAATCTCGCGGGCGAGCCACCCGCGCTCCCGCCTTTGTAGGAGCCGAGGTAACGAGACTCTAACCTCCTTCCGCGAGCGGCCCGCCCGGACACATCCCAAGCCGCGTCTTGCAACCAGGTTCCGGTCCCACGCGCCTCGCCCGAGTCAGCCCATGAGATTCAGTCCGCCGCTCGCGCAGAAATGGTCAGAGTCTCGTGACCTCGACTCCTACAAGGGTGGGCGGGGAGCGCGGTGCGACCGGAATGCGGGGGTGACTTTGGCGGACGACTTCGGGAGGGTCGGGGGCATCCGATTCCATTCCTGGTTCCAATTCCGTTTCGCTAAAAATGAAAAATACAACCCGATCCGAGTCCCCGTCCGCGCAGAAGGTCATCTCACCGCTTGGTCGCCCCGCGCTGAATCTCGCTTTTGTCTTCGGCCTTATCTTCGCCTTCGCCACCGCGTCGGACGCCTTCGCGCAGGAGGGCAAGCTGCTTCTGCACGACCGCCCGCTGCCGGCGATTGCCACGCCTGATTTCAAGGGACCGCTTGATGCGAGTTTCAGTGTCGCCAAGGGGAAATGGACGCCGCAGGACGGCGTGCTGCGCGTCCTCGATCTGCCGGAGGAAAAACACATTCCGGTCTTGCATCACAATGTCGGACTGGCGACCGCGGTGATCGAAGTGGAGTTCTTGGTCGAGGGTCCGGGCAGCTTCCTCGTGGGCTGCGATGCGGACAAACATGTCGGCCGCGTGGTCGTGACGGCCACGACCCTGAGCATCGCGGAAGATTCCGTGAAGCCCTCGCACACCATCGCCCGGCTGGCGGTTCCGGTGAAAGCCGGCGAGTGGCATCACCTGCGCGTGGAGTGGAAGGGCGACCAGATGGCGGCGAATCTCGACGGGCATGAACTGCGCGCCCGGCACGCGTTCCTCGCCACGCCCAAGGTCCGGAGTTGGCTCGCCGCCGGCAAATCCGTCCAGGTGCGGAACCTCAAAATCAGCGGCGAAAAGACAACCGCGAAACCGTAGGCGGAAGCTCAACCACGGCTGGACACGGTTGGACACGAATGAACCCGGATGGGGACGGGGATGCGGACCATCCAGTGTTCGCCGGACGAGCGCCGCTCCGCACGCTGGGTTTCATCCGTGTATCCGTGTCTATCGCATCGTGCCGGAGGCACGTAAGAAATTAGCCGGTGGTGAAGCACCGCGGAACCACCGGACCTGCCACCGCCACCCGATCGTGCGCCCCGGCGGGGCGCGAGAGCCCTGCAATCGCACCAACACAGCTCGCCTCCGCGGCGCTTCCGCCGTCGCTGTGCCTCCGCATCGGACCGCAACGAAGGCTTCCCTCGCCGAGTAAACCGGTCCGTTTTTCGAAGGGCTGCTTCGTTCGTGTGCTTCGGGTATTTCGTGGTTCCAACTGCTGGTGCCAACGGTGCGCGCGTCGCCGTGGCGAGGCATGACGGCGGGGTTTCACGGCTCTCGCGCCCCGCCGGGACGCAGCGCTCTTTGGTTCGGTTTTCCCGGTGGTTCCGCTGCGCTTCACCATCGGCTGATTTCTTGCCTGCCTCCGGCACAAAGCGGAGATGGCCGCACGGGCTTCAGCACAACCGGCTGCCAGTCCGCGCTTCGGAGAAAAGCGGTGCGACCTTGCGGCCGCTGCTCACTCCCCCGTCAGCGGCAGCGCCACCGCTGCCTTGCGCCGGTGAGATTCGTAGATCGCGGAGAACATCTCGACCACGGCGCGCCCATCTTCACCGGTCACCAGCGGCGGCCGGCCCTCTTGGATGGCGCGCAGGAAATCCTGAATTTGCAGCGCGTGATAATGCGCGACGGCGTCGATGGCCCCGAAGCGCGCGCGGTCGGCGGCTTGAAATTCCGACAGCAGATGTTCCTCGCCGGGAATGGTCCAGAGATCGTTGAGGGGCGGCTCGGCGATTTTGGAAACGCCCGCGATGAAGGTCGCGCCGCGGTCGGTCTCGACGCCGATGGACGCGCCGTTCGCCCCGTGAACATGCACTTTGGTGAAGATCCCCGGCTTCTGCGACAGGCTCGTGACAATCGAGCCGAGGCCGCCATTGCGGAAGGTGAGCGTCGCCACCGCGGTGTCGTCCACTTCGATGTAGGGATGATTCAGATTGCTCCAGCGGCCGCTGATTTCCGCCACATCCCCCATGAACCAGCGGAGCAGATCGAGCTGATGCGGGGACTGATTGACCAGCACGCCACCGCCTTCGGTCGCCCATTTTCCGCGCCAGGGATCGGATTCGTAATAGGCCTGGTCCCGCCAGCTAAACATCTGAAACACCCCGAGCACCGGCCGGCCGATTTTCCCGGCGTCGATGGCGGCCTTCATCCGCAGCACCGGCTCGTAGAAACGCCGCTGGCTCATCACGCCGAGCGTCACGCCGGATTTCCGCGCCGCCCCGAGCATCGCGTCGCAGTCGGCGAGGCTCGCGGCCATGGGTTTCTCCACCATCACATGCAGGCCTGCCTGTGCGGCCAGCACGGAGCAATCCGCGTGGAGCGGGTGCGGCGTGCATACGAACACCGCCTCCGCGCCGGATTCGCGAAGCATCTGCGGCACCTCGCGAAAGGCGCGTCCGCCGTGCCGCGCGGCGAAAGCTTCCGCGCGGTCCAGGCTCGGATCGCAGACCGCGACCAGTTTTGACTCGGGCAGCGCCGCCAGCGCGGATGCGTGGAGGCCGCCAACTTTCCCGCAACCCACCAGTGCGGTGCGAACGGGTTTCATTTTTGGGGAGCGGGAAGATCGCCAAAGTAGCGGTCCACCATGCGATGCAGATAGGCCAGCGACTCCGCCATTTCCACCATGCCATTCATGCCGTCCTCGATGCTGATCCAGCCGGCGTAATGGTTTTTCGCGAGCAAGGTGAGGATCGCGGGGTAGTCATTCAGCCCTTTGCCGACGACGCCGTGTTTCAGCTTGGGCGAATAGCCGAGCGTGCCGTCGCTCTGGCGCAGTTCGTCGAGGCTGGCGCCCGCGGTCAACGACCGATCGCTGGCGTGCATGCTCACCACGCGGTCCTGCACCGCCACGAGCCAGTCGAGCGGATCGTCGCCGGCGACGATCGCGTTGGAGGGATCGTACTGCACCCCGAAATGGTTCCGGTCCGGAATGGCGGCGAGGATTTTCAGGAACACATCTTTCTTCTGCGCGAACTCGGGGAATTTCCAGAAGCCGTCCTTGTAATGATTTTCGATTCCCAAAACCACATCGCACTCGCGCGCGACCGGCAGCAATTCCTGGATGCATTCCACCACCCACTCGATGCCGTCCTCGATGCGGACCTCCGGCCGCCGCTGCCCGCTGAGCACGCGGCAGACCGCGCGCGGACCGCCCAGGCGCCGCGTGACGTGAATCATCCGCGCCTCGTGCTCGACGGCCCGCTGCCGCGCCGCGCGCTCCGGTTGGGTGAAATCCGGCGAGCAACAAAGCATCGGCATCGCAAACCCGGCGGCGTGGATGGCCTCGCCGACCGAGTCGATGTAGCCGTCCTCGAGACTGGTGAAAAAGCCCTCATACATTTCCAAACCGTCCGCCTCGAGCGTCCTGGCCATGGCGATCCAGTCGAACACGGACATCGTCCGTTCGCCGGCGATTTTCTCGAGGTAGCATTTGGGAAAGGCGGAGATTTTCGGTTTCATGAAAGCGGCGGCATCCTGCCGACGGCGTCGGCGAGGGCAAGCGGGTTAACGCCGGACGGCGTGGTGCGCGACTCTCGCGGAGTGCGGCCGTCCGCGCGGGGCGGTTGGTTCGGCGGGCATCGCGCTGCGCTCCAGCTTGCTGCGTCCGCGGGCGGGTGCCCGCCGCAGCTGCCCCGGAGCGCGTCCGCAAAACCGCAGTTACGGAATAGTTCGAAACGCCGCTTGTCCACCGGGCTGCTGCGGCTGGTCTGTGACACAGCCGCGCTCCGTGGGGGAGGGAGACAGCCGGACGAATTTGGCCTCAGTTCACGTACGATGCCTCGTTGGTGAGCAGGAGGGCGTGGGCGAATTCGGCCCAGACGGTGAGGGGCTTTGCCGCCGCACCTTGTGCCGGACCGCGCAGGGCCGGGCGGCCTTTGCCGGGTGCGACGACGGGCGTGGTCGCCGGAGAGGTGGAGACGGGCAGGGCGACCTCGGCGGAGCCGGAGGAGGCGATCGGGGCGTCCTCGAAGAAGAGCAGGCCGAGCTTGAGTTCGGTGGGGCTGGGGGCGCGTTGGAAGATGAGTTCGTAGAGCCAGGTGACGCGGTCGTCGGGGTCGCTGAGGCTTTGGAAATCAGAACGGTTCACGAGGTTGCGCGCCTGTTCGATGACGAGCGGGCTGTTCATCAGGAAGAGCGCCTGTTGCGGGACGATGGTTTCGTAGCGTTTGCCGGTGGGCATTTCGGGCGAGGCGAAATCGAAGTGGTTGAACATCTCGGCGAGGTTGGCGCGGTCAATGTAGCCATAGACGGTGCGGCGCGTGGAGTAGGAGCCGACGGGGCGGAGCGAGCCGGCGGCTTTGCCCAGGCCCTTGATCATGCGGCCGCCGCCGGGTTCGCCGGCGAGGTTCACCGAGCGGCCGCCGACGGTGCGGTCGAGCACGCCGCCCATGGCGAGGATGGAATCGCGGAGCGGCTCGAACTCGAGGCGACGGATGTTCGCGCGCCAGAGGAGGCGGTTGAAGGGATCGGTCTGGGCGTAGCGGGGATTGTTCGCGCTGCTCTGCTGGTAGGTGTTCGAGAGCAGGATGAGTTTGTGCAGTTTCTTCATCGACCAGCCGAGGTCCATATAAGTGGTTGCGAGCCAGTCGAGCAGCTCGGGATGGCTCGGCGGCGCGGATTGCGTGCCGAAGTCGTCGGGCGTGGTGACGATGCCTTCGCCGAAATGGTGGAGCCAGACGCGGTTGACCATCACGCGGGCGGTGAGCGGGTTGTTACGGTTGCCGATGGCGTAGGCGAGTTCGAGGCGGCCGCTGCCGTAGGAGAAAGGCCGGCGGACCGCGCCGTTGATGACTTCGAGATAACGGCGCGGGACGAGGTCGCCCTTGTTCTCGGCCTCACCGCGGAGGAAAATCGGGGAGTCGCCGGGTTTGTCCTTGTCCTCGAGAATCATCGCGCGACCGGGGGCGCCGGGATGGTTGACATCGAGCGCGTCGAGGCGGGCCTGGAGTTCGAGTTTTTCCTTGGCGAGGTTTTTGTTGTCCTTGCCTTTGCCGCCCTTGCCGAAGCTTTCGAGCTGGCTTTGGAGTTGGGTGCGTTGTTTCCAATATTCCTGCGCGGCGGTTTTGTCGGGCGGGCTGCCGATGATGGGGAGTTCCTTCGGCTCCATGCTGCTGGCGAAGATGCCGTGCAGCGAATAGTAGTCGCGCTGCGGGATGGGATCGAACATGTGGTCGTGGCAGCGGGCGCAAGTGACGGTGAGCGCCTGGAAGCCCTTGGTCACGACGTCGATGCGGTCGTTGATGATGTCGTTGTTGTTGCCGTTGAAGTGGTCGCCGACGGTGAGGAAGCCCAGCGCGGCGAGGTTCGCGCGGTCCTTGAGGCCCGGCATCTTGTCGGCGGCAATCTGCTCGATGATGAATTGCGGGAGGGGCTTGTCCTCGTTGAAGGAGCGGATGACGTAATCACGGTAAGTCCACGCGTACGGATACACGGGCGTCTCGCGGCGTTTGGCGGCCTCGCCCTTGGTGTCGGAATAGCGGGCGACATCGAGCCAGTAGCGGCCCCAGCGCTCGCCGTAGTGCGGGGATTGGAGGAGGCGGTCCACGAGTTTTTCGTAGGCGTCTTTCGCGGTGTCCTCGACGAAGGCTTTCACTTCCGCGGGCGTGGGCGGCAGGCCGATGAGATCGAAGGTGACGCGGCGGATCAGCGTGCGCTTGTCGGCGGGGACGTTGGGTTTCATGCCTTTCTCCTCGAGCTTGGCGAGAATGAAGGCGTCGAGCGGATTGGCCACCCAGGCGGATTGCGTGACGGTGGGCGGCGTGATCTTGCGGACGGCTTGGAAAGCCCAATGCTGGGATTTGGCGGTGGCGGTGCCGGCGTACTTGGTCTTGCCGGCGGGCGGAAGGGGCGCGCCCATTTTCACCCAGTTCACGAAGTCGGCGATCTGGGTGTCGGAGAGTTTCTCGCCTTTGGGCGGCATCTGGAGATCGGCGTCGGTGTAACGAATGGCTTTGATGAGGAGGCTGCGGTCGGGATTGCCGGGGACGACGGCGGGGCCGGTGTCGCCGCCTTTGAGCACGCCTTCGCGCGTGTCGAGCGCGAGGCCGCCCTTGGTCTTGCCTTCGGCGGCGTTGTGGCATTTGAGGCAACTGGTCGCGAGGACGGGGCGGATTTTGTTTTCGAAGAATTCCGTTTGTGCGGCGGTGAGAGTGGGGGCGGTCGCCGTGGCCGCGGCTGCGGCTGGCGCGGTCGCAGGGGCTGGGACGGGGGGCTTGACCGGCGGTGGGAGGGGCTTTTTAACCGCAGCGGTGGTGACGGTGGCGGTGGCGAACAGCGTGAGCGCGACAGCCAGCGCGCGGCTGGCGGCAACAAGCTGGCGTATCAACAAGGAGGCGGAGGAAATGCGCATAAGGATTTAGGTGAAACAATTCAGTGGGGCCGCTGCTGTTGAGATACAGACGCTCGATGGACAAACCGCGGCGGAGCCGCAACTGGACGAGTTTGGAACGCCATTCGTACGCCGGGGGTTTTCCGGGGCTGGGCGCGACCGCCCGTTTTCCGTCCCGGCGGGACACCGGAGGAGATTAGCCGGGGGCAAGTCCGCGGCAGCGGACGCCGCCCCCGGAAGCGGTGCCGCTTGGCTCCGTGCCCCAACGGGGCATCGAAGAAAAAGGCCCGCGGTGCCGAGGGATGGCGGAAACGCAGCGGGGCGGACGCTGCCAAAAACTTCTTCGATGCCCCGCTGGGGCATGGCCCGTTCGGCGGCGCAACCGGGGGCCGCGCCCGCTGCGCGGGCTTGCCCCCGGCTAATTTCCTGCGGCGTCCCTCCGGGACCAAGAGCCACGTGTTGGCAATAATTGTTTGCTCGTCGGCTGGCGACCACAGCAGCGGAGAAATCCGCGCGCGCCGCGAAGATTTCTCCCGGAGCGCGGCTGTGTGCGCGGCGCACCAGCCGCAGCAGGGTGTCCGCAAGGGACGGCTCTGATTCCAATGTGTGCCTGCGAGGGCTTGAGGCCGCTGCGGCTGGTCCTCGGCGGACACAGCCGCGCTCCTTGGGTTGCGGCTTCGCTGCTCTGTGCTCATCGCGTCTTGGTGGTTCCCTTTCTGGTTTCCTTCACCTCATGCGATGATGTTGCGGGCGACTTTGCCGAAGTTGTCGGTGAGGCGGAAATCGCGGCCGTTGTAGCGGAAGGTGAGTTTCTCGTGATTGAAGCCGAGCAACTGGAGGATCGTGGCGTGGAGATCGTGGATGTGCATTTTGTCCTTCACGGCGGTGCCACCGAATTCATCCGTCGCGCCGTGGAGGGTGCCGCCCTTGATGCCGCCGCCGGCCATCCATGCGCAGAAGCCGCGGTTGTTGTGATCGCGGCCGGCGTTGTCATTACCATTGCGGTCGCGGCTGGGCTTGCGGCCGAATTCGCCGCCCCAGAGGACGAGCGTCTGGTCGAGCAGGCCGCGCTGTTTCAAATCGGTGAGGAAAGCCGCGGCCGGCTGATCGATCTCGCGGGCGCTGCCGGCGAGGCGGGTCTCGAGGTTGTTATGATGATCCCAGCCGCCGGCCCAGACCTGCACGAAGCGCACGCCGCGTTCAATCAGGCGGCGCGCGATGAGCATCTGATTGCCCTGCGCGCTCGTGCCGTAGAGCTGCCGCATCGCGTCGGGTTCCTTGGTGATGTCGAAGGCGTCGGTGGCGGCCATCTGCATCTTGTAGGCCATCTCGAACGCCTCGATGCGCGCCTCGAGTTGCGCGTCCTTCTGGAGATTTTGCGAATGAATCGCGTTGAGTTGGTGGACGAGGTCGAGCTGCCGGCGCTGCTCCTTTTGATCGAAGTAACGGTTGCGGATGTTCTCGATCATCTCCTCCACGTTGGGGTTCTTCGTGTTGATGCTCGTGCCTTGGAAAATCCCGGGGAGAAACGCCGACTGCCAGTTCTGCGTGCCGCCGGAGGGATTGTTGCCCGGCCGCAACGCAATGAAACCGGGCATGTTCTGGTTGATCGTGCCGAGTCCGTAGAGCGCCCATGCGCCGAGGCTCGGCTTGGAAAGGCGCAGCGAGCCGGTGTTTATGAACACGGTGGCGACCTCGTGCGCCGGGATGTCCGTGTGCATCGAGCGGATGACGGCCAGCTCGTCCACGTGCTTGGCGAGCTGCGGGAAAACCTCGCTGGCCTCGATCCCGGACTGCCCCTGCTTGGTGAACTTGAACGGCGACCCGAACGCCACCCCGCCGGCCCCGGGCATCTTCTGGCCGTCGTGCTTCGTCAGCGCCGGCTTCGGGTCCCAAGTGTCCACCTGCGACGGCGCGCCTTGGGCGAAAATGTGGACGACATGTTTGGCTTTCGCCGTGAAATGCGGGTCGCGCGGCGCGAGCGGATTGAGCGAGCCGCCGGGCGCGGCGCTGGCGGACTGGGCGGCGAAGTTTTCACCGAGCAACGTGGCCAGACCGAGCGTGCCGAAGCCCATGCCGAAACGGTTCAACCACTGGCGGCGCGTGAGAAAGGCGTCCTCGGGGCGTGCGGAGTGGTCGCGGAGAAATTGTTCAGCGGCGTTCATAGAGTTGGGGCGGGTTGAAATTCATGCGACGGATTGTCATCGCGCTGGGGACAGAGACGCGGATGGCGGGAGAAAAGTTTCAGCATCGACGAGGCGGGCGCAGGCGCGTCCGGCGCGCGGGAGATGAGGCGGGCCTTTCTGGCCGCGCACGGGTCTGTTCTGCAACTGAATCACGCTGCCCACCATGCCTGTGCCAGGGCATTTCGTCGTACTCTTTCCGCTTTGCATCCGGCGTGTGTCAGGAGACTGCGGACATCCGGCTCGGTCTGCCGGGTATCCAGTACATCACCCCGTTGCGCCGCTGCAGGGTCGGGACCGGGCGATGGTCGCAATCGGGTCCGGCTCGGAGTCGCCGTGAGGCAGCGTGATGAGAACGCCTGTGATCTGTTTCCGCGCCGCCGACGGGGCGCGCCAGTTTCTTGCACCTCCCATTCGCACCAAGACTCAGCCCGGGGTCTGGAGTGCGGACGTTTTTCGTCGGCACCGCGGCGGGACCGCGGGCGTCGGCCTCACTGATCGCGAACCACAGCATCCCCCCGCGCGCATTTTGGCTTCTGGAGCTTGCTGCTTCCCTTGAGCTTTGAGCTTTATTCTTTGAGCTTCCGCCCCGGCCCGCCAAATCGGGGCGGCCGGGGAAATAAAGGTTGAATCGCGGGCCGCGGGAATTACAAAGGCCGCCCGTCGTGCATGACGGAATCGAGAAGTGAAACCAACCGACCTGCGGGGCATCCTGCAATACATCCCACGGTTCCGCGACAAGACCTTCGTCATCATGATGGATGGCGCGGTCGTCACGGATGACAACTTTGCCACCCTGCTGCTGGACCTCGCCGTCCTGCGCTCACTGAGCATCCGCGTGGTGCTCGTGCATGGGGCCGCCGCGCAAATCCAGGCGCTCGCCGCCGAGCAAAAAGTCACCGCTTCCAACCTCGACGGCACCGGCATCACCAACGCCGAGACGCTCAAACTCGCGCTCACCGCGGCCAACCGCCTCACGCACGAAATCCTCGAGGGCCTCTCCGCGAACGACCTGCGCGCCGTCTCCACCAACGCCATCATCGCGCATCCGCTCGGCATCATCGGCGGCGTCGATCACCAACTCACGGGCAAGGTCGAGCGCGTGGATACCGAGATGCTCCAGATGCTCCTCGCGCAGGGCATCATCCCCGTGGTGCCGCCGCTCGGCTTTGATGGCGACGGTCGCACCTATCGCGTGAATTCGGATGCCGTCGCCGTAGCGCTGGCCGAGGCGCTCAAGGCGGTGAAGTTGATTTTCATGACCACCGCCGACGGCCTGGTGCGGCACGGGCGCTTGCTCCGGCAGTTGCGCGTGTCGGACCTGGACGAGTTGCTCGCGCACCATCGCTACGAGTTCCAGCCGGAGATGATTTCCAAGGCCGTCCACGCCGCCGCGGCATGTAATCGGGGCGTGCAGCGCGTTCACATCATCAATGGCCGCGTGGACGAGGGATTGCTCGCTGAAGTTTTTTCCAACGAAGGCATCGGCACGCTGATTTACGCCAGCGAGTACCAGCAAATCCGGCCCTTGCTGAAACAGGACATCCGCGCGCTGCTGCGGCTCACCAAGGCCTCGATGGCCACGCAGGAACTGGTGAAACGCACCCGCGCGATGATCGAGAAAAACGTGGGCGACTACTACCTCTTCGAGATCGACCGCAACCCCGTGGCGTGCGTCGCACTGCATGTGTATCCCGAGTCCAACACCGGCGAACTGGCCTTTCTCTACGTCAGCCCGTCGCACGAAAACCAGGGCATCGGGCGCAAGCTCATCCAGTTCGTCGAGAACAAGGCGGTCGAGATGGGACTTGATGAATTGATCACGCTCTCCACGCAGGCGTTCAATTATTTCATCAGCAAAGGCGGCTTCGTGGAAGGTACGCCCGAGGACCTGCCGCCCACGCGCCGCGAGAAATACGACCAGAGCGGCCGCAACTCGAAGATTCTCGTCAAGAAGTTCACGCGTTCCGGTTTCGCGACGCCCGAGCGCGCGAAGCCGGCGGCGGCCGCGGCCCAGCCGCCTGTAGGAGACGACGTGAGGAGACTCTAACTTTTCTCCGGAAGGCGCGCGGTTGGGGAAAAAAAAGGAGGTTGGAGTCTCCTTACGTCGTCTCCTACAAGGGCTGGGCTGGACCTGCTGTCCGCGCGATCGCAAGAACCACTGAAGCACCCCAGTCAATCGCTCGGGGGACATCCACCTTCCTTGCATCTTGAATCCATGAACGCCCCCGCCCGCCCACCGCGCGCCCCGCGACTGCCGTCGAAGCTGCTGCTCACCGCCGCGCGGCTTGGCGTCCCGCTCCCGCGCCACGTGCTCGTCGTTCGCATCGCCACGCAGCGCCTGGAGTGGTTCGTGAAACGCCGCGCCCGCACCGGTGAAATCAAACTGCTCGCCGAGACCGGCAAGGCCGCCAGTGACGCATACGAACTGCGGCAAACCTTTCGCTGCTCCACCTCGCGTCACGGCATCGGGCAGATCGCCGGCTCGAACCGCACGCCGCTGGGGTTGCATCGCATCGCGGAGAAACACGGCGGCGCGCAGCCGGTCGGCACCATTTTCCGCGACCGCCTGCCGGTGGGAAATCTCGCCGACGGCATGATCCCCGGTGCCATCACCCATCGCATCCTGTGGCTCGCCGGTCTCGACGACGGCTTCAATCGCGGCGGCAACGTGGACACCTACGCACGCTACATCTACATCCACGGCACCGGCGACGAAGCCACCATCGGCCGTCCCGCATCCGGCGGTTGTGTCCACCTTGCCGCCGCCGACCTGCTCCCGCTCTACGCCGCCGCGCCCGTCGGCACCCTGGTGTGGATCACCCGGCGGTGAACGCAATCGCCTCCCGTCTCGGGGTGCCAGCAGCTCCGGCGGCGGCATATCCGGAGTTCTTTTAATGAATCACTGCGTTGGCAGCCGGTGATTTTCAAACAAGCTTGCCTGCCGCCCGGAAGCCCGGATAGTCCGCCCCCGATGGCGCGCAACCCGCCCAATCCGCGTAATTTGAGGCTGGCCAAAAGTTTTCCGGTGGGTTGTGGGTGTGCTTCTGTGGTGCGCGGCTGGCGCCATGGCGGGATTCCGAAAAGCCGCGGATCGAACGCTGGTTGGGCGATCCGGTCCGATTTGTAATTCTCTTTCGGTTCAATTGGTTGGGCGATTGGCGCAGTGGCTAGCGCGTCTGCTTTACACGCAGTTGGTCGGGGGTTCGAGTCCCTCATCGCCCACCACCTTTTTTCAACGGTCAACACGCCGGAGCCCTTGGCGCTGGCCTTCCGCGAACCCACCCGGCCCGCTGCCCCAGTGCATCCCCAAGTTGTTGGTCAGCGCCGACGGGCAGTTGTTCTCCGGTTACAACGCAGACGTGCGAAGGTACGGGAAACAGCGGTCGAACACTGCGGCCCGGAGCGCGGACGTCCCCTTCCGCAGCGAGGTCCGCCCGGGCCAGCGCGCGGGAATTGATCCGCATCGCACCGCATCGCACCGCCCGACACCTCGCCGCGCCCGGGGAAGGCGCACTCCGTTGGGGTTTCGTCGATTGCGGACGCCCGGGCCGGAGCCGGACCGAATCCTCCAACGCCCCTTGGCTTCACCTCCGGTGCCTCGGCGGTGAAGCAGCTCAGCGCGTTTTTTTTGGGGCGTCGTGCCTCCATAAATTCGGCGGCGGCACCGTCCCCGTCAGCGTGGCAAATGCCACTGGCGTTTTGCCGCCGCCCGCCCCTAGTCTGCGCGCGCCCGACGCGGCCCCGGCGCGCAAAACATCCCGCGGCCAAGATCGACCGCCGGGCCTGGCTTCCGGTGCCGACAAACAACTCACGAACTCATTAAACTGACCTGCGGCCCCCGCGCCGCGCTGCACACCCAATGGCTTTTCCCATCACTTTCAATCCCACGCTCGCCACGCTGCCCGTCTATCAACCCGGCCGGCCCATCGAGGAAGTCGCGCGCGAACTCGGCATCCCCGCCACTGACATCATCAAGCTCGCCTCGAACGAGAACCCGCTCGGCCCCTCGCCTCGCGCCCTTGCCGCCGTGCAGCAGATGCTGCCGCAGGCGCACCTCTATCCCGATGGCAACGCCTTCCGCCTGAAACAAAAACTTGCCGACCAACTCGGCGTCACCCCGTCTCATTTGATCCTCGGCAACGGCTCCAATGAGATCATCGAGTTCGTCGGTCATTCGGTCATGGCGCCCGGCGTCGATGTGGTCGTCTCGCAGTATTGTTTCGCCATTTACCCGATCATCGCGCGCATGGCCGGGGCCAATCTGATCACCGTCCCCGCCCACGCCTACGGGCACGACCTGCGCGCGATGCTGCGCGCGATCACGCCGGCGACGCGTGTGGTGTTCGTCGCCAATCCGAACAACCCGACCGGCACCGTCGCCCCGCGCGAGGAGGTCGTGGAACTGGTCAACGGCGTGCCCGACCATGTCCTGCTGGTGATGGACGAGGCCTATATCGAGTTCCTCGACGACGCCGTGGACCTGTTGCCGCTGCTCCGGAACAATGTGCGACCGAACCTCGTGTTGATGCGTACCTTCTCGAAGATTTACGGCCTCGCCGGCTTCCGCTGCGGCTACGGCGTCGGCCATCCGGAGCTGATCAAGACCTGGGAGAAAGTGCGGCAGCCCTTCAACATCAACTCGCTCGCGCAGGCCGCCGCGCACGCCGCGCTCGACGACCGCGAGCACCTGCAGCGCACGCGCCACAACAACCGCGAGGGCCTGCGCCGGTTCGAGCAAACGCTGCGCGAACTGGGCCTCGAATTCGTCCCCACGCCGACCAACTTCATCATGATCAAGGTCGGCGACGGCCAGCGCGTCGTCGGTGAGCTGCAGAAGCGCGGCGTGATCGTGCGGCCGATGGGCGGCTACCAGCTCCCCGAGTTCATCCGCATTTCCATCGGCACGCCCGCCGAGAACCAGCGCTGCCTCGCCGCGCTGCGGGAGATCGTGGGGAAATGACGGGGGCGCAGATCGGGGTGGTCGGCGGGGGTGCAGCCCGGGAGTGATGAGCGCGATTCGCGCGGTGGCGTCGGATCCTGGCGTCCCTTCCCACGGAGCGCCGATCTCCGATCCGGCGCGTTCAAACTTCCCCCGCGAAGCCCTGCTGCCGCAGCGCCTCGAAGAGCACGAGCGCCACGCAGTTCGAGAGGTTCAACGAGCGGGACTGCGGGTTGAACATCGGGATGCGCAGCCACCCTTCGCGATGCTCCGCCAGCAGCGCCTTCGGCAACCCGGCCGTCTCGCGGCCGAAAATGAGATAATCATCCGGCCCGTAAACCACCTCCGCGTACTGCCGCGGCCCATCCGATTCGATCAACCACAGCCGCGCGCCCGTGGGCAGGGCGCGCCGGAACTCCGTCCAGTTCGGCCAGCGTTGCCAGGTGACCTGCCGCCAGTAATCCATGCCGGCGCGCTTGAGCTGGCGGTCATCAAGTTGGAAGCCGAACGGCTCGATGAGATGCAGGGTCGTGTGCGTGGCCGCGCAGAGCCGCGCGACATTGCCCGTGTTGGGCGGAATCTCCGGTTCGAGCAGGACGACGTGCATGGCGACAGCGCGGCTCAGGCATCCGTGCGGGCTGTCCGCGGCACGCGGGGCGTGCGTGCGGTGCGCGGCGTGCGCGGCGTGCGCGGCACTCGTGGCACCCGCGGCGTGCGCTCGTTCCGCTCAGTCTTATTCGTCCCCTCCGTCCCCTCCGTCGCATCGGTCCCATCGGTCCCATCGCCCTCCCGCGCGCCCACGCCCTTGCCATAGAAAACCCGCCACAACACCAACCCGTGCGCCGGCGCCGTCATCCCCGCCACGCGTCGGTCGCGCTGCGCGAGAATCTCGCGGATGTCCGCGGCATTGATTTTTCCCAGCCCGACCTGCACGAGCGTGCCCACGATGCCACGGCACATTTTGTACAGGAACCCGTTGCCCTCGATGATGAACGTGAGCAACGGCCCATGCTTGCGCACCACGCACCGCGTGAGGCGGCGCACGGTGGTCTCGCGCTCGTAACCCGTCGCGGCGGCGAACGATTTGAAATCGTGTTCGCCGACAAACAGCGGCGCGGCGGCGCGGACGGCGCGCAGGTCCAGCGGGCGCGTGACGTGCCACGCCTGCGTGCGGAGCAGCGGATTCATTGCCGCGTGATTCCAGACCAGATAGCGGTATTCCTTGCCGGTGGCATCGAAGCGCGCATGAAACCCGGACGCGCACCGGGCCGCGCGCTGCACGCGGATGTCCGGCGGCAGGTAATGATTGAGCGCGAGCAGCAGCTTGCGGACGGGCATGCGAAACTCGTCGGGCTGCAGGTCCAGATGCGCGACCATGCCGAGCGCGTGAACACCCGTGTCCGTGCGGCTGGAGCTGTGCAACCGCGGGGCGCTCGGGAAAATTCTCGCCAGCGCCTCCTCGACGAGCTGCTGCACGCCGGTGCCGGTCTTCTGCACCTGCCAGCCTTCGTAATTCGTGCCGTCGTAGGCGATGACGAGCTTGAACCGCAGCGGGGCAGGGGAGTCGGCGGCGAGTGGCGTCCCGTCCTCGTCGGAGCGGCGGCGTCGAGTCGGTTCCGGTCGTGTCAGCGCGGGAGCGGTGGATGAGTCGGTGCCCGTAGGTTCAGCGGGGAGCGGGCGTTTCATAGGCGAGTCAAAGGTGGGGCTGCTGTTGTTTGGACGCGTTGGTGCGGCTGGAAGCCGGCGCGCCGACCGCATCGTTGCGGCTACGACACTGGCGGCGCGGCATCGAGATAACTTTGCAGCAAAATCGCCGCGGCCATCTTGTCGATTTTGTCTTTGCGATCCCTCTGCCGGACGTTCGCCTCCTTGAGCGAACGATGCGCCTGCGCGGAGGTCAGGCGTTCGTCCCACGTCTTGATCGGCACGGCCACCAGCGGTTGCAGCGCGGCGATGAAGTCGCGGACCTTCCCGGCGGCGGGGCCGTACGAGCCGTCCATGTTGCGCGGCATGCCGATGAGAATGAGGCTCGCGGGCTTCTCGCGCAGGATGGTTTGCAGCCGCGTGATGAAGCCCGCAAATGGCTCGGCCGGGATGAACTCCAGCGGATGCGCGATCATCCGCAGCTCGTCGCTGATGGCGACGCCGATGCGGACGGTGCCGTGGTCCAGGGCCAGAATGCGCATGTCTTTGAATCGAGTGTTGGTGCCGGTGCGTTCGGGATTCACGCGCCGCCGCCCGCCGCCGGGCACGCGGTGTGAGGCCGAGCTTCGGCGCATAGAAACACGGCCCCGTCGCGAATGGCATTCATTTTCCAAAATGCCCGTGCGACGGTGCGCGCGGTTCGGGATGCGCGCCGGCGGAGCGCGGCCTTCAGGCCGCTTCAACGTGGAGCGTCCGGGCGTGTTCGGATGCGGTGCGGTGTTCGGACGGTGAAGCGGCGTAAACACCGCGCGCCCGCGCTGCCCGCCGCGAACGTGCCTTTCGCATCCGCGTGCATCGGTGCTCAACCGTGTGCATCCGTGGTTCAATTCCAGCTTTTACGATGAAATCAAAATCCCCGCTCCCCGCCCCGTCGCCGTGTGCGCCTGTCCCGCTCGTCCTCTCGCTCAATCCCGCCATCGACGCCGAGTGGCGCGTCGATCGCATCCGTTGGGATGAGAAGAATGTCCTGAGCGCCGAATCGCGCTGGGCCGGCGGCAAGGGCATCAACGTCGCCCGCTGGTTGCAGCATCTGCGGGGAAATCCACGGCTCTTGATTCCGCTGGGCGGGCGGGCCGGGGACGAACTGGCGCACGAGCTCACGGACCGCCGGCTGGCCGCCCGCGTGATCCCGCTCGCCGGTGACAGCCGGACCAACGTGATGGTGACGCAGGACGCCGGGCCGCAACTGCGGTTCAACCAGCCCGGCCCGCGCTTCACCCGCGCCGAGTGGACGGCGACCTTCGCGGCGACCGCGGACGAACTGCGTCGCGCCGGCCTCTTCATTATTTCCGGAAGTCTCCCGCGCCAGGCTCCGGTGACGACTTACGGCCGCATGCTGCGCCTGGCGAACGCCGCGGGCGTGCGCACGCTGCTGGATTGCGATGGCCCGGCTCTGCCGCCCGGCCTGCGCGAGCGGCCGTTCCTGGTCAAGCCCAACGAATTCGAGCTGGAGCTGTGGTGCGGGCGCAAGCTGCGCACTGACGCCGCCGTGCTGCGCGCGGCGCGGGAAATGTCGGAAGCCACGGGTGGCTGGGTGCTCGTCTCGCGCGCGGGTGCGGGCGGGCTGCTCGTGAATGGACGCGAGAATCTCGCGGCGTTCGCGCGCATTCCGAAGGTGCCGGTGTGCAACACGGTGGGCGCGGGAGATTCGCTGCTGGCGGCGGCGGCGCTGCAAATTCTCGCGGACGCACCGCCGCTCGAATGGCTGCGCTGGGGCGTCGCCACCGCTACCGCCGCCGTGCAAGTCCGCGCCGGCACCCTGCCGCCGCTCGCCAAAGTGCGCGCGATGGCCGGACAGATTCGGATCGGGGAGTGATGGCCGCAAAGAACGCAAAAAGACGCAACAAGGGGAAGGGACTGGTAGGACGCGTCTGCCCTCACCGCGCCGGGTGCGCTCCCCGGGGAGCACACGCGCCCTCGCATCCGGCGGCGGTGCATCGGGGTCGTGAAAACACGCGCTTCCTCCGTGCCACACGATATTCCCACGCGGGTGCAAATTCCGGTACCCGCGATGATCTCGCGCCCCGGGCAAATCCCGTTGGACAACCCGCCCCGCGCGCCGCAGCCTCGCCGCTTATCATGGCTGCGACCAACCGTCCCCTCGCCAACCGTATTCTCATCGGCCTTGTCCTGGGCAGCGTGGCCGGCCTCGCCACGCTCCTCATCGGCCGCACGTCCCCCGGCGCGCTCGAATTCATGCGCCAGGTTTCCACCCAGGTGCTCGACCCGGTCGGGCAGGTCTTCCTGCGGATGCTCTTCTTCGTGGTGATCCCGCTCGTGTTCGCCTCGCTCGCCGCTGGCGTGGTGCAGCTCGGCCGGCTCGACAAACTCGGCCCGCTCGCTGGCCGCACCTTCACCCTCTTCTTCCTCAACATGTCGATCGGCGTGGCGCTCGGCCTGATCATGATGAACCTCCTGCAACCCGGCGGCCGCCTTGATCCGGCGGCCAAGGAACGGCTGCTCCAGGAATTCGGCGGCGCCGCGCAGAAACACATCACCGCCGGTGCCACGACGCCCCAGATGAACCTCGTCACCCTGGTCGAAATGTTCATGCCGAAAAACCTCTTTGGCGCCGTCGTCGGCCACACCAACAACACCATCGGCGATGTACTGCCGCTCATCCTTTTCGCCATCCTGGTCGGCGCGGTCGGCACGCAGCTCGCCGAGGAGAAGCGGCGCAAACTCCAGGAAACCCTCGAGCTCGTGAGCGAGCTGATGACCGGCATTGTTCATTTCGCGCTGCGCCTCGCGCCCTACGCGGTGCCGGCGATGATCTACAGCGTGATCGTGAAGATCGGCGTGGACATCCTGCTCGCGCTCGGCGTGTTCGCGCTCGGGTGCATCGCCGTGCTGCTGCTGCACCTGTTCGGCACCATGTCCCTGTGGCTGCGATTCTGGACCGACCGCCGGCCGCTCCAATTCTTCCGCGACATCCGCGCCGTGTTGATCACGGCCTTCTCCACCAGCTCCAGCAACGCCACCCTGCCCGCCGCGCTCGATTGCGCCCGCGAAACACTCCGGTTCCGCCCCAGCGTCGCCGGCTTCGTGTTGCCGCTGGGCACCACGATGAACATGAGCGGCACGGCGCTCTACGAAGGCTGCGTCGTGCTCTTCGTCGCGCAGGTGTTCGGCATCGAACTTTCCCTCGCCCAGCAGGTCACGCTCCTGCTGCTCGCGGTGCTGAGCGCGGTCGCCGTCGCGGGCATCCCCGGCGCCTCGCTGCCGCTGATCGCGGGGTTGCTGGCGACCTTTAACGTGCCGCCCGAAGGCATCGGGATCGTCCTCGGCGTGGACCGCCTGCTCGACA
Organism: Akkermansia muciniphila; assembly: GCA_945861535.1. Classification (GTDB taxonomy): domain Bacteria; phylum Verrucomicrobiota; class Verrucomicrobiia; order Limisphaerales; family BJHT01; genus BJHT01. Next base: position 40,412 of record CAMAUZ010000015.1, on the reverse strand, counting down.
TGGTACGCACCATGACCAACGTCGGCTCCGACATCGTGACCACCGCCGTCGTGGACGCCCAGGAAACCCGCGCCGAAGCCCGCGCCGCCCGCCGGTAGCCACGCGCCGAGCCAAGCCGTGGGCAGCCGCCGTGCGTGTGGGGCAGGCATCCTTGCCTGCCAGTTACGGGGCATCCCTGCCCCGGGTCCCGAACTCCGCCGCGCCGCACGTCCGCCAAGGAAACGGGCGGCACGGATGCCGCCCGAACTGGCAGGCTGGAAGCCCGCCCCACCGGACCGCCGATTCCGCCCCCGGATCGTCCATGTGACACTGCGTCCTCGCTCCCCCCTGCTCAGGAATTGCTGGGCAAGCGCGGGCATCTGTTGAATTCTCCCGTCCGCTCCGCATGGCAAAAAACACCTCCAAAACCCTGAACGTCTTCATCGGCTGCCCCGGCGACATGGCGCCGGAGCGCGATGCCTTGCTCGCTTCCCGCGACCATATCGAGAGCGTCGTCTGCCCGGTCAAATTCCGGACGTGGAAGATGAGTGCGTCCGGTGTGGGCGAGGCGCAGCGCGTCATTTTCCAGAACGACCCGGTCGCGGACTTCGACATCGTCATGATTCTCGTGTGGACCCGCCTCGGGGTGCCGAGCGGGCTGTTCGATCCGCGCACCAAGGCGGAGATGACCGGCACGGAGGCGGAGTTTGCGACCGCCTATGATTTGCACGAGTCGGGCGGACAGCAGCGGCCGCAGGTGCTCCTGTACCGCTGCGTCCGCAACGCCGAGATTGACGTGAACTCCCCGACCCTCGCTGAGCAACTGGCACAGCTTCAGGCGGTGCAGCGCTTCTTCAAGCAAACCGAGACGGGCGGACTGCGTCCCATGCTGGCGCAGAGTTTCAAATCCGCTGACGAACTCACGAAAGTCGTCGAGCGAGACATTAAAACCGCCGCCGAGCGTCTGCGCGCATCAGCCAGAAAGCTCGCCGCGCCTGCCGCACAACTTGGCCGTGGCGCAGCGCCAACCGGGTCAGACATAGCTGCGGCACGAATGGCCAAGGAGGCAAAAACCGGCAAGGTGGACGCCGTATCTTTTTCCGAATTTGACACCCGTCTGCGAGAAGCCATCCGCATTCAGAACAACTATCTCGACCTCCCAGGCATAACCCTCAAGGACGAGGAGGCGCGCAACTACGAGCTCACTGTCGCCTACGTCGCGCTCTCACTTTCTGCGACAAATTCAGGAAAGCCCGAACAGTCGCTCCGCGCGGATAAGCTGCTTGACGGATTACCCACGAAGACCCCTCGACTCATCGTCACCGGTCATGCGGGATGCGGTAAATCCACTTTGCTCCGCTGGATCGCTGTGACTTGTGCAACACCACGTCTCGCTGCGATAATTGATTCAGCCGCAGCTGCGGTCGCTGAATTCAGGCTTGATGGGAAATACCTACAAAGCTTTGCTACCGGGAAGCCACCTGAAGTCTCCGAAGAAGTTATCCCCTCGAAAAGCCCCTGGGTGGACAAACTTCCACTACTGCTCCGACTACGTGACTACGAGGCTGGCAAACTCCCCGACCCATTGGGCGCACTCCAGAAAGTCGCCCCATCTAGCATCCCCGTACCAATTCAATTCTTTGAAGACTACCTCGCCAAAGGCCGCGTCATCTTCCTCATTGATGGCGTGGACGAAGTGCCTGAGCGCTTCCGCACTACCCTCGCCAGCGAAGTCCGCCGGTGGATCGAGGCCTATCCAGCATGCCACTACGTCATCACTAGCCGGCCCGACGCCGTCGAGGCGGGCTGGCCGGGCAAGCTTGATTTTTCCCACGCCCTCGTTACGGACCTTTCACCGGCCGACCGCAGCATGTTCATTACTCACTGGCACGACGCCGTCGCCCAGCGTTTCGAGTACACCGGCAAGGTGCGTGACATGGCTCAGAAGGCGAAACGCCTCGAGCAGCAGATCATCCGCAACCCCCCGCTGGGGCGCTTGATGACCAACCCGCTCCTTGCAGCCGCGATCTGCGCCCTCCACCTCGGGACGGATGCCGACCTGCCGCAGAACGACCTCGAGGTATGCGACAAACTGGTTGATATGCTCCTTAGCCGACGTGCCCCGCACGACCAGGCGGTCAAACCAGGCCAAAGCGTGTGGCATTGCTACGATATGCTCACCAACTCTTTGGGTAAAATTCCCATCCTCGCCGGCATCGCCACCCAGATGTTCGAGGTCGGCTTGTCGGTCCTGCCCGAACCAGACGTGAACGTCATTATCGCAGCGCACATAGCTACGCTCCCAGCCGGCGAAGCGTCCCCGCCGCAGGACATCCTGCGTGGTTTTCTCACTCTAAGCGGTCTGCTCCGCCGAGGCAGGGGCGACGGGATCGAATTCATCCACAATACCTTCAAGGAACTGCTCGCCGCTTCCCGATATGCGCTGCTCGATCGGAAGCATCTCGTCGAGCGAGCGACGCACGCCACCGACCCCATTTGGATGCCAGTCCTCCGCTTCACCGCCATGCGTGCCGCACCGGAGCCTACGAAGCTGAACGCCTTCATTGCAGAAATCATACTCCGGTTCCCAGCACCCAAGACCGAAAGTGCCACTCAGAGCCGAGCCAGACATGGTGCCCACCTCCTTCTCATGCAGATCGCCGCCGTCGTCGCCATGGACCGGAAGCTCCGTGAACAAATCGACGCGCTGCGCAAGGGGTTCATCCCGCCTCACACCATTGCCGATGCGCAGGCTCTAGCCTCATGCGGCGAGCTCGCGGTACCGCTCCTCGTCGGCCTGCATGCGGAATCCATCGGGCACCGCGTGGCCATCATTCATGCTCTTGGCACCATTGGCTCTCCGGACGCGCTTGGGGAGCTCGCGACCTATGTCAACGATCCGAGTACGGCCGTCCTCGCCGAACTCGCCCGGTATCTCAATCCAGTCACCTTCCCGTCGGTGCAGGAGCAGTTGGTCTTAGGTCGAGATTTGCCCGCCTGGTGCCGACGCGAACATGTTCGAGACCTTCAGCCTCTGGCGGGTTTGGCGGGCTTAGTCTCACTCAATCTAAACGGTTGCACGGGTGTGACCGCCCTCGAACCGCTCTCGAATTTAGATTCCTTAATCTTTCTCTCGCTCAACGGGTGCTCAGAGGTGAGCGACCTAAATCCTCTCGCGGGCTCGGATTCTTTGAAAGTACTCTACCTAAAAGGGTGCTCGGGGGTGTGCGACCTCAAGCCGCTCGGCGACTTGGCTTCGCTAGAGACGCTCGTTATCAGCGGCTGCACGGGGGTGAGCAACGCTGCTGTAGCTGCGCTGAAGGAAAAACTGCCGAAGTTGATGATTTACGGGCCGTAATCCACCGATTGGCCTTCGTCCCGCCTATACCATCGCCAAAGCCGTCTCCAAGAAATGGTGCTCGATACGGGGCGCATCATGGTTCAGATGCATCCGCTTGGTTCGCCGTGTCCGCCCAGCGGGCGAAAGACAAGAGACCAGCTCTTCAGTGCTGGGTCCGCGTTGCCAGCAAACCAAGTCCCGGCAGGGACGAAAGAAGCGGTGCGTCGTCCCGCCTCTTTCGTCCCTGCCGGGACTTTCCGGTTCCCCGGCCACCAACCCAGCACTGAAGTGCTGGGCTATTTTCGGTCGTCCCTGCGGGACTGCGCCCGCGGACACAGGCCGTTGCAAGAAACTGGGATTCTCCCCGAGGTAGGGCGGGGTGTCCTCACCCCGCCGCCGTCCACCCGGACGCCCCCGGTTCTCGGCGGCGCGGTGAGGACACCGCGCCCTACCCGCCTTCAGCCCAGCGGGCGAAAGAAAATAGCCCAGCACTTCAGTGCTGGGTCCGCGTCGGCAGCGAACCAAGTCCCGTCAGGGACGAAAGATGCGGTGCGTCGTCCCGCCTCTGTCGTCCCTGCCGGGACTTTCCGATTCGAAGAATGCTGGGTCACCAGGTGCGTGTCCCGCGACTCTCGGCAACCCCAACGGGGTTGTGTCCTCCAGCCCAGGGTTGCGAGGAACGAGCTCCCCTGGGTCGGCACCGGAAAATTGCTTCAACCCCAACGGGGTTGCGGCATCCAGCCACCCGTGGGCCGCAACCCCGTTGGGGTTGTGAAATATCGAACTGCTTTCCCAGGGTAGCTCGTTCCTCGCAACCCTGGGCTGGAGGCCGGAATCCCGTTGGGATTCTGGGTTGGAATTACCAACAGGCATGAGGGTTAATCCAACGGCTGCTGGCCACCCCCGGGTGAACCCCGGCGGGGTTCCCCATGAATAGCCGGGGGTGGCGCGAGGGACGAGCGACACCCCCGGACATCCGTCGCACCAGTCCCGAACCCCGGCGGGGTTCCCCCTGAATAGCCAGGGGTCGCATGACCCCTGGTTTGGGAGCCGTGCGAACACAACCCCGCAGGGGTTGCCCAATGCGCGCCCAGGCCGCCATTCAGGGCAGGTGGTCCGCCTGCCAGGTCAGATGCGCGGTCTCGACCATGCGCCGCAGTTCGTCCACGAAACTCTCCCGCGCGTGGTGCGCCTCCTGTCCCTTGATGTATTCGATCAATGCTGGCCGCGCTTCCGCCGCTACCGTGAAAGCCCCGTAGCCCTCCTGCCAATGTTCGAACGAGCGAAACACCTGCCGCCCTTTGATCCATGCGGAAGTGGCGGTTTTGATTTCCTTCACGAGGTCGGCCAGTGCCACCGAGGGATGCAGCGAAGTCAGGATGTGAACATGATCTTCCACCCCGCCAATCCGATACAAATGGCAGTCGCGGGCTTTCAATATTCCCCAGATGAAACGATAGAGGTCGTCTCGCCGCGGCTTGTCCAGAACTCGCGCGCGGTGCTTGGTGCCGAAGACAAGATGGTAGGTGATGTCGGTGTAGGTTGCCATGCAGCGAGGGTAGCGTCCGCCGCGCATGGGGCAACCCCGCCGGGGTTGTGCCCGCTCGGTGCGTGGTCCAGGGGGCATGCGACCCCTGGCTATTCATGGGGAACCCCTACGGGGTTGCGCCGGCTTGGCGCGCGTTTCACGAAGTGTGCGACTCCGGGCGATTCGTGACGCCTCTCCGGGGTTGGGCTGGCGAATCCAGATCAATTTGACTTGCGGCGGCTGGCCTTGGGGCGCGTCGTAGGCGGGTGCATTGGCTAAATCTGCGGTTCATGATGGCGAGTGGGCTTTTCCGAAGCTTGGTGCTTTTCGTCACCGGCGTTGCCACCCACGCCGCGGAGTTTCCGCCGCCGGCCTTTTTCTCCCGGCATTGCATCGAGTGCCACGACGCGGACACGAAGAAGGGCAACCTCGATCTCACCGCGCTCAAGCCGGACTTCGCCAACGCGGAGAATTTCGCGCGGTGGGTGAAGGTGCATGACCGCATCGAGTCGGGCGAAATGCCGCCGAAGAAAACGGCGCGTCCGCCTGTCGCGGACACGGTGGCGGTGGTGAAGGCGTTACGCGAGTCGCTGCTCGCGGCGGAGCAGGCGAAGCTCGCGGGGGCGGGCCGCACGGGGCTGCGCCGGCTCACACGCGCGGAGTATGAGAACACGATTCGCGACCTCTTCGACATGCCGGGCATCGCACTGCAGGGGAATCTGCCCGCCGACGGCTCGGCGCACGGCTTCGACAAGAACAGCGACGCGCTGGACATCTCGCATGTGAACCTCGCCAAGTATGTCGAGGCCGCCGAGCACACGCTGGAACTCGCCACTGCCACCCGGCCCGACGCGCCGACGCGGCAGCTTCGCCGCATCTCACTGATGAATGCGGGCGGCTTCGTTACGCACGTCGTGATGAATGGCGATGGCGTGTTGCTGAAGAACAAGCAGCCGGACCCGGACTTCCCGCCCGCGGGCGAGTGGACGCATCTGGATCAGGGCGCGCACGAGCGGTTGGGCATTTTCACCACGAACAGCAGCACCGGCCTCTTCCGTCACGAGGACGAGTCGCTGAGTCCGTATTTCATCGAGCACGTCACGATTTATCCCGGCCGGTATCGCGTGCGCACCTCGGTGTGGGCCTTTCAATGGGACAAAGGGAAAGTTCTCCCGGCGCGTGGCACGGAGGCGGCGCGGCTTTCCGTAGTGCAACTCACCGGCGACGGGCGTGGCGGGCAGCACCCGAGCTACGTGCTGGGCTACTACGATGCGCCGTCGCTCGAGTCGAAGGAGCACGAGTTGGTCACCTGGCTGAATCACAACGAAATCATCGGCTTCAACGTCGCGTCGCTCGCGCCCGCCGCGAACTACGCGCGCAAAGGCCACGCGCTGGCGTTCACCGGGCCGGGCATCGCGTGCGACTGGCTGGACATCGAGGGGCCGCTGCATGAGGTCTGGCCGCCGGTCGCGCACCGCGTGCTGTTCGGCGATTTGCCGCTGGTGGAGTTTGATGCCAAGGCCAATCCCGGCGTGACGCCGCCTGCCCGCAAGAAGGTCCGCCAGATCGGCGCGGGCAAGAATCGTCCCGACCCGGACAAGGGGCTGTGGACCGTGCAAAGCACGAACGCGCTCGCCGACGCGGACCGGTTGCTCGCGAGCTTTTTGCCGAAGGCGTTTCGGCGGCCGGTGTCGGCGGAAGTGCGGAAGGATTACGTGACGAAGGTCGGGGAGCGGTTGAAGGCGGGCGATTGCTTCGAGACCGCGATGCGCTGGGCGTATCGCGCGGCATTGTGTTCGCCGGATTTTCTCTACTTGGTCGAGCCGGTCGCAAAGCTCGATGACTTCGCGCTCGCCAGCCGCCTCGCCTATTTCCTCTGGAATTCCACGCCTGACGCGCGGCTCGCCGAGCTGGCCGCCGCGGGCAAATTGCGCGACGCAAAGACGCTGCGCGGCGAAGTCGAGCGGCTGCTCCAGGACAAGAAGTCGGAGCGCTTCGTCGAGGACTTCCTCGGCCAATGGCTCAAGCTTCGGGCCATCGCTGCGAACGACGCGGACAAGAAGCTTTACCCCGAATTCAATCCGTATTTGCAGGACTCGATGGTGGCCGAGACGCGCGCCTATTTTCGCGAACTGCTCGACCGCAATCTCGACGCGACGCACCTGGTGAAGTCGGACTTCGTGATGGTGAATGAGAAGCTCGCCAAGCACTACGGCATCGCGGGCGTGACCGGCGCGCAGATTCGCCGTGTGCCGCTGCCGGCGGATTGTCCGCGCGGCGGTTTTCTCACGCAGGGCGCGATTTTGAAAATCACCGCCAACGGCACCACGACTTCGCCCGTGCCGCGCGGGGCGTTCGTGATGGACCGCCTCTTCGGCCAGCCGCCGGAGCCGCCGCCGCCGAACATCGCCGCCGTGGAGCCGGACGTGCGCGGCGCGACGACCATCCGCGAGTTGCTCGACAAGCATCGCAACAACGCGTCCTGCGCGGGCTGTCACGCGAAGCTGGACCCGCCGGGTTTTGCGCTGGAGAGCTTCGATGTCATCGGCGGCTATCGCACGCGCTACCGTTCCATCGGCGAGGGCGAGCCGGCGCCGCGCGGCGGGATTGACCCGTTCATCAGTATCAAGTTCACGCTTGGTCCGAAGGTGGACGCGAGCGGCGTGCTGCCGGACGAGCGGAAGTTCGGTGGCATCCGCGAGTTTCAGGCGCTCGCCGCTGCGGACTCGCCGCTGCTCCTGAAGAACCTCGCGCAACAGTTCGCGGTGTACGCCACCGGCCGCGAACTCGCCTTCAGCGACCGCGAGCAGATCGCCGCCCTCGTGGCGAACCCGCAGAAACAGGGCGGCGGCGTGCGCTCACTGATTCACGAGCTGACGCAGAGCCAGCTTTTCCAAACGCGATGAAGACATTTTTACAAAATGATGGGCACAGAATGGTGGGGGGCGGGGTGACGCGGAACGGACACAGTGCGGACGGAGCGCCGGTCTCCGACCCGGCGGGTCGCGGTTCTCGGTTCGCGCCGGGTCGGAGACCGGCGCTCCAGGGCCTTGGCGCATGGCTGGTCGCGATGCTGCTGTCCGTGGCTGCGGCGCTCGCCGAGGAGCAGACCGGCACGTACCGGCTCATCGGCCTGAGCGCACCGGAGCGCGAGACGGACTTGCGCGAAGTGTTGAAGACTGTGCCAGACGTGGCGCTGGTCAGCCTCGATGCCGCGCAGGCCGAGGTCACGCTGCGCTTCCAATTGGAAAAGCTCTTCCCCACCGCGAAGCCCAAGCAGCCGCCCGCACCGGAAAAAATCATCGAGCGTCTCAGCGCGCTTATCGGCCAGGCTTCCAAAAACACGTTCACCGTCACCGCGCGGTCCACCGTGCCGACGGACAAGCTGGCCAAGGTGGAAATCCCCATCGGCGTGCTGGACTGCAAGGGCTGCCGCTACGCCGCCTACCAAGCCGTCGCCAAGCTCGACGGCGTCGAGCGCGCCACTGTGAGCACCATGCCCAGCGCGGTCATCGCGTGGATCGACGCCGCGAAAACCAAGCGCGAGGCGCTGGAGGAAGCGCTGAAAAAGGCGCGCGTGGATTTGGCACCGAAGCTTTGAGAATCCTTCGTCCGGCGTGATTGGGATTCGATGGGAACCTCATCATTCACCCAGCCGGTGACGCAACGAACCCCGTTTTTCATCCGTGTTTGTTGGCGTTTATCGGTGTGGCAGCCCAGTCCCAACCGCCGTGTCCAGGATCAGACCACTGCCAGTGGTTGAGACTTCCCGCGGGGAGATACCGAGACCTTGATGCTTGGTTTGGCGGAGAGAGGGGGATTCGAACCCCCGATACGGTTACCCGTATAACGATTTAGCAAACCGTCGCTTTCGGCCACTCAGCCATCTCTCCAACCAGCCATTCCCGAGCCGTTTGGGCGGCTACCGGGTCCGTTGTCACCGAGCTGCGTGTTCCATTTTTCCACCGGCCAGACGCCCGGCCTGATGAATCGGCGATGTCTCACCGCAGACCCAACCTCAACGGCGGGGCGATGTATAGGCCCCGTCGTCGCAGCGGTCAAGCGGGTTACGCGGCGGCGGCAATTATTGCGGTGAATCTCGAGGTTGCGGGCGCGCGTGCGAACGTGGATGCGGCGACGCTCCGGGCACGCGGGTGGTGCGCGGCTGTGTCCCGCGCCGCGTGGGATCAACCGCAGTGGCCTCGCCGGTCGTGACGGACCAGAGAACCCGCGAACCCTCGCAAGGTGGGCGTGCTGCGGTTGGTCGCTGCGACACAGCCGCGCTCCGGGGCCGGAGTAAGCCCGCCCGCCGCCGCGGATTGCCGACAAAATTTTGTCGCGGAGCCGGTGGTCAATCGACGAGTCTCTTCCTCCAACACCGGCCCATAAATATGAACCTCACCCGACTTAGTTCTCCGATTTTCCCCCACGTCCGGCCGCTTGCGCCTGCGACAGGGGCGGCACCGTCACGCTCGCAGCGGGCGTTCGCATGGTGGCTGCGCGGGTGCGTGTCGCTGGCGCTGACGGTTGTCGTTCACGCCGCCAGTCCGTACGGCAAGCTGCCGCCGAACGCGACGCCCGGTGACAAGCTGTTCGCCGAGTATTTTCGCGCGGAAACGTTCTCCGTCGCCAACCGCGCGCTGGCAGATGTGGCGAGCCTCGCCGACTGGAACGCGCGCAAGGACAAGCTCCGCGCGCAGCTCTTCGAGATGCTGAGCCTCGCGCCGTTGCCGCCGAAGTCCGACCTGCACGCGACCACGACCGGCACGGTGGACCATCCCGAATTCACAGTGGAAAAGCTTCACTTCCAGTCGCTGCCCGGCTTCTACGTCACGGCGAATCTCTACGTTCCCAAGAAGCTCGACCGCCCGGCGCCGGCGATTCTCTACGTGTGCGGGCATTCGCTCGTGAAGACCAACGACGTCAGCTACGGCAGCAAGGTCGGCTATCAGCATCACGGCGCGTGGTTCGCCCGCAACGGCTACGTCGCGCTGCTCATCGACACGGTGCAACTGGGGGAGATCGAGGGCATTCACCACGGCACCTACAACAAGGGCATGTGGTGGTGGAATTCGCGCGGCTACAGCTCGGCCGGCACCGAGGCGTGGAATTGCATCCGCGCGCTCGATTATCTCCAGAGCCGCAAGGAAGTGGACCCCGAGCGCCTCGGCGTGACGGGCCGTTCCGGTGGCGGCGCGTACTCGTGGTGGATCGCGGCGCTCGATGAACGCATCAAGGCCGCGTGTCCGGTCGCGGGCATCACGGATCTGCAAAATCACGTCATCGACGGCGTGGTCGAGGGGCACTGCGACTGCATGTTCATGGTGAACACCTATCGCTGGGATTATGCGCAGGTGGCCGCGCTCGTCGCGCCGCGCCCGCTGCTCATTTGCAACACCGACAAGGACCCGATCTTCCCGCTCGAAGGCGTCGTGCGGCTGCACGAGAAGGTGCGGAAGATTTACGAGTTGAACAACGCGGGCGGAAACCTCGGCCTGCTCATCACCGAGGGGCCGCACAAGGACACGCAGGAACTGCAAGTGCCCGTGCTGCGGTGGTTCAACCGCTTTCTGAAAAAGGAGGAGACGCCGGTGGAAAATTACGCCGCGAAACTCTTCACCGGGCAGCAGCTCAAGGTCTTCGAGAAACTCCCCGAGGACGAACGTACCAGCCACATCTACGAGACCTTTGTCGCGCCGGCGAAAGCGCCCGCAGTGCCGAAGGACGCGCCCGCGTGGTCGATGCAGCGCAACGAATGGATGGTCGCGCTCAAGGAGCGCGTCTTCGCCGGTTGGCCGCGTGAGGCCGCGCCGTTGGACCTGCGCCCCGTGTTCACGCGCGAGCGCGACGGCGTGCAGTTCACCGCCTTCGAGTTTGAGAGTCAGAACGCCGTGCCGCTGCGGCTCTACGTCGCGAGTCCGGTCGGACTGAATCGCGCCGAGCAGGTGGTGCTGAACGTCCTCGACGACCGCGACTGGTCGAACTGGCTGGGCACCATGGTCGGCGGTTTCGCGGGGGAAATGCGCGACGAACTCGCGGCGGTCGAGCCGGGCGTGCAGATCACCGCCACGCCCGAGACGGCGAAAATCTATGGGGACTGGCAGGCGTTCGTGAAAGCCGGCCGCACGGTGCATGTCTATTTCGCGCCGCGCGGCGTGGGTTTGACCGCGCTGTCGCGCCACCCGAAACATCTCGTCCAGACGCGCCGGCGTTTCATGCTCCTCGGTCAGACGCTCGACGGTATGCGCGTGTGGGACATCCGCCGGGCCTTGCAGGCGGCGCGCACGTTGCCGGAGACGACCGCCGCGCCGGTGCTGCTGCGCGGCAGCCGTCACATGGCGGCCAACACGCTTTACGCCTCGCTCTTCGGCCCCGATGTCACCGCCCTTGATCTCCGTGACCTGCCGGCGTCGCACCAGGACGGCCCGGATTATCTGAACGTGCTGCGTTTCCTCGATGTCCCGCAGGCCGTGGCGCTCGCGACCGAGCGCTCGGCGATCACGCTGCGGCAACCCACGACCCTCGGCTTCGAATACCCGGTCGCCGTCGCCGCGAAAGAGTGGTGGGGCAAGGAGCGGCTCAAGGTGGTCGTAAAAAATTGAGGCAGGGCAGGGGGCCGCGACCGGCCCGCCCCCCCCTTTGTAGGAGTCGAGGTTACGAGAAGCTGACCATTTCAGCGCGAGAAGCGGACTGAGTCTCGTGGGCTGACTTGGTCGAGGTGTGTGGGACCGGAGCTTGGTGCCAAGCCGGCGCTCGGACTCCATTTGGGCGGGCCGCTCGCGGAAGGAGGTTAGAGTCTCGTTACCTCGACTCCTACAACAGGCGGGCGCGCCCTCACCCACCCGCATCCCGCACGCGCTCGAGCTGCTGATCCAGACGCTTGGGTGAAACGGGCACGGCGGTGCCGAGTTCCTGCGCGAACACGGACACCTTGAATTCCTCGACCAACCACCGGAATTCCTCCACCTCCCGCCGCGCGGCGACGGACCTCAGGCCCTTCGCCTGCAGCGCGTGCAGGGCCGCCAGATACGGCGCGACCTGCCGCGCCCGCTCCTGATCCTTCGCCGGATTTAATCCCGCCCGCTCGGCGCGGGTGAGCAGCGCCTTGAGATAGCGGACGAGATGCGGCAACCGCTCGAAGCCGATCTGTGCGAGAAATCGCGGTGGCATCAGTGCGGCCAAATCTCCGGCCAAACCGGTCGCCGGACGCGGCGTCGCCACCGCAGCCGCGCCGAGTTGGCTGAAGGAAGAAAGCGTCTGCGCGCGTGGTTTCGCCGGTGCCGCCGCGACCGACGCACCGATGCGTTGCTGCACCTCCTGCCGCAGCTTGAGCAGCAGGCCGACGCGATCGATCAGTTGCTGCGCCAGGCCGGGAATGCGTTCGCGCGCTGCGGCCACGGCTTTCTGAAACTCGCTTTCCGTCAATGCTGGCAATGGTTCCGCGGGCAAGACGTGGCGCTTCAGATTCACCAGCGCCGTCTCCTTCAACTCCTCGACATCGCCCAGCGGCGCATACAGCGCCGCGCAGGTGGCCAGCGCGCGCAGGTCCTTTTCCACCCACGCGAGTTCTTTCTGAATCGCCAGTTCCACCAGGCGCTGCTCGCCCGTGAGGCTCGCCTCGCGCGCCGCGTCCTCGCTGCGGAAGAGCCGCACATTCACCACGCCCTCGGCAAATTCCACGCCCGGCCACGCATACACGGGCAGGCCGTTGCCTTCGCTGACTGTCACGCGCGCGGGCAAATCGCCGAAGGTCCAGCCGTTGACCCCGAAGCGCTCCCATTGCCGCGCCGCCCGCTGCCAGTCGGCCGGTTCGCGCGTCGGCGCGACCTGCACGCTTTCCAGGCGTTGCCGCAGTTCCCCGAGATCGCGTCCTGCACCGAGCAGCTTGCGGTCGTTGCCCACAATCTCGATGCGCGGTCGCAAGTGCGCGGGCAGCGCGTCCGCGGGCCACGCCGCCGCGGTGACCTCGACGCCATACCGCCCGCGAAGGAACCGCGCCAGGTCCGCGAGAAACGCCACGCCGCCGGGCTGAAAATCGCGCACGATTTCCGCGACCTTCGGCGGCAGCGGCATCAGTTCGCGCCGGATGGCCTTGGGCAGCGCCCGCAGCAGCTCGGCGATTTTCTCCTCGCGCAACCCCGGCACCGCCCATTCGAGCAGCGCGGGCGAAACCGTCTGCGCCAGCGTGAATGGCACGCGGATCGTGACGCCGTCGTGCTCCTCGCCCGGCGCGTACGCGTAGGCCACCGCCAGCGGCTGTCCGCCCACGGGCACCGCGTCGGGAAACGCCGCCGCATCGAAATTCAGCGCCTGATCGCCCGCCAGCGCCGCCTCGGTAACGCAGAGAAAATCCGGCTCGGGATGCTCGCGCAGCACGCGGTTCAACTCGTGGATCGAGGAAACATTCTCCAAATGCTTCGCGTAGAAATCGCACAGCGCCTGATCGGGATCGGCGAGATCGTAACGCCGCACACGCGTCTGCCAGTTCTCGATCTTGTGTCGGACGGCACGATTGTGCGCGAGGAAACGATACCGCATCGCCGCCTCGTCCGGCTTGGCCCCCCTGCCCTGCTCCGCCGTCAGCACGCGCACGTCGTCCGGGTCCGCGTCGTCGCCCTCGGCATTGGCCGTTACGCGTGGCGGTAGCAAATCCTCCTCGACCAGCGCCGAGCGGATGAAGATGGCCGTCGCGTCCTTCGCATTGATGTTGCCGTAAGCCACCTTGCGCCGCTGCACTTCGAGGCCGTGCAGCGTGATGATTTCCTCCACCAACACGCGGCCCGCGCTCGCGCTCCAGAGCGGCTGCTGGTGCGTCATTTTGCAGCAATGCGGCGCGACCTGAAAAATCCACTGCGGATCAATCCCCGCCAGCGTCCGCGCGAACAACTGCGACGTCTCGACGATCTCCCCCGCGACGATCCACTGCGGCTGCGACGGCTTCTTCACCACCGCGCCGCGTTCCGAGCCCGCCGGCGCGCGCCCCTTCACGGGGCGCTCGTTGCGTTCCGCCAGCGCCGAGCCGGGGAACACCGTCACGAGCCGGTTCCCCGCGCCCTTGTAGGTGTTGCGCTCCTCGCGACGCCCGACGTGGCCGAGCATCCCGGCGAGGATCGAGCGATGGATCGCGTCGTAGGCCGCGTTGCTCTCGTTAATCTTGAGCGTGCCGAGATCCTCGAGCGCGTCGTGCAACTGCGCGTGCAGGTCCTGCCACTCGCGCATCCGCAGATACGAGAGAAAATGCTGCTTACAAAACTTCCGCCGCTGCCCCTGCGTGCGCAGCGTCTCCCACTGATCGTGAACCGCGTTCCAAATGTTCAGCAGCGTGAGAAAATCCGACTGCGGACTCGTGAAACGCTGATGCGCGGCCGCCGCAGCGTCCCGTTGCTCGAGCGGCCGCTCGCGCGGGTCCTGAATGCTCAGGCCGGCGGCGATGATGAGCAGCTCGCGCGGCGCATGTTCCTGCTGCGATTGCAGCAGCATCCGGCCCAACGTCGGATCAATCGGCAGTCGTGCCAGGTCACGTCCGAGCGGTGTCAGGTTCCGTTGCTCGTCGAGCGCGCCAAGCTCCTGCAATAGCGCGTAGCCGCCCGCAATCGCACCCGGCGACGGCACCTGCACGAAAGGGAACGTCTCGATGTCCCCGAGGTGAAACGCCTTCATCCGCAAGATCACCTCGGCCAGATTTGCCCGCTGAATCTCGGGCTGCGTGAACGGCGCGCGCTCGCGAAAATCCTCCTCCGCATACAGCCGGATGCACACGCCATCGCGCACGCGCCCCGCGCGGCCTTTCCGCTGATTGGCGCTGCTCTGCGAAATCGGTTCGATGGGCAGCCGCTTCGTGCGCGTGCGCGGATTATAGCGGCTGATGCGCGCCAGCCCGGCGTCGATCACGAAGCGGATGCCGGGAATGGTCAGCGAGGTCTCGGCGATGTTCGTCGCGATCACCAGCTTGCGCCGCGGCGACGGTGTGAACACGCGCTGCTGGTCCCCCGAGCTGAGTCGCCCGAACATCGGGATCACTTCGATCTCGCGACCGAAGCGTCCTTCGAGCTGATCGGTGGTTTCGCGGATGTCCCGCTCGCCCGGCATGAACACCAGCACGTCCCCCTCATTCGTTTCGTAGAGCAGGCGCTCCGCCGTGGCGACCGCGGCCTCGACATAGCTCACATCGCCGCTCTCCTCGCCCGCCGCCGCGAGCGGTTGGTAGATCACTTCCACCGGATACATGCGACCGGACACCTCGATGATCGGCGCGTTGTTGAAGTGCCGCGAAAACGCCTCCGTGTCGATGGTCGCCGACGTGACGATGAGCTTCAAATCGCGCCGCCGCGCGAGCAGCCCATTCAAATGGCCGAGGAGAAAATCAATGTTCAGGCTCCGCTCGTGCGCCTCGTCGATGATGATGGCGTTGTACTCGGAAAGGTCCGGGTCGCCCTGGGTTTCCGCGAGCAGGATGCCATCCGTCATCAGCTTGATGTACGTCTGCGGACTCGAGCGGTCATCAAAGCGGATCGTGCAGCCGACCTCGCGACCCCAGCCCACGTTCAATTCCTCCGCGATGCGGCGCGAGATGGATTGCGCGGCGACGCGACGCGGCTGCGTGCAACCAATCTTCGCCTCGATGCCCAGCCCGGCCTCCAGACACATCTTGGGCAACTGCGTCGTCTTGCCCGAGCCGGTTTCGCCCGCGATCACCACGACCTGATGCGCGCGAATGGCCGCCACGATCTCAGCCTTGCGCGCCGTGATCGGCAAATCCGGCGGATAACTCACGCGCGGGACATTCACCCGCCGCTGCTCGCGCAACGCCACCGACGCCCGAATCTGCGCCAGGAGACGTTCGAGCAACGCCGCGTGCTGCTCGGGATGATGCCGGTCGCGAAACAGCCGTACCGCGCGCGCCCCCAGCCGCGCCCAGTCAGGCAACATCGCCTGCGGGAGCAGCGCCTTCAGTTCTTCCATTCGCGGATCGGGCGGCATCAAGCCGCGCACCGTAGCCGCAGAGGTCTGTGGTGGGAAACAGGCAAATGGGGGGATGTGAGTGTCGGGGCGCCTCCGCGCCCAGCCGTCGTACCGCAGACTTCCAAGTCTGCTGTATCGCGGGTTTCCAAACCCGCTGGCCGTCCGGCCACCCGCAACGCCTCAGCTTGTCGCACGCGCCCGAAACCCCGCGACCCCCGCCGATTTAGAAATCGGCGATACAGCAGGTTTGGAAACCTGCACTGCGAGGCAGTGCGTGGAACGCATCCGCGCACGCCATCGTACCGCAGACTTCCAAGTCTGCTGTATCGCGGGTTTCCAAACCCGCGGGCCGTCCGGCCACCCGCAACGCCTCAGCTTGTCGCACGCGTCCGAAACCCCGCGGCCCCTGCCGATTTGGAAATCGGCGATACAGCAGGTTTGGAAACCTGCGCTACGAGCCGGCGCGCGAATGCGCCCTCGAGTATCTTCGAAGTGTAGGTGAAGACCACGACGGGCTTAAGAACGCTGGCGCAATACGGTGAAAATTACGCGGGCGACATAGGTCATCCGGTGCGCACGGATCTTAATCGCACCATCGGGTTCAGATGCTATGGGAACAGCATCTCATTCTGGTTGGTGATCGTTCCCGAACTCAAACCGAGCGCCATTCCGCCATACTTCGTCATGGCATTGGCCAAGGATCCCCGCAGCCCCTCAACATTCACCCGGTTTTGGCTGCCATCCGCGTAGCACAGGTTGCCTTGGAGATCGTGTATCCGTGTGCCCGTAACCCAAACGGCTTGTGTCGGTCCGGCTTTGTGGTTCAACACCACGCGGGTTCGGGTGAACGCTAAATTGGTGGCGATGGTGGCTCCCGAGAAGCCGACATTGTTCACGTTGCGATCGACGATCAGGACGCCCAGCGGGCGGCTCTCGTCGGCAGCCACGCCGAAGGCATAGCTGAGGGCTTTGTCCTGGTTATCCGGGTGGCCCAAACTGGTCTTCGTCATGTCAGTCGCCCACGGATGGCTATATCCCGCGAGTCCGACGAAGTCGGTCACCCAGATAGCCGGGCGTCGGGCGAGATCACTCGGGCAGAGGAGCACTTTGGGCGTTTGTAGCTCAGACCACATGGCCTGGGCAACCTGCCAAGCCGCCGCATTGGTGGAGTTTACCTGCGAATTGGTGGCACCACCCGGCACAATATAGGAATTGGTGCCCCGGTGCATTGCTTCGAGCGGGTATCTGCCCCCATTACTGTCGGCAAACACCCGAAATGCCGTGCCGATGCACTTTTGATTGCCCTGACATTTGACGCGGTTGGCGAGGTTTCTCGACTTTTTGATCGGCCCGAAGCTCACCACCACGGCTGCGACACAGAGGACGGCCACCACGATCAGTAATTCCGGGAGGGTGAAGGCGGCGGGTTGCCTGAGTGGAATGCCTTTCATGTTGATGGGTCGTAGAACCGACACTTACTGAATCAGGGAAGGATTCGAACCACTGACTGGCACTGACTGGCACTTATGGGAAGACCCATCGGACTTAGTCCCCGAATGCGTGGCTTGGTTTGTTTTTCATTAGTGTCGATGAGTGCCGGTCAGTGGTTTGGAGGCTTTTGCTTCGCGGTTACAGGGTCTGCCAAGCGGCGGCGTCGCGTCCCGCCCGCCGGCCGCCTGTCACTTCCCCGGCGTTCGGATATACCCGCCGAACTTCCATTCGTTCCCGATCAGTTTCATTGAGACTTTCTCCATGCGGCCGACGCCTTCGATGTAAACGTTCATGAGGACCTCGTTCGGCGAAACCGCCTGCCGGTCCAGCACGCGGAGTCCGGTGATGGCCGCCACGTCGGACTGGTGCTTGGCCACGATTTCAGTCTCGGGCTTGTTCTGCCACGACTTGCCGACGCGCGCCTGTTCCTCGGGCGAGAGGCTTTGCAGGTAGGTCTGCGGATTGCCCTCGCGCATGGCCCAGATGGAGGAGACGAGCGCCGCCTCGGGCGAGGCGTAACCGGCGAAGGACCACGCCTCGCGCGGAAACTGATCGGCGCTGGCCGGACGCGGCGCGGCGGCGGGATTGGCCGCGGCGGCGGCGCTGGCATTGGCGGTGCGGAGTTGCTGGTTGTCGCCGCGCAACTGGAGATTTTCCGCGCGCAATCGTTCGAGGTCCTTGGCCCCGGCGCGCATGGGGGCCAGTTCGCCGCGCAGTTTGTGGACCTCCTCGGCGTCGGCGCGCAGGCGCTTCAATTCGTAGTCGCGCTGCTTGGCCTCGGGCGAGTCGGCGGCGGACGCGTGGGCGGCCTTGAGCGTCTCCAGTTCCGCGCGCAACGCGGAGTTTTCGCCGGCCAGTGTTTCGGCGCGTTTCCAAAAGGAGAAGGCAGCCGCGCCGCTCCCGAGGAGCGCGACCACGACAAAGAGGCGAATGGCATTCATGATGAGATTGGTCCGGAGTTTTTTTCGCAGGACAGGAGAGTGAATAGCAGAGCGGTTGGCGGGTGGCGAGCGGGGAACGGGCGATGCGACTATGGGGCAGGCGTCCTTGCCTGACGGTTCGGGCGGCATCCCTGCCACCCGTTCCTCGCGGTGACGCGGCAGGACCGGGAACAAGGGATGCCCCATCAACCGGCAGGCACGGATGCCTGCCCCACCCCGGCGGCGTGGGCGGCGCAACCCCCGCTCCGCGCGTTGGTTTACGGACCAGTTCCCCGTGCCTCCGCGCACCGGACCGCGGCTGCCGGAACGCCGGGTTGACGCGGCCGGTGGTGGGGCCTTTACTGTTGCGCATCCTACTTTGAAAACCGCCGCCCTTGTTATGAAACCAATCTCCAACAATCTTGCGTCCCTTGTTCCCCAGCGGCCCGCCGCACGTCGCGGCTTTACGCTGATCGAACTGCTGGTCGTGATCGCCATCATTGGCATCCTCGCGTCGATGCTGCTGCCGGCGCTGGGGCAGGCGAAGCAGAAGGCGCACGGCGCGAAGTGCCTGAGCAACATGCGGCAGTTCATGCTCGCGTGGCGGTTGTACTCGGAGGACTACAGCGTGCTGGTGCCCTGTCGGCAATGGGTCGTAGGCGGTGCGCCCAACCTGACGAGCATCACCAACGGCTGGTTGTTCCGCTACACGCAGACGCCCGAATTGTACAAATGCCCCGGCGACAAGAGTCAGAATGCGCGCAGCGTGGCGATGAGCAATTTCATGGGCGGCAACTATGGCGACTACGTGCCCAACACCTTCACCCTGTTCAAGACCTTCGAGGACGTTCCCACGCCGGAGCAATACTTCGTGACGCTGGATGAAGGCAGCACGACCATCAACGACGGGTTCTTCCGGGTGGACGTCCAGCTCACCTATGCCTCGATCTATGTCGCGGATTTTCCGGCGGCGTATCATTCCCGGTCGAGCGCATTTTCCTTCGCGGACGGACATGCCGAGATGCACAAATGGACCACGCCGGCATTTAGCTCCGGCACTTCCCCCATCGGCACGACGGTCGCAAACAGCGAGGACGCGAAATAGCTGATGCAGCACGCGAGCATCCCGCTGGGCGCTGGCTGGCCGTGATCCGTTGCGCCGCGGCGGCGCGGCTTGCGTTCGGCGCTGGGGACAGGCACAACGCCGCCCGCCCATGAACGCCACCACCGCCACCACCCTCTCGCCGTCCTCCGTCAACCGGGTCGTGCTCGCCAGTTTCATCGGCACGATGATCGAGTGGTACGACTTCTTCCTCTACGGCACCGCGGCGGCGCTCGTCTTCAACCGGCTCTTCTTTCCGAACATTGATCCGCTCGCGGGCACGATGGCGGCCTTTGCCACCTATGCGGTCGGCTTCTTCGCCCGGCCGCTGGGCGGGATCATCTTCGGTCATTTCGGCGACGCCCTCGGGCGCAAGTCGATGCTCGTCACGACGCTGATGCTCATGGGCGTGGCGACGTTTCTCATCGGCGTGCTGCCGACGTACGAGCAGGCGGGCGTGTGGGCGCCGGTGCTGCTCGTGGTGCTGCGCTTCATTCAAGGACTCGGCGTGGGCGGCGAATGGGGCGGCGCGGTGCTGATGGCCGTCGAGCACGGCACGGCGAAACGCCGGGGCCTGCGCGCGAGCTGGGTGCAGGCGGGCGTGCCCGCGGGGCTGCTGCTGGCGACGCTGGTGTTCAACGCGTTCTCGTCGTTGCCGGAAAAGGAATTTCTCGCGTGGGGCTGGCGCGTGCCGTTCCTGCTCGGACTGCTGCTGCTGGGCATTGGGCTGTTCATCCGGTTGGCCGTGGTGGAAAGCCCGGTCTTCCTGGCGATGAAAGCCGCGCGGCCGGCGGTGGAAACGGCGCGCCCGCCAATTTTCGAAGTGCTCACCAAATACCGGCGCAACGTCCTCCTCGCGATGGGCGCGCGCTTCGCCGAGAACGCCTTCTTTTACATCTTCACCGTCTTTGTGCTCAGCTACGCCACCAAGCAGCTCGACCTGCCGAAAGCCACGATCCTCAACGGCGTGCTGCTCGGCTCGGCGGTGCAGTTGGTCTGCATCCCGTGCTTCGGCGCGCTCTCCGACCGCGTCGGGCGGCGGCCGGTGTATCTCGGCGGGGCGGTGTTTCTGGCGCTGTTTGCGTTCCCGTTTTTCTGGCTCGTCGATCAGAAGAGCACGGTCGCCGTGTGGGCGGCCATCGTGGTCGGACTCATCGGGCACTCGGCGATGTATGGACCGCAGGCGGCGTTTTTCTCCGAACTCTTCGGCACCAACGTGCGCTACAGCGGCGCGTCGCTCGGCTACCAGCTCGCCTCGCCGCTCGCCGGCGGCCTTGCGCCGCTCATCGCCACCGCGCTGCTGCAATGGTCCGGCGGCCAGCCGTGGCCCATCGCCGTGTATCTCGTGGTCATGGCGCTCATCACCATCGTCTCCGTCTGGCTCGCGAAGGAGACGCATCGGGACGAGTTGATTGAAGCGAAGACGATGGCGGCGGACGTGCGGGAAATGTGAGCGGGTGGAGACGGGGGGCGCAGAGGGAAGCCGCGCCCGAACTTCGGGTGGAACGGGCAACCTGCCCGTTCCGCGCGGCGACCTGCCGCGCGGAAGGCGGAGGACGCCCTTAATTTTCGCGGCGTAATTTTCAAGTGTAGCGTCCTCGCCGTTCCGCCGGGCCAGTGGCCCGGCGGTACAGGCTGGTAGCCTGTGCCACCCGTTCCGAGTGCGGCGTCCGGACCCGTCGCCGGCCTACACCTTCACCGCCTCCAAGCTCCACGCCACGACGTCCAGCCGCTGCGCGCAATGCACCAACGGCGGCGCGTCGGACAAAGGGAAACCCAGCGCGTCCGTCAGCGTGTTCGCCTCCATCTCCACCACGCCCGGCTGCAGCGGCCACGGCGTGTGCGCGATCTCGCCGCGAAAAATCCGCCGCTGACCATCCGCCGCGTAGAGGCAGTAGCGCTCCACGAGCCAGTGCTCCAACGTCCCGCGCTGCACCGGGGAAGCCGCGCCGGTCGCCCGATACCGCGCGCGAAGTTCCGCCGCCGCCGCACCCCGATGCGTCCGCTCGCTCGCGTAATGTGTCCACCCCTCGCGTTTCTCGCACCGCATCGCCGCGTCGAAATACGGCAGATGCATCAGCGCCCGCGCCACGCGCACCGCCACGGGATTGGCCGCATCCAAAGTGAAGAACCACACACCCGGCTTGCCCTCCGCCACGACGTAGGTGCGCAGATTCAATTCCGCAAACGCCGACAACCACGGCAGCGCCGGCACCCCGCGCGGCGCGACATCCTCCATCCGAAACGGCACCACCCCGACCCACGCCTGGCCCTCGAACACATCGAGTTCCAATCCCGGCGGCAGATGCTTTTTCAGCGCCGACGCCGGGACCGGCCAGTGCAGAAAAGCCAGGTCGCACCAGCGCATCCGCAACGTCGGCGGGCGCGCAGGCGCGGGCCACGGGCGATGGTCTTTCTCAAGGTGCATGGGATTTTACTAAAAGCCGGATTTTAACCACGGATGGACACGAATGGACACGGTTGAATCCAGCGCGACGGAGCCGCGATGGCAGGCGTGCAGGCTGTGGAGTGCGGTGACTCGTCACCGCTTTTGCGCAGGCGACTTATCGCCGTCAAACTCCGATGCGCATCCGTTCACGCGCGCGCGCCGACGCTGGCGCGAGCCGTGTAAGCCCCTCTCGCATACTCACGCCTCCGACTGCTCGACGGCGACAAGTCGCCTCGCGAAAGCGGTGACGAATCACCGCACTCCAAAGCCGCGCGCCGCGACTTCGAGCCTACTTGAGCAGATCGTGGCCGCCGATCACCGGCAGCCGTTTGCTCTCGCCGCGGGCGGCGTTGACCATGCCGAGCACGATCAAAACCACGCAGCCGAAAACCAGCACCTCCGAGGCGCGCCAGAGAATCCAGCCCACAAACGGGAGTCCCCCGAGAATTCTGCCGGCAAGCTGCACCAGCACAATCGCGATGGTCAGGATCATCCCCTGGTTCGCGTGGAACCGCGCGAAGCGCGACTGCGGCGCCGCCAGCAACCCGATCAGAAACAACAACGGAAGATAGGCGATCATCGCATACACTTTGTGCTGCTCCGCGTCCGTGGTCCCCATGACCGGCGGCGCGCCACTGCCGGCGGCCCCCGCGCCCGCCGCCGCGATGTCCGCCTGAAACTCCGCCAGCATGTTCGCGCTCAGCCACGCCGACATGCCGTCCTGCCAGATCAGCGTGTCACCCGGCAGCGTGCCGTTGCGAAACAACGCCGCCAGATGCGTTTGATCCACCGGCCCGCAGGCCTGCCCTTGATGTTGGTAATGCCACTTTTTCATGTGCTTTTACGGTGCGGTCGAAAGCCAGAAGGCGACCACAGAGAAACGATGAACACCGCGCGGCGAAGGCGCAACCGACCGAGTTTGGAACGCTACTTCCGCATCGCCGGGTTCCTGTCTCAAAGCGTCGCCGCGCGG
Organism: Akkermansia muciniphila; assembly: GCA_945861535.1. GTDB lineage: Bacteria > Verrucomicrobiota > Verrucomicrobiia > Limisphaerales > BJHT01 > BJHT01. The sequence goes on along the minus strand of CAMAUZ010000015.1, from coordinate 17,668 downwards.
TGGCAGTCCCGGAGGGGCACCGGAGGAGATTAGCCGGGGGCAAGTCCGCGTCAGCGGACGCCGCCCCCGGAACTCGTCGCGAGTAGTTCGGTGCCCCAGCGGGGCATCGAAGAAAAAGCCGTGGCTGCTGGTCGCGCACCGGCGATTCGATCTGCCCACGCCAACAAGTAGAGATGGAGCCGCTTCGGAACGACCGCGCCAAAAACCTTCTTCGATGCCCCGCTGGGGCATGGCTCGTTGGGTTTCCACCGGGGGCCGCGCCCGCTGGTGCGGGCTTGCCCCCGGCTAATTTCCTGCGGTGTCCCTCCGGGACGAAGAGCAAAACGGCGGCGACAATTTTCCGGGGCCTCGGCTGGCGGCCAGAACAGCGGCAAAATCCTCGCGCGCCGCGAGCATTTCCCCGGAGCGCGGCTGTGTGCGCGGAGCACCAGCCGCAGCGGGTTGGCCGCAAGGGACGCCTCGGAATCCAACGGGGGCATGCACGGTTTCGCGGCCGCTGCGGCTGGTCCTCGGCGGACACAGCCGCGCTCCTTGGGTTGTGGCTTCGCCGCTCTGTGTCCATCGCGTCTCTGTGGTTCAAAGCCGGGTCGCCCCCGGTGCGGCGGCGCGGATCAGAACCGTCGGCGCACCTGCCGTTCGGTCGGACGCGCGCGCGGCGGGCGTTTCGGCTGCGCGCCGGGGACCGGGCCGAGGCGCTGGATTTCGGGAACTGTCAACCGTCGCACCGCGCCCTTGGCCAGCGTGCCGAGTTGCAAATCGCCGATGGCCACGCGGACCAGGCGCAACACCTCCAACTCGAACGCCGCCAGCAGTCGCCGGATTTGCCGGTTGCGGCCTTCATCGAGAACGACCTCCAGCCAGCTCGTTTTCTCGCCGTGGCGCAGCACGGACACCTTGCGCGCCGCGATCTGCTCGCCCTCGCTCTCCGCGCCCGCTTGGATTTTCTTCGCCAGCTCTTCATCCACCACGCGGTCCACCTGCACGTGATACGTCTTCGCGACGTGCCGTTCGGGCGAGGTCAGGTGCGCGCCCCACGCGTGATCGTTCGTGAACAGCAGCAGCCCTTCGCTCGCCTGATCGAGCCGTCCAACCGCCGACAAATGCGGCACGCGGAAATCGCCGAGACACTCGAACACCGTCGGCCGTCCCTGCTCGTCGCTCGCTGTCGTCACCAGTCCGCGCGGCTTGTTCAGCATCAGATAAACCTTGGTCTGTTTCACCGCGGGCACGCCATCCACCGTGATCTGATCCCAGTCGAGCACCACCGGATGCTCGCCGTCGGTCACCACCACGCCGTTCAATTCCACGCGCCCGGCGACGATCAATTCCCACGCCTGATTGCGTGAACAGTAGCCGAGCTTCGACAACGCCCGCGCCAGCCCGGTGCGCGTCTTCCCCATCTCCGCCGCGCGCCAATGCAACGGCGGCGCGCCGTCGGGACGCGGCTTGATCGGTTTTGGATAATGCACCTCGCCCGCGGCGAGAATGACCGGCTCGTTCTCCGACAAAACCTGTGGTTCGTCGCGATCATCGCCGCGGCTCGCACCCGCGCCCGCACCAGCGCTCGCGCTCGGACCCGCATCTGCGCGCGGTCCTCGACCAGGTCCCGCGCCCGTCCCGCTCCGCTCGCGAGGGACGAACGGTTTGCGCAATGGCGGACCGCTCCGGTCATCACGCACGAACGGTTTGCGTCCGGATGGCCCGCCGCGTTCCGCGCGTTCAAATGGCTTGCGCCCCGGCGGTCCCCCGCGCTCGTCGCGCACAAAGGGCCGCCGCTCGGGCGGGCCGCGACGATCATCGCGTTCGCCACGCACGAAGGGCTTTCGGCCCGGAGGTCCACGGCGTTCATCGGCGGCAAACGGTTTGCGTTCGCCCGGGCCGCTGCGGCCGCTGCTGACGAACGGCCGGCGTTCCGGCGGACCCCGGCGATCATCCCGCATGAACGGTCGCGGCTCCGGCGGTCCACCGCGTTCGGCCGGCGCACTCGGGCGGCTCTCCTCCGGCCCGCGCCACGCGGTCCGAACAAACGGTTTGCGCGGCGGCGCACCGGCCCGGCCTTCACGATCGAAGCGCTTGTAATCCGCCGGGCCACGACGCTCACCCGCGACGAACGGCTTCCGCTCCGGCGCGCCGCCACGCTCGTCGCGCACAAACGGCTTGCGTCCGGGCGGTCCCTCACGCTCGTCGCGCACAAACGGCTTCCGCACTGGCGGCCCGCGCCGATCATCGCGCGCGAACGCCGGGCGTCCCGGCGGTCCGCCCCGTTCCCCGCGGACAAAGGGCTTGCCGCCACCCGGTCCGCCCCGCCCGCCAGCGACGAACGGTCTGCGGTCCCCCGCGCCACCGCGTTCACCACCGGCGAAAGGCTTGCCACCTGGCGCACCGCCGCGCTCGTCGCGCACAAATGTTTTTGGAAACCGCGGCTTGCCCCGCTTGCTGCGATCCATGGGCCGGCGGTTGTGGGAAAATTTTTTCATAATCAAAAACCGGCAACCATCGGAGTGGGAGACGCAGTTGGAACCACAGAGACACGATGCACACAGAGAAAAACCAAGGCCGGCGTGGACTCCGGTCTGGCATCAAACGGTGAACCAATTTGGTCCGGCCATTTCGCTTTTCTCTCTGCACTACAACTCTTCAAAATCCTCGGGTGCCGCGAGGATTTTGCCGCCGGCCTGACCGCCGTCTGACGAACTAAGTATGGTCGCGAGGGATCTGGTCCTCGTCCCGGAGGGACTCTGCAGGAAATTAGCCGGGGGCAAGCCCGCGCAGCGGGCGCGGCCCCCGGATGCGCCGCCGAACGGACCATGCCCCGGCGGGGCATCGAAGAATTTTCTGGCAGGGGTAGTTCGACCACCACTCGTCGCCTCGGGCAGATCGCGGCGGCAGTGATCGGCTCGCGCCTCGGGCCATTTCTTCGATGCCCCGCTGGGGCACCGAGGTCCTCGGCACCGTTTCCGGGGGCGGCGTCCGCTGGCGCGGACTTGCCCCCGGCTAATCTCCTCCGGCGTCCCTCCGGGACAGGAACTGTGGCTTTGTGGTTCATCAAAATCGGTTCGGCTGAGTAGTGGCGGCAGACCTGTCACTCGTTCGCGCGCCCGTAGCAGCGCACCACGCCGTCCATGTCCGCGATGTAGAGCCGCCCCTGCGCCACCGCCATCCCGTCCCAGATCGGCGGACTCTCCAGATCAATCTCCGCGCTCTGCCCGCCGCTCTCCGTCGAGACCGCGAACAAGCGTCCGCCGCCTTTGCCATCCAAGGCTGCGTCCTGCTTGGCGAGCAACGGCAGGATCGACTTGTCCTTCTGTGTCAGCCGCTCGAACGCGTACTCTTCATCCACCACGTCCGGCGGACCCGAGAGGAAAATCGTCTTGCCCGCCATCGCCATCGCGCGCGTCACGACGGGCACGTAGCGCTGCCAGTTCTGTTGCACGAACATTCCCGAATTGCGCGGCGCGGGCAGCTTCGCCGTGATCACGTTCACGGGTTTCGGCGGACGGAACACCAAGCCCGCGTTGACCTTGCCCTTGCCCGATTGCACGCCCGTCATTACGCCGTGCGCGCGGCTACCCGATTCGTCCCGCGCGTCCGCTTTGTCGAAGGTGCAGAACAAAACCAGTCCCGGCTCCGGCTTGACCTCGCTGGGCTGGTCAGCGTGGTGCTGCAGTTCCGCCGCCGTCAGCGCGCGATGATAAATGGCGACGTGATCCAGCAGGCCTGAGAACGCCGCGACCGGCCCGTCCTCCGTGATCCCGCCCTCGAATCCGAAGCGCAGCGGGTTCTTCGGCCGCGCCGCGATCAAGCCCGGCCCGTGGCCCTCGGCCGCCAGTTTGCCATCGACAAAAATGCGCAGCCGCCCGTCCGCCGCGAGCACGCCCGCCAGATGATGCCAGCCCTCGCTGAGCGCGTTCGGCGCGACGACCGCGCCCGCATTCTTCGCGCTGCGAACGTGGAACGCCGGTTGGCCTTTCTGAATCACCAGCGCAAAACCATTCAGCGGTCCGCCGTGCGAAACGACCGCGCCGTCCTTGGCATCTGGCGATACCCACGCCTCGATCGTGAGCGGCTTGGCCGACGGATCGAGCTTGTCGGCATCGGGAAATGTCACGGCCATCCCGGCCGCTGCGGCCGCCACGTTTGCGCCCGGCTTGCCCTTGCCGCGCGGACCAGCCGCGGGCGCCGCATCCTCGCCGACACCCGGCACCACGGGCGCGTCTTTCGGCGCGGAGAAAAGCTGATGCTCCATCGTGGTGGTCCATTTGTAGTACTGCGGCTCGCGACCGTAGGCGTACACGTTCTTCTCATCGAACACGAGGATGCGGCCCGACGGCGCGTATTTGCCGGCCTGGTAATACCCGTTGTGCCCGCCCGCGAAGCTCTTCCCGTAAACCCAGTAGCTGCGGTGAAACCACGAGTCATCGAGGAAACCCATCGGCGCGAAAATGTGCGCGCCCTCGCCCGTCTGCGAGGCACCCTGCTTGATCGCGTCGCCCGACACCGGGCCGATGTCCACGCGCTTGCCGTCCGCGCCGATCTTCTGCGTGCGGAGGTAGGTCCACTTTTTGTCGCTCGAAAGAATGTCGTTCAGCCCGACCGGCATTTGCAGCGTCTTCACGCGTTCCTGGATGTCGCGGCCCGTCTCGGGATCTTTGTCGTCGTAATTTTCCTCGACCAGCTTGCGCCCCGTCGCGGCGTCGAGCCGGAAGAAATGCAGGCCGCCATCGAGAAAGATCGAGCGCCCCGCGACGAAGCTAACCGTGTCATTTTCCACGAGCACGCTGCCGTGAACCGGCCACACCGATTCCACCTGCTCGAAGGCCCCGAGCCGCCGGTCGCTCGGCGCGGCGCGATACCGCCAGATCAGCGCGCCGTCGCGGCCGCGCAGGCAGTACACGCTGCCGTCCTTGCCGCCGAAGAGCACGCGGCCCTTCCAATAGGTCGGCGGCGAATCCACGCGTCCGCCCGCGATGAAATGCCACTGCGGCTTCCCCGTCACCGCGTCGAGCGCATGGATCGTGTGCTGGTCGATCTGCGAGACAAAGAGCTTCCCCGCCGCGATCGTGACCGCGCTCAATGGCCCGCCCAGCTTGAGTTCCCATGCCTTGCCGAGATCGGGCTTGAGGGCCTGGCTCGTGTAGCCGCTGCGCGCGGCGTCGTGGCGATAGGTCGGCCAGTCGTTCACGTCGGCGTCGGGTTCGGTGACGGCCTGCCCGAAGGCCGGTCCGCGTTCCAGGCGCTGCGCGTCGGCGCGCGGTTTCGGATGCGCGGACATCGTGCCGGGCGCGAGCGCGTTCATGCCATCGAGCTTCGCCTCAGGATAGCAGGCGCAATTGTGCGGCCCCGCGTAGGTCAGGCCGTTGCACGGCAGCACGCCGTAGAGGCACGCGCCGCGCACCCAGTGGTTGATGTCCCAGTGCTTCGCCTTGATGTCCACGAACTCGATCCCCGTGCGCGACGGCAAGAGAAACCGGTCCGTCGCCTTGGCGATGTAGCAGCGGTGGTGAAACCAATAGGTGTTCACGTCCGGCGGGAACTGCACCTTCGCCTCGCCCGTCCACGGATCGCGCCCGATGAACTCGCCGGCCATGCCGCCGGACAACGTCGCCGCGTTCCACACCAGCCCGCCCGCCACGATCAAATCTTCCGGCGAACGGTAGCCCGACTTGTTGTGCGGCGCGCTCCACAGCTCCTTGCCCGAGTCGAGATTCAGCCCCTTCATCGAGCCGTCGCCGCCCGCGTAGAGCACCACGTTGCTGTGCATCACCACGCGCGGGCCGTAGTTGTACTCGAAGAGTTTTCGCTTCGGCGCGGGCGGCCCCGCCCAGCGCTGCGTGCCCGTCGCGGGATCGAGCTGGATGAGTTTGTCGCCATCGTAAAAAATCAGCCGCTGCCCGTCGGTCGCCAGCGAGAGCGGCGCGACTTTCACGTCGGTCTTGCGCCACAACTGCCGCCCCGACGCGACCTCGACCGCGACCAGTTCGCGCGGCTGCTGATCCCAGTTGAACTCCGTCTCCACACGCTTCTGATCGCCGGTGTTGTGCTTCGGCGCAAAGTCCTCGAGCACCCACGGCCGCGGGTTCACGAGGCAGTAGAGCACGCCGTTGACGTGCAGGATTTCCTCCGCGCCTTTCGTGCTCTCGAAGACCCGCACGGTCTTGCCGGTCGCCGCGTCCAGATGGCTCACCGGCGCGTCGATGCCCAGCGTCACCAACACGCGGTCGCCATCCACCACGAGCCGGCGCGCGAGCTGCGTCGGGCCGGATTTCAACGGCCAGAGAGTGCTCTGCCAGCGGTTGATGGCCTGCTTCCACAGGACCGTGCCGTTGAACGCGTCGCGCGCGACGATCGCCCACTTTGCGGGCAGCAGGATCGAAATGCGCGACCCCTCGTCCATGATGTAAAAAATCCGCCCGCCGCCCGACACCATCGCGCTCAGGCTCGACATGCGGTCGTGATGCCGCGACCACCGCGGATTGCCCACCCACTGCAACCGCTCCGGCGGCGCGACCACCTGGTCGTGCGACGTCGCGTTGCCCTTGGCGTCGTAGTAGTAGTGCGTCCAGTCATCGAGCGTCGTCGGCCGCGGCTTCACGCTCTTCACCCATTTGCCGTCCTGTTTCACGAGCGCCACGCCATTCGGCACCAGCACGCGCAACACCTCGCTCATCGCCACGCCACCGAGATTTTCCGCGACCAGCAGGTTCACCAGATTGTCGATGTAGGGAAGCTCCTTGCCGTCGAGAAAGTCCACGCTGACCGGCCCGTAAACGCCGAGCGTGCGAATCGCCTCGCGCGCCGCCGGGATCGTCGCTGCGTCTGTGCTCAGCCCGTGAACCTGATAGCTCGCGTTCGCCCGCAGCGCCGCCGTCAACCGCCCGTCGCCCGCACCCAGATGCACGACGATGCCACCTTTCACCCCGGCGGTCCGCAGAATCTCCTGCGCCTCGGCGTCCGGCGCGGCGGCGCGGGAAGTGAACGCGGCGAGCACCAGCAGGAGCGCTGTGATAAAGAGGGCGGCCGTGCCGACGCGGCCCCGAGCACGGAGCGCCGAGCATTGCTCGGCACGACGGACCAAACCGGAACAGGCCGAGCAATGCTCGGCGCTCCGCAGGGAGGCGGACGCTGGTTTCACAAGAGATTCGAAGCTGAGAGATTTCATAACGCGCGCAGCAGTTATCTGCGGGATGAAATCACGCTTTCGAGAATAACGCGACGAAGAAGAAACTTTGACTGCCCGCGGTCGGAGCGCGGCTGTGTCGCAGCGACCAGCCGCAGCACGGACGAGGCTTGCGAAGGCTGTGTTTTCTCCCTGGCCGTCACTTCCGGCGGAGCCGCTGCGGCTGATCCCGCTCGGCGCGGGACACAGCCGCGCTCCGGCCGCGCCCCCGGAGCCCGGCGGTGTCGCGGGAAGGGGGACTGGAAACCACTAACCGGCCCTAACCTGCACTAATGGGAACGAAGCCATCCGACCGGTGGTGAGTGAATTCAGGGCGGCCGTTTTATTAGTGCCGGTCAGTACCAGTTAGTGGTTTTTAACTGGTTCGGGTCTCGGTGCGGGCAGGATGGCACCGCTGAATCCGTTTAATTCTGCCCGGTGTTGCCGACGAGCGCTGTGGCGGACCAGCGGGTGCGGACGAGGGCCTGGGCTTCCGGTGCGGTCTTGCCGGCGCTGGCGACGAGGCTGGCGGCGAAACCCGTGGCGGCCGCGGCGGACGACGAGGTGCCGGTGACGACCCAGCCCTGGTTGTTGAATTGCACGAGGCTGGTTCCCGGCGCCGCGACATCGACGAACGTGCCGCGGTTGGCGTAGGGGGCGAGGGTGCCGTTGCTTTCGCGGGCGGTGACCGCCGTGACTTCGCGGTAGGCGGCGGGATAAAAGGGCGCGGTGGTCGGCTTGTTGCCCGCGGCGGCGAAGAACACGACGCCCTGGTCCGCGCTGTTTTTGATGATCGTGTGGAGGAGGGTGCTGTCGCTTTCGCTGCCGAGACTGAGGTTGATGATGCGCGCGCCATTTTTCACGGCCTGCGAGATGCCGTTGGCGATGTCGAAGGTGGTCGTGGTTTCGCTGTTGCCATAGACATCCACGGGCAGGATGCGCACGGGGGTGGAGTTGGCGGATTGGTTGGCGGCGATGCTGCGGAGGATGTTCTCGGCCATGGAGGTGCCGTGCGTGGGCTGGGTTTTGGAAAGCTCGGCATTGCCAGCAATGAAAATGGGCGTGAGGAGAAAGTTGCCGAGCTGGGTGCCATCGCGCTGCATCGCGGTGTCGATGGCGGCGACGATGACCATGCCGCCGTCGGGGCCGAGGGTGGGGCGCAGGGAAAATGGCAGGGGGGCGGCGGGCGCGGGCACTTCAGAAATACGCGGGCGGTCGATGGGGAAATTGGAATCGAGCGAGAGCACCTGGTCCATGTCGGCGAGGGCGAGGCGGGCGGCTGTGGCGTCGGCGTCGGAATCGAAGACGAGGCGGTAGGCATTGGCGATTTTGCCCTTGATGCTGCCGCCGACCGCGCTGGCGAGCTTCTTGGCGTCGGTGCCGGATTTGAGCAGGGCGATGACTTCGTTGCCGAGGGCCTGCGATTGTTTGCGGATGACGGGGGGCGAGATTTTCTGGGTGGCTTCGTCGCGCTTGGAGCGGAAGACGTAGAGGCGCGGAACCTGATTGGTGGGGGTGAGGAGGGCGAAGTTCAGTTCGGTGAGCAGCTTTTTGAGCGCCTCGCCGGGGGAGTGGTTTTTGAACTTGGCGGAGACGGGTTGTTTGGCGTCGGGTTGGACGAAAATCTCCCAGCCGGACTGGGCGGCGATGCTGTCGAGCAACTGACGGAGATCCCAACTGCGGATGTCGGCATCGACGCGGCCGCGGAGCGCGTCCCAAGTCAGGGAGTCCTCGGCGCAGGTCGGGAAGACGGCGGCCAGGCAGAGCCAGGCGAGGCCGAGACGGAGGAGAGCAGAGCGTGCCAGCGGTTTCACGGGGGCAGTGTAGGACGTGGCGCGGAAAAGGGAACCTTCGTTGTGAAGGGGAGGGTTTTTTGGGCGTGATTAAAAGTGGGTGAACTGGTTTCCGGCTAGGCTGCGTTGCAAGACTGGTGGGTAGGGCGCGTCTGTCCTCAGCGCGCCGCTTGCGGGTACCCACGGAGCCGCGGCGCGCTGAGGACAGACGCGCCCTACCACCTCGCTTCCCTCACCCGCTTTCAATCACACCCTTGGTCGTTGCCGAGGGAAAGCCGGGGCGGGCGAACTGCCGGGCGGCGGAACCGGGAACACGGGGCGGGGATGCCCCGTGAACTGGCAGGCACGGATGACTGCCCGACGCCCGCGGCGGTTGGCTAACCAACGATGCCGCCGGTGCTGAGGAAGATGCCGTCGAACATCATCTTCACGGCTTGGGCGTTGTTGGCTTTTTCGTAGGCGGCTTCGCGGGTGATCTTGCCTTCCTGCGCGAGTTTATACACGGCCTGGTTGAAGCTCTGCATCCCGTCGCCTTCGCTGGCCTCGATGATCTGGGCGAGCTTGCCGAGCTGGTTTTCCTCGATGGCTTTCTTGACGGTGCCGGTGTTGATCATGATCTCCTGCGCGGGGGTCATGCGGCCATCGACGGTGGGGCACATGCGCTGGCAGATGACGGCCTTGAGGGTGCCGGCGAGCTGGCGGCGGATGGTGTCGCGCTCGTCCTGCTTGAAGAATTCCAAGATGCGGCCAACGGAGCTGGACGCGCTCGTGGTGTGCATGGTGGACATGACCATCGTGCCGGTGTCGGCCGCGCTGATGGAGGTCTGGAAGCTGATGGCGTCGCGCATTTCGCCGACCATGATGATGTCGGGGTCCTGGCGGAGGGCGCTCTTCATGCCGCGCTGGAAGCTCATGGTGTCGAGCGTGAGCTCGCGCTGCTCGATGATGCACTGGTTTTCCTCGAAGACGAATTCGATGGGGTCTTCGAGGGTGACGACGTGCTTGCGGAAGTTGGCATTAACGTGCTCGAGCATGGCGGCGAGCGTCGTGGACTTGCCGGAGCCGGTGGTGCCGGCCAGCAGGATGATGCCGCGCGGGGATTCGGCGATGGTGCGGAGGATGTCGGGCAGGCCGAGCTGCTCCATCGACGGGATGGTGTTCTTGACCAGGCGCATGACGATGCACCAGCGGCCGAGGGCCTGAAACACGTTGGTACGAAAGCGCCCGACGCCGGGGCACAGATAGGAATAGTCCGTCTCGCGGTCCGTCTCCAAGCCCGCCTTCATGTGCTTGGGCGTGATGTTGTCGATGAGTTCGGACATCCAGGCCTGGTCGGGAATGAACTCGCCGGAGTGGAGCTTCCGGCTGATGCGGAAGGTCACGGGGCTGCCCGCTTTGATGTGAATGTCGGAGGTTCCGCTTTCGGCGGCGGCCTTGAGGATGTCGTTGAAATAGCTGACGGCGTCGGACATGGGCGCGAAACTAGCGAGGTCGGTGGGCGTGGCAAGGGGTAAGAAAAGAAAGTGCTTCCGCGCCGGTGGTGGGGGAGTTCACGCGGCGTCGGATGTGGTTTTCCGCGCCGTCGCGGAAAACTTGGGCGGGACGGGAGCGTGCGGAGCTGCTACAAGCTGAGTGCCTTCCCCGACGCCGGATGCGGGGGCGCTGGTGGTCTCCGGAGCCGACGGCGGCGCGCCTCAGAGCTGGACGCGGGGCTGTTGCTTGGGCTGGAGGAGGTGGCCCAACTCGCCTTGGGCCTGCTTGGTCAGGTTCATGAACACCATGGTCACGGCGTAGCCCTTGTGGCGGTTGCCGCGGCATTCGACGACGATGCCGTTGGCGCTGATTTTCTTCTGGTTGGCGACGGCGGTGACCTCAACGGCCATTTCGCCCCACAAGGCCAGGGGTTTGGGTGAGTGGAACTCGATGCCGCTCTGCCAGAGGGTGTATTCGCCGGCGCCGAGGGAGAGCGTGGTTTCGGGGGATTGAACGTTGAGGGGGTTGAGATCCCTCGCGGAAGGAATTTGTTTGGCGCCCATAGGATTGTTAAGAGGTTACCACAGTCTCTTCCTCCCATCGGCGGAAATGTTCCGCGCCTTAACTTAATTTCACCACTCGATCACGGCGGCGCCCCAGGTGAGTCCGGCACCGAAGACGACGAGGAGGATGAGGTCGCCGCGCTGGATCTGGCCGGAGGTGACGGCTTCATCGAGGGCGATGGCGACGGAGGCGGCGGAGGTGTTGCCGTATTTGTGGAGGTTGACGAAGACTTGGCCGGGCTTGGCCCCGAGGCGGTCGCCCACGGCGTCGATGATGCGCTGGTTGGCCTGGTGCGGGATGATGCACTTGACCTGGGTGATGTCGATTTCGCAGCGGCGCAGGACTTCGTTGGCGGCGCTGCACATGGCGTTGACGGCGCTTTTGAAGGTTTCCTTGCCTTCCATGCGGAGGAAATGGAGGCCGTCGTTGACGGAGGCGACGGTGGCGGGGACCCGGCTGCCGCCGCCGGGCATGGAAAGCAGCTCGGCCTTGGCCCCGTCGGCACCCATGCAGGCGGTGAGGAGGCCGTGGGAATTGGGGCGGCTCTGGAGGATGGCGGCGCCGGCGCCATCGCCGAAGAGGACGCAGGTGTTGCGGTCTTTCCAGTTTATGATGGAGGAAAGTTTCTCGGCCCCGATGACGAGCACGGTGTCGTAGGTGCGCGACATGATGAACTGCTGGCCGACTTCGAGGCCGTAGATGAAGCCGGAGCAGGCGGCTTCGAGATCGAAGGCGGCGGCGCGGGTGGCCCCGAGTTTTTGCTGCACCAGGCAGGCCGTCGAGGGAAACGGCATGTCGGGGGTGATGGTGGAGACGATGATCAGGTCGATCTGGTCGGCGGTGACGCCGGCATTTTCCATCGCGCGCTGGGCGGCTTTGGCACCGAGGTCGGACGTGAATTCGTTGGCGGCGGCGACGCGGCGTTCCTTGATGCCGGTGCGGCTGGTGATCCAGTCGTCGGTGGTCTCGACCAGTTTCTCCAGTTCGGCGTTGGTGACGATGCGTTCGGGAACGTAGGAACCCACGCCAGCGATCGAGCAGGTGCGGCCTTTGAAATCGTGCTTGGCGCGGGGATTGCGGAATTTCCGGGCCGGTAGGGTGCTCATGCGGTCGCTGGGGCTGGGGGTTGGGCCGTGGTGGACGCGAGGCGCGCCTTGGCTTGGGTGACTTCTCGGAGGATCACCTGGTTGATCTGGTTTTTGATGGCGTCCACGCCCTGTTGGATGGCGAGCAGGATGGATTTCTCGCGCGCACCGCCGTGGGCGATGATGACGTTGCCGTTAAGGCCGAGGAGCGGCGCGCCGCCGAAGTTTTCGGGGTCCATGCGGCGTTTGATCGTGCGGAACGCGCCTTGGGAAAGGACGGCACCGAGCTTGCGTTGCGGGTTGCTGGTCAACTCGCGCTTCAGCCAGCCGAACATTTCGGTGGCCAAGCTCTCGCAGGTCTTGAGCACGATGTTCCCGGTGAAGCCGTCGCAGACGACGACATCGACGTGGCCGGCGAACAGGTCGTGGCCCTCGACGTTGCCGATGAAATTAAGCTCGACCTGCTGGCAGAGTTGGAACGCGGCGAGGGTGAGATCGTTGCCCTTGGTGGCTTCGGTGCCGACGCTGAGGATGCCGACGCGGGGTTTTTTGCAGCCGAGGATTTCGCGCGAATAAACGCTGCCCATGATGGCGAAATCCAGCAGGTGATGCGGCTTGCACTCGACGTTGGCTCCGGCGTCGAGAAGGACGAAGTCGTTGTGCGGGGTCGGGATGACCGTGGCGATGGCCGGACGGTCCACCTGCTCGATGGTACGCAGGCGCAGGGTGGCCGCAGTGACGACGCCGCCGGTGTTGCCGGGTGAGACCATGGCGTCGCCTTTCCCGGCCTTGAGCATTTCGACGGCGCGGGCGATCGAACAGTCCTTTTTCTTGCGGAGCCCGACGACGGGCTTGTCCTCCATCGTCAGGACCTCGGAGGCGTGGACGATTTTCAGGCGGGGATCGCGACAACCGTTTTTGGCCAGCGCGGCCTGAATCTCCGGCTCGCGGCCGACGACATGGAGTTCCGTGATCTGCGGGATGTTGGCGAGGGCGAGTTTGACGCCGTCAAGCACCACGCCACACCCGTGGTCGCCGCCCATGACATCCACGACGATTCGCATAAACGGAAAGAGCGCGGAGGGTGACCTTCCGCGCTCTCAACGGCTGAAATCAGGCTTTGACCTCGACATTGATCACCTGTCGGCCGTTATAGAATCCGCAGGCCGGGCAGACCCGGTGGGAGACGTACGGCGCCGCGCATTGCGGGCAGGTGGTCAATTGAGGCAGGGTCAGCACGCTGTTATACGCGCGCCGTTGCCGCTGGCGGCTGTGGGAGGGTTTACGCTTGGGTACGCCCATAAATGACTTTCTTTGCTACAACTTCAGTTTGTTCAGTTCGTCCCAGGCAGAAACTTTTTGGAGTATCTGATCGGAACCCAGAGGCTGCTTGCCAATGCCAGACACCTTGAGGGGCAGCCCGGGGCAACCTTGTTCACACAGCGGATGCTGCGGAATCCCGAGCAGAATGTCTTCGCGCAGGTACGGCGTCAAGTCCACACAGTCATTGACGACCGAAACCTTGTCTTCGCCCGACAACGGCAGGTGGAGGATCCAGTCGGGGATGGCGAACTGGGTCAAAAACGGTTTCAAGCAGCGGACGCAGTCGCAGTGCAGGGGCAGGGAAAACGATCCCTCCACGAGGACCGCATCTTCCAGCAACGTCGCGGTCACGTCGTAGGTCAGGGGTTCCCGCAGGTGAATCACCTCGTCCAGATGGCCGAGGTCCAGTTCCGTGGCGGGCACGGTGCCTTGCAGTTCGAGGGACTCCTCTTCGAGTTCCCGGAGATTGAGCAGGAGTGGCATAGGTCAAGGGCGTTCAGGGGCGTTGGGGTTTGGTCAGGCGCGCGCGCAGGGCCTGCTGGACGTGGCGCGGGACGAACTCGCCGATGTCGCCGCCGAGCATGGCGACTTCCTTGACGAGGCGCGAACTGATGAACGTGTACTGCTCCTTGGGCATCATGAAGAGCGTCTCGACCCGGTCGGCCAGCTTGCGGTTCATGAGCGCCATCTGGAATTCGTACTCGAAGTCGGAAATGGCCCGCAGCCCGCGGATGATCGCCTGGGCCTTCCGGCGCACCACGTAGTCCACGAGGAGGCCGGAGAAAGTGTCGGCGGTGACATTTTTCAAATGGCGGGTCGCGCGGGTGATCAGCTCGCATCGCTCCGGCAGGGTGAAGAGCGCCTTCTTGCTCTCGTTCTCGGCGACGCCGACGATCACCCGGTCGAACAGTTTGGCGGCGCGCTCGATGACGTCGAGGTGCCCGTTGGTGATGGGGTCGAAACTGCCGGGATAAATCACCGTACGCATGGGCGCAGTCTTACCTTGCCGTGGCAAACTTCAAGGTTTTACCCCGGAAACTGCGGATTTGGCGGGGAAACGGAGCGCTGATTTCCGAAGAGCCTGCCCGAAAAGTCACTTGCGGCGCGAGGGCCTGGGTTTGGAGTTCCGCGTTTACGCGGTCCGCCGGGCGCGCGACGCACCAACCGCGTAAACGCCGGACTCCAGACAGGGGTTTTCAAACCGGCGCAAATCGACGCGTCGCTGCAGGGGCGTGGCGCGCGCCGGTCGGGAGACGGCGCTCCGGGGCTTGTCAGCCTGCGCTCCCGGTTGGAAGCGACTGGGGCGGCGACGCGGCTGGTGCGGCCCCGGGTGCGGGCACCGGCGTGGCGGCTGCGGTCGTTGGTGCCGGAGCGGCCGGCGCCGGGGGAGTTTCCTTCCACGGCACTTCGTAAATCCGGACCTAGCCTTTGAAGCCTTTCACGGCGACGGGCGGCAGTTCGACACATTTCGCAGCGAGGACGGGATCATCGCGCAGCACGCCGCGGTAGGTGGCCTCGCCGATGATGATGCGGCCGCGCCCGGAAACGCCTTCGAGGCGGCTCGCCAGATTCACTTCGCGACCGAACACGGTGTAATTCAAAATCGTGTCATCCGACCCCATCAGCCCGACGATGCAAGTGCCGGAGTTGATGCCCGTGCCCAGCGAAAGCAGTGGCAACATCGGCAACGGCGGTTGTCCGGCGGTGAGGCGCGCGGGATTGTCCGTTTCACGGCGCTTGTTCTCCTCGGCCCGGCGCAGGTTCAGCGCGTACAGGCCGCGCTGCGTATCCACCGCGGCGCGCACGCAACTGAGCGCGTGCTGCGAATTCGGTGTCGGCGCACCCCAGAACGCCATCACGCAATCGCCGATGTACTTGTCCAGCGTGCCGACGTGTTTCTTGATCTGGTCGGCGATGGTGGCGAGGTAGGTGTTCACCGTTTCGAGCGTCTCGCGCGCCTGCTGATCGTAGTAGGCGCTGGCCGCTTCGCCGGTAAGCTGTTGCTGCTTCACGTAGGCGTCGGCCTTGGAGGCGTTGGTGTCGGTCAGTTCGGTGAAGCCGCGCACGTCGGCGAAGAACACGGTGATGTCGCGCAGGCTGCCGTTGAGATTGAGTTTCTCGGTGCTGAGCAGTTCGTTGACGACGTTGGGCGAAACCAGTTTGGAAAAAACATCCTTCACCCGCCGCTTCTCTCGCTGTTCAAAGAGCAATTGATGGGTGACGAGGCTGGCGTGGTTCAACAGCAGCCCGCCGCCCACGGGCAGCACGATCGGCAGCCAATACCGCTCGCGAATAAACCAGAGCGTCGCCACCACCACCCACGCCCCCGCCGCCCCGAGCACCGCTACCGTCGCCCACGGCGCCCGCAGCCGGTTGGTGACGAAGAACGAAAGCCCCGCCAGCGCGAGGATCGCCAGCAATTCCGTCAGCGCCGAACTGCGCCGGATGAACCGCCCCGTCAGCAGCGAATTGGCCACGTTCCAATGCTTGCTCAGCAGGTAGGTCTCCTTCTCCAGCGGCGACGCGCCGACGTCCGAGATGTTGTTCCCCGACCCGATCGACCCGACGAAAACCAGCTTGTCGGTGAGCGCGGGTTCGATCTCGCCCCCGGCCGCGCGGCTTTCCTCCAGCTCGATGACATCTTCAAACGACGCCTTGAACAGCCGCTTGTCATTCCACGCGATGTGCCAGTCGATATGGAAAAACCCCTTGTCATCCACGGGGATGATCCGCTCCACGCCGCTCTGGCCCCGCAGAATAATCCGCCCCGGCTCGACTGTGGCGGCATTCAAATCCAACCCCAGCGCCTGCGCCGCCATGTGCAGGCCGAGGTGCCACACGCGGCCCGCCTGCGGATCGTCCTTGAACGCCCGGGCGCGCCGCAGCACCCCATCCGAATCGCGGTCGCTCGTCGCGTGCGCCAGCGCCAGCGCATTCGTGCGAAACAACTCCGCTGGCGGCAGCAGCCGCCACTGGCCCGCGGAAGTCTCCCCAGGCGCGCCGAGGATCACGTTGCCCGCGGCGTGGAGCTGCGTGGCGAGATAGTCGTCCGAACTGATCTTCCCCTTCCCCGGAACCAGCACCCGCGTCTCGGTGAAGTCCGGCTGCAGCTCGATGAAGAAAATGTCGAAGCCGATGACCTTGGCGCCCTCCAGCGCCAGCTCGCGCACCAGCCGGCCGTGCAAATGCCGCGGCCACGGCCAACTGTAGCGGAACTTGTCGTTGAAAACCTTGAGGCTGTCGTTGTCGATGAAAATGGCCGCCAGATTGGTGGCCACCGGCGCGGGCCGTTCGAAGGCCTGGCGCACCCGCCAGTCATAAGTCATCCACTCCAGGCGCTGCGCCACATCGAAGGCGGGAATCCACCGCGGCAGGAATTGCACGAGCGCCACGACCCCGAACACCGCGAGCGAGAGCAACAGCGGCGTGAGCTTGTGCGGTTGGATTTTCAATTCACCGGAAGGGAAACAAAACCCCCGCTCCGACTCAAGGCTGCTCTCCATTTCTCTGCGCCCGCGGGCGCATCTCAGTTTCCTGCAACCTGCGGCAGGCACGGGTGCCGTGCTCGAGGCAACCTCCGGCGGCACGGGCGCGGGCGGGGTGGGGCAGGCATCCTTGCCTGCCAGTTTGGGCGGCATCCCTGCCGCCCGTTTCCATGGCCGAGCACCCCCGCCGAACTGGGAACACGGGGCAGGGATGCCCCGCCAACTGGCAGGCAAGGATCCCTGCCCCACCCGGCTGGCGCGGACGCCAAGCCGCGGCCACGAAACTGAGATGCGCTCTGCGCCCGCTGCGCGGACCATCCCCGGCCCGAGCGCCGGCGTCTTGCCCGCTCGGGCCGCACTGCGGAGCAACTCCTCGCCCCGTTCGTGCCTCACCGGGCGAGGGAGCTGGGGCTCCGCTCCGTCCGCTGGTCTGTGTCTGATCATTCACCTCCACGGGTACAAAGCGCCAACCTTGCCCCGCCGTAGTCAGATACTCCGCACCTCACTTCCTGCCAATCCGGGGTGGAAAACGGTGACAGTTTACCTCGTGCGGACCTATCTGAACAGTCTTCGGAAAAGAAATCTGAAGAATTGTCTCGACTTCCTACCCTGGTTTTTTCCATCCTCCACGAAATCACTATGAGGTCTGGGGAAATAATAACGCACTCCGCACTCCGCACTCCGCACTCCGCACTCCGCACTCCGCACTCCGCACTCCGCACTCCGCACTCCGCACTCCGCACTCCGCACTCCGCACTCCGCACTCCGCACTCCGCACTCCGCACTCCG
>CAMAUZ010000014.1 GCA_945861535.1 Akkermansia muciniphila | reverse complement strand
GATGCGCCTAAAAACGGAGAATTTGGGTGATTTATCCGTCGCCGGAGGAAAAATCCGTCGCGCACCGCCTGCGCACCCCCTCCGCGTCGCGCCCCGTTTCCAAAAACGCGCGTTTTCGGCCAGACACTAATTACTAATCACTAATTACTTTCCCCATGGATACACCCCTCTTCACCGACCTACTAACCCGCGCCGCAGCCAACGACCTAGAGGCCCAATACGAACTAAGCTGGCGTCACGCCCTCGGCATGGAACTGCCCGAGGACGACACCGAAGCCCTCAAATGGCTCCGCCTCGCCGCCTCCCGCGGACACGCCCTCGCCCGCAACAACCTCGGCGCCCGCCACCTCTCCGGCGAAGGCGTGGACACCGACCCCGTCGAAGCCTACCGCTGGTTCCATCTCGCCGCCGAACAAGGCGACCGCAAAGCCGCCAAAAACCGCGACACCATCGCCGCCAGCCTGACCCCCGCCCAAATCACTGAAGCCCTCCGCCGCGCCGCGCAGCCGGGCTGACCCGCTTTCCCGGAGCGCGGCCCGCCCGCCCGCCAGTCCATCGTTTCGCCGAGCAGGAAAACAACCAGTCGGGGGAACTCCGGCGCTCCCCAGTTGACGGGCGCGCCCGCCCTTTGCCGTTCAGCACTGATCCGACCACGGCTCCCACTCACCACAATTCTCGGGCGAGACACCCCCAAACCACGAGCGACAAAACTTTGTCGCATATACGACAAAGTTTTGTAGTGCGGGATCCGAAGGTGCTCCGGACACAGCCGCGCTCCAGACTTCTCACGTTCGGGAAGCGGTGGGCCGCGATGTGCCCGCGGGCCTTGCCACCGCGGAAATTGCCGTTGACGCCCCCGGCGGGGAGCGTCAAGCAACGCCGTAAAAATCATCCTTTCAAAAACTCCAATCATCTTATGCAACTTCAAGGAAAAGTAGCTCTCGTCACCGGCGGCACGCGGGGCATTGGCGCGGCGGCGGCGCTCGCGCTGGCGCGAGAGGGCGCGGACGTCGCGATCGTCGGGCGACACGAGGACGACAACGCGCGCGCGACGCTCCGCGCGATCCACGCGCTGGGCCAGCGCGGCGAATTGATCCTAGCAGATTGCAGCCAGCCGGCGGATTGCACGCGCGCAGTCGAGGAGACGGCGCAACGGCTGGGCGGCGGTGATGTGCTCATCCACTCGGCGGGCGGACCGGTGAATGGCGGCCTGCTGGAACTCACGCCCGAGGCGTGGCACGACGCGTTTGCGGTGCATGTTCACGCCATTTTCTACCTGTGTCGCGCGGCGATTCCATTGATGCGTCCGAAGCAGGAGGGCGCGGTGATTTTGATCTCCTCGACGGCGGGGAAACTCGCGACGCCGAGCCATATTGCTTACCAAGCGGTGAAGGGGGCCATCCCGCATCTCACCCGCGGACTGGCGCGGGAGTTCGCGGCGGACAACATCCGCGTCAACTGCGTCGCGCCGGGTGTTATCCGCACGAAGTTCCACGAAAAGATGAGTCCCGAGCAGAAGAAGCTGAACCTCGAACAACGCATCCCGCTGCGGCGCGAGGGGACGCCGGAGCAGGTGGCGGAAGCGATCCTGCAACTGGTGAAGAACGATTACATCACGGGCGACACCGTGACGATCGACGGCGGGCTGACGATGCGGATTGCCTGAGCCGCAACCCAAGGAGCGCGGCTGTGTCCGCCGAGGACCAGCCGCAGCGGCCCCGAAACCGTGCGGCACCCATTGGAATTTGCAGCCTCGCCTGCGAGCAACCTGCTGCGGCTGGTGCTCCGCGCACACAGCCGCGCTCCGGGAAAAACCCTCGCGCCGCGCGAGGATTTTGCAGAGTCGTGGCACAGAGAAAACAAAGGGGCGGCCAGCCGCTATTGTTTCACCGAATGGTGCCTGTCGGGAGCGGATGCAGGCTTTGGTTTTCCTCTGTGTTCATCGTGTCTCTGTGGTCCTCTCGGGATTTGCGAACAGCATTAACTCGGCCCAGTCGGAACCGGCGAGGTGACCATCGATTAAAACGGATGGTAACCGATCTCCGATGTCTTACCTGCCCGGGAAAATCGGGTGTTTGAAATCCCCGCGGCCATCCCGGTTTCCCGGTGTCCGTTCGTCGGTGAGCCGCCGTTTTCAGGTTAGCTCAAACGGATTTATCACCGGCACTCCGCACCGTCTGAAGTCAGCCACATTTCTCGTGGCGACGGTCAGTCCGTGATGCTTCGCCGTGGCGGCGATCATGGTGTCCAAGATCCCAACGGTGTGGCCGCGACGTTTGACGTGATTCACCATCTGCGCCCAAACGACGGCAATCTCCAGGTTCCAATCAAACACCGGCACCTGGCCGCAAAGCTTTTCAAACCATGCGGCAAGCTCCTGTTTCTTCCTGCCGTCGGCCAGCGCATCCACCCCGCGCCAGATCTCCCCCATCACCACGGAACTCGCGGCCAGCACGGTTTCATTGGCATTGAGCCAGTCCACCACCCGCTGGACCCGCACCCGCTTCGTCGGCTCACTCAACACATTGGCATCGACCAGATACTTCATTCGAAGCTGATGGGTTTGAGATCATCCGTTGTTTCGGACCGCTCCATCGGCTTGAAAAAATCCTTCACCGGGCAGCTCGCGAGCACATCGATCAGCCGCTCCCGTGGCTCTGCGGGCACCATCGCATCCCCCACCCGCACACGATATTCTCCCTGGCCCAGTCGCTCGATCTCGCAGCGCTGGCCGGGCTTCAGCGCATCGGCTTTGCGAAACACCTCCGGGATCTCGATCAGACCATTGGCGGACAGGGTCGTTATCATGCGCCGACGCTAGGCGGCGACCATTGGGTCGTCAATTGCCGGACCGGTCCTCGATCCCGTGCTATCGCCCGAGACGGTCCGCGTGCGGGTTCGCAGGCAGCGCGAGCCGCCCGGTGAATCGGCCTCCGCAAGGCCCCGTCTGCCTCCGGTGCTTCCGGCGGCGGCGAACGTGTTTTGTCGCCGCCGCGAACTTTTTCTGAACCACCGATGATCCAGCGCCCGAATTTTTTGTCCCTGTCCGCGCCGTGGAAACGGGCACTGCTGGCGGCGGTCGTGGCGTTGTTCGTGCTGCCGACGCCCCGTGCCGGAGCTGGTGAGAGAAATGTCGTAGCGACGGTCGCGCCGCCGTCGTCGTCGCCGGTGGACTGGGCGAAGGAGCGGCAATTCTGGTCGTTCCGGCCGCCAGTTTCAGCGGCGCAGCCGAACGTGGTGAATCGCCAGTGGCCGCGGCAGGCGCTGGATTACTTCGTGCTCGCCGGTTTGGAGGCCAAGAAACTCACACCCTCGACCGAAGCCTCGCGCCGCACGCTGATCCGGCGCGCGACCTTCGATCTCACGGGCCTGCCGCCGACGCCGGAGGAGGTCGCGGGGTTTGCCGCAGACACGCGGGCGGATGCTTACGAACGGTTGGTGGATCGTCTGCTCGCGTCACCCGCTTTTGGCGAGCGGCTGGCGAGTCTGTGGCTGCCGCTGGCGCGTTACGCCGAGGATCAGGCGCATCAGGTCGGCGCGGACACGAAGCTGTTTTATCCGAACGCCTGGCGCTATCGCGAGTGGGTGATCAACGCCTTCAATCGCGACCTGCCCTACGACCGCTTCGCCGCGTTGCAACTGGCCGCCGATCAGCTCGAGGGCACCAACTCGGCGAATCAGGCGGCGCTCGGCTTTCTCGGTCTCGGTCCGAAGTACTACAATCGCGGCCGGATTGATGTGATGGCCGACGAATGGGAGGACCGCGTGGACACGGTGACGCGCTCGTTCCTCGGGCTGACGGTCGCGTGCGCGCGGTGTCACGATCACAAGTTCGATCCCGTCACGATGCAGGATTACTACGCGCTGGCCGGCGTGTTCGCGAGCACGCGGATGTTGAACCGCGCCCCCGACGGCAAACCCGAGGACGGCAAGAACGACGCGGCGAAGATGAACCCCGCCACGCTGCACATCGTGGAGGACGGCCCCGCGCAGAAGCTGAACATTTTCCTGCGCGGCAACCCCGAGCGCAAAGGCCCCGTCGCCGAGCGGCGTTTCGTGCGCGTGCTCGCGCCGGGCGACGGCGAGCCGGCCGTCTTCGCCAGCGGCAGCGGGCGCAAGGAACTCGCGAACGCCATCGCCGACCGCCGCAATCCGCTCACGGCGCGCGTGTGGGTGAACCGCGTGTGGGGCCAGTTCTTCGGCCGTCCGCTCGTGGCCTCGACCAGCAACTTTGGGCACTCGGGCGAGAAACCCACGCACCCCGCGCTGCTCGATGATCTCGCGGTGCGCTTCATGGACCGCGGCTGGTCGGTGAAATCGCTCGTACGCGAGATCGTGCTCTCCGCCACGTATCGCCAGACCTCGGTGTCCGACACGGACAAGACCGCGCTGGATGCGGCGAATGAAAATCTGTGGCGCATGAACCGCCGCCGCCTCTCGATCGAGCAGTGGCGCGACTCGGTGCTGTTCCTCTCCGGCGAACTCGAAGCCGTCGGCGGCAAGTCCCTCGAGCTCGATGACGCGAAGAACCGGCGGCGCACGGTCTATGCGCGCATCAGCCGGCTGAAGCTGAACGATCTGTTGATGCAGTTCGATTATCCCGACGCGAACGTGCATTCCGAGCGGCGCTCGGTGACGACGACGGCGATGCAAAAGCTCTTCGTGCTGAACAGCCCCTTCGCCATCGCGCAGGCGAAGTCGGTGGCCGCGCGGTTGCACGGCAGCGCCGGTGACAGTGACGAAACCCGCGTGGAACGGGCCTATCGTCAGCTCTTCGGCCGCGAGCCGGACCGGGAGGAAACCGCCGTAGCCGCGGGGTTTTTGCGGCAGCCGACGGCGGCGGGGCTGACGCGCTGGGAGCAGTACACGCAGATGCTGCTGGCTGCGAACGAGATGATGTATGTCGATTGAACCGGCTGAGCCCAGATGCCAATGAGAATGCCCGACCCGCCATTGGCAACCGCCACCGCCGCCTGATACTTTCCACGCCATGACAAAGACCGCAACCATGACCAAGCCCGAGACCCTCGACAGCCAGGCGGAAGCTGAGTTGGCCCAGATAGCCGAACTGTTCCGGGACATGGACCGACGCTTGACGAACATCCGCAAGCTGGACGCGGACATTGCCAAGCTCCGGACCAGCACGCGGGCGACCTTGGACCGGATGAAAGACTGGTAGCATGACGTGGATTACCACACTGCTTGGGCACGCAAAGCGGCTTTCGGCGGCGCTTGAGACCATCGAACGCAATCGGGAAGACATCAAAGTGCTGCGCGAGGAATTTGGAGAACTCGCCCGGCGCGTGGACCATCTACATTCGGAGTTCATCGCGCTGCGGACTGAAGAGCGGCTGGAGCGCGAGAAGCTGGTGCTCCAACTGGAAAACGCCCTCCTCCGTTTCGAGAAACGCCTGCCTGCGCCCAAATCCGGCCGGAACACCAAATGAACACCATGAACCCGCACCGCTTGACCCGTCGCAACTTCCTCCACCGCACCGCCGTCGGCTTCGGCATGGTGGGCATGGCGAGCTTGCTCGGCTCGCGAGCCTTCGCCGGGGGCGCGTCGCGCACGTCGCATCTCGCGCCCCGTGCCAAGCGGGTGATTTTTCTTTTCCTCAACGGCGGCCCATCGCATGTGGACACGTTTGATCCCAAGCCGGCATTGAAGAAAAACGAGGGCCAGCAGCCCAGCGGCGAACTGTACAAAAAGAGCAAGGGCACCGGTTTCATGCCGTCGCCACTCCAATTCGCGAAGCACGGCCGCAGCGGCATCGAGCTGAGCGAGACGCTCCCGAACCTCGCGCGCGTGATCGACGACTGCTGCGTGATCCGCTCGATGCACACCGACGTGCCGAATCACGAGCCAGCGCTCCTGCTGATGCACACGGGCAACGTGCAACCCATCCGGCCGTCGCTCGGTTCGTGGCTGCTCTACGGCCTCGGTTCGGAAAATGAAAATCTCCCCGGCTATGTGGTGCTGCGGCCGACGCCGAAAATCGTGGTCGGCCCCGCACTGTGGAGCAACAGCTTCCTGCCCGCCGAGTTTCAAGCCACGGGCGTCATCACCGCCGACATGGAGGTCACGAAGCTGCTGGCGAACATCCGCAATCCCGCGCTCACGTTCGAGCAGCAGCGCGAACAACTCGATCTGCTCGGGCATTTGAACGGGCTGCATCTGAAACAGCGCGGCGGCGACAGCGAACTCGAGGGCCAGATCAAAACGATGGAGACGGCGTTCCAGATGCAGCGCAAAGCGATGGCCACGTTCGACATCAGCCGCGAGCCCGAGGCGGTGCGCCGCGCGTATGGCGAGACCCCCTTCGCCCGCTCGTGCCTGCTGGCGCGGCGGCTCGTCGAGGACGGCGTACGATGTGTGAGCGTGTATTACGTCGGCGCCGGCAATCAGCCGTGGGACACGCACAACGACCACGACAACCAGCATCGCAAGCTTTGCGCGGACGGCGAACAGGCCGCCGCCGCGCTCATCAACGACCTCAAACAACGCGGCCTGCTCGACGAGACGCTCGTGGTATTCGGCGGCGAATTCGGCCGCACGCCCTACGCGGAAAATGCCGAGAAGAAAAAGGCCGGCCGCGATCATCATCACACGGCGTTCTCATATTTGCTCGCCGGCGGCGGCGTGAAGGGCGGGACGGTCTATGGCGCGTCCGACGAGCTTGGCATGCACGCGACGGAGAACCGGGTGCATGTGCATGACCTGCACGCGACCATTTTGCACCTGCTCGGCATCGATCACGAGCGGCTCACGTTCCGGTACGCGGGCCGCGATTTCCGGCTGACGGATGTGAGCGGGCGCGTGGTGCGCGAGATCATCGCGTGAGGACGGGGACGCCGGAGGAACCGCAAACGCCGCGCACCGGGCGCCTGCCGACGGCAAAAGGTTTTGACAAAGAAGCACCCCCTCCAGATATTGCGGCCCGCTTCGGGTTGGGGTCGTAGCTCAGTTGGTAGAGCACCACAATGGCATTGTGGGGGTCAGGGGTTCGAATCCCCTCGGCTCCACCAACCCGAATTCAGGACGGTCCTCCCTTTCTCCCCCGCACTACCGGTGCCCCAGAACTTGTTTGCAAACGCGGCCGCCAAAGTGACGCGGCGGACGCGCGGCAGCAGAGGTCATGGCTGACGGAACAATCCGCCTCCCCACCGCGGCCGCTACCACGCTGGATTTGAGCCTTCCAACCCGCTCCCTGGAGCCCCGTCCCCGCCACAGAAAACCGCTCAACTGGGAAAAACGGCGGCACCGAAATTGGCAAAGGTATGGAGGCAAAGGAATGAAGAATCAGGGCTGGGTCCGGGCTCCCATTTCTTTGCCTCCATTCCGCCGCACCCTGCCCCCGCCGCCGCCCGGCCATTGACTCGCCGCCTGATCGGCCCCGCACGATCATCGCCGGGTGCCCGCCTCGGCGCGCCCGCCCCGCGCCCTTCGCATGACCGCTGGACGGTGGCTGGGAAGCAAACCCAGAACACCGCAACGATCCGCGAAGGACGGCAAGAAATCGAGGCGACGGCTGGTGGGTTGAGCCGGACGGCTCGCCCGGTTCGGACCGGCTGGATTTACGCCCGCCGCTCCCGAATCGCCGCCAGTATCTCCGCCACAACTTCCCCCTTCGCCTTCGCGCCCTGCGGGCCTTTGCCGTGGAGGCGGACGCTGACGGCGCCGGCGTCCATGTCGCGGCCGCCGATGACAAGCATGGTGTGGACGCGGAGTTGCTCGGCGTCCTGAATCTTCCCCTTGATCGGGCTGTTGCTGAAGTCGGTGCTCACGCGGACCATCTGGCCGCGCAGTTCGGCGGCGATTCCTTTCGCGTAGGCGATGAGCGGGGCGGAGGCGGGATCGTCTTCCGCGCCGATGGTGATGACGCGGACCTGGTCGGGTGCGAGCCAGAGGGGAAAGTTGCCGGCGTAATGCTCGATGAGAAAGCCGATGAAGCGCTCATGCGTGCCGAGCGGCGCGCGGTGGATGCACAACGGCGTCTTCATCGTGTTGTCGCGGTCCTTGTATTGCAGGCCGAAGCGCGCGGGCACGGCGAAGTCCACTTGGTTCGTGGCGATGGTGAATTCGCGGCCGATGGCGCTCCACACCTGCACGTCGATCTTCGGCCCGTAAAACGCCGCCTCGTTGGCGACCTCGACGAAGTTGATGCCGCTCTCGATGAGGACGCGGCGCACCATGTCCTCGGTCTTCTTCCACAGCTCGGGCTCGTTGACGTATTTCTTGCCGAGACCCTCCGGCGCGGAGGTGCTGAAGCGCATCTGGTATTTTTCGAGGCCGAAGATTTTGAAATACTTCAGATACATCTCGTTCACCGCGCGGAACTCGTCGGCGAACTGGTCCTCGGTGCAATAGATGTGCGCGTCGTTCATGTTCATCGAGCGCACGCGCATGAGGCCGAACAACTCGCCGCTCTGCTCGTAGCGGTAGCAGGTACCGTATTCCGCGAGGCGCAATGGGAGGTCGCGGTAACTGTGCGGTTCCGCCGCGAAGATGCGGTGGTGATGCGGGCAGTTCATGGCCTTGAGGTAGTAAAGCTCTGGTTGCATCAACTCCCAGTTTTGCTGTTTGGCCACAAATTCGCCGACTATTCCCGCCCCTGCCATCAACGTGCCGTCCTCCCAGAGAGTTTGCATCTTTTGCAATTGGAACTCCTCGTCGTCGTTCCCCACTAAATCGACGTCACCAATTAGTGGATTATCACCAACGACCAGATCCGCTGCCGCGCTGAGGACTTGGCTTCGTAGGAAAGCGACTTCTTCGCCAAGAGCCTCGCGCTTTGCGATTTCGTCTGGTTTGCCCCTGAGGAGATCCAATTCAATTGGCGGAAACATTGACTCCGCATAATACGGCAGATGCCCCGAGGTCTTATACATCTTCTCCCGCGCCAAATGCGGCGTGCGGACGCGGACATACCCGGCGGCAAATTCGGTTTCCTTGGCCAGCTTCTCCAGTTCCTCGACGAGCACCGTGCCCTTGGGCAGCCACAGCGGCATGCCCGGCCCGACAAATTCGGTGTCAATCGCGAACAACCCCATCTCCGCGCCGATCTTGCGATGGTCGCGGCGCTTGGCCTCCTCGAGCATTTTGAAATACTCGTCGAGCGCGGTCTTGTTCTTGAACGCCGTGCCGTAGATGCGCTGGAGCTGCGGACCTTTCTCATCGCCCTTGTAATACGCGGCGGCCACGCTGGTGAGCTTGAACGCGCCGATGTTGCCGGTGCGCATCACATGCGGTCCGGCGCACAGGTCGATGAAGTCGCCGTTCTTGTAGTAGGAAATCGGCTCGCCTTCGGGAATTTGCTGGAGCAGGTCCAGCTTGAACTTGCTCGCGTTCCCCGGCCGGTCGGTCAGTCCGCCGAGCCGCCCGCTCTGCGCCTGGGCGATGGCCTGCTCGCGCGTGACCACGATGCGCTCGAAGACGTTGTTGGCCTTGATCTCCTTCTTCATCTCCGCCTCGATCTTCTCGAAGTCCTCGGGCGCGATGCGGTGTTTCAACTCCATGTCGTAGTAAAACCCATTCTCCACCGGCGGTCCGTACGCGAACTGCGCGTCCGGCCACAGGCGCAAAATGGCCGTGGCCATGACATGCGCGCACGAGTGCCGGATGCGCTCCAGTTCGGTCATCTTGGCGCGGTCGTCGAGGGTTTTGCGCTCGGGGTTGGGTTGCGGCGCTTGCGGGGGCTGCTGATTTTCGTCGGGCATAAATTCTGGGTGGGTGAACGGGGTTTGCGGGCTGTAAAAATGCAGTGCTGCTGCGGTCAGTGGGCGGCCAGCGATGAGAATTCGGCGCTTACCTCAGTGGCATCCCGGGCGCCGGTCGGGACGTTTTGCTGCGGACAACTAAGGAGGGCTGCGGTGCGCGCGACGCCGGCCCGCCGGGGAGCCGGCCCATTGCAGAAAGCTTCCTCGCCGAAGCCACGCGCACCTCGCCGGCGAATCGCTCCATGCGGGCAGCGGCGGCGGGTCTGGCTTCGGGATACTCGATCGGCATCGCTTTCATCGCGGGAAAAGTACCCGCTTGGATCGGGCTTCAAAAGGCTAATCTGGCGAACCCGGCGCGCAGCTTTCCTCGCCGCTAAAAACCGGGCGACCAGGCAAGCCTCGTCACCAAGGAACGGAGGTTTTCCGAAGGCGAACGGTCGGCTATTGAGGGTCCGCCCGTGCGTGGGACGAGGGGAACGAGCTGCGGAAACGACGAACTCGCCACTCGGCGCTACGCCAGCGCTTTTTTGATGACTTGCCGGTCGATTACGCCGGTGAGGCGTTGGTCGAGGCCTTGGTGGAAGTAGCTGAGGCGGGTGTGATCGAGGCCCATGAGATGGAGGATCGTCGCGTGGAGATCGCTGACGTGCCACGGATCTTCGACGGCCTTGAAGCCGAGTTCGTCGGTCGCGCCGATGGCCTGGCCGCCTTTCACGCCCGCGCCGGCGAGCCACATGCTGAAGCCGTGCCAGTCGTGGTCGCGGCCGGGTTTACCCACGCCTTCGCTGGTCGGCGTGCGGCCGAATTCGCCGCCCCAGACGAGGAGGGTTTCGTCCCACAGGCCGGTGCGTTTGAGGTCGGCGATCAGCGCGGCGATGGGCTGGTCGGTCTCGCCGGCGTGGAGGGTGTGGTTGGTGATGCAATTGTTGTGGCCGTCCCAGGTGTCCTCGATGTGGCCGCCGCCGGAGTAGAGCTGGATGAAGCGCACGCCCTTCTCGAGGAGGCGGCGCGTGATGAGACATTTGCGGCCGAAGTCGGCGGTGCGCTTGTCGTTCAAGCCGTACAGCTCGCGCGTGGCGGCGCTTTCGGTGTCCAGATCGACCACGTCGGTCGCGGTGGTCTGCATGCGGAAGGCGAGTTCGTAGGACTCGATGCGCGCGACGAGTTCGCTCTCGTCGGGATGCTGGCGGAGGTGCTCCTGGTTCAGCGCCTTCAGTAAATCGAGGCTGTGGCGTTGGGTGCGCTCGCTGGTGCCCGCGGGCGTGGCGAGGTCGAGCAAGGGCGTGCCTCCGCTGCGGAAGAGCGTGCCCTGGTAGGCGGCGGGCATGTAGCCGCCGCTCCAGTTCGACGCGCTGCCGATGGGGCCGCCGCGCGGATCGGTCATCACGACGAAGCCGGGGAGGTTGTCGTTTTGCGTGCCGAGGCCGTAGTTCAGCCACGCGCCGAGGCTGGGTTTGCCAATGAAAATGCTGCCGGTGTTCATCTGCAAACAGCCGGACGCGTGCGCCGCAGTGTCGCTGAACATCGAGCGGATCACACAGATGTCGTCGGCGAATTTCGCGGTGCGCGGGAAGAGGCTGCTGATCTCGAGTCCGCTCTGGCCGTGTTTTTGGAACGGAAACGGCGACTGCATGAGGTGGCCGATGGGCCGGCCATTCGAGCCGACCTTGGCTTCGCCGCGATAGGGCTGGCCGTTGAATTTCGTCAGCGCGGGCTTGGGGTCAAAGGTGTCCACCTGGCTGGGGCCGCCGTTCATGAAGAGGAAGACGCAGTGCTTGGCCTTGGCGGGGAAGTGCGGCTTTTTCGCGGCGAGCGGACGCAGCGCGGCAGCCGGCGTGGCGGCGTGCGCCGGTTGCTCGAAGAAGCCGTCCGTGGTGAGGCGGTCGAGCAGCGCGAGGCCGGCGAAGCCGCCGCCGACCTGCCAGAGGAATTCGCGGCGCGAGCGGGAGCACGGGGTGGGATTTGGGATAAAGCGGGATAAGGGGTTCATTTCGGGTGGGAGAATTCGCTCTGGTTGGCAATGGCCCAGAAACTTTGCACATGGTCAACTGACCTTCTGGATCGTTTCGGTTTTGGAGATAGCCGCATACAAAATCTGACGGAAACCGTCGCTTTTCGAACGAATTCCAGCAAGCCGAGGATTCCATGCGAGGTGAATTGTCCGTGACAACTTCCTCAATGATTTCAGTTCGATCGCCCTTGCCTCGCAACCCGGCAGGGTGACCGCCGCAACCGTCGGAAGGACCGCGGCAAACCTTCCCGTTGTCAAAGCCGCCGCTGCTTGGGTGAAACTGTCGCAGCCGAGGATTGTTTTCGCTCTCTTTCCTTTCATCTCAGCAACAACTGCTTGCTCAAACCCTGAGTCTGTCAGGAGGGCCAGCGGAATCTCGGACAAAAGCTGGGGTAGCTCCATTTTCGTACGCTGTGAAAGCAATGGTTCGGGAACAAAAAGAGTGTAACTCATGGAAAACAGACGCTGCGATTTCAAAGGGGGCATCACGACCTCATCACGGACCAGCCCAACGTCCAACTCCAAATCCCGCAATGACTGAACGATCTCCTTGGTGCGCATGTTTCGCAACCGGAGATCAAACGGGGCGAGTTCCAAAACCGACCTTGCAATTCCGGGAATCAGAATCCACTGGAGGAGGCTATCGCCCGCCCCGATGTCAAAACGGGTGCGGTCCTCCATCGCGTCACCGAGAAAACCATCGAGACCAAAGAGGCTTTCCCTGGCAACCAAAACGAGCCGCTCCCCGGCACGGGTCAGCACAATCCCGCGGCCTCGCCGCTCGAATAATGGAAGGCCGAAGAACTCCTCAAGCTCACGCAACTGGCGGCTGAAAAGACTCTGCGTTACAGGGTTGCCTTGCGCAGCCAATGTAATTCCTCCTGATTCCGCAACGAGGAGTAATGTTCGCAATCTTTCAAATGACAGGCCGGAACGCGAAAACAGTTTCTCAAACATGACCGGAGAGTAATGGCACATGCGGATTTAACGCTAGCGTTTTCACCCGGTCTCGAAGAAGGTCGCTCCATGAATTATCCGAAGAAGGAACAAGATGTTGCCGGCCAAATTGTATTCTACAATACGGCACCAGTAGCATTCTCGGGACTCCGAATTGGCAACTTCAAGCCGTTCGGCCCTAGCCAGGCAATGGCACTTCGTCCACTCACACTCATTTTGGGTGAAAACAGCGCCGGAAAATCGTCTATAATTCAATCACTCTTGTATGCCAAGAATGCCTTCCAGACAAATTCACTTGATGCAACCGAAACCGACCCGATAGCGGGCGGAGTTGACCTTGGTGGGTTCGGCCAGATCGTTCATAGAGGCGAATCTAACCGTGATATTTCACTGGGATACAGTTTTCCGACACCTCCCTCTCCAGAGAATAATCGGACCCGATTGGAATTTGCGGACGATTGCGAACGACCGACCGTATTTCAGGCTTACTCACCAAGACTTCTTGGAATTGATTTCACAATTGGCTCGGATAGCCCGTCTCGGCCAAACGCTCCTGCCAATAGGTCCGAAGCGATTGTGGTAAAAGAATATACAATTCGAGCGGATGGTGACGTAATCCTAAAATTCACCGGAGGAGGAGGGGAGGCGACCAAGACAAAATCGAAAACCATGGCGTTTTCCAATTCAAATCTCGTCGATCAACTTTTCATGAAGTTGGCTTACGTAAACCTCGAACACCCAACGATCAAGGGGTTCATTGAGGCTGATTTACAGCAAATAATAGGCCGTGGGATAAACCCAGACTATCACCTATCGCCCTCCGAAACCAGCCGCCTAGGGTTTTTCATTTCAAGCGTTGGACAATCAATCATTCCAAGCCGACGAATTCGCGAATGGGACACAAGCGACTGTTACAACCGCCTGCGTTTCTCACCGTCAAGCGTGGTAAATCCGACCGCCCACGACAAAAAGATGAACCCGCTTCCTCAGCCCGAAACGATCGTGCTTGGACGATTGATAGACGAATTGGTTCGCGCCGTACACATTCAGGCTGCCGATATTATGGATCGAACGAACTACCTTGGGCCGCTGCGCTTGCTTCCGGACCGTGACGTAGGGTTTCCCCAGCGGATTAGCGGAACTTGGTGGAGCGGCGGAGGGTCCGCTTGGGAAATGCTTCGGGATGATCCACGCGTCCAAGCAAAGGTAAACCGGTGGCTCTCATCAAAAGCATTGCTTGCAAGTCCTTATTCATTGGTGATTCAGCGATTCGTGGAAGAGCGGAATGAGAATAAGCGGCAACTAAATAATCGAGGAGCAGACAAGCGGATGGGATCGGGTCAAAGCCCGGGACAGGAACGCAATTCGAGCATGTTAGAACCGCAGACATTCCAACGTCTTCGGTTGCTGGACAAACGGAACGGTACAGTGGTGACTCACAGAGATGTCGGGGTTGGAATTTCGCAAGTATTGCCCGTCCTAGTGTCGGCTTTTGGGATGAGGAATCAAACGCACCTGATCGAACAGCCAGAAATACATTTGCATCCACGACTTCAGGCGGAACTCGCGGATGTTTTCATCGAGTCCGCACTTGGCGAAAACCGGAACTCATTTATCTTGGAGACCCACAGTGAGCATCTGCTCCTGCGAATAATGCGACGAATGCGCGAAACGGCGGCAGGAAAACTCCCCAAAGGTGCCATACCGATCAGTCCAAAGGATGTCGCTGTTCTTTACGTTGAACGCAAAGGCAAGCGTAGCATCATCCGTGAGATGCCGTTGAACGAGAACGGAGAGTTGTTAAAGGCTTGGCCGGGAGGCTTTTTTGAGGAAGGTTTGCGTGAACTTGTGGGATAAACTTGCATTTATGCTTCGCGAAATTGCATTGACGCCTGATGCTTTGAATCCTGACGTGCGTGAGTCGTGTGATGTCTGGAGGTTGGTAATGGGCCAGTTATCACAGTTTCTCAAGGAGGACGGTCTAATCCGTGATCTCCGGAACGGCGAATGGATGCAGGCCATGACGACGGGGAGCCTTCATCCTATAGCGCGTGAGCTTCTGGAGTTTGCAAAGAAAGAGGGGCGCATGGTTTGGGCTCCCCCCCAACTCAAGGATTCGCCTGATACTTCAGAACAGTGGTATTATGAAGCAGAAGCCAGTTCCAAAGCGAAGCCTTTGACCGGCATCGTGGTTGGCCGACAGACGATGGAGGGGTGCGACGAAACTCAGGGACTGACTCTAATTGAGAAACTTAACGCTGCGAAGTGGTGGTTGGAGCGTTGTAACTCGGT
Organism: Akkermansia muciniphila; assembly: GCA_945861535.1. Taxonomy (GTDB): domain Bacteria; phylum Verrucomicrobiota; class Verrucomicrobiia; order Limisphaerales; family BJHT01; genus BJHT01. The sequence goes on along the minus strand of CAMAUZ010000014.1, from coordinate 95,695 downwards.
GCGAGTCGCCCGCTCGGCGGCAGCTTATCAGAAAGTTTTAGAGCCGATTATTAAGCATTCCCGAAGCCTGATGTTTATCGATCCGTATATTGACCCGAGCGTACCACGGTACCAGGCTTTCGTGGACTTGGTCACTAAGGCGTTTCGACCGAAGGGCCGGCCACCGGTGAGAATTGAGATTCACCGGGCGGCAACAACAGGAAGCGGAAGGAACAAGGAGGTCTTGACCCGAAGAGCGGTTGAAGAGATGTTCCTGCCACTGGTGCAAGCTTTGAGAAAAGCTGGCATGCGCGCAGAACTCTTCATTTGGGACGATTTCCATGACCGTCATCTCATCTCAAACCTAATTGGACTAACTTTGTCAAATGGCTTCGATATAGAGGAGAAGAAGGGATCGAAGATCACATTTGCACAAATTAGCGGAGCGGTTCGGGACGACGTTATTCGGGAGTTTGATGCCAATAGTGGGGAACACCATTTGTTATTTGAAGGACCCATTATGCTTGGATAGCCTGAATTAAAGGGGAGTTGAGACCAATATGGACAATGATAATCACGAGGCCGTCGCGCGAACGTTAGCAGCAATTGCGAAAAAAGTCGCGAACCGAGAGCGGCAGTCGCTCGAAGAGGCGAAGAAGCGCAACTCCGATTTGAAGCGCCCCGATTTTGTATGGCATTACTTGCTCCAGAGTTTTGCCACCATGGGCAGGGCATCAGGTTGGAAGGGGTTGCTCGGGAACCCGGACAACTACAAGGCGGTGGGCTATAAAACTTTGGCGCAGCTCGCTCCGAGCGCAAGGGCGGTGCATGTCGAGGTTCTTTGTCGGCGGGCCGGCATAAGAATGCCGGCACTGAAGGCGAAGTATATTCTCGGGTGCTTCCAGAGAGTTGAGGAGATGGGCGGACCAGAGGCCGCCCGTGCGCGCTTACTCGATCTCCCCGGCCGGGAGGCGAAGATGCAATTTCTCGATGATTTTCCGGGTATTGGCCCAAAATACTCCCGGAACATCATGATGGACGTGTACCATGAGGATTTTCGGGAGTCGATTGCGATTGATAGCAGAATCATGGGCATCGAGAAGTTCCATGGCCTAGAATTCACTCGCTATGAAGATCACGAATCATTCTGGCTGGGCGTTGCTCACCGAGCTGGACTGAACGGCTGGGAGCTAGATAGAGTTATGTTTGGTTTTCAGAAGGAGTTTCTGACAGCACGAGCCTAGTTGGGGTAAGCAAGTTCGTTCAGGTTCAGGGCCGCGCGGCAGATTTGGTCGACCGCCACGCCGGGGCTGTGGCAGTGGGGGTGGCGTCAGCAACGAAGGCGTTGTTCATGCGCGACCTTTCCCGATGGCGGACCGCACTTCGGCGTCGGTGAGTTTGGTTCGGCCTTTGGTGCGTCGGTGGATTTGCTGCCGCAAAGCCTCCAGTCCGGCGACGGATTGGCGCACGGTGTCCAGGCTCGGGAGGCCCTCGGGCACCATTCGCGCCACCGGTTTGTCGTGGCGGGTGATGACGATTTCCTCGCCGCTGGCGACGCGGTCCAGCAGTTCAGTGAATCGGTTTCGGGCCTCGATGGAGGTGAGAGTTGGCATAGGATTTCCTGCGCTATTGGGGGCTCGTGCATCAGAGTGACACCGCCGAGGTAGCTCGACATTCCAATGTCGAGTGCTGCAGCGCTGGAGGACGTGCTGGTCTCGACATTGGAATGTCGAGCTACTAGTCCGCCGCTGGTCACTCCATTGCACGAGTCTCAGTAAATTAACCGGCTGGCGGGCAGCTTAAGAATGGGGCGCCGTGGTTGCAACCGACGGTTCACAACTGACAACGGGGAACATGATTCGTTGGGAGTGTTTTCCGTATTGGTTCGTGCGTCGTCCGATGCGAGGCGCTGATCGGCGGTGTGCGTTTCAGTTCGGATAAACAAATTCATTCAGGTTCAGCACGGCGCGGCAGATTTGTTCTAGGGCGGCGCGGTCGGCATCGGCGGCGGACAGGGGTTTGCCGGCGGTGGTGGCGTCGGCGAGGAGGCGGGCGGTTTCGGCGCGGCGGAATTCTTGCATGGCGGAAATCTCCACGCCCGTGGGCTTGCGGCAAAGGGCGAGGTGCCAGAGGGCGGCGAGTTGTTTTGCGGAATCAGTGCCCGCTTCGCGCACGAGGCGCGTGGCGAGGTGGCGGGATTGGGCGATGACGAAGTCGTTGTTGAACAGCGTGAGGGCCTGCGGGGCGACGGTGGTGGTCTGGCGTTGGGGGCAACTGTGGACGGTGTCGCCGAGATCGAGAACCTCGAGCATCGGGACAACGAGGCCGCGCTTGATGAAGGCGTAGATGGTGCGGCGCGACGCCTCGGTTTCATCGGAGACTTTCCACACGGATTGTTTGTCGGTGTTGGCTTCGATGGCGGCGGCGGGAATCGGGGGCTTCATGGCGGGGCCGAACATTTTCGGATTCAACTGGCCGCTCACGGCGAGCATCGAGTCGCGGATGGCCTCGACTTCGAGGCGGCGCAACGGGGCGCGCCAGAGCAGGCGGTTCTCGGGATCGACGGCGGCGTAGGTGGGATTCGTGAGTTTGCTCTGGCGGTAGGTGGCGCTGGTGGTGAGGAGGCGGTGAAGTTTTTTCAGCGACCATTGCGCGTCGCGCACGAACCAGTCGGCGAGCCAGTCGAGCAGCTCGGGATGCGTCGGCGGGCTGCCCATGAGGCCGAAATCATTGGACGTGCGGACGAGGCCGTGGCCGAAGTGATATTGCCAGACGCGGTTGACGAGGACGCGGGCGGTGAGGGGATTGTCGGGGCTGGCGATCCAGCGCGCGAGGGCGAGACGGCGCTGCGAGGTGCGTTCGTTGGGTGGCGGAAAGGGCGGCTGATTTTTCACCAAGACGGCGGGCACGGCGGGCGGGACTTCGGCGCCGGGGCGCGTCGGCGAGCCGCGCAGGAGCACGTGCGTGGGCGGCGGCTGGGGCGTGGGTTCATTCAGAAAATAGGCAAGCGGCAGATCGGGAGTGGCGTCGCGGAGTTTTTGCACGGCGGCGTTGATGGCGGCGGGCGCGAGGGAATTGGTCTGCTGGCGCACGCGGGCGATGGCGCGGTCGCGGTCCGCGAGCGCGGCGAGTTGCGCGGGGGAGCCGGCGGGGAGGGCGAGTTCGGTGCGGCCTTTGCGCGGGCGCTGGAGGGGATTGAAAATGGCGACGGCGCTGTAGTAATCGCGCGTCGAGAACGGCTCGAACTTGTGATCGTGGCAGCGCGCGCAGGCGAGCGTGAGGCCGAGGAAGCCCTCCGCGGTCGTGCTCACGATGTCGTCGAGTTGGTCGAAGCGGTCCGTGGGCGGATCGGCGGGTTCGTCGTCCCAGTGGCCGAGGCGCTGGAGGCCGGTGGCGATGAGGGATTGGGTCGAGGCGTCGGGGAGTTCGTCGCCGGCGAGTTGTTCGAGGATGAAGCGGTCGAAAGGGAGATCGGTGTTAAACGCGTTGATGACGTAGTCGCGGTAGCGCCAGACGAAGGGTTTTTCGGCGTCGCGTTCGTAGCCGTTGCTGTCGGCGTAGCGGACGACATCGAGCCAGTGCCGCGCCCAGCGTTCGCCGTGCGCGGGGCGCGTGAGCAGGTCGTCGATCACGCGATCCAGCGCGGCGGGCGTGGGGTCAGCGGCGAAGGCGTCCTGCTCGGCGGGCGTGGGCGGGAGGCCGATCAAATCGAGGTGAAGGCGGCGGAGCAAATCGCGCGGCGCGGCGGCGGGCGCGGGCGACCAGCCGCGAGCTTCGAGCTTGGCCAGGACGAAGGCGTCGATGGGGTTGCGGGACCACGAGGCGTTTTTGACGGCGGGCACGGCGGGCCGCAGCACGGGCTGAAACGACCAATGTTCCACCGGCGTGGAGGGCACGACTTCGCCAGCGGGAAAGCGCGCGCCGGCGTCGATCCATGCCTTGAGCAGTGCGATCTGGTCCGGCGTGAGTGGCTTGCCCTCCGGAGGCATGCGCTCGGTTTCGTCGGTGGCGCGGACGCGCTGGAGGAGGTGGCTCGCGGCGCTTTTCCCCGGCACGACTGCGGTGCCGTGTTTGCCGCCCTTGTGGATTAACGCCCCCGCGTCGAGCCGCAGTTCGCCCTTTTGTTTCAGCCGACTGTGACACGAGTAACAGCGCTGCTGGAGGAGGGGCTTGATGTCGCGTTCGTAGTCCGCGGCGGCCCGCGCTGACGTCGCACCGTCGAGGAGAAGCATGGCGATGCTTAGCGCGAACACATTACCCGGCGCGAATACATTGCCAAAGCGGACACGGAACGGCGGGCGGGCGGCGGGCGGTCTGGCTATCACGGGGCGAGCTAAATGCGCGGGTGCCGTCGCGTCAATGCGGGGATTGGGATCGTGGGACGCATCTCAGCTTGCTGCAACCCTCGGCAGGCACGGGTGCCGTGCTTGAGGAAACCTGCGGCGGCACGCGCGCGGGCGCGGTGGGTCAGGCATCCTTGCCTGCCAGTTCGGGCGGCATCCCTGCCGCCCGTTTCCATGGTCAACCCCCGCCACGGAACGGGAAACACGGGGCAGGGATGCCCCGCCAACTGGCAGGCAAGGATGCCTGCCCCACCCGGCTGGCGCGGCCGCCAAGCCGCGTGCAAGAAACTGAGATGCGCCCGTGATCGTGGCGGTCGGCTGTGCGGCCTGCGGCTGCCAGTGGGCATCGCCCCGACCGGGACGGAAACACCCCATCCGGCGGCAACGTGGCTGGCGCGCGGCCCTCCGGTCAGGCGCGTGGAATTCACGCGATTTGCGGCACGGGTCGATGGGCGGCAGAACCGGAATGCGAAGCGCTGAACTGGCACAGCTCGAAAAGGAGGCTGGCCTGGCGCGTGCTTGCCATTTCGTGAGCCGCCTGCGACCGCAAGCGGCGACGGCTGCCGGGGAAGATGTGGCCCGCGCTTCGCTCTGGCAGGTGGCACCGCGACGACCGGATTTTTGGTGGCTCTTGCCGGCAAGCGCCGATAAAATGCCAGGCAATGTCACCCAGTTCAGTTGTCCGCCAGGCTCGTGGGCGATTGTGCCCGCAAATGCAAAATAGTTTATGAACTCGACCTCGAACCCAAAACACACCGGTTTCACCTTGATCGAACTGCTGGTGGTCATCGCGATCATCGGGATTCTGGCGGGCATGTTGCTGCCGGCGCTGACCACCGCAAAGGACAAGGGGCAGCGCACGGTGTGCCTAAGCAATTTCAAGCAGATGATGCTGGCACTCACAGTGTACGCTCACGACGCCAATGGTCTGGTGATGGAGCCGAATTGGGTGCCGACAACCCCCTACGGTTGGCTCTATGCCTATGACGGAACCAAGACCGGGCAGGATTGCTTCGATGTCACCGGGGGCGAGATGTACCGATTCGTCAGCATGCAGACCAACGTTTACCGCTGTCCGAAGGACTTTAAGGGCGACTCCAACTGGCAGGCTCGCGGCGTGCAAAAGTCCAGCTATTGCATGAATGGCTCAACCGGGCAGTACAGCACCGCCAGGGCGAGCCTGCTATTGGATGACTTCCGGCGCGACGACATCCTCATGTGGGAGCAGGATGAGAAACAGCCGTTCTTTTTCAATGACGGCGGCAATTACCCCAGTGAGGGCATCAGCGTGCGGCACTCCATCGGTGCCCTCTGTGGCAATGCCGACGCATCGGCTGAATATCGGAAAATTCAGGACTGGACGGCGGACGCGGTCACCAGCCAGAACCCCACCCAGACCAAGAACCGGGTGTGGAATCGGCCGGATACTGCGAGCGGTCGCTGAGGCGGACCGCCGGTGGCGGGCGTCGCGGGTGATCGGCCCCCGCGCTCCTCAAGGCGCCAAACACACCAAGCAAGCGGCAGGGTTGCCGGACTTCATTCTCCTTGCCGGCCAGCGTTACGACCGCTGTCGCCTCCGGCCCGCGGCACATCCCCGGCGTACCGATGGATTGATCGCCGGTCTGACGGCTGCTGTCCGGCCCTCAGTCTTTCACGCCGAAGTGCGCCTTCAACTTGTCGAAATTTTCCCGTTCTTTGGGCGAAAGTCCCGCCCGCGCAATCTCGCTGCGCACCGCCTGTTTTTCGGCCGGAGTTCCGGAATGCAGTTTCTGCAGCCAGACGAGATAGCGATCGTACTCAGGATTGCCCGGCTGCAGGGGATTGGTGGGAACGCTGCCGGGTGCCGGGGTGCGGACGGGGGTGGAAGCGGGCCGCGCGGGGGCGGCGTCCGTCAGTGCCGGCGCGGGCGGGGCTGGTTTGGGCGCGGCGTTTCCCCCCGCGAGCAGGGCATCGACGGATGACTCGTGCTGGACCTTGGGGGCGGGGGCGGGGGCTTCCTTCTCCCCACAGGCGGCCAACAGGGACAAGGCGGCGAGCAAGGCGAGAGTGGGTGATTTCATGGGCCAAGGCTAGGAGCGGGCTTTTGGAACTCAAGCGACAAATCGGGAACTGCGGCGGAGTGCGCCGGTCGCCGCTACTTTTTTATGGAAGCTGAACCTGGAACCGGCAGTCGGGTTGAACCACGAAAGACAGGAAAGACACAAAAAGCCGGAAAACAAAGGGCGGAAGCGTGGTGGCTCGACATCCGAATAACTCATCCGCCAGAGGACAACCCCCGATTCCGCCGGCCCTGCTCCTTTCGTGTCCTTCGTGTCTTTCGTGGTTCATCTCAACTGCCGTTTTCAGGCTGAAAAGTCTCCACTTTGAATTTTGAACGCCTTTCCGGGCGGTGGAGCGCCGCGTTTGGACTGACGAATGGGGACGGCGAATGGGAACGACGGACTCCCTCCCGGTTCCTCAGTCCCCATTCGCCAGTCAAGATTCCGGGCCTCCTGATGGACGGCCCTTTCGGTGCAACCCTGGCGCAATTACTGAGGCGAGTGCGGCCCGGGTCACACCGAGCGGGGGGCGATGCCAGATCAGAAAAAATCCCAGCTCCTCCGGGTGAACTCGCACGCGAGCCGTCCGCGCCCCGGCCACCCGCGGGTCGCCCGCCAACCATCTCGGCTTGCGCCTCCCGCGAAACCTGCCGTTCCAATTTGACTAACGAGTCAAGTGGGAATTGACTGTCGGCACCATGAAAACAGTCCCGATCGCCGCCGATGTTCGCAGTGAGTTCTCGTCCGGGTCTGTCGGCCGGCACCCCAACCGGGGAGGCGGGTTCACCTTGATCGAATTGCTGGTGGTCATCGCGATCATCGGGATCTTGGCGAGCATGTTGCTCCCAGCGCTGTCCACCGCGAAAGGCAAAGGACAGGCCGCCCTGTGTCAGAACAACGTCAAGCAGTTCATGCTGGCGACCACCATTTACTCCCAAGACTTCATGGATTTCCTGCCCGAGCCAAATTGGAATTCGCCTTGGGTCGCGGCCGGTTGGTTGTACGACGCCACGCCGGGAAGTGTTCCTAACATGAACGCAGCACCCTACCTCACCAATCCGGAACTGGCCTACAAGAGCGGGCTGCTGTTCTCCTATATGAACTCCGCTATCGCCATCTATAAGTGTCCGGCCGAGCGGGCCAACCAGATTGCCAGTTACAATTCCCGCGCGCAGCGGCTGTCCAGCTTTCTCATGAACGGTGCCGTCTGCGGTTACGGCGCGATTGGTGGCAGATCTTACCGAACCCACGATTTCAAGTCGGATGACATCATTTTCTGGCAGGCCTTGGAAACCAACCCGGGCGATTGGAACGACGGTTCGAGCAGCCCCTTGGAAGGCATCACCAAGGCCCATAACCAGGGCACCACTGTTGGATCGGTCGGCGGTAATATCGAACACATCAGTACGGTGGCATTTGCCGCGGAGGCCGCGAATCCGGCCAAGAACCGGCTATTCTGCAGTCCGAACACGGCCAATGGCCGGTAGAACTGCTGCCAAGCCCAAAGGACTCAGATCATGCGCGCCATCCTTGCTCCCCTGTTGGTGTTGGCTGTGAGCGTGCTGTTCGCGACCAGCGGATGCCGACAAAAAGCCACGTCCGAGGTTGAACTGGATAAAGCCGTAAGCGCCCTCTCCACGGCGGTTACGGCTCCGGCAACTTCGCCGGAGGCGATCCCGGTCGCAGCCCCATCCCAGCAGATGAGAGAAGCGGTGGAGGCCTACAAAAGTGGGAAGCTCGAGGATTCGGTCACGCGTCTGCAAGCCCTGCGGGCCACCGCCACCATGACGCCGGAACAACGTCTGGCTTTTAACGACGCGATGGCTGCCGTCATGAGCGACATCTACGCCCGCGCCGCCAAAGGGGATGCGCGCGCAGCGGAGGCGGTCAAGAAGTACGAACTGTTGCAGAATCAGCGCCGCTAGCCGCGGCCCTCCGGCCCGCTGGCTTCGCCGCCGCCGCGGAAGCGCGAACCTTCCGGCAAGTGAATCCCATCAGTCGGGCCGTCCGCACGGAGGTTTCTCACGATTCCTAACCGCTCTCACGGTGCACGCAGCCGGACGAGCCAGCCACCGTCGTGCTGGGCGTAGGTCTGGAAGGCTTTTTGACCGAGGAGTTTTTGCAGGCTCTCGGAAACGTCCTGGCCGGCCAGGACCAGGGCGGCGGCTTTCTCTTCCTCGGACAATCTCGCGTCGCCGCGGATTGCGCGCAGATGCTCTTCGGCGGCGCGTTTGATGTCATAGACCTGCGTGGCGCGCTCGGGCGGCAGGTCGTAGTAGGTGGCGACTTTCACCGCGGCCTGGTAGCCGGCGTCGAGACCGCGCTGATATTCGGCGAACCGCTGCGGACCGAGCAGCGTGAGGAGCCGGAGATCCTCGGCGACCTGGCGTTGGGCTTGCAGTTCTTTGGCGTCGGGATCGTCGGCCTTGGGCGCGGGAAACTCGGTGTCAAGTTTCAGCTTGAGGCGGGCGACGGCGGCGAATTCCTCGGGCTTCGGCTCAAAGCCGATCACGCGTTCCGCCCAATGGGCATGGGCCGAAGTGCGCACCTGATACTCGGCGAACTCGGCGGGCGTGAGGAGATTCTGGATGGCCGCGGCGCGTTGGTTGCGCAGGGCGTTGAGGCGCGTGGGACGGTCGGCGGGAATGGGCCCATCGGTGGGCTTGGTGAGTTCCGCCTCCAGGCCGTCGAACTGCGCGTGGAGCGCGGCGAACTGCTCTTGTTTTTCCGCGGGGAGAAAGTCGGCGAGGCGCTGGAAATTGCGGCTGGGCGGGTTCTTCGCGGGCGGTTGGTAGCCGATGAGGGCCTCGAGTTTTTCCCACGCCGCCTGTTTTTCCTCGGCCAGGGCGGCAATGGATTGGCCGTACTCTTTTTCGAGGTTCTTCTGCCCTTTGAGCATCAGGTCCCAGAACCGCGTGGCGAAGGGGGCGAACAAGGTTTCCATCCGGCCGCCGAACTGGTCGTCGTGCTCGGCTTTGATGAGGTCGTGGATGGTCTCGGGCGGGCAGCCGATGAACTGGAGGTTGGCGATGTAAATGGTCAGGTCCGGGGACTCGACCAGGCTCCATTGGAAACCCGGCGGCAGCGGCGGCAACGGGGGCGGCGCGGGTGGCGCCGGCTCCGCGGGCGCGGCGAGCGTGGCTTCGCGGGTGACGGCGCTGGTGAGGGTGATCGTGCGGCGGGGTTTGCCGTGGCGCGCGGAAAACACGGAGGTCTGGAGCACGATCCCGAGCGTGAGCAGCACGTTCAGCAGCAGCGAGCCGAAGAGGAATTTGCGCGCGTCCAAGGTCATGGGTTTTCGGGCGGCGGGGGTTTCTTCGACCGCGGCCGGGCGAGGTCTTTGAGCCAGGCGCTGTCCTGCTCAAAATATTTTTCCGCAAGCGTGACGCCGAGTTCGAGCTTGAGCTTGCCAGTGGTGGCGGTCTGCAGCTCGCGCAGCAGGCGGGTCGCGTCCGCGTGAGCGAGCGTCTCGTCGGCGTTGATCGCCGCCGCGGCTTTTTCCGCCGCCGCGCGGACCTCGAAGGCACGTTTGGCGCTGAGTTTCGGGAGGCCGTTTTCGCCGGTGAACTCGAGGAGTTTCTCGAACCCGGACTCCTGCGCGCGGAGGTAATCCGGCCAGCGCTGCGCGCCCAGGAGCGCCTGCACGTCGCGCTCGAACGTCTCGGCGGCGGGCACGCCCTCGAGTTGGTCGAACACGGAGATGCGGCCGCCGGCGCGGGCGTGGATCTGCGCGAGGCCGCGCAGTTCGGCGACGCTGAGCTCGAGTCCGGCGAACTTCAGTTCGAGGGCCGCGACGCGATTGCGCAGTTCGGTGAGTTCCTCGGGCGTGAGCAGCTTGGCCAACTCGGCGTCACGCTCCTCGCGCTGGCGGCGGGCGGTTTCCTCGTCGTGGCCGAAACCGGCGCGGCGGGCGGCCCCCTGAAGGAACTCGCCCTGGGTCTGGCTCCGCATCATGAGACGCTCCGCGGCGGCGCGCTTGGCGGGCGCGAGATGCGAGTAGAAGAGCAGCCGCTCCATGCTGTGGCCGTCCACCAGTTCGCGGCCCCGGCCCGTCACCCGCGGATCGGCGAACGGATCGATGGCCAGCAATTGTTGCAGCAACCGCAGGCGTTCCTCCTCGAGGGCGCGCTGCCGGGCGAGGCGCTCGCGCTGGCGCTGGAGCAGGGTGGAACCGCTGACCCAGAATCGCTCGCCTTCGGTATTCTCCAAGTCCGCGGCGCGCGCTTCGTAGGTTTTGGAAACGTCGGCGATGATGATGTTTTGGATCGTGCGCTCGGGGCAGTCGAACTGGCGCAAGTTGGCGATGTAGGTCGGGTACTCGGGGGCTTCGATCTGGCTCCAGTGAAACGGAATCCGCGGGGGCGGATTCGTGGCGAGCGGGGCCGTCGAGCCGCCGCCGCGCGCGACGCGCCAGACCGTGTTGGTGACGACGCGGTTGACGATCGGGGCCGCCAGTTCCGGGGGCGGCGGAGACAGGAACACGCGGACGTTCAGGTAGAGCAACGCCACGTTCAATCCCACGGAGAGGAGGATGACGCCCAGAGTCTTCATCGCAGCGGCGCGGGGAGCGCGCCGTGAATTCACCGTAGCAGCGGTTCGCGCGGTGCGGCAATGCGCAATCCGGCGCGGCGCGGCCGACGCCCCCCGGCGCGCGGGCGGTCCCCGCCCGCAGCGGCACCGAACTGGTAACGGTGCGGGAAAGTCCGCACGCGCCTCTCGCCCTCCACGCGCTGCGACCGGGGACCGGTCGCTCTCCCAAGGCGCAGGCTTGAGCATCGCGCGGCACCTTGCCAATCTCCGCCCATGCCGATTTACGAATTTCACTGCCCCGACTGCCAGCAAGACTCCGAACTCCTCGTGCGCTCCAGCAACTGGCAGGGCACCGCGTGTCCCCGCTGCGGCTCAGTCAAATTGGAGAAAAAACTGTCGGTGTTCGCGTCGTCCGTGGCCGGCGCAGGCGGCGGCGGCGAAGGAGCGGTCTGCACCACCAAGCCAAGCTCGTGCGGCCTGTGCGGCACGGGCAAGGCGCACTCGCACTGAACGGGGGAGGGCAAAGCTCAAAGGAGCCAAGCTCAAAGCTCAAGGGAACGACCAAAGCCCAAGCTCCAAGGCGGGCGTTCATTCTGACGGCGAACTGGCGCGGCGCGTGCCGCCCCGCCTCACTCCGCCGTCGCTTCGTCCGCCGCCGCCTTCGCCACCGCGGCCTTGGCCTTGCGCTTGCGCACCGGGCGCACGCGGGGCGCATCGCCCCACAGGCCCTCGAGGTCGTATTGCTTGCGCACATCCGGCTTCATCACATGGACAATCACATCGATGTAATCGAGCACCATCCAGCCGGTGGGTTGCGCGCCGTCGATGGCATACGGAGGGATGCCGTGTTCGTCGCGCAGCGTGTCGATGATCTCGTTGGTGATGGCGCGCAGGTGCGGCTCGCTCGTGCCCGTGGCAACGACAAAGTAATCCGTCACGCTCGACACCTCATGCACGTCCAGCAACACGATGTCTTCCGCCTTCTTGTTGTCCGCGAGGTCCCGGCAAAGTTGCGCCAATTTTTTCGATTCCATTAGCCGGCGACCTTCCGGGACTTGGATTCAAAGATAAAGGCGATTATTCCGAATCGCCTCCGCCACCGCCGTCGGCACCAGTCCGCCGATGGGCAATCCACCCTTCACCCGCGCCCGAATCTGCGACGACGACACCCCGAGCGGAAACCCATGCAGCTCGACGCCGCGAAACGGTGCGGGCAACGGCGTGGGCGCCTGGCCCGGCCGCGGAATCACGATGAACCGCACTGCCGCCGCCAGCGCGTCCGCGTCGCGCCACTTCGGCAGCGTCGGCACATGATCCGCGCCGATCAGCCAGAACAACTCCGCGCCCGGCAACCGCCGCGTGTAATCGCGCACCGTGTCGATCGTGTACGAAACCCCGCCGCGCGCGACCTCCTGCAGATCGATCTCGAAGCGCGTCTGCCCGGCCAGCGCGAGCCGCAGCAACCGCGCGCGTTCAGCGGCCGGCGCGGGTTCCGAGCCGGGCTTGAAAGGTGACTGCGCCGCCGGGATGAAAACGAGCCGGTCCAGTCCGACTTCCTCGCACGCCGCCTGCGCGACGAGCAAGTGCCCGAGATGGACGGGATCGAACGAACCGCCGAAGAGGCCGAGTTTCATCAGGTGTTTTCCTTCAGCCAGGCGCGGATGTGGTCGTGGTTCCCGATGGTGCGGAGGTAGAGGTTGCCTCTGCTCAAGGGAAACAAGACGCGGAGATCGAGTCCGGCACGAAACTCGAAGTAGTGCGGCTTAAGCTGGCGAATGCCGAGGCCTTGGTGGCGGTGTGGATGGCCAAACATCTCCGGTAACTGCTCAACGGCTGCGTCCACCTCGTCGAGTCGGTCGCTAAGCAGCTTTTTTGCCGCGCGCAGGAACGCGGGTGTCGTGATGATTTCCATGGGAACGCTTGGACAGCTTTTGGAACGGAACGCACTCTCCCGAAGCAATCTCTTCCTCCAGTTTTCGGTCCAGAGTGGCGCACGCGCGGTCTAGTTCCTCGGGCGTCAGGTCGTATTCGCGACACGCCCAGTCGGGGTCGGTGCCAGTTTCCTTCGCGAGCAGATCGCGGAGCGCAGTGCGGACGACCTCGCCGGTGTCATGGTAGCGTCCGCTGCGAACGAGCTTGCGGACTTCCCGTTGGAAATATTTGTCCAGTGCGACAGTCATGGGGGCAAATTAAGTAGCGGGGTTCCCAGCGTCAACGCGGCTAACAACACCGGTTCGGCCCGCCCTCGAAGCGCCGCTCCGCCGCGAGCACATAAGCCTGCCCGCGCTGTGTCTTCGCCATCGCGTCGTTGCCGCCGAGCAGGTCCACCTTGAGCGGTACGCACGTCTGCGCGCGGTCCACGGCGCTCTCGCCGCTGACTTCCTTCAGCAACAGAAAACCCAGCGTGAAGAAGCTCCACCAACCGACCGGCTTGCCCTCCGCCACGGCGTAATCCGGCAGCCACACCGGCTCGGTCTCGGACAGTTTGGCCACGCGCCGCTTCGCCAGCAACGCGAGCCACTCGAAGATGCTCAGGAAAACAATCGCGAGCACCAGCGACATGAACGTGCCCGTGACCACCGCATTGAGGAGATTGTTGAATCGCAGCGAGCGGTTGGTCTTCAACGCGCCTTCCGCCTTCTTGACTCCTTCCGCGACGCCCGCCGCCTTCGCCGTCTCGACCGCTGTTTCCAACCCAGCCCGCGCGTTTTCCAATCCTTTCGCCGCCGCGAGGAAACCAATCGTCGGCTTCGGATTGAAAATCTTCTGATACCCCGCCGTAAGCGTCACCGACAGCAGCCACACCAGCGGAATCAGCGTGACCAACGCGAACACCGGCCGGCCGCCGCCGCCCGCGTAGCCGCCGACGTGAGGAGGCGGATTCCCCGCCGCGCCCGCCGCGCCCGCCGCGCGATCCGCCTCGTCACCTCGGCGGCTACGCAACTGCATCTTCAAAACCACCGTCGTCGCCAGGCATAGCGCGATGCTCGCCAGCAACTGGTTCGCGATGCCAAACAGCGGCCACAGCGAGTTGATCCCCCCGAGCGGATCGCGCACGCCCTGAATCAGGAAATAGCCCCAGCCCAGCACCACCAACAGGCTCGCCACCAGATTCGCCCCGATGCTCTTCGTGTCGCCCAGCGGCTTCCAGACATGCCCCAGCGCGTCCTGGATCAGGTACCGCCCCACGCGCGTCCCCGCGTCCAGCGTGGTCAGGATGAACAGCGCCTCGAACATGATCGCGAAGTGATACCAGAGATCCAGCCACCGCCCCTGCGTGACCTTCGAGAAAATATTCGCCATGCCCACCGCCAGCGTCGCCGCGCCGCCCGTGCGCCCGTAGAGCGTGTGTTCGCCCACGTCCTTCGCCAGGCCGTCCATCTGCGCCATCGACACGGTCACCGGCACCTGCACGAATTTTCCCGCCGCCGCCGGATCAGGCGCGAGCACCGTGAAGCCCGACTTCTCCACCTTCGCAATCGTGTCCTGCGCCACCGCCTCGGGCGTCGCGCCTGCGCCCTTCACGTTCATGCTCAGGTACACGCCCGGATCCAGCGTGCAGGCCGCGATCATCGCCATGATCGCCACCAGCGATTCCAGACACATCGCGCCGTAACCGATGGGCCGCGCATACGACTCGCGCGTGATGATTTTCGGCGTGATGCCGCTGGCGATCAGCGTGTGAAACCCGCTGATCGCACCGCACGCAATCGTGATGAAACAAAACGGAAACAACGCCCCCGCCACCACCAATCCCGAGCCGTCCACAAACTTCGAGATCGCCGGCATTTTCAAATCCGGCAGCACCAGAAACACCCCGACCGCCAGCGCGAAGATCGTTCCCAGCTTCATGAAGGTGCTGAGGTAATCCCGCGGTGCCAGCAACAGCCACACCGGCAGCACGCTCGCCGCAAACCCATACGCGATCACCGTCCACGCCAGCGGCTCGGCCTTCAGTGTGAAAACTTTCGCCCACTCCGCGTGCCCATGCACAAACTGCCCGCCCCACACCGCCGCCAGCAGCAGCACCACGCCGATGACCGACACCTCCAGCACTTTGCCCACGCGCCACCAGCGCAGATACCCACCCATGAACATCGCGATGGGCACCGTCGCCGCCACCGTGAACACGCCCCACGGACTCTCCGCCAGCGCCTTCACCACCACGAGCGCCAGCACCGCCAGCAGGATCACCATGATCGCCAGGATCGCCACCAACCCGATCACGCCCGCGAACGAATTCAGTTCCTCCTTCACCATCTGTCCCAGCGACCGCCCGTGCCGCCGCATCGAGCAAAACAAAATCACGAAATCCTGCACCGCCCCGCCCAGCACCACGCCGATGAGAATCCACAACGTTCCCGGCAAATAACCAAACTGCGCCGCCAGCACCGGCCCCACCAGCGGCCCCGGCCCCGAGATCGCCGCGAAGTGATGCCCGAAGACGATCCACTTGTTCGTCTTCACGAAATCATGCCCGTCCTCCTTCGCCTCGCACGGCGTCGCGCGCCGGTCATCCAGCATCATCACGCGCGCCGCGATCCATTTGGAATAAAACCGGTAGCCAATGGCATACGTGCAAAGCGCCGCCACGAGGATGTAGATCGAATTGATCGGCTCCCCGCGCCGCACCGCCAGCGTGCCATACGCGAACGCGCCCAGCGCCGCGACCACCAGCCAAACCAGAATTCCGAGAGTTTTCTTCATGCAGCCAAGTCTGTTGCCCAAATGTGCGCGGACGATAGGCAATGCCGGAGCACATTCAATCATCATCCCCCCCAGGTGGAACGGTGGCTCCGACGGCCAGTTGGGCCCGCTGCCCATTCCTCACCCCAATTACCCTGCCAAAAATTCCCCTGCCAAACCCGGCTCTGCGCCCGAGCGGTCGGGTTCGTCACCCGCCGTGAGTCAGTTATCTTCTCTACGCCGAAAGCCGTATGGGCCGATTTGCCGGGATGAAATAAGTAATGGGGCAACGAACCAATCCGCGCGGCGGTGGCCGGCGGAAAGGTTCCCAACCAATCCAAAGCTTGTGACAATCCAACTCCTCGAACTTCTTCCAATCCCGGGCGCGCGGGCGGCGGTCGCGCCGGTGCGCGCGGCCCCGGTGGCGGCCATGTCAGTCCGGTCTTTCGGACCGCTGCGTCGCCGTCCTACGCAATCACCTGTATTGATTGGAGACACTCCTTCGCCTAACGCTTAGCCATACACCCACGGGCTTGGAACCTGCCGCAATTGCGAAAACTCAGAAACCCCAACCAACTCAACCAACGATCTTATGAACCCAACTCTCCCTTCCCCCTCCGCCGCCGGCCGGGCCGGCAAAACCCGCCGCCTCCCGGTGCTCTTGTCCCTCCTGACCCTGTTGGCTCCGCTCATCACCGGCCCCCGTGCCCAGGCGCAGGTCGCCGGACCTATCACCGTGTATCCGGAGAATTCGAGTCTCGAGCTGGGCGGCAACCGGCAATTCTCCGCCTATGTTCCTGTCTCACCAAACACCGTGGTCTGGTCGGTGAATGACATCATCGGCGGCCATGCAACGTTCGGAACCATCACCCCCAACGGCTACTATCTGCCTCCGGCCGTCCCGCCGTCCAACAACGTCGTCTTGATCAAAGCCCGCAGCACTGCCTTTCCGACCGTGGTGGGCACCGCGCGGCTGACTCTCACGCGTCCGTATCCGTGGCTGTGGAGCGTCTCGCCTTCGACCCTGGTCGTCGGCAACTATGAAGTCAGTTTCAACGGGGCCAATTTCACCACCAACTCACAGGCGCTCGCCAATGGCGTGGCGGTGCCGACCACCTATGTGTCCGCCACCAAGCTGATCGCTCGCGGCGCGACCACGCAGCCCGGGACCAACCAGTTCGCTGTGCGGCAGCCGGGCCCCGGCATGGTCGTTGGCAATATCATCGCCGTGCCGGTCAGAGCGGTCCTCACCCAGGTCGCGGTTTCGCCGGCCAGCGCCACGGTCTCCCTCGGGACCACGCGGACATTCACCAGCACCGTCACGGGAAATACCAACACCGCCGTCACCTGGTCGGTGAACGGTATCAGCGGCGGCTCGGCCACCGCAGGCACGATCAGCGCGACCGGGACCTACACTGCGCCGAAGACGCTACCTTCCCCCGCCACGGTCACGATCCGCGCCACCTCAGTCGCCGTAGCGACAGCCTTCGCGCAGGCCACCGTGACACTTGTGCCGCCGCCCGTGACGGTCGCGGTGGCGCCCGCCACGGCCACTGTGGAAACTGGCACGACGCGGACCTTCACCGCGACCGTGATGAACAATACCAACCCTGCCGTGACCTGGTCCGTGAACGGCGTGAACGGCGGCTCGGCCACCGTGGGCACGATCAGCGCGGCGGGCGTGTACGCGGCTCCGTCCGGGTTGCCGGCTTCGACGACCGTCATCCTTCGCGCCACCTCGGTCGCCAGCACGAGCGCGTATGGCCAGGCGACGGTGACACTCACGCCGCCCTCCGTGGTCGTCGCGGTTGCTCCGGCGACGGCGACCGTGCAGCTCGGTTCGGCGCGAACCTTCACCGCCACCGTGACGGGCAACGCCAACACCGCGGTTACCTGGTCGGTGAACGGAACCGCCGGAGGTTCAGCCACCGTCGGGACTATCAGCGCGGCGGGCGTTTACACCGCACCCGCGGTGCTGCCGTCCGCGACCAGTGTTACGATTCGCGCCACGTCGGCGGTCAATGCGGCGGCCTTCGGTCAGGCCACAGTCACACTGACATCGGTGGCGCCGCCGTTGGTCTGGCTCCCCGGCGCCCGTTTCCTCGAACAAGCTTCCTTTGGACCTACTCCGGCGACCCTGGCCGCGGTACAGCAGAAGGGAATTCCCGCCTATCTCCAGGAACAATTCACGCTCCCGGCGACCATAATTCCTACTCCCACCAATAACTCGATGGCCGACCTGCGCGCCTGGGTGCTCTACAACTACACCAGCGCCCCGGATCAGCTCCGGCAACGGGTGATCTATTCCCTGAGTCAGATCGTCGTCACTTCCGCCAACAAACTCATCTATCCCGACATGATGCTGCCGTGGATGCGGCTCCTCAGTCAGCACGCCTTCGGCAACTACCGGGATCTGCTGCGCGATCTCACCATGTCACCCTCGATGGGCAAGTATCTGGACCTGGCCTACTCGACCAAGCCCGGACCGGGCGGCGGCGCGAATGAGAACTATGCGCGGGAACTCATGCAATTGTTCACCCTCGGTCTGTGGCAGTTGAATGCCGATGGCTCGCTCCTATTGGATAACTACGGGCTGCCGATGACGACCTATGACCAGGGGACGGTGGCGCAGATGGCGCTGGCCCTGACCGGCTGGGTCTATGCCACGCCGCCCGGCGGCGGCAGTTCCTATGAATATGCCGGCGCGCCGATGGTGCCCGTGCAGGCACGGCATGACACGACCGCCAAGTCGCTGCTCGGTTGCAACCTGCCGGCCAACCAAACCGTGCAGCAGGATTTGGAGGGCGTGCTGGATTGTCTGATGAGTCATCCCAACATCGCCCCCTTCATCGCCACGCGACTGATCCGCAGCCTGGTCACGAGCAATCCGTCCGGCGCCTACATTCAGCGCGTCGCGAGTGTCTTCGCCAATAACGGCAGCGGGGTCGCGGGTGACTTGAAGGCCGTCGTCACCGCCATCCTGCTGGACCCCGAGGCCCGACAGGACATACCCACCGCGACGCAGGGCCGGTTGAAAGAACCGATCCTGCATGTGTCCGGCTTCCTGCGCGCCTTGAACGGCGGCTTCAGCAGCACCCAGAAACTGACCTATCTCTTCGACTACATGGGACAGTCGGTCCTGAACCCGCCGTCAGTCTTCAGTTGGTTCTCGCCGCTCTACCGGGTGCCGCACAGCTCGTTGTTCGGCCCGGAGTTTCAAATCTATTCCCCGACGGAAGCCACCCTGCGCGGGAATCTCCTGTTTGGGCTGCTTAGCTCTTCCGGCGGTGACACGGTGATCAACCTGTCGCCCTTCCAGCCCTACGGCAATGACCTGCCCAACCTGGTGGAGGCGGCGAACCAGGCGCTGCTCTACGGCCGGATGCCCGCGGCGATGAAACAGGTGCTGATCGACGCGGCCGCTCCCGGCTACGACGCCAGAACCCGCATCGAGACCGTCCTCTATCTCACCGCACTGAGCGGGCTATATGCGGTTCAATATTAATTCCTGCTCCCGATAATCTCAGCTCAACAACCCTACTAGAGAAAGACCCTTGTTATGATTAACTACTCCATCTCCCGTCGGCGCTGGCTTAGCGGCGTGGGCGCCACGTCGCTCCTGACCCGCTTCAGTTGGATGAATGCCTTCGCCCAGACGACCACGCCAGACTACAAGGCGCTGGTCTGTGTGTTCCTCGCCGGCGGCAACGACGGTCACAACACTGTCGTGCCGCTCGCACAAACTCAGTTCAATGCCTACCGCGCGGCCCGCGGTGGTCTCGCACTGCCCGACAACAACGGCGCGCTGCTGCAAGTCGTGACGCCAGACGGCACGCCGTTCGGTCTCAATCCCGGGCTGGCCGCCATCCATCCGCTGTGGGCGCAGGGCAAGCTGGCCGTGCTGGCCAATGCCGGCATGTTGGTGCAGCCCGTCACGCGGACACAGTTCCTGGCCAATGCCGTGCCGGTGCCGACGAATCTCTTCTCTCACTCCGATCAGACCCAGCAGATGCAGAGCGGGGTGCCGTCCACATCGGGCGGGACCGGCTGGGGCGGACGCGCGGCGGACCTGGTGCAAACGCTGAACGGCACCTCGACCTTTCCCACCGCGGTTTCCATCGCCGGCCCGTCGCTGTTCTGCATGGGGAATGTCATCCGTTCGGCGAGTTTGTTTCCGGGATTCAATCTCGACATGAGCGGCATGGGCATCTGGCCCGCAGCGGCGGCCAATGCGCGCAAGACAGGCGTCCAGCAGGTGCTGCAATTCGACAGCGGCCTCGCCCTCGTGCAGGCCGCCAATCAGTCGCGCCGGGATGCGATGGACCTCAACGCCCTGCTCACCGGCGCGACGGCGACGCTGACCACGGTCTTCCCCGGCACGAGTCTCGGGAATCAGCTCCAGCAGGTGGCCAAGATCATCAAGCTGCGCTCGACCACGGGCATGAGCCGGCAGGTTTTCCTCTGTTCAATCGGCGGCTTCGACACTCACGGCGCGCAAAGCTGGCAACAGTGGAATCTCCTGCGCGAGGTCTCCGAAGCCCTCGCCGCGTTTTACAATGCGACGGGCGAGCTGGGCGTCGCGGACCGGGTCACGAGTTTCACAATGTCGGACTTCGGGCGCTCGCTGCAACCGAGCGGTTCAGGCTGCGATCACGGCTGGGGGAGTCATCACCTCATTCTGGGTGGCGCGGTGCAGGGCGGGAAAATGTACGGCACCTTCCCTACTCTGGCACTCGGCGGTCCCGATGACTCGGGGACGCGCGGGACGCTGATACCGACGACTTCCACGGATCAATACGGCGCGACACTGGCGGCGTGGCTCGGAGTACCGGCGAATCAGCTCGGCACGGTGTTCCCGAACCTACAGGAGTTCGCGAATCAGAACCTAGGATTTCTTGGGTAAGTGGGTGGCGGTTTTCGAGTAGATTGGGAGGGAGAGGCGAGCGCCGGAACGACTCCGGCGCTCGTTCGTTTTTGCGGCGGGCAGTGCCAGCAGGTGGGAACTCAGAAACGGAGGGCAGAGCTGTAGGGCAGCGGAGCCAGGGGAGGGGAGTCTCTGCAGCCGGAATTCGCGGCGCGAAGTATGTGTTTAGCGCCAAAGGCGCGCCTCATACCAGCCTGGGGCACCGCCCCAGGTCAGATGCCAGCCAATGAATTCAGGGCTGAAAGCCCGTTCCATCTGCCTGCTGAAGGACGATCCGTCCCCGCGATGGATCGCGCTTTCAGCGCTCATACGGTAGGCTCGCTTCCTGGGGCGTTGCCCCAGGCTGGAATAAATCCGCGCCTTTGGCGCTAAACAGATAAGGTGCGAACTCCGGCGCGGAGGTGGCAAAGGAATGGAGGCAAAGGAATGAAAACAAACCGGTGGTCAGGATTAATTCCTTTGCCTCCATTCCTTTGCCATCTCGGCTTCTGCTGAAGGGGCCACGTCCAGCGAACTGGGAAGCTGATTGTGGGACAGAACCCCTGCCCCGCGACGGTGCCGGCTCAATCCACGCGGTTCGGCTGGAAAATCACGTACAAGAACTCCGGCTCTTTCGGATCGGTCAGGACCGGAATCTGCTGCACGAGATTTTCCCCAAGCCGAAACGTATGGATGCCCCGCAGCGGAACTTCGTGCCGTTCGGCCCACATCAAAGCCCCGACGGTGGGCGCGACGACCGGCTTCTTTTCATTGGCTTTCACCTGTTCCGCCGCGTCCTTCAGATTCTTCGGCTTGCGCTTGAAGAGGGAGCCGAGCGAGGAGCCGAGCTTGCGCAGATTGATCCCCTCGCCCGAGTCGGTGTCATCATCGTCCTTCGTTTCATAGACGCTGCCCGGCTTGAGAATCGAGGCCACGCGCATGCCGAACAGCAGGTATTTCTCGCCCGCCCATTGATCGATCAACGTGGGTGACCATGAGAAATTGCCGTCCCAATCCAGGCGGATTTGTTCGCCGCGCACCAGTCGTGCTTTCATCGCGAGGTCCAGGCCGAAGAAACGATTTGTCAACTCGGCGTTCGCGGCGGAGTCCATCGAGAAGGCGGGCTTGCGTTCCACCGAGTAGAAACGCATCTGGCCCTCCTGCAGCGCATTGACCTCGCGGCCGGCGCAGAAGAGCACGTTCACCTGCCCCAGCTTGCCCAGGGACTCGACCACCTGCTTCGGCGAACCCTGAAACGGATTGGCATCCTGAAACCCACGGGTTTTGTCTTTGGGGACGAACCGCACGATCGTGACCTGAATCTCGACGCCGCCCGCGGGCAGCACGACGCCCGAGGTGGCCGCGGGGGCGGCGAGTTGATCCACGTCGATGAAGATGACCTGCGCGCGGGCACACGGCGGAAACCCAAGCAACACCGCCATGAGCGCCACCACGGCCGCCGCACGCCCCAGCAGGAGTGCGGCCTTCAGCGCTTGTGTGAGAAATCTGCCGCAGATTTGTAGCCGCCGACGTGAGGAGGCGGATTTTCCCGCGGCTCGTGTGGGTTCCATCCGCCTCCTCACGTCGGCGGCTACCTTTTCTCCCCGGCACTTCAGGCCGCAGAAGCGTCCGCCCGCGACGAGAGCGTCCCGAAATTTCAAGCGCCCTCTCGCCCCCCACGCTTCTGCGGCGTAAACGCCGCGCTCCCGCCGCCGCCGTGCGCGATTCCCATCGCGAGGCGGCCCAGCGGCGGGCGGCGAATCTGCGGACGGCGGCTTCATGGCACCATCGTGGGCAGGATCAACAACAGCACCGTCTGCGCTTCCTTGTTGCCCATTTCCGCGGTCGTGCTGTGAACGATCAGTTCCCCGCTGCGGCAGATGCGGCTGCTCCCGAATGCGACCGTTTTGTTCACCGGCAGCTCGTAGATTTCATTTTCCGTCGGCCGCCCCTTCGGTGTGAACATCTCGGCCAGACCCAGTCCGATGTCCGCCGCCGCGCCCGCCTTGCCATCGCCGCCCAGCAACCCCGACTTCCTGACCGCCGACGCCGCGCCGGTGGCAAACGTCATGAACCGCTCGCCCGTCCGCTTGTCCAAAATCTCCGGCGACCAGGTGAGGTTGCCCTCCCATTGCAGGCCGAAGCGCCCCTCGTCCGCGAGCCGCGTGGTGACTTCGAGACTCACGCCGTACGCCGTGGCGGGCGGGATCGGCGCGGTGGGTTTGCCGATGACCAGCACCGGCCGCGTCTCCAGCGCATCAAACTTTGCCTTCCCCTTTTCCTCGAAGCGAATGTCGCGCGTGCCGGAAAACAGCACCGTCACCTCGCCCTCTGTTTTCAAGGTGTCCATCACCCGTTGCAGATTGCCGTTCAGATTTCTGAAACCCTCAAGAATGCGCTCGGCCCGGAGCGGTTTGAAACGCAACACGGAAACCTCCAGCGAAATGGTACGCGGCGGACCGGGCGGCGCGACGGGCGCGGCGGGCACGACTGCGGCGCCGGGGGCGTTGGTGCCGGCGGCCGGGGTCAGGGGCGTCACAGGCTTGTCCTGGGCCGGACCGACCGTCGCGGTGGCGAGCCACAGGAGCAGGGAGAAATGAGGCAGTGTTTTCATGGCAGTTAGGTGGATTTGGCGTTGCTTCGCCAACCAAAACCGATAAACCAAACTCCGCAAACCTAATCTCCCCTTCACTTATGAAAACACACCTCAACTTGTTCGCGGTTGGTTCCTTGGTTTTCGCGTTGCTGGCGCCCACCCGGGCCATGGCGGCGGATCTCTTTACGCTTACGGCCATGGAGGGCCCCATTACACGCTCGGCGGGATCGAGCGACCTAATCAGCTTGGTGGACAAGCTGGTTAAGAACTCGGCGGAGTTTCAAGTGTTCCTCGGCGCTCCCAACGTGCAGGCGAATCTCCTCTACCAAGGGGTGGCCAACGCCCTCCAGTTTACACTCGACAGCACCGGCCCGGTAGGTCCCATGCGGTTCCAAGCCCAATTAACTTCGCAGGTTAGCCGGTCGCTCAATCAATCGTTTCATGGGGCCACCCGCGACGAACTCTTCGACAATCTCGAAGCCTGGTTCAAGCGCGACGGCTCGGCGGCCTACACCCAGTTGCTCAAGGACCTCAGCGCCAAATCCAAGGTGTCCCCAACGGACGGCAACCCCGGCGCGGCCACGGCCCGGTCGTCGTTCCAGACCTTCACCGAATACAGCTCGACCATGACGGAGACCCGCGAGGAAAAAGAATTGCCCAAAGACCTCGCCGGCCGGGCGGGTTTCGGGATGGTCGCTGACGTCGGCATCTTCGACGCCAACGGCATCAAGGGCACCGCCTACAGCCTGCCGCTCTTTGCCAAATTCCGGCTCAGTGAGCGGGTGGGACTGAACTTCAACATTCCCCTGAGCTACACGGAAATCGAAGACGCCAAGGTCTATGGTGCCGGCCTGGCCATCGGGGTCCCCGTCAAGATCATCCTCAAAAAACGCGGCAACCCGTGGTTCTGGCAGGTCACTCCGTTTGGTGGCGGCAACGCGGTGGGGTCCAAGGAAATCGTGACCGGCGGCCTCATCGTCAACGGCGGCATCGGCAGCGTTGTCTCCTATGATTTCGGCAATTTCGAACTGTCGATGGGCAATCAGTTCGGCCAGTACGAGAGCATCGCCCTTAATTTTGATGGCGTGAAAGTCGATCCCGGCGTCGCGCAGAAGATCGTCAAAAACGGCCTGAAGGTCGGCATCCCCTTCGCCAAGCGCTGGGTCTTCGAGGCCTACGCCGTGCATACCAAGTTCCTCGAAGCCGCGGGCGTGGATCAATACCTCACCACCGGCGCCGAGATCGGCTATCGCTTCCTCGGCAAACCCGACGCCGCCAAGAAAAAGAACGGCTACATGAAGCTCGGCTTGTACACCGACATTGGGAGCGGCTACTTCTCGCCGCACATCCAGTTCGGCAGCGGGTGGAAGTTCTGAGCCTCTTGCGCCAATTCTCGCCGGCAAGTTCAACCACGGCGGGCCTCGGCCCGCCGTTCTTATTTCTCCCCGCATCCGGCCGCCGCCAGACCGGCTTCATTCCCCAGTTGGGTGGGTAAAACAGCTTCGTTCCCCAGCGACCTCCTTTCGTTTGCCGACTGATCCGGGCCTTGTTTCTGCGGCCTGAATGGATCAGCGGATGCGTTCACCGTCTTGCACTTCAATTCGTCCTCAAGAAGTCCTCGTTGCAGCGACTTGGATGTGTCAGCGGATGGGCGCAGCTCCGTTTCTGGCCGCGATGCGGCACGCTTTTGGCGGTCCCGGAGGGACGACCGAGAATAGCCCAGCACTTGAGTGCTGGGTATGCGGCGCTTCTCCCCACAAGTCCCGCAGGGACGACCGAGTGAGTGGCAAGCCGGGTCGGTCGTCTCTGTCGGGACTTGGTTCTTCCCCCATCCCTGACCCAGCACTGAAGTGCTGGGCTATTTTCAAGTGTCCCTCCGGGACCGTGGCAGTTGGGCTGAGGGTTGCAAAAAACTGAACTGTGCCCCAGTGGATGCCTCGATTTTATGATCCAGCCAGTTCAATCCATCAGGCACCACCATAAAGCCATTTGTCTTGCGACTTGGTCAATGAGGCATCGCCCATCGACCAGCGCAACACGATCTTGAACCATGAAGACACGATTTTGACCTATGAGGCATCGCTTTTGAACCATGAGGACACGGTTTGTTCCTATGAGAGATCACATTCAGTTCATGATGACACACATTTTTTACATGGTGGCACAGTTTTGACCCATGATGGCACACATTTTTCCTATGATGGCACAGTTTTGAAAATTGGATTGCCAGCCTCTGCTCAAAACCCTCGTCATCATAGGCACAATTCGCATTCCAAGGCGGTTAAAGCACCATATCAGCCAGATGCTCCAAGATCTATAAGTCCGATTCGTGGGTACATGCGTCGCACTCGCTGGCCAATTGGTCAAATCCCTCATCCAATGCCTGCGACGCGACTGACCAACCCAAGGAACAGCATCCTTCCTCCCCCAATCAATCACCCCAATGGAAATCCTCGAATCGACCGTGGCGACGGAATGTTGAACACCAGAGACACCTGAAACAGAAAGGTTGGCGCGAAGCCAAAGGCCGCATCGCAGTTTCTTGCATGCGATGGGGCTCCCGCGCGGTGGATGTGGGGCAGGCATCCTTGCCCGCCAGTTCACGGGGCATCCCTGCCCCGTGTTCCCGCTACCGCCGCGCCGCCCGTCCACCGCGAGGAACGGGCGGCAAGATGCCGCCCGAACTGGCAGGCTGGAAGCCTGCCCCACAGTTCACGGTTGCCACGTCCCTCCCTGTTCTCACCGCCCGAACAAATCCATCTGCGCCACCGGTGCGAGGCTCCGCAGTTTCTCCCGCTCCACCCGATGCCGCGACGGCGCGCGCACATTGCCTTCGGGCGTGAGTTCGGATTGCTCGAGGTTGCCGAGGATTTCCTTCGCGCGCTCCAGCACCGTCTTGGGCACGCCCGCGAGCCGCGCGACGTGGATGCCATAGCTCTTGTCCGTGCCGCCCGCGACGATCTTGCGCAGGAAAATAATCTGATCATTCCACTCGCGCACGGCGACGTTGTAATTCTTCACGCGCGGCAGGCGGCCCGACAGCTCGGTCAACTCGTGATAATGCGTCGCGAAGAGCGTCTTCGCGCCGACCTGATTGTGCAGATGCTCGACGATTGACCACGCCAGGCTCAACCCGTCGAACGTGCTCGTCCCGCGCCCGATCTCGTCGAGGATGATCAGGCTGCGCGCCGTGGCGTTGTTCAAAATGTTGGCCGTCTCGCTCATCTCCACCATGAAGGTCGATTGCCCGCGCGCCAGATCATCGCTCGCGCCGATGCGCGTGAAAATGCGGTCCACCACATCGATCCGCGCCTCGGCCGCCGGCACGAACGCCCCCGTGTGCGCGAGCAGCGCGAGCAGCGCCACCTGCCGGATGTAGGTGCTCTTGCCCGCCATATTCGGCCCCGTGATCAATGCCAGTTGCGTCGTGGCATCCAGGTCCGTGTCATTGGGCACAAACCGCTCGCCACTGCCGCTCTGGTCCAGCACCGGATGCCGCCCATCGCGAATGTGCAAAATCCCCTCGGCCCCGACGTGCGGACGCACATGCCCGAACAGCCGCGCCGTCGTCGCAAATGCGCCGAGCACGTCCAGTTGCGCCAGCGCGTCGGCCGTGCGCTGAATGTCCCCGAGCCGCGCGATCACCGCCTCGCGCAGGCGCAGGAAAATCTCGTATTCCACCTTCACGCTGCGCTCCTCCGAGCCGAGGATTTTTCCCTCCATCTCCTTCAACTCCGGCGTGATGAACCGCTCGCCGTTTGCGATGGTCTGCTTGCGGATGTAATGCGGTGGCACCTTGTCGAGATTCGCCCGCGTGACCTCGATGTAATAGCCGAACACCGAGTTGAACCGCACCTTGAGCGACGCGATGCCCGTGCGGTTGATCTCGTCCTGCTGCAACTTCGCGATCCAATCCTTGCCGTCGCGCTGCGCGAGCTTGAGTTCGTCCAGCGCCGCATCAAAACCCTCGCGAATCAAGCCCCCCTCCTTCACCGCCAGCGGCGGCTCGGGGACAATGGCGCGCGCCAGCAGTTCCGTGAGGTCCGGCATTTCCGTGAGCTGCGCGAGCAACTCGAGCAGCAGCGGCAGGCTGGCCTCGCCGAGATTTCCCAGCGCCGCCGCGTTGACCGTCTCGCGCACCACGCCTATCGTCCCGTCCGGCTCGCCCCCGGGTGTCGGAGTTTGTCGTGGCACCCCTGATTGGTTGGGAACGTCAATCGTCCTCCCAGCGGAGGCGGGCTTCACTTTTTCATAGGCGGTCAACAACCAGCGTTTCGGCGAACCGAAGGCATCCAGCTTCACCACCGCCTCGCTGTCGTCCCCGGCGAGGATGATCGTCCGCTCGTTCCCGCGCAGCTTGTGCATCGCCGCGAGCCGCGCCGGCAATTCCGCGAGCATCTCGGGATGCCAGCGTTCGATCTTCGCCAGCCCAAAGCCACTGCCGCGCTGCGTCGCCTCGCCCCATACGAGGTCAATCTCGCCGACCTCGGGATGCGACAACGCGCCGGGCGCCTCGCCGCGACGAACTTTCAGCAGCCACGCGATGGCTTCCGCCGGACGTCCGTGAAACTGCGGGAAGATCGGGCCGAAACTGCCTTCGCCCGCCGGCGGATTCTCCGAAACATCCCCGCTGCCAGGCTCGCGCAGAATATTTCCCTCGCCTTGTGCCGCCGCCTGCTGGCGCGCTGCCGCCAGACCTTCGAGCGTCCGTTTCAACCCCGGCACCTGCTCGAGCGCGAGCCGCAGCGCGAGCAGATCGCGCGCATTGCCCGTCCCCACGCTGAGCCGCGCGAGCATCCGCTCCAGATCACGCACTTCGACCAAGCCCGCGCGGAACGCCTCGAGCGCGGACGCATTGCCCAGCCACGTCTCGACCGCATCCTGACGCCGCTGAATCGGCGCGACCTCGGCGAGCGGTTGCGTGAGCCAGTCGCGCAGGCGGCGCGCGCCCATCGGCGTGACCGTGCGGTTGAGCGCACCGTAGAGCGTCGCGTTGCGCGGTGCGTCGCGGTGCAGCGGCTCGAGAATCTCCAGGTTCCGCAGCGCCGTGGTGTCGAGGATGAGATAATCGCGGCGCTCGTAGGTCGCGAGGCGCGTGAGATGCGTCACGTCGCGGCGCAAATGCTGGCTGAGATAATGCAGCACCGCGCCCGCCGCACCGATGGCCGCGAAACGATTCTTCAGCCCGAAGCCGTCGAGCGACGCCACTTTGAAATGCTCCTTGAGCGTGAAGTGCGCCGTCTCCGGCGCGAACACCCAGTCGTCGTAGCCATTGAGAATCGGGAACGCGCCCTGCAATGCCTCGCGCAGCTTCGACGCCTCCGCTGGATAAATAATCTCCGCCGGCCGCAGCCGCTCCAACTCAGTGAGCAACGGCCCTTCACCCTCGACCTCGGTCGCCTTGAAATCGCCCGTGGTCAAATCCACCAGCGCCAGCCCGAAGGTTTTGCCCGTGACGCAAATCGCGGCGAGGAAGTTGTTCCGCTCCGCCGTGAGCATCCGCTCATCGAAATGCGTGCCCGGGCTGAGGATTTGCGTTACCTCGCGCTTCACGAGCTGCCCCGGCCGCGCCTCCTCGATCTGATCGCAGATGGCCACCTTGCGGCCCGCCCGCAGCAGCCGCGCGATGTAGCCGTTCATCGCGTGGAACGGAATGCCGCACATCGGAATGACCCCGCGCTTGGTGAGCGTGACGTTCAGGAGCTGCGCGCCGGTCACCGCGTCCTCGAAGAACATCTCGTAGAAATCCCCCAGCCGGAACATCAGCAGCGCGTCCTTCGGCAGCTCGCCCTTGATGCGGCGATACTGCGCCATCATCGGGGTGAGTTGCGGTTCGTCGGACATCGGGCGCAGTTTCTAGCAGCAATGCGGCGGGGGAGCAAAGAGAGGAAATAAGCTCAAAACTCAAAGTTCAAAGCTCAAGGGAAGAACCAAAATCCAAGAACCAAAAACCCCGCGCGCAACGCCTGGTCCTTGCAGCTTGGTTCTTCCCTTGAGCTTTATGCTTTGAGCTTTGAGCTTTTTCTCCGCTCAACCCACCAGCTCCCGAATCGGCGCAATCCCCGAGTCCACGAGATACTGCGGACGCCCGGTCGGATCGCTGATCGTCGCGGTCGCGGTGTCGATGCCGAGGCAATGGTAGAGGGTCGCGAAGATTTCCTGGAACTTCACCGGGCGCTCGGCCACGTCCGCGCCGATGCGGTCGGTGGCGCCGATGACCTGGCCCGTCTTCATACCACCGCCCGCGAGCAGCGCGAAGTTGGCGCGCGGCCAGTGATCGCGGCTGTTCATGTTGTTGATCTTCGGCGTGCGCCCAAACTCGCCCCACATCACGACGGCGACATCGCGGCTGAGACCGCGCTCCTTCAAATCGGTGAGCAACGCCGAGAGGCCCTGATCGAGCATCGGGAAATCTTCGCGGGCGCTCGGGAAATTCATGCCGTCGCTGCCGTGCCAGTCCCAGCGGCTGTAGTTCAGCGAGACCACGCGCGCGCCGGCCTCAACGAGGCGACGGGCGAGGAGGAAATTGCGGATCATGCGCGGCGCGCCGTCGCGGATGTAGCGGTCGTCGTTCACGCCGTAGCGGTCGGCGATCTTCGGATCTTCCTTCGAGAGATCGAGCGCGTTGGCGAGATTCGAGTCCGAGAGAATGCCGAGCGCCTGCTGGTTGTAACTGTCGAGGCCGGTCATCTGGCCCGTCGTGTCGGCCTCGCGGCGGAATGTATCGACGGCCAACCGGAGTTGTTCGCGGTCGGCGAGGCGGTCGAGCGTGATGCCCTGCAGCGTCAGGTTCTGCACCTTGGCGTTCGGGTCTTTCGCCACGAGTTGCATCGGCGCGTGCGCGTGCCCGACGAAGCCGCCGGTGCCCGGCTCGCCCCAGGTGCGATTGCCGGTGGGATACATCGTCGAGACATAGGCGGGCGCGCCGGCGGTGGGACCTTGCAGCTTGGAAACGATCGAGCCGAAGCTCGGCCAGCCGCCCGGCGGCGCGCTGCGCTTCGAGGCCTGCGTGCGGCCGGTCATGCACTGGTAGCAATCATGCGCGCCGTCGGAATCGGCAATCGAACGGATGAGCGCGAACTGGTCGGCCATCTTCGCGAGGCGCGGGAACAGCTCGCAGATTTCCATGCCGGGGACGTTGGTGCCAATCGGGCGAAACTCGCCCCGCACCTCGCGGGGCGCGTTCGGCTTGAGATCGAACATGTCGATGTGCGACGGCCCGCCGGGGAGATAAATGTTGATGACCGCCTTGTGCGAGCGGCCCGTGCCGGCCACGGCGTCGAGTTGCAGCAACTGCGCGAGGGACAACCCGCCGGCCGCCATGCCGCCGATCTTGAGGAAATCACGCCGCGAAACCCCGTCGCACTGAGCACCCGGACGACTGCGCTGGCCAAAGAGATTGATCATAAGCGCAGTGCCGGACGCACGGTGTGCGTGGGATATTCTCTTTCCGAGCCGGTGGAAATTGTCCGTGCGCGTTCGTACCGCAGGCGTCCTCGCCTGCGAGTTCGCGGGGCGTCTCGCCCCGCGTCCCAACCGGCGGCGAGACGCCGCCCCAACTCGCAGGCGAGGACGCCTGCGGTACGCGGTAGGCCGCAACCAACGACCTCCTACATTGGAAACGCGGTAGGGACATGCACTGCGGTGGGTAGGGCGCGTCTGTCCCCAGCGCGCCGCCGCGGCATCCACACGGTCTGGCGGCGCGCTGGGGACAGACGCGCCCTACCCACCCACAAAAAAGAGCGCGGAGGCCAAAACCTCCGCGCTCTCGCGTCAAATCATCCGGAAATCTCCCGGCCGCCCCAGCCGCGCCTATCCCTCGATATACTTCAAGACGCGGGATTTCTCCGAGCGTTTGCGGGCGTTGGCGTCGAGCACCTTTTTGCGGAGCCGCAGGAAATGCGGCGTGACCTCGACGTACTCGTCCACATCGATGTACTCGAGCGAACGTTCGAGGCTGAGCTTCATCGGCGAGTTGAGCTGGATGCCCTTGCCATCGCCCTGCGAGCGCATGTTGGTCAGGCGCTTTTCCTTCACCGGATTGACCGGAATGTCCTGCTCACGGGAGTTTTCTCCGACGATCATGCCGGTGTAAACCGCGTCGCCCGGCGAGATCATCAGCCGGCCGCGTTCCTGCACCATGTTCAGCGCGTAGGGCGTGGCATCACCGTCATCCATGCTCACGAGCGAGCCGTTTTTGCGGGCGGGAATTTCCCCGCAGTCCGGGCCGTATTCGTGGAAGAGATGGCTCATCACGCCCATGCCCTTGGTCGAGTTGACCAGGTCGGTCTCGAAGCCGATGAGTCCGCGCATCGGCACCTGCGCCTCGATGGAAACCACCGTGCCGACGTGATTCATGTTCGTGATCTGCGCTTTGCGGCCCGAAAGATTCTCCATGATCGTGCCGAGGTTTTCGCTCGGAACTTCCACGAACAATTTTTCAATCGGCTCGAGCGAATCGCCATTGGGCGCCTTCTTCCAGAGCACTTCGGGGCGGGAAACCAGCACCTCGTGACCTTCGCGGCGCATCTGCTCCACCAAGATCGCGATCTGCATTTCACCGCGGCCGCTGACCGCGAACACCTTCGGATCGCTCGTCTGCGCGACGCGCAGCGCGACGTTGGTGCGGATTTCCTTCACCAGCCGGTCCCAGATATGCCGGGCCGTGACGAGCTTGCCGTCCTTGCCGGCAAGCGGTCCGTCGTTCACGGCGAACTCCATCTGAATGGTCGGCGGATCAATCGGAATGTACGGCAGCCCCGCCCGCAACTCGGAGTCGCAGATCGTCTCGCCGATGAACACATCCTCGAAGCCCGTGAGCCCGATGATGTCGCCCGCGTGAGCCTCATCCACCTCGATGCGTTTCATGCCCTCGAAGTGATAGATCATCGTGATCTTGCCCTTGGTGATCTTGCCGTCGCCGTGCCGGCAGATGGCCGCGTCGCCGACCTTCACCTTGCCCTCGACGATTTTGCCGAACGCGATGCGCCCGAGGTATTCCGAGTAATCCAGATTGGCCACCAGCACCTGGAAGCCGTCACCGGCCTTGGCGCGCGGCGGCGGGATGTGCTTCACAATTGCATCGAAGAGCGGCTCCATCGTGCCCGTGACGTGGTCGAGTTCCACCTTCGCATAACCGCCCTTGGCCGAGCAGTAGATGAACGGGAAATCCAGTTGCTCGTCGGTCGCGTTGAGCGACATGAACAGCTCAAACACCGCGTCCAGCACCTTCTTCGGCGTGGCGTTGTCGCGGTCGATCTTGTTGATGACCACGATGGGCTTGGCCCCGGCCTCGAGCGCCTTGCGCAGCACGAAGCGCGTCTGCGCCTGCGGGCCGTCCGTGGCATCCACCACCAGCAGCACGCCGTCGATCATGTTCATGATGCGCTCGACCTCGCCGCCGAAGTCCGCGTGGCCCGGAGTGTCCACGATGTTGATGTGGAAATTCTTGTATTTGAACGCGGCGTTCTTGGCGCGGATCGTGATGCCCTTTTCCTTTTCCAAGTCCATCGAGTCCATGAGCCGCTCCTCCTTCTGCTCGTGCTGGTTGGCGCGGAAGGTGCCGGATTGTTTCAGGAGACAGTCAACGAGGGTCGTCTTGCCGTGGTCAACGTGCGCAATGATGGCGATGTTTCGGATGTGCAGCATAAATTACTCTTCAATCGAGCCGCGCAAGATGGGGGAACGCCGCGAAAGGTCAAGCTTGCCCCTGAATAATTTCAGATTCGCCGCCGCTCCGGCTGATGCGGGCAAAGCTCAAACCTCAAAGCTCAAAGCCTAAAGCTCAAAGAAAGTTCCAAGCGCCAAGCTCCACAGCCACGGCGTGGATGCCGATCCCCGAGTCAAATCCATCCCGACAGCACAGTCACCGCGGCAACGTGAGCGAGGTCCGTCCCGGAACTTGAACCTTTGAACTTCCCTTGAGCTTTGAGCTTTATCCTTTGAGCTTCCCCACCCCTACTTCTTCGCCAACCCCTCCAAATAATCCAGCAGCGCCGCGAAATCCGCCACGCTGAGCGTGTTCACCAGCCCCTCGGGCATGAGGGAAATGTCCCGCTTCTCGCGCTTGGCGACGTCCTTCACGTTGATGACCAACTCCTGCGCGGCGGCGTTGCGCACGGTGACTTTGTCCGCCGCCTCGAGCGTGACGAAGCCGTCAATCTCCGTCTCGTCCTTCAACACAAACCGCTGCGTGACGAAGCCCTGCGCGATGGATTTGTTCGGCAGCAAAATATTCTCCGCCAGGTCGCGGCGCTTGAAGATCGCCGAGATCGTCCCGAGAAACGGCCCTTTCAACGGCTGCTCCGGCTTCACCGTGTGACAGTTCATGCAGCCGACCTGCGTGAACACTTCCTCGCCGCGCTTCGCCGCGCCGGTCGTCGTCATGATCGCGTTCAGGACCTCCTCGACTTTCAACGTGCCCACCAGCGGACCCGTGGCCGCGCCGGCCGGTTGCAGCTTGAGCTTGTCCACCGCCTTCTTCGCCGCCGCCGCCACGGTTTTGTCAGGATCGGCGAGCGCGAGGAGAATCTTGTCCGCCAGCACTTTTTTGCCCGCGAGCGACGACGCCTCGATCAACTGCGCCCGGCGTTTCGGTTCGTTCCAACCCGCGTCCAGCGCCGCCGTGATCTGGTCCCGCGCCTTGTTCTTGGCCTTGAGCCGATCGACGATCCGCAGCAACGCCGCGTCCGCCCACAGCGACTCCGCACCCGCGGCCTTGCCCGCCTCGGCCAGCAACACCGCGTGCTCCTTCTCGACCTTGGTGGAATTGAAAAACGCCTCGGTCGTCAGTTCGAAGACCGCGCCATCACCCTTGCCCGCCTTCAATTTCACCAGCCCACCCAGCACCGCCCGCACCGCCTCCGCATTCAAGTCCGCACGGCTCAACGCCTGAATCGCATTGGCGCGCACCTCGCCCGCGGTGTCGTCCGCCGCGGCCGCCTTCGTCAGCAACGGCAACGCCGCCGCGGGCACGGCGCTCACGCGCGCGAGCTGCCCCACGGCGACCGGCAGCACCGACGCGTCCTTCGCGACGAGCGCCAGCAGCTTTTCCAGCGCGCCCGCCGACTCGATGCGATGCCGGTTAAACTCGCCCGCCAGATACGCCACTTCCTTCGCCTCCGCCTGGCTCATCACCTGGTTCAAAGCCTCCGCGATCTTCCTTGTCTCGCTCCACTCCTCGGGCTGATACAGCGGCCCGCGCGTGTCCGGCCGCGTGCCCCACGAGTTGCCCTTCCAGACGCCCTCGATGAAATGCAGCCGGCACAGCGCCGTAAGCAAACCCTGCCGTCGCCCGAACTCCGTCTCCTTCCCGAGCCGCGCCAGCAGCGCGTCCACCAGCTTGGGATCGCGGAACGCATAGAGCACGCGGAACGCACCCTCACGAATCGTCGGCGAA
Source organism: Akkermansia muciniphila (assembly GCA_945861535.1). Taxonomy (GTDB): domain Bacteria; phylum Verrucomicrobiota; class Verrucomicrobiia; order Limisphaerales; family BJHT01; genus BJHT01. The sequence continues at coordinate 61,221 of CAMAUZ010000014.1, read as the reverse complement.
TCCGTGCGATCAATCGCCGCCAGACAAACCTCCACCGCCTGCAACTCCCGCAACGCCATCATCGCCGTGTGCGCGATCACCGCGTCCGCGTCCGCGAGCACCGGCACGAGCGCCGCCGCATGCTCGACCTTCCCGAGCCGCGCGATGCCCACAACCGCCTCGGTGCGCGTCCGCGGATCAGGCGATTTCACGCCGCCCAGCAGCGGCGCCACCGGCACGCTCGCGAGCTGCCCCTCGTGATCCGTCAACGCCCGCAGCGCCCACGCCGCGATCGAGGCATCGCCCGCAGTCTTCGCGAGAAAATCATGCGCCTTCGCACCGAGTCCCTGCTTGAGCGCAAACACCGCCGCGACCCGCGACGCCAGCGGCTTCGCCTTGTCGCCCGCGAGCGCCTCGAGCGCGCCCGCCATCTCGCCCACCAGCCCGCGCCGGATCAGCGTCCGCTGCGCTTCGAGGCGACGACGATGGCTGCTCGCCTCCAGCAGCTTCACCAGTTCCGCCCCGCTCGCCTTCGCGAAATCCGGCAGCGGCGTCGGCGCAAAACCCTTCGGCGTCACGCGCACCACGTAGCCCACATCCATGCCCGCCCAGTTGAACGTCGCGCCCTTCCAGCTTAGCGCGTAGATGCGGCTCGACGCATCGACATCCAGATCGGTGATGCGCGGCACGCCGAGAAACTCCTTCTGATCCACGCTGAACGTCGCGCCCTTCGGCGTCGGGCGATGCTGGTAAACCCAGCTCCGACCCCAGTCGCAGGTTAACGGCGCGTTGTTCCATTTCTCGGGAATGCCCGGCTCATCGATCCACGCCGCGCCCGTGCCCGAGCCGCCGCCGTAGTCCGCCAGCGGCGCGAGATGCTCGTCCCGGAAATTCTTGTACAACCGCGGATAGCCGTGGTCGGTCAGGCCGGTGAAATGATGAAAGCGCACGTCCCAGCCACCGCCATCATTCGTGTTGTCGCGCGTGAACAGATCCAGCAACGGACTCACCGCCGCCTCGAGAATGTTCCGCGTGCCATAGGCGAAAAGCTGCAAGCCCGTGCCGTCCGGCCGCACGCGGATGATGCCGCCGCCGCGCATCGGCAGCTTCCGCCCGTCCGTGCCCTCGGCCTCCATGAAACCAAAGTCACCGATCGCCGCGTACAGCCAGCCGTCCACGCCGATCTCAAGACCGTTTGAGGTGTGATCCGCCGGCCGGTCCTTGAAAGTGAACGCGCAGTTCTTCACGAGAATCTTTTCCTCGTCCGCGTGCCCATCGCCATCCCGGTCGATGTAAACGCTGATGTGCGGCGGGTGCAGCACGTAGAGCCGGTCGTGATCCCATACCAACCCGCGCGGCGAATCCACGTCCTTCACGAACACCTTCACCTCGTCCGCCCGCCCGTCGCCGTCGGTGTCGCGCACGCGCAGGATGCGCCCGCGCTGCGGATCGCGCCCGAGCGAACCATTGCCATCGCTCGCAACGTACAGCGTGCCGTCCGGCGCGGCGGAGACGAAGACCGGATAATTCACCGCCGGCGGCGTGGCGAACACCGTCACGTCAAATTCCGCCGGCACTTTCACTTCCTTCAAAATCCCCGCGACCTTTTCCTCCGTCACCGGCTTCATCTTCTCGACCACCTCGGCGGGCGGCAGCGGATCCTTGTTGCCCGCGGCCTTGCCGCCCTTGCCGGGTTTGCCCGCCGCCGCGCCACCCGCAGCCGTCTTCGGCGGCACCGCCGGCGCGGGCTGCGGCGCACCCTTTTCCCCGAGCACCGCGACTTCCCACAGACTGATCCAGCCGGCATTGCCGCCGCCCAGACCCGTCACGCGCACGAAGCGCGTCGTCGCCGCGAAATCATGCGCCCGCAGACCGGCATCCTGATTTTTCGCGCCATCTACCAGCGCCTTCCACTCCTTGCCGTCCGCCGAACCCTCGACGCGGTACTGATACGCGACCGCGCGCCGCTCCCAATCGAGCACCACGCCCGTGACCTTCTGCTCCTTGCCCAGATCGACCTGCCACCACTGCGGCCGGCTCCCGCCGTCCGCGCACCAGCGCGTCGCGCCATCGCCATCCAGCGCCAGCGCCGGGTCCTGCCCACTTTGCGAACTCGACGCCTCCGCCACGCCCGCCACCGCCAGATTCGGCCGCCCGCCAAACGCGCCCGGCGAAGCCGGCGCCGCCGCCCGCAACGACGAAGCCGCCACCGCCAAAACCAGCCAGCCCGTGAAAAAGAAAGAAGTCGGAATGCGCATAAAAATTTCGCCAGACCCTGCCACGCCCTTCGCCGCGAAAGCAATTGCCGACGGTGAAATCCACTTGTAGGAGACGACGTGAGGAGACTCCAACCTCTTTTTTCCCAACCACCGGCCACGCGCAGAAAAGGTCAGAGACTCCTCACGTCGTCTCCTACAAAGACCGGTCGCGCGGCCGAGACCGCCCGCGCTACGCCGCGCTCTGCAGCACCAGCGCGCGCTCGGCAGCGGTGAGCTTCCGCCATTCGCCGGCCGCGAGCGTGCCCAACGTGAAGCTGCCGATCTGCACGCGGAGGAGCCGCAGCGTCGGATGCCCGATGCTCGCCGTCATCCGGCGCACCTGCCGGTTCTTGCCCTCGACCAACTCGAGACCGACCCAGCAGGTCGGGATGGCCTTGCGAAACCGAATGGGCGGATCGCGCGGGGCGATCGCGGGCTGCGGCTCCAGCAGCCAGGCGCGGCACGGCAACGTGTGATGAGTCTGAATCGCGACCCCACGCTCAAGGCTCGCCAGCGCCTCGCGGCTCGGGATTTTTTCCACCTGCGCCCAGTAGGTCCGGCCGTGCTGGCGGTCGGGATGGAGCAGTTGCTGGTTCAGCGCCGCCTCGTCTGTCAGCAACAGCAGGCCCTCCGAATCCGCGTCCAGCCGCCCGATGGGATACACGCGCGGCGGAAAGCCGAAGTCCGCCAACGGGCGGTTCGGCGAACCATCCGGCGTGAACCGCGACAGCACGCCGTAGGGCTTGTGAAACGCGAGCAGCATCGCCACGATTCAAACGGTCCCACCGCCCGAAAGAAACCGCAAACTCAGTCCCGCGCGCCCCCGCCCGACGTGGCCTCCGAAAGCGACACCGGACCAACGGCAGAATAATGGGGGCAGAAAAATAGAGCCGCCAATGAGTGCCTGCAGTCCCACTCCCGCTCTCCCATTCCTTTGCCTCCATTCCTTTGCCCAAAATTCCCCTGCCAACTCCCTGCGCCCGGGTCGCCCCGTGTTCCACCCCAAATCACCGGTCTCAGTGCCGGTCCCGCCCCCGCGCCGGCGGTCGTGCCGCCCCACCGCCCCCAGCCTCCTTTGCCCCCCGAAAACTTTTTTGAAAAATCTTTGGGGGTTGCCCCGTAGATGACCCACCCCCTCTGGCAAGATGCCCGGCGACAGAAAGATAAAAACAGAAAGTTCATCGTATGCAAAACAACCAGATGGAATTCGGAATCGAAAATCGGACCGCCAACAACTCCGTCGCGCCCCGGCGCGGTCAGCGCCAGCACCGCGCGCGCTGGTGGTTCGCGCAAATGCGGGCGGTCGTAAACACGGCGATGGACTGGTCCCCCGCCCCGCCCGCGCGCCCCGAACAGGTCTATCTGCGCCTGTCGCGCTGACCCACCCCCGCCCGTAGCCGCCGACGTGAGGAGGCGGAGCGGTCGCCGGTACCGCAGGCGTCCCCGCCTGCGAGTTCAGGCGGCGTTTCGCCGCCTGTGCCGACTCGGGGCGAGACGCCCCGCGAACTTGCAGCCGAGGACGCCTGCGGTACCAGCGCCCCGGATCGGGGCGTCCACCCCCGCACGTCCGCCTCCTCACGTCGGCGGCTACGAGGCTACGAGGTGCCGCGCCCCTTTCCCGCGTGACTTTCACCTGCCCTCCACCAACATGCGCGCCGCTTTGCGCGCATGAAAAAGACCACTCCCAAGCCCTCCCCCGTTTCCCGCTCCGGCCGCTTCACCGGCGGCCCCGCTGCCGACGTCGCCGCCTTCTCCGAATCCATCTCCTTCGACTGGCGGCTGTGGCGGCACGACATCCTCGGCTCGCTGGCACACGCCGAAATGCTGCACAAAATCGGCGTGCTCACGCGCGCGGAACTCAAAGCCATCGCGCAGGGCTTCGATGCCATCGCGGCGGAAGTCGTCGCCGGTAAATTTCAGTGGAAGCCCGAGCTGGAGGACGTCCACATGAATCTGGAATCCGAGCTGACCCGCCGCGTTCCCGCCGGCGCGAAGCTCCACACCGCCCGCTCGCGCAACGACCAGGTCGCCCTCGATGTTCGCCTCTGGCTGCGCGACGAGATCGACGCACTGCACGCTGAAGTGATCGCGCTCCAGTCCTCGCTCGTCGCCTTCGGCGCGCGGCACGCGGACGTGATCATCCCCGGCTACACCCATCTCCAGCGCGCCCAGCCGGTGTATTTCGCGCATCACCTCCTCGCCTACGTCGAGATGCTCGAACGCGACCACAGCCGTCTCGGCGGCTGCTTTGAACGCCTGAACGTCTGCCCGCTCGGCAGCGGCGCGATCGCCGGCAGCACGCTGCCCATCGACCGCGAATTCGTCGCCAAGCTCCTTGGCTTCGTGGATGAAAAGGGCCGCCCGGTGCTCACGCAAAACAGCATGGATGCCGTGAGCGACCGCGATTTCGCCGTCGAGTTCTGCGCCACCGCCGCGCTGCTCGCCGTGCATCTCAGCCGGCTCGCCGAAGACGTCATCCTCTGGGCCAGCGCCGAGTTTAATTTCATCAAGATCGCCGACGCCTACACCACCGGCTCGTCGCTGATGCCGCAGAAGAAAAACCCCGACATCGCCGAACTCACCCGCGGCAAATCAGCCCGCGTCATCGGCAATCTCGTCGCGCTCCTCACGCTGCTGAAGGGCCTGCCGATGACCTACAACCGTGATTTACAGGAGGACAAGGAGCGCCTCTTCGACACCGCCGACACCGTGCGCGCCTGCGTGCGCCTGATGGCCGCGATGCTCGATCACACCACGGTCAAGGCCGACATCTGCCGCGCCGCCGCCAGCGATCCGCAACTGCTCGCCACCGATCTCGCCGACTATCTGGTGAAAAAAGGAATGCCGTTCCGGCAGGCGCATCACGTCGTCGGCGCGGTCGTGGGCTTCGCGGAGCAGGCGGGCAAGCCGCTCGATCAAGTCACCGTCGCCGAGTTTCAGAAAATCTCCCCGCAGTTCGGTCCCGACGTCGCCGAGACCTTCCAACTCGACCGCGCCATGCAACGCCGCGCGGTCATCGGCGCGCCGGGAACGAAGGAAGTGAAAAAGCAACTGGCCCGGTGGCAGAGCAGACTGGCGAAGCTGAGTCCGTGAGTCCGGAGTCCCGGCTTTAGCAGGCCCGACGTACTGCCGGACGGGGCGCCCGGCCCGCGCCAGGAGCGCGGCGTTCACGCCGCAGAAACGTGGTGGCGAAAAGGAGCGTGGGATTTACCGCTCGCTCTCGTTCCATGCGGACGTCTCGCCGCCTGAAGGCGGAACTCCGAACCCGGACTCCGAACCCGGACTCCGAACCCGGACTCCGAACCCGGACTGGCTTCGCGGCACGGCTTGCGGTGATAGTCGGCGCGTGGCCGGCGCCCCCCGAGTTTCCAACGATCTGCTCACGTCGCTTTTGCGCGACGTGTCGCGGTCCTTTTATCTCACGCTGCGGGTGCTGCCGGCAGCCATCCGTTCGCAGATCGGCCTGGCCTATCTGCTCGCGCGCACGACGGACACGATTGCGGACACGGAGCTTGTTCCCGTCAACGAACGGCTCGCGGCGCTGGCGGCGCTGCGCGAACGCATCCTCGGAAAAACTTCCACGCCCGTGGATTTCCGGCGTTTTGCAGAACCCGCCGCTCCCCACGACAAAAGCCCGGCCAGCACCGCAGCCGTCGCAGAACGCGTGCTACTGCTGCGCGTCGAGGAAGCCCTCACCGTGCTGGCCGCCTGCGATGCCGCCGATCGCCAGCGCATCAACGACGTGCTTGACACGATCACGGGCGGACAGGAGCTGGACCTGCGTCGCTTTGCCCGCGCGGGCGAACGCGCGATCAGCGCGCTGCCGACCGCGGCCGACCTCGACGACTACGCCTATCGCGTCGCGGGCTGCGTGGGCGAGTTCTGGACCCAGATGTGCCGCGCGCATCTTTTCCCCGACGTGCGGCTGGACGAGGCGCAGTTGCTGGCCAATGGCATCCGCTTCGGCAAGGGCCTGCAGCTCGTGAACATTCTCCGTGATCTGCCGAAGGATTTGCGCACCGGCCGCTGCTACCTGCCCGCACCTGAACTTGCGTCCTGCGGACTCACGCCCGCCGACCTGCTCGATCCCGCCCACGAACCGCGCCTGCGCCCGGTGTATGACCGCTGGCTGGACCGCGCAGAACAGCATCTGGCCGCGGGCTGGGAATACACGAACACGTTGCCACGCGGGCAAATCCGCCTGCGCCTTGCGTGCGCGTGGCCCGTGTTAATTGGCCTCCAAACCCTCCGCCGCCTGCGCACCAGCCGCGTGCTCGATCCGGCCGCGCGCATCAAGATCACCCGTGCCGAAGTGCGTGGAATCATCGTGAAGACCGTGCTGCGTTATCCCTGCGACACCGCATGGCGGCGGCTCGCGGAGCCGCTGCCACGAGGGTGAGCGGGAACGGTTGATCCGCGCCGAAGATGGGTAGGGCGCGTCTGTCCTCAGCGCGCCGCTTGGACATTTGATGGTCACCGGGGTGGGTGGCGCGGTGAGGAGGCCGCGCCCTTCCCTGCGGGGGTGGGGACGCCTCGACGCGGCCCATTTCAACGCGCCGCCATCCACCGTTCGCACGAGACCCCTCCTACGATCCGCGACCCTGGGCGATCCGAACTACCGGAACCGGCCGATGAGCCGGTCGTATTCGCTGTGATGCCCGATCCAGAACCACACCAGATCGGCCCCGTCTTCCACCGCAGCGGCTCGATAGTGAATGCCCACGCGGACCGACCACATCCGCCCAACCTTTTTGAAGTGCAGCGACGGATGCCGCGGATCGCGTTTGAGGACTGCAAAATTCTGGTCGGCAAGCTCCTGAATCTCGGCTGGGAGCTGCTCATAGAACTTCCAGAACTTCGGGTTGGCGCGGTGCCTCACAAATCCTTGCAACGTCCCGCCCGCAGGTCGCGGATCGCTTCGTCCGCCAAAACGTCCAAGCGGCCGGCGGCGACATCCTGCTCAAATTGCTGGTCCCATTGGGCGGCATCGAACGTGAGAAACCAGTCGCGAAAAGCGGTCAGATCATTTGGCGAGAGCTTTTGAACAGCGCTCTCGATTTCAATCACGGTGCTCATGCCCGAATCCTAGGGTGACCGCGTTTTCGGACAAGGAAGAAACCGGTAACTGCCCGGCCACTCGGATGGGCAAAACCCTGCCTGGCAAGGCGTGTCGGTCCTGATAGGTCCCAGCGCGCCGCCGATGGAGGGCAGGCTTCCGGCCTGCCGGTTCGGGCGGCATCCGTGCCGCCCATTCCCCAGCCGGACGCGGGGCATGGCGGAACCGGGCACATGGAGCAGGGATACCCCGTGAACCGGCAGGCAAGGATGCCGGCTCCACACCGGCGCGCTGAGATGTTCTCTGGGTCGGACAGACGTGCCCTCCCAACCGCCGCCGGGTTTTTCCGCGTGACCCTTCCGTGCGGGCGTGCCATCTATCCGCGCATGACAAAGCTCACTCCCGCACAAATCAAAGCCGCGTTGCCGCAGGTGCCGGCGTGGACGCGCAAGGGCGCGGTCATCGGCCGCACGTTCGTCTTCGAAAATTTTCCGGCGGCGATCAAGTTCGTGAATGCGGTGGCGAAACTGGCGGAGAAGGCGAATCATCATCCCGACATCGACATCCGCTGGAACAAGGTGACCCTGGCGCTCTCCACGCACGACGCCGGCGGGCTGACCGAGAAAGATTTTGCGCTGGCCGCGCGGTTCGACGGCTTGGTCTGACCGCCACGATTCTCCGATTGAGTCGCGCGGTTGCGGTTCGTTCCTCCCCACTTTTACCAAACACACATGAAAGCTTATTCCAACTTCATCGGCGGCGAATGGGTAGCCGCCCGTTCCGGCAAAACGTATCTCACCTCAAATCCCGCCGACTCGCGCGAGGCCGTCGGGTCGTATCCGCTGAGCGGTGCGGAGGACGCGCAGGCCGCCATCGCCGCCGCGAAAAAGGCCGCGCCCGCTTGGGCCGCGGCGACGCCGGTCGCGCGGGGTCGCGTGTTGAGCAAGGCTTCGCAGATTCTCGAAACGCGCAAGGCCGAGTTGGCGCAACTGCTCACGCGCGAGGAAGGCAAGACGCTGGCCGAGGCCACGGGCGAGGTGCAGCGCGCGGCGGATATTTTCCGTTTCTTCGGCGGGCTGAGTTACACCCACGGCGGGCAGACCATTCCGCATGATCTTCCCGGCAACTTGCTCTACACGGTGCGCCAACCGCTCGGCGTGGTGGCGTTGATCACGCCGTGGAATTTTCCCGTGGCCATCCCGGCATGGAAACTTGCGCCCGCGCTCGTGTCGGGCAATGCGGTCATCCTCAAGCCCGCGTCGCAGGCGCCCGCGCTGTCGCTCGAACTCGCGCGCGCGCTCGATGAAGCGGGCCTGCCGAAGGGCGTGCTCAACGTCGTCATCGGCGAGGGCCGCGCGGTCGGCGGCGAGCTGGCGACGAATCCCGCGGTGGCGGCGCTTTCCTTCACGGGTTCGCACACGGTCGGCAATCAGGTTTACCAGCAGCTCGCCCAGCGCATGGCGCGCGCGCAGATGGAGATGGGCGGGAAGAATCCGACTATCGTGCTCGCGGACGCGGACCTCGATCTCGCCGCGCGGCTCGTGGTGACGGCGGGCTTCGGCCTGACCGGACAGGCTTGCACGGCGACCAGCCGCGTCATTGTGGAGAAGAGCGTGCTCGAACCGTTTCTCGAAAAACTCGTCGCGCGCGCGCAGGCCATCAAGGTGGGCAACGGCCTGCACGACGGCGTGACGATGGGGCCGGCGGTGAACCAGCAGGAACTCGAGGGCAACCTGAATTACATCGACATCGCGTTGAAGGAAGGCGCGCGGCTGGTGTGGGGCGGCGCGCGTTTGACCGAGGGCGCGCTGGCGCACGGCTGGTTCATGCAGCCGGCGATTCTCGCGGACGTGAAGCCCGCGATGCGCATCGCGCGCGAGGAAGTCTTCGGCCCGGTGGTGGCGGTGCTCGCGGTCGAGAATTTCGAGGAAGCCCTGGCCGTGGCCAATGGCGTCGATGTCGGCCTGTCGGCCTCGATTGTCACGCGCGACCTGAAAAAGGCGATGGTGTACTCCGAGCGCATCGAGGCGGGCGTGGTGAAGATCAACCAGATTTCGACCGGGCTGGCGTTGCAGGCACCGTTCGGCGGCGTGAAAAAATCGAGCACGGATTCGTTCAAGGAACAGGGCGTCGGAGCGGTGGATTTCTACACGCGGGTCAAGACGGTTTATCTGGATTACTCGGCGTGAGGGGGGCGCGGCGTTCACGCCGCGGCGATCCGCGGCTGGAACTGGGCGCTTCAAAACGTTTCGGGCGCGCGCTGCTTCAGCCCGAAGGCCGCGCTCGTGGCCGAGTCCGCAAGGGCCGTTGCGGAGTTCGGGTTTACAAGAGCTGGCTGAGGAAAGTCTTGGCGGGAACGACGACGGGGTGATTCACCTTGAAACAATCGGCCGGCTCGTAGGGCAGGTTCAGCACGATCTGAAAGGCGTGGACGGCCTTGGTCTGGGACTGGAAATGGGCGAGCGACGGGGAGAGGCCCGCGTCGGTGAGTTTGACCTCCACCAAAAACCACGGCTGACGGTCGCGAACGATCAGGAAGTCCACCTCGCGTTTTTGTTTGTCGCGCAGGTACCGCAACTCGAAGTCGCCCAACCCGAGGTCGGTCCAGCCTTCGACCGCCTTGAGCAGGTGGCAGGCGACGAAGGTTTCGGCCCGCGCGCCGTCGTCCGCCAGACCGCTCCAGTCGCGGAGAAACCACTTGGGTTCTTTGCGCAGAGCCTTGGCGACGTTCTTGAACCAGGGGCGGACCATAAATCCGTAGTGCATCCGACCCAGCAGGTCGATCCACCGCTTGGTGGTGTCCACCGCCACCTGGATTTCCTGCGCCAGGTTGGAATAGACCAACGGCTGCGCGCTGCGCTCGGCGAGCAGTTGCATCAGGGTTTCCATGGTGCCGAGATCGGTGATGTGCGCGACCTCGCGGAGGTCCTCCCGCGAGAGCTGCTCCTGCCGCAGGGAACGCCAGCGGCGCGTGAAGCGGCTGTCCCGCCGCAGAAACGGCTCGGGGAATCCGCCATGTTCCCAGAGCGCATCCCAGTCAGCGACGGCCACCTCGCGCGGCGGCTGAATCTCCCGCGCGGGCAGGTCAGTCCGCAGACATTCGCCCACGCTCCAGGGGTGCATACGGTAAAGCAGGTAACGCCCCATCAGGCTGTCGCCGCCCCGGCGAAAAACATCCAGCCGCGAACTGCCCGTCACGAGCAACCGCACCCGGTCGCCGTGGGTGTCGAAGAAGCCTTTGAGCAGGCCTTTCCACTTGGGGTATTTGTGCAATTCATCGAGGACGGCGACGGGTGGCCGGGCGCGCAGGCGGTCCAATTGCAGCAGCCCGGCCAGCGACGCGGGACCACGCAGCAGCGAGCGCCGGTCATCGGCGTTGTCCCAGTTGAGATAGGCGTCACTGAGGGAGCGGCAGACCGTGGTCTTGCCGACTTGGCGTGGCCCGGCGATCAGGGCCATCTGCCGGTTTTTCAGGAGGTGATCCTGCAGGACGGCGGAGTAAAGGCGGAGGCGTTCGCTCATCGGACCATTGTTCGGTGGGTCGTAAAATAGTCCAGACCGTTTTACGATGGGGGCGATAATTGGCCGCGGTTTACGACCCGCATACCGAGGTCCTGACTGGGTGCCCGTTGGCGAAAACGGGCAAAGGAGGAAGAGCTGTGCCGTTGGCACGGGGGACATTCGTGCGAGTGCGAAGGCAGGTGGCTCTGCGCACGGTGAAGCGGCGCAAACGTCGCACGACCTTTGTCACCGGACGAATTCCCTTTTGCATTCGGTGGGGCGCGTGCTACAAGACGCGTCCGTTTCGGCGAGCCGGGACGGGCGGGTCAGCAATCAATCTCAATTTTATGTCGCAACACAGCAGCCTCCGCGGAACCAGCAGCCTGGCCGCCAAACGTAATGTCCTGAAGCGGTTTGAACGCGTCGCCGTGCTGAAACGCCGCGGGCAATGGAAGGAAGGCGACCGCGTGATCAGCCTGCGCAAGACCAAGCCGGAGGCGTAAGGCGGGGCGTCCCACGCGGGGACGCTCACTAAGTTCGAGCACCGGACGGAGGGCTTCGGCGGGCCGGAGGTTTTGCGGTGGGGTGCAATTTTGCGGGCGGAGATGCGTGCCAACGCGCGTTGGCGTCCCCCTGCGGCAGCGCGCGCACGGCGAGTACGATCACGCTGCGCGCGGGAATTTCAGCCCGGGATGACCGAGGTGACGGAACCAGTCCGGAGGCCGACGACGCCGCGACTGATCCGACGCCGCGCGAACCCGGCGATTGTTTGACAGGACTAAACGCGAATCAGTACCCTACTTGCTATGAACTCCATGCAGCGGCTCAGCTTCGTTACGGCCATTACCGGCGGTCTGCTCAGTGCTTCCGGCGTCGCGGAGGAACTGGCGGTGGTCAAGGGCAACCGCGTCAACGCCCGCGGTCAGGCGACCCTCGCCAGCGAGGTGGTCGTCCAGTTGAAAAAGGGCGAGACGGTCAAGATTCTCGAGGAGCTTTCGGTGGACGACGCCAAGTCCGGCGGCACCACGAAATGGGCGCGCATCCAGATTCCCGCGAACACGCCGGTGTGGATTCGCGCGGGGTTCGTGGACCCGGCCACCAAGGCGATTGTTCCCAAGAATCTCAATGTTCGCTCCGGGCCGGGTGAGCATTTCAGCATTCTGGCGCGACTGAAAAAGGGCGACGTCATCAAGGACCTCCGCACCGTGGGCGACTGGATGGAGATCGAAGCGCCGGCCACCGCGGCGGTGTTCGTGGCGAGCAGCCTCTTGAGCAAATCGGTCGAAGAAACTGCGCCGCCACCGCCGGCAACGCCCGCGCCGGTCGTGGTCGTCGTGCCCGCGGTGCCGAAGCCGCTCGTCATCGCCTCTGCGCCCGCCGTGCCCCCGACGCCGGCTCCCGAACCCGCGCCGTCCGTGCCGACGCCGACGCCCGTGCCGACGCCGACGGTTGCGGAGGTGAAGCCCATCGTGCCGACACCCGCTCCAGCAGCACCACCCGCCGCGCCCAAGCCCAGCTTCTCGATCCAGACCGTGCAGATCACGCCGCTGAATGTGGTGACGCGTCCGCCCGCGCCGCCAACCGAGCTGACCACGCCCGCGACACCCAAAGTCGAAGCCCCGGCGGTGATCGCCAAAGTGGAGGACGTAAAGCCGGTCGTGCCCGTGGTGAAGGTCGAACCGCCGGTTCTCCCAGCTCCGGCTGTGATCCCGGTCCCGACGGTGAAAGCACCCGACGACCCCGCCAAGCCCGTCACCCCGACAGCGGTCGTCGCCGTCCCGACGGTGCCCGCCGCGCCGTTGAAGCTGATCGAACGACCGGTTGCGCCCACGCCTCCGACACCGTCGGTGACAGCGCCGCCGACGCCGTCTGTCGCGGTCGTCACACCCACCATCCCCAGCCCGGCCATCGAGCCGGCGCCCGCGGTTCCCAAGCCATCCTTCTCTGTTCAGACCGTCCAGATCACGCCGCTGAATGTGGTGACGCGTCCGGTCACTCCGCCGCCCGCACCCTCCACACCCGAGACGCCGAAAGTCGCCCCCCCCGCGCCAGTTGTGCCCGTCGTGTCGGTGCCCGCACCCACCGTCGTGGCCGTGCCCGAGGCGCCCGTCAAACCGGCCACGCCGCCCCTCGTCATCGCGCCCTCGTTGCCGCCCGTCATCAAGCCGACACCCGAAGATCCGTCCCTCACCCCCACCAAGCCGGAACCAGCCGCGCCGCCCGTCGTCGTCGCGACCCCGCGGATCAAGCCGCCGACGCCGACGCCGTTGGTGTTCGCGCCTCCCGCTCCCGCTCCGGCGCCAGCCACCGTTCCTGATTTGAAGCCAGCGGCGCTGATCCCCGTTCCGTCACCGGTGAAAGTCGAACCGCCAGCAGTCATCGCGGCCGTGCCGCCCGCTCCCGCACCAGCACCCGCTCCGGCGCCAGCCACCGTTCCTGATTTGAAGCCGGCGACGCTGATCCCCGTTCCGTCACCGGTGAAAGTCGAACCACCAGCGGTCATCGCGACCGTGCCGCCCACGCCCGTCCCCGCGCCGCCAAAAGTCGAGGCACCGACCACGCCCATCGTGATCGCGAAGCTGTCCGAACCGAAACTGCCGGAAGTGAAATTGCCCGAGACGAAGCTTCCGGCGGTGAAATTGCCCGAGACCAAGCTGCCCGAAATCGCATCGCGCCCGCTCGCCGTGCCGCCGACGATTGCGCCGCCGACCGAAGCAGTTTTGCCCAAGCCCGTCGCCGAGGTTCCGCCGCCGGCCCCGAAGCCGGTGATCGCGGTTGTTGAACCCACTCCCGTTCCCGCCCCGGTGCCCGTCGTCTCGATCCAACCCGCGCCCGCACCCGCGACTCCCGCGCCCGCGCCCATCGTCGTCAAGCTTCCGGAGACCAAACTGCCCGAAGTAAAGCTCCCCGAAACGACCCCGCTCACCACCACGCCGACGCCCATCACCGTAGCCGCCCCCGTCATCCCCGACGCGGGTCCGTTCCCCGGAATCAAGCCACTGTCGTCGATTCCCACGCTGCGCCCGTCGAATGCCGAATCCCCGCAGGTGCTGGCGAAACTCGAAACGCGTCCCCTGCCGACGCCGCCCAAGGTTGACCTTCCGTCCGTCACCACGCCGCTCGTAATCAAAGCGCCGGAGGTGAAAATCCCCGAGTTCCCGCCGACCACGCCGCCCCCGACCACCACGCCGCAGACCGCGCCGCCGTCGATCAACCCCGAGCCGGCCCTCGAAACCGTCGTGCTCAAACCCGCGCCGGAAATCGCGCGCGCCCAACCGCCCACCCCGCTGCCGGTGGCTGCCCCGGCCGTAGTCACGACGCCGCGGCTCCCCGCCACGCCCCCGCCTTCGCTCCCCAACCCGCCGGAACCCCGCCGCGTCGGCATCTCCGCCGAACCCCGTCCCGCGCCGCCGTCGAATTCGCCCAAGGGCAAGGAAATCATCCCCGCACCGCTGGAATCGTCGCTGCTGAAACTGACCCAGGCGAAAACCGAGGAAGTAAAAGCCAATCCGAATCCGGTGCCCGAGCCGGTCAATGTCGTCCCCGTCCCTTCCGCCACGGTCGCCCCGCCCAAGCCCGCCGACGAACTGCCCGTGGACGGCACCAAACCGCGCGCGTGGTATCAACGCCTCTTCGCCAAAAACAGTCGCGCCACCAGCAAGCCCGCCGGCACGGGCGATGCCCCCGCCACCGCCACCGCCACGCCCGCGGTAACCCCCGACGGCATCCCCGCCGCCCCGGCGCGCCGCATCGTCACCCGCGAAGGTCTGGTGAGCAGTTGGGTCAGCGGCCAGGCCCCGAGCAGCTTCGCGCTCGAAGATCCCCGCACCGGCAAAGTCATCGGCTTCCTCGCCTCCACGAACACCAGTCTCGGCATCAAAATGTTGAGCGGTCGCCGCGTGATCGTGACCGGCGAAGAGGCCACCGATTCGCGCTACCCCACGGCCCCCGTCCTGAACGTCGAGACATTGAAGACCATCGACTGAGTCATGGCCTATGCACTGGGGACGAAGCTGTTGGACCACAGAGACACGATGAACACAGAGAAAACAAAGGATTGGCCGGCCGATGCTGATTCACTGAATGGTGCCTGCCCGGAACCGTGGAGAACACTGGTTTTCCTCTGTGTTCATCGTGTCTCTGTGGTCCACTCGGCGGTTTTTGCTGCGTAGGCACGACTGAGTCATGGACAACCTCATCGATGGCCGCGCCATTGCCGAACAGCTCCACACCGAAACCGCCGCGCGCGTCGCGGCCTTGAAAACCCGCGGCTGCGAACCCGCCCTCGCCTTCGTCCGCGTCGGCGAGGATCCCGCCTCAAAGGTGTACGTCGGCATGAAGGAGCGCACCAGCGCCCGCCTCGGCATCCGCTCCACCACGCAGGTCCTCCCCGACACCACGTCCCAGGCCGAACTGCTCCGGCTCATCGAGCAGCTCAATCACGACCCCGCCTGCCACGGCATTCTCGTGCAGGCGCCGCTGCCCGCGCACATCCACGCGCCCACCGTCTTCGCCACCGTTTCCCCCGCGAAAGACGTGGATGGTTTTCATCCCGTAAACATGGGCCGCCTGCTGCTCGGCGATCCCGGCGGGTTCGCGCCCTGCACCCCGGCGGGCGTGCATGAATTGCTCATCCGCTCGGGCATGGTGATCGCCGGCGCCGAAGTCGTCGTGCTCGGCCGCGGCAACATCGTGGGCAAACCGATGGCCGCGATTCTTCTGCAAAAAGGCCGCCACGCCGACGCGACCGTGACGCTCTGCCATTCCCGCACCCGCGACATCGCGGCGCACTGCCGCCGCGCGGACATCATCATCGCGGCGATGGGTGTGGCGGAATTTCTCACGCCCGACATGGTGAAACCCGGAGCCGTGGTCATCGACGTCGGCGTCAACCGCGTCAGCGATCCCGCGGCCAAGGGCGGCTCCCGACTCGTCGGCGATGTCGCCTTCGCGGGCGTGCAGCCCATCGCCGGCAAGATCACGCCCAACCCCGGCGGCGTCGGGCCGATGACCATCGCGATGCTGCTCCAAAACACCGTGCGCGCCGCCGAGCTGGCGGTGGGCATCGTCACGCGCTGAAGCCGATCGCAAGCGCAGAAATTTAATAACCACGGATGGACACGGAAAAACACGGATGGGAATGGGCAAGGCGGGCGCATCCACCCGCTGTCCCCGGAGCGCGGCCGTCCTCGGCCGCAGCAACGCCCGTCCGCACGACGGCCGCAGGGAAGTCGCCGACGACACACTGCGCTCCGCCCCGCTGCCTCCGGGCACCGGCGCACCCCACCGGCAGGCCAAGCGGCGCGCGGACAAAACCGTGCCCTGCGGTTCCCCTCCGTGTTCAGCCGTGTCCATCCGCGGTCCCCTTTCCCCGTTCCCGCTGAACCCATTTACTTTTCCAAAATAAAAACCCATCCATGAATCCCACCCGCATCCTCCCCGACCTCCAATGCTCACTGCTCTGTGAAGACGTGCGCCAGGAAGCCAACGGCAACTTCATCCTCATCGGCGTCGCCCATTTCATCCGCGTACCGCAGTTGCCGATCGTCGCCTTCAAGCTCTCGATCTTCAACCGCTGGACCGCGGGCTTCGGCACCTTCACCGAAACCGTCCGCCTGCTCGCGCCGGACCAGACGACCCTGATGCGCCAGGCGCAGGTGAAGTTCGGCCTGCAGGACCCGGCGCACAACGCGACCAACCTCAGCGTCTTCGGCGAAGTCGAGTTCGCGCACGACGGCGTGTACTTCATCGAAGTGCTCGTGGACGACGTGATGAAATTGCGCTACCCGCTCCCCGTCATCGTCGTCCCGCCGCCGACCGAAGGCCAAGGCGCCCCGGCCAACCGCGAGCAGGCCCAATGAAAACCGGGGCGGCCGGCGGCTGCGGCGGACGCGCAAGGAGCGCGGCATTTATGCCGCTTCAGCGTTCGATTGCCGCGCCGGCGTGGAACCCCGCCGACGGCCTCACGCTGACGCGGAGTCAACGCCGCGCTCCGCACGCGCACGCCTCCGCGTCCGGTTCGCCATTCGCCGTTCGCCACTCGCCGCACTGCCCCGCGGCGAAGCCCGCGCCCGCCCGCTAGTCCGCGCCTCCCCATGTCCGCGCCCCTAACCCACTCCGCCCCGCCCGCGTGGCGACCGCCGCGCGCGTGGCAGCCGCTGACCTTTCGCGGCGTCGCAGCGTTTGCCGGGGCGACCGCCCTCCGCGTTTTCATTGTTCAATTCCTCGTGCTGCTCCTCGCAGTGGCGTGCGTGCTCCAAGCGCTGGAACTGACCTGGTGGCCCACCGTGCAAAAGGCGATTCAAGCGCTGCCCGAAGCCGGCCGCGTGCAACACGGACACCTCGACTGGCACGGCGAGCCGTTCGCCGTCCTCGCCGACAGCCCGGCGCTGTCCATCCTCGTCGATGCCGCCGGCAAGCAGGAACCCGGACAAGTCGCCGACGTGCAGGTGGAAATCGCGAAGACCGAAATCCGCCTCTGCACCCTCGTCGCCTGCCTTCCCATCGCCTTCGACCCCGTGTGGAGTTTCCCCCTCAACCGCGTCGAGCTGGTGCCGTGGTGGGGCGCGTGGAAACCCGCCATCGTGGCCGTGACCGCGCTGCTGCTCGCCGTCGCGCTGGTCGCCGCGTGGTGGCTGCTGGCCACGTTCTACACCATTCCGCTGCGACTCCTCGCCGTGCTTGCCGGACGCCCCATCACCTTCGGCGGCTGCTGGCGCATCGCCGCGATGGCTCTCATGCCCGGCGCGCTGCTGTTGAGCCTGGGCATCCTCGCCTACGGCCTCATCCGCCTGCCGCTCGTGCTGCTCGTGATAATTTTCGTCCTCCACTTCCTCATCGGCTGGACTTACTCCGTCGCCGCCATCTTCCGCCTCGACACCCACGCCGCCATCGCCGCCGCCGCAGCAGCCAATCCCTTTGTCCCCGCCCCCGCGCCCGCCGCCCCCGCCCGTCAGGCGACAGCACCCACGCCCACCCCCGCATCCAACAAGCCCAAGCCCGCCGCGCCGCCGCCGGTGGAAAAACTTCCTGAACCCGCGCCCGCCGCTCCGCCCGAGCCTGAACCCGCGCCTGCGGCCAAGCCCGCGCCCCGCCGCGCCAGCACCAATCCCTTCGCCGCGCCCGAAGAGTGAACGACTGGCGACGGCGAATCGCCCGCCCCGAACGTGACAACGCCGTCAGATTCGATGTTAACCTCGCCAGTCAGGTGCCGCTGCGATCCGAGACTCCGGTGAACGCCGCCAATTGCTCGCAAACTTGGATCATCTCGGCGGGCAGTTCCTCCCGGCGGATTTCTCCCGCCAATTTTTGGTCAGCGAACTCGTTGAGCCGGGCGTTCTTCAACCATTGCTTGATTCTTGGAAGCACGAATTCTTTGGCGTCACTGAAGCACGTGCCATCGCCCCAGTTTCCCTGGATCATAGCTCTGGCTTTTTGGGAGCAAGTGGAGGGATCCCAGCCCAATTTCTCTTTACGAGAGTAGTCGTTGTGGGTGGTGACGGCTTTGTCGTGGGCGGCATCTTTGCCCGCCTGGTCGTGGAGCAACCGCTGATATTCCGACCGCAACGCGGGTTCCTGAAGAGTGAGCGCGCTTTCCGCCTGACTTAGAAGCCGCACGATGGCATACGGTGCGAGGAGATAGTTCTCAATCTCGACTCGCTCCCACATATGAAAAGTGATGTTTTTCCTCGTCTTAGTCTGATTGATGTCGGCGGGTTCAGGATAATAGTCCCGGTCCGAGATGGCGAAGACCCGGAGAGTGTCACCTTCCAGCTTCAGCATGCGATGTAGCTGCTGCTGCAATTTTTCCACATCTGTTTTCCAAACGGAGCCATGGGCATAACAGACAGCCAGGCGGCGTTTTAGTTGCCCGCTGATCTCCGTGCCGAGCACGGTGTCGAGAAAGATGGACAGCAGCCGCCAGTCGCTTTCATTTTCGACAAAGAGGAGACGCCGATAGGCGGCAAGCAGGCCCATCTGGCTATTGTCCAAAGCTCCCAACTGATCCAAGGCGTCATGCACTTCATAGTTCAAAGACAAGCGTCGCGGATGAGCGTCGCTCAAGGTGAGAATCTGATGCGGTGCCACCTGGTTGATGAAGTCCCGGGAGTGTGTGGCTACAATGAAATGAACCCGCCGCGCGCGGGCCATCTTCTGGAAGTAATCGAGCACTTCCTTTTGGAGAGAGACATGCAGATGAGCATCCGGTTCATCCATGAGGATGACGTCCGGATGAAAGCCGTAAAAGAAAGCCAGTAGAATCAGAGTCTGCTGAAATCCACTTCCGCCACTAATGAGATCATATTTCCTGGTGGGATTGATTTTGCGCCGACTGTTTTGAGATTCAGTTTCTACCAAGTGTCTCGACGCCTGCCTGTATTCGCAAATGATACGCGTGGCCCCCTCAGGATACTGGGGTTCCGAGAGTTCCACCTTGAACCAGCGCGCGACGACACTTGTGAGTTCCGCCCAATCGCTCTGATTAACCGGATGGGACTGGATGGTGTTTTCGCCGTTAGTTTCCTGGCGCTTCCAAACCCGCAAGAGGAGGTTCCTCAACACCCGACCCGGTTGCGCCTTGCCCACCTCCTCCTGAATTACTCCGGTATCCTGCCACTTTTCGGTGGTTTCCAGGCCGGAAAACGGAGGCACATAGACGACTTTGAGAAGCTTATCCGCCTGTTCCAGGGCACGAAATGCCTCCCAGCCGGGTTTGGGGATCGCATAGACCGACTGCGGTGTCTCGTAGCGCAAGTTGATCGCAAATTCCCGCTTGGTGGCGGTGCGGTCTTCCCATTCCAGTCCAATCTCAATTTCGATTCGTTCAGTCGCATTGACCAGTTTTCCATCCCGCTTGGTCTTGATCCCTTTGCGCTCGGTGCGCTCATGCCAGAGCAAGTTGAACTCCGGCAGTGGCAAGGCGGTGAAATTCGGCAAAAGAACCCGGGTTCCAGTCACCCCTGAGCGTTCCGATTGCCGGAAGACTTCCGTGCAAAACCCCCAAATGGCGATGGCTTGTAAGACCGTACTCTTGCCGGAGTTGTTGGCGCCGATCAGGAGATCAAAGTCTGAAAATTCATAAGTCTGACTCTCGACCCCTTTGAAATTCTTGAGAATGAGTTTTTTAATCATGCCAATTATTAAGATGGAAACCGATATCGATTCAGGGCTGCCCACGCGGGCGAAGAACCTACCGCAGGCCGGCGAGAGCCTTCACTTCCGCGTGCGGCGTCAAATCGAGGCCAGCCGCGCGCAGATCCTTTAGTTTAGTCCTTCGCTGAGCCGTCCCGATCTTGGAGCCGCGCCGGAGGTTGTCGGGCAGGTCAATGGCGGTTTTCATCTGCCATGAGTACAGGCAGAGAGCCACATCGTCAACGCCACCGCCAACGCCAGCGATGGCGGGAGCCGGAGCGGGTTTGGCTTTTGTGAGCAACCCTCTGTTGCGCCCGTTCGCTCGTTTCGCATAGGTTCGCGCCATGAATTTTTTCGGGGTGCCGCGCGCTCTCTGTGGCGCGCTTTTTTTTGCCTTGCTGGGCACCGGGTGCTGGTCGCCCGGACCCAGTCCGCAAGATGAGCAGAAGGACCCCTATTTCATCGTCGGCAGCAATCGCGTGCGGGGCCGGGATTTTCGCGGGGCGATCGAGGCTTTCACGCATTCGCTCGAAAACAATCCCCGTTCGAGCGCGGCGCATTTCGAGCTGGCGATCTTGAATGAGCAGCAGGAGAAGGATTTTGCCGCCGCCATTTATCACTACCAGCGGTTCCTCGCGCTCCAGCCGGCTTCGGACAAGGCGGAGATCGTCAAGGCGCGCATGGACGGCTGCAAACAGGAGCTGGCCAAGTCGTCGCTGATGCTCATCGCGCCGCCCAGCCAGTTGCGGGAAATCGAGGCGCTCAAGGAGTCGCTGCAAAAACTCACGCTCGAACGGGACGATCTCCGCAAGCAGCTCGCCATCGCCCAGGCCAGGGCGGGACGCGATTTCGTCAATCCTTCCAATGCTCCGGTGGTGCCACCGAAGCCCGCGCCCCGGCCGCCGGGCACGCCGCCCGGCCCGACGCCCCCGCCGCCGACACCGTCGCCCGGAACCGCCGCCACGGCGCAAACCGGCACGCCCAAACCCGCGGAAGCCGCCGGCCGCCGCACGCACACGGTGAAGGCCGGCGAGACGCCGGGCAGCATCGCCAAGCAGCACGGCATTCCGGTGAGCAAACTGCTCGACGCCAATCCCGGGCTGGACCCCAAACGCATGCGCATCGGGCAGTCGCTCAAGCTTCCGCCCGCCAAACGCCCGTGAAATCCGCGCCACAGCTTCGTCGCCGCGCCCGTGCCGAGCGCAGCGCAGTCATTGCGAAACCGTAGCGGTTCATGCGAGCCGATTTTTTAACCACAGAGACACGATGAACACAGAGAAGAACAAGGATTCGAGGGCCGACCTTGGTTCACTGATCGGTGACTTTTCGGGCCACCGTCCGCCCTCGTTTTTCCCGGTGCTGCAACTCTGCCAGATCTTCGCGCGCCGCGAGGAATTCCCCCGGAGCGCGGCTGTGTGCGCGGAGCACCAGCCGCAGCAGGTTGGCCGCATGGGACGCCGCTGGTTCCAACGGGTGCCTGCGGGGATTCGGGGCCGCTGCGGCTGGTCCTCCGCGGACACAGCCGCGCTCCTCGGGCTGCGCCTCCGCCGCTTCGTGTTCATCGCGTCTCCGTGTTCCTCCCGGCGCTTTCCATCGCATCGCCGCGGCTGAAACTTCCGCCCCACCCCCATGCGCACCCGCGTCACCTTCGCCGTCATCTGCCTGTTCTTCGTGACGATGAACGTGCTGTTGTGGCGCTCGGAATTCGCGGGCGAGGACCGCGGCTCCGAACTGCCCGTGGGCGTCGTGTGGGAGAAAATTCTGTCCGCGCCCGACGACTCGAATCTCGAGGTGATGCACAAGGGGCAGAAGCTCGGCGGCTTCCGCTGGTCCACCACCGCCGGCGAAACCGCCGCCACCGGCAAGGCTCACAAGCTCGAGGATCTGCCCGAGGGTCAGGTCAGAAAAATCTCCGGCTACACCGTCGAGATCGCCGACGGGATGCTCTTCATCGATGACAAGGCGCGGCGGCTGCGCTTCCGGCTCGAGGCGAAATTCTCCGCCGAGCATCTCTGGCGCGAGGTCAACATCACGGCCATCCACAAGCCGACCAGCGTCGAGATCAGCGCCACGTCGGCGGAGGAGGCGCTGCGTTTCAAGGTGCGTGACGACGGGGAAATCATCGACCGCAAGTTCACGTTCGCCGAGCTGCGCGAGCCGGAAAAAATGCTGCAAAGCCTCGGCGATTCGATGCAGATCCGGCTGCTGGCCGCGGCGCTGGGCGGCAGCCTGGGCTTCACGCCCGGCAAGAATTTCACGCTCGGCCTGAAGTGGGAGGCACGCAACGACTCGCTCAAGCTGGGCAACTCGCGGCTCCGCGTTTACCGGCTCTCGGCGCGCCTGCTCGATCGCTACCAAATCGTGGTGATCGTCAGCCGCGTCGGCGAAATCTTGCGCGTCGAGCTGCCCGACGACCTCCGCTTCACCAACGTCGAATTCGGTTTCAAAACCCCATGATCGAGCTGCTCCATCTCGTGAAAAAATTCGGCGACCTCACCGCCGTCAACGACCTCAGCCTCGTCGTGCCCAAGGGTGAATTCTTCGCCGTGCTCGGCCCCAACGCCGCCGGGAAGACCACCACCATCAAGCTGCTCACGGGCCTGATGAAGCCCACCGCCGGCACCGCGCGCGTCGCCGGATTCGACGTGCAGACGCAGCCGCTCGAGGCGCGGCGGCGCCTCGCCTACGTGCCGGATTTTCCGTTCCTGTACGAAAAGCTCACGCCGTGGGAATTTCTGCGCTTCACCGGCCAGATGTTTCGCATGGAGGAAAAACGTCTCGCCGAAGCCGCGAAGGAACTGGTCGCCCGCTTCAATCTCGAGCCCTATCTGCGCAAGCCCATCGACGGCCTCTCGCACGGCACGCGGCAGCGCGTCGCCATCGCCTCGGCGCTGCTGCACGACCCCGAGGTGTTTGTGATCGACGAGCCGATGGTGGGCCTCGATCCGCATCACGCGCGCGTCGTGAAGGACACGCTCAAGGAGCGCTCGCAGCAGGGGATGACGGTCTTTCTCTCGACGCACCAGCTCAGCGTCGCGGAGGAAATCGCCGACCGCATCGGCATCATTCATCAGGGCAAACTCGTCGCCGTCGGCACGCGGGATCAACTGCGTCAGCAAAGCGGCTCGGATGGCTTGCTCGAGAATTCCTTCCTCGCCCTGACGCGGCAGGAGGCGAACTTCAGCGAAGAACGCGCGAAGTTCAAAACCCCGGAGCCTGCCGCTCCCCTCCCGCCGCATGGCCGCTAAACCGGGCAACTACGACGGTCCCGGACCGCTCCGGCTGCTCACCCAGGTGAGTCTGGTGCAGGCGCGCCGTCGCGTGCAGGCGCTCGCGGCGCAATCGCGCTCGCTGCTGTTGCTGATGGTGGTGTTCGTCGTCGGCTACATCGTTTTCTCCTTCGGAACTTTTCATCGCGCGCTGCGTTTTCTCGGCTCGTTTCCCGGCCTTGGCAGTCTCCTGATCGAGCGGCTGCTGTTCCTGCTGTTCGCGTTTTTCTTCCTGCTGCTGCTCTTCAGCAATCTGGTGATCGGCTACACGAATTTGTTTCGGAACCGCGAGACCGCCTTCCTGCTCACGCTGCCGGTGTCCACGCAGACCATCTTCCGCTGGAAGTTTCTCGAATCCACGCTGCTCGCATCGTGGGCGTTTGTCTTTCTAATTGCGCCGCTGCTGGGCGCCTACGGGCTGCACAACCGCGCGCCGTGGCATTTCTACGTGATGCTGCCGGTGCTGGTGCCGCTGTTCATCGTGCTGCCCGCGGTCTTCGGCTCGTGGCTGGCCGTGAGCCTGGCGCGGCACATGGACCGCCGGTCGTTTCAATTGCTCATCGTCGCCGCCCTCGCGCTGTTCGTGCTCGCGAGCCGCTTCTGGCTCAGCCCCGAAATCGTCGATGACGAAACCCTCGAGACGCGCATGTTGGCCGTGCTGGACCGGCTGCTTGTGCGCACGCGTTTCGCGCAGCATCCGCTGCTGCCCAGCTACTGGCTGTCCACGTCGGTACTGAGCTGGCTCGAGGGGGCGATGAGCGCGGCGGGTTTCTTCATGCTCGTGCTGCTGAGCCATGTGCTGTTCTTCGGCTTCCTGGCGTTCACCTGGATGGGGCCGTTTTTTTACGAGGCCGCCTCGACGGCGCAGAGCCGCGCGAGCGTGTTCGGGCAATGGGAATGGTTCCGCCAATGGCGCGCGCGCAAGAGCACCTTCCACTTTTCGTCGGGCTTCGTGGACAAATGCGTCGCGCTGCTGCCCGGCCTGCGCTCGGATGTCCACGCGCTGATCGTGAAGGACGTCCGCATGTTCTGGCGCGACACGGCGCAATGGGGGCAGACGCTCATGCTGTTCGGCCTGCTCGGCGTGTACATCATGAACCTCCGGCACTTCACGCAGCAGATCACCAATCCCTTCTGGGTCCAGCTCATCTCCTTCCTGAATCTCGGCGCGTGCTCGCTGAATCTCGCCACGCTCACCACGCGCTTTGTTTTCCCGCAGTTCTCGCTCGAGGGCAAACGCGTGTGGATCGTGGGCATGGCGCCGCTCGGCCTGCGCCGCGTGGTCTGGACCAAGTTCGCGCTCGCCACCGGCGCGTCGCTCGCGGTGACGCTCGGGCTGGTGGCGCTGTCGTGCCAGATGCTCAAGATGCCGCTCGAACGCACCGGCTATTTTTGTTTCTACATCACGGTGATGACCTTCTCGCTGAACGGGCTGGCGATGGGCATGGGCGTGCTGTATCCGAATTTCAAAGAGGACAATCCCGGCAAGATCGTCAGCGGCGTCGGCGGGACGTTCTGCCTCGTGCTGAGCTTCGTGTACATCATCGGCGCGCTGCTGCTGGCGGTGCTCGGGTCGCCGTGGAAAATCACCGGACCGCCGTCCCCGTGGCTGCTGGCGGCGACGTGGACGGGCTTTGCGCTGCTGTCGCTCGGCCTCGGCTGGCTGCCGCTGCGACTGGGATTGCGGCGGCTGGAGCGCATCGAGATTTAGCCGCTGGCGCGCGGCGTTCACGCCGCTTCACCGTCCGAACGTCCCACCGCATTCGCCCGCGACGCAGCGCCCCACGCTGAAGCGGCGTGAACGCCGCGCTCCGCCGACTCCGCCGGCGCGCAGCGGCCCCGAACCCGCACGGATGCCACAGCTCTGCCAGCGCCCCTCTGCCGTCGCACGCGCTGCGACCGGGACGGTCGCGCTCCTCCCGCGCCACGCAGCGCTCGCTTCCGCCCCATAAAAAAGGCACCCCGGCGAACCGGGGTGCCTTGCGAAAGGTTGAGCAACCTTACTTCTTGACGCCGAGGATCGCGTCCTTGGCGGCCTTGGCGACGCGGAACTTCACGACCTTCTTGGCCGGAATGTTGATCGACGCGCCGGTGGCGGGGTTGCGGCCGACGCGGGCCTTGCGGTTCACGAGAACGAGCTTGCCCAAGCCGGGAAGGGTGAAGCTGTTCTTGGCGTTCTTGTAGGCGAGTTCCGCGACGTAATCGAGGATCTCGGCGGCGGCCTTCTTGGAGATGCCGGCCTTGTCAGCGACGGCGGTGGCGATTTGGGATTTTGAGAGTGCTTTAGCCATGATGTGTTGTTGTTTAGTTGGGTTCCAGTTCAGCGAACTTGCGGGTATGAAATCGAATTGCGCCGTGCCTGCAAGGAGAAAATCCGCTTTATTCACAATGTTTCTAGGTATTTCTCCGCAGGCGCGTCGGCTTGACTTGGATTTCTCAGCGCCCACCATCGCGCCCGTGCCGAGTCTGTTTACGATCAAAAGCGAGTTCCGCTACGAAATTGTCCGCAAGCTTTTCGAAGGCGGGATGGGGGTCGTGTATGAAGCCGAGCAGCACGGGTCGCGCAATTTCGTGAAGCGCGTCGCCATCAAGGTCATCCGCCAGAGCTTCGCCAACCAGAGTTCGTTCATCGAAAATTTCATCGGCGAAGCCAAGCTGGTCGCCGACCTCATCCACACCAACATCGTCCAGACCTACCAGCTCGGCGAAACCGGCGGCGGCTACTTCATCGCGATGGAGCTGATCCGCGGCGTGAACGTCGAGCAGTTCCTCCAGCAGGTGCAGGACAAGCAGCGCGTGCTCCCGCGCGATCTGGCGGTCTTCATCATCAGCCGCGTCGCGCGCGGCCTCGCCTACGCCCATGCCAAGTGCGACAAGGACGGCACGCCGCTCGGCATCGTGCATCGCGATGTGAACCTGAAGAACATCATGATCGCCTTCGAGGGCGACGTGAAATTGACCGACTTCGGTGTCGCCAAGGCGCGCGGCCTGTTGCACGACAATGAGGGCGAAGTGGTCGCGGGGCGCGTGGATTACATGAGCCCGGAGCAGTCGAGTTTCGACGTGACCGACAAGCGTTCGGATGTCTTCTCGGCGGGCGTCGGCCTGGCCCACCTGCTGCTCGGGCGCAACATTTTCAAGGGCGCGACCACCGAGGAATCCCGCCACCGCATCCTCAACCTCCCCATTCCCGATTTCCGGCTGCTCAACTCCGAGATCGACGACCGGCTCAACCAGATTCTCCAGACCGCCCTCCAGCGCGATCGCGAGTTGCGCTATCAGGACGCCGACACGCTGCTGCATCACCTCGAGTTCTATCTTTATCACGACAAGTACGGCCCGACGAACGAGACGCTCGGGCGGTTTGTGCGCGAACTCTTCGGCCAGATTCCGACCACCCACCTCGGCAAAGACAAAGGCGGCACCCTCGTCATCGAGCGCACCAAGTAGCCGGCCAACCGCCTGACAGCCGTTCGTTTCCCCACCATGCCAGCACCCAAAACCGTCACCCTCGGCCTCCTCCAGCACGCCTGCTCGGCCGATCCCGCCGCCAACCTCCGCACCACCCTCGCCGCCGCCGAACGCGCCGCGAAGGACGGCGCGCAAATCATCTGCACGCAGGAACTCTTCCGCTCCCAGTATTTCTGCCAGAGCGAGGACCACGCGAATTTCCAACTCGCCGAGCCGATCCCCGGCCCGAGCACCGCCGCATTGCAAAAGCTCGCGCGCAAACACCAGGTCGTCGTCATCGCCTCGCTCTTCGAGAAACGCGCCAGCGGCCTCTATCACAACACCGCCGTCATCATTGATGCCGACGGCTCGTTGCTCGGCAGCTACCGCAAGATGCACATCCCGGACGACCCGCTATTCTACGAAAAATTCTATTTCACCCCCGGCGACCTCGGCTTCCGCGCGTGGGAGACGCGCTACGGCAAGATCGGCGTGCTGATCTGCTGGGACCAATGGTACCCCGAGGCCGCGCGCCTCACCGCGATGCAGGGCGCGGAGATTCTTTTTTACCCGACCGCCATCGGCTGGCATCCCAAGGAAAAAGCGGAATACGGAACGAACCAGCACGGCGCGTGGGAAACCATCCAGCGCGCACACGCCGTGGCCAACGGCTGCTTCGTCGCCGTCGCCAACCGCATCGGCCTCGAGCAACCGATCGGCGGCGACGGCCTCGAGTTCTGGGGCCAGAGCTTCGTCGCCGGCACCAGCGGCCAAATCCTCGCCAAGGCCAGCAGCAACAAACCGGAGAATCTCCTCGTGTCCGTCGAGCTCGCGAAGGTCGATGTCACCCGCACGCACTGGCCTTTCCTGCGCGACCGCCGCATCGATGCCTACGGCGATCTCACCAAACGGTTCAGCGATTGAACCAGAGCGCCGCAGCCGAATGGGGAGCGCACGCGGCCCGCGTGCCGTTTTGGGCGGCCCGCCCAAAACGCCGTTCCCCAGTCATCCTTGTCTTCTGCGGGAAAAGGTTTGTGGCACGAGTTTTCGGCGGGCCGCCGAAAACAGCACGCCAGCGGCGTGCGCTCCCCAAAACATCGGGCTTCGCCCGCCCGCGAATTCCTCGTTCGGACTAAAATCCCCCTCCGCGTGAAAACCACCACCTCCCCTGCCCCGCTCATCGCCGCCGCCCGCACGCTCGCGGACCTCGTCGGCTCGCTCGATTTCAGCCCGCCCGTCGCCCACGTTTACCATCCGCTCGCCTACGCGTGGGCCGCGCACGAAGCCTACCTCCGCGCCGGCGGACGCCCCGGCAAACGCGTCGTCTTCCTCGGCATGAACCCCGGCCCGTTCGGCATGGCGCAAACCGGCGTGCCCTTCGGCGAAGTCGCCGCCGTGCGCGACTGGCTGAAAATCACCGCGCCCGTCGGCCAGCCCGCGCACCCGCATCCCAAGCGCCCCGTCGAAGGCCTCGCCTGCCCGCGTTCCGAAGTCAGCGGCCGCCGCCTGTGGGGACTCTTCGCGCAGCGCTACGGCACGCCGGAAAAATTCTTCGCCGAAAACTTCGTCGCCAACTACTGCCCGCTCGCCTTCATGGATGCTGGCGGACGCAACCTCACGCCCGACAAATTTCCCGCCGCCGAAACCGACCGCCTCTTCGCCGCGTGCGACGAACACCTCCGCCAGGTCATCGCCATCCTCCAACCCGAGTGGCTCATCGGCATCGGCGACTTCGCCGAGAAACGCGCCCGCGCCGCCGTCGATCCGACCGTCGTGAAATTCGGACGCATCCTCCACCCCAGCCCAGCCAGCCCCGCCGCCAACCGCGGCTGGGCCGCAGCCGCCACGCGCCAGCTCGAAGCCCTCGGCATCTGGTAAGACCGGGACGCGCCACGACTGGGTCGGGGGCGCGCGGCGTTCACGCCGCTTCAGCGTTCGCGTGTCGGAGGTCGCGGAATGCCCCGGGCCGCCCCGCCCGTTCCACGCTGAAGCGGCCTGAAGGCCGCGCGCCTGTTTGGAGTGCGGTGACTTGTCACCGCTTTCCCAAGGCGACTCGTCGCCGTCGCCAACCCGCGATGTGCGATGCGCCCGGCTCGTCCCCCGCTCGCGCCAGCGGTGGCGTGCCCGCGAGTCCGCAACCCTCCGTGCGTTCGACGGCGACCAGTCGCCTGCGCAAAAGCGATGACAAGTCACCGCACTCCAAATTCCGGCGGCGCCCGCGCCACATCGTTTCCCCAGCCCAGCGGGCGAAAGAAAATAGCCCAGCGATTCATCGCTGGGTCTGCGGATGAGCAGGGAACAAGTCCCGCCAGGGACGAAAGAAAACGGTCGTGGGGTCGAACGCTTTCTTTCGCCCCGGCGGGGCTTGGGTTCGCCGGGCATCGTGAACCCATCGTTGAAACGGTGGGCTATTTTCGGTCGTTCCTGCGGGACTGGGGCGCGGCGTTTACGCCGCTTCAGCGTTGGCTCGCCAGGCGTCGTGGAATCATTCCGACCGCCTCTCACATCCACGCTTCTGCGGCCTGAAGGCCGCGCCCCCCGGAGCGCGGCGCTCGCGCCGCGGCTTGGGGAGCGCACCCGCCCTCGGGTGCGGTTTTCCGCGCCCTCGCGGAAAACCCCGGTGGCACGAGGGCGTGCGAATGGTTCACGACCGGGGTGCGCGCGCCGGGGCCGGATGCGAGGGCGCATCCGGCTACACGCGGGGGCGCGTGTGCTCCCCGATTTATTTCGCGCAGAGCGTGAGACTCGGGAGTTGATTTTGCCTTTCCTATCCGTGTGCATCCGTGTTTATCCGTGATTGAAACGCCGCCTTGCCGGTTCAACGGTTCAACGGTTCAACGGTTCAACGGTTCAACGGTTCAACGATTCAACGGTTCAACGGTTCAACGGTTCAACGGTTCAACAGTTCAACGACTCACGGTTTTCCACCTTCCCCGCCATGCACCCGCTCGCCCGGCTTGATCAGCGTTTTCTCTGGCATCCGTTCACGCAGATGCGGGACTGGCTGAAGCGCGAGCCGATCGTGATCGTGCGGGGCAAGGGCGCGGAGTTGGAGGATGCGCACGGGCGGCGGTATCTGGACGCGAACGCGTCGATCTGGACGAATCTGCACGGGCATCGGCATCCGGCGCTGGATCGGGCGGTGAAGGCGCAACTCGGGAAGGTGGCGCACTCGTCGGCGCTCGGGCTGGCGAATGAGCCGGCGGCGGTACTCGCGGAGCAACTGGTGACGGCGGCGAATCGTCCGCGGCTGAAGGGGCAGCCGAAGCTCGCGAAGGTGTTTTTGTCGGATGACGGTTCGACGGCGATGGAGGTGGCGCTGAAGCTCGCTTACGAATTCGCGCGGCGGTCGGGGCGGGGTGCGAAGCCGCGGTTTCTGTCGCTGCGCGGGGCGTATCACGGGGACACGGTGGGCGCGGTGAGCGTGGGGCACATCGACCTTTTCCACAAAGCGTACGCGGGGCTGCTGTTCAAGACGGATGCGGTGATGGCGCCGTATTGCTATCGGTGTCCGTTCAATCGCGCGAAGGCGGAGCGGGCGGATGCGCGGGAGTATCGGAAGTGCAACTGGGAGTGTGTGGGCAAGGTGGAGCAGGCGTTCGCGCGGCGCACGCGGCGGCCGGGCGCCGCGGGCGCGGGGGCGGGCGGGAGCGCGAAAGCGGGGGATGGTGCGGGTTACGCGGCGATGGTGGTGGAGCCGCTGATGCAGGGGGCGGCGGGGATGATTCCGCAGCCGGTGGGTTGGCTGAAGCGCGTGGCCGAAATCGCGCGCGGGCATGGGGCGCAGTTGATCGCGGATGAGGTGATGACGGGCTTCGGGCGGACGGGCGCGGGGAGTGGCGTGGGGCTGTTCGCGTGCGGGCGCGAGAGCGTGCGGCCGGATTATCTGGTGCTGGCGAAGGGGCTGACCGGCGGGTATCTGCCGATGGCGGCGACGGTGGTGACGCAGGGGATTTTCGACGCGTTTCTCGGGGAGTACGAGGAGTTCAAAACATTTTTCCACGGGCACAGTTTCACGGGGAATCAGCTCGGCGCGGCGGCGGCGAACGCGAGCATGGAGTTGTTGGCGACGGAGGAATCGGTGCGGCGGCGGGGCGAGCTGGAGGGGGAATTGCGCGCGGCGTTGGCGGGTTTGTGGAAGCTGGAAAACGTCGGGGACATCCGGCAGGTGGGGCTGGTGGCGGGCGTGGAGTTGGTGCGGAACTGGCGGACGCGCGAGGGGTTTGCGCTGGCGGAGCGGGCGGGCATCCGCGTGTGCGAAGCGATGGCGCGGCGCGGGGTGCTGACGCGGCCGATCGGCAACGTGGTGGTGGTGATGCCGCCGTATTGCACCACGGCGCGGCAGGTGGCGACGATGGTGCGGGTGCTGGGGGAGGCGATTGGGGAGGTGCTCGGCGGGGGGGCGGGAGGGTGAGAGAGGGAAATGGGAAAGGGGAAAAGGGAGGGGAACGTTTAACGCTCAACGCTCAACGCTCAACGCTCAACGCTCAACGCTCAACGTTCAACGCTCGACGCTCGACGCTCAATGATGAGCGGGGCCAATGGGATAAGGCGGGAGGGAGCGCGCCGGGACTGCGGGGGCGGCATCGCACTACAACGCCGCAACAATTCGGAAGCTTCGCGTGGGTGGCGCAGGTGTCCTCGGCCTGCGAGTTCGGGCGGTGTCGAGCCGCCAGAGCCAACACGGGGCGAGACGCCCCGTGAACTCGCAGGCGGGGACGCCTGCGGTACCTGCGAGCGGGGACCACGGAGGAACTCCCGCAGATTCAGGGAATCCACAGATGGGGAAGCGATGGGAAATGTAATCTGCGGTCGCCCTGAATCTGCGGGAGATTCTTTTTACAGTAAGACGGGATGGGGATCGGCGGCGTGGTTTTTGCGCGGATGCCCACGCGGACGGGCGGCGACGGGCGCGGGCGCGGCGGCGGCTGCGGGCGCGGGCACGGGGCCGCGGATGAGGTGGGCGGGGAGGAGGAGGTCGCTGAGGGATTTTTGGGAGATGCTGAGGGTGCCAACGCCTTTGGCCATTTTCAGCAGTTCGCGGCGGCCTTCGTCGCTGTGCATCCAGGCGACGACTCCGGGGGCGTCGAGGTCGGTCAGCGGGGTGAGCAGATGGAACCAGTCGTCGGCTTGGGCGGTGAGGCCGGGGGGCATCACGGCGGCGCGTCCGTAGCAGCCGGCGCCGACGCGGACGAAGAGGATTTCGCCGGGCAGCACGACGGCGCGTTCTCGGAAGCCGGCGCTGTCGCGGCGGATGTGGGCGAGGTTTTCCGCAAGGCGCAGTCCGCCGGTGGGCGCGAGATTCTTGGCGCGCAGCAGGAGGATGCGGTCGGGCGCGGGCTGGTCGAGGAGGTGGCGTTGTTCGCCATACAACGCGAAGCCGTGGCGGATGCGGAAGATGTCGCCGAGGCGCACGGTGGCGGCGGGCGCGGATGGCGTGGCGGTCGTGTCAGGTGTGGCGGCGAGGTGCGCTTCCGGCCGCCAGTCGCGGGTGGTGGCGAGGTCCACGCGTTGCCAGCGGGCGTCGGTGGTGGTGCGGCCGGGGATGGCGAGGGTGGCCAGTTCCGCGAGGTCGCGGCACTGAAAAAGCCACGCGGGGTGCGGTGTGGATGCGTTGGCGGCGGCAGGCGCAGCATTGGTTGCCGGTGAGGCGGAAGCCGCGGCGTGAGTTTCAGCGGGCGCGCATTTGCGGGCGAGGAGGACGTTGGTCTTGGCGGTGGTGAGCGAGAAGATGCCGCGCGGGAGACTGATGATGGCGCGCACCGAGGCGTGGCGCAGGAGCCAGTCGCGGACGTATTGAAAGGGGCCGTTGCTGAAGGGGCCGTCGGGCAGGATGACCGCGACGTGGCCGCCGGGTTTCAGCAGTTTCAGGAAGAGTTCGAGGAAGAGCACTTCGAGGCATTGCGAGCGGCGGCCGGCGGCCAACTCGAACTGGCGTTGCACCTCGGGACGTTTCTCCAAATGCGCCTGGGCGCTGAACGGCGGATTGCCGATCGCAAGGTCGAAGGTGCCCCAATGCTCGCGCAGCGCGGTGAGCGCGTCGCCGGCGATGAAGTGACCGGCGGGCACGAGGGGGCGGGAGACCTTGATGTAGCGGGGATCGATCTCGCACGCGAAGACGGCGCAGCCCGCCGGGGCGTTGCGCACGAAACTACCGTCGCCGCAGCTCGGGTCGATGACGCGGTCGGGCGCGCGCGTGCCGGTGAGGCGGAAGAGGCACTGCGCCGCGCTTTCCGGGGTGAAGAATTGTCCGATCACGCGGCGAGTGTTGGCGATGGCGGGCAAAGCTCATAGGAGAAAGCACGAAGCTCAACGGGCCCAACCGCCGAGGTGACTAAGCAGAGGGAATGCACGCACGCACAGGGCAGGGAAATCCGCCTCCGCACGTCGGCGGCTACGCGATTTCGCCGTGCGCCCGGCGCTGCGCCTTGATATTCACTCGGAGCGCACGACGATGAAGCGGCATGAATGCCGCGCGCACGACGCAGCCCGCGGCTCTTTTCATCCCCACGTCCGGTTTTGAAAAACATCGCACTCGCCCATGAATCCAGAAATTGAAACGCAGCCATCCCACCTCCTCGCAGCCGTCGCCGAAGCGCGCACGCAACTGGGCAACGCGACCCGGTCATTGCGCGAAATTCTCCAAAGCGATCCCATCATCGCGGACACCCCGATCGAGGCCCAGGCCGCCATGGCCGCCGCCCTCGCGGCCATCGACTCCGCCCAGCGCGCGCTGGGACGGGCCACGCCCAAAGCGCCGGCCCCGCCGCCCAAAGATCCCAACGCGCCGACGCGGCAGCAGGGGCAGTTCCTCGCCTTCATCCACGCCTACATGCTGCGGACCCACTCGGGCATCGCGCCCAGCCACGCGGACCTCCAGCGCTATTTCGACCTCACCGCGCCGTCGGTGAACTCGATGCTGATCCGGCTCGAAGAACGCGGCTTCATCAAGCGCATCCGCGGCCAGGCCCGCGCCATCGAACTCGTCATCTCCCCCGACCGGTTGCCGAAACTCGAACATCGTCTCCGCCGCTGACGCCCCGCGCTTCCGCCCGCCACGCCCCGCCCCGCTCACCGCATGAAACTCGCCCTGCAAGCCATCAACGATCTCGAACGCGCGGGGCTGATTCGCCGCCCGGCCATCGGCGGCGCGATGGCCCTGCTCTTTCACGATGAACCCGTGGTCACCTACGATCTCGATATTTTCTGCCTGCTCCCGACGACGGGTTTGTTGGTGAGTTTGGAGCCGATCTACACGGCGCTGCTGGCCCGCGGTTTTCACGCCGAAGCCGAGGCCGTCGTGATCGGCGGGGTGCCGGTGCAATTCATCCCGGCTTACAATCCACTGGTCACCGAGGCGCTCGAACTGGCGGTGGCGCTGAGCTTCGACGGCGTGCCGGTGCGCGTGCTGACCCTTGAACATCTGATGGCGATCATGGTGCAGACGAACCGGCCCAAAGACCGGGAACGACTGGCGATGCTGGCGGGCAATCCCGCGATTGATGAATCCCGGTTGCGCGCTATTCTGGCCCGGCATGATTTGCTCACCGCATGGAAACGCCTGAATCCAACCTCCTGATTTCCGCCGCCCCGTCGCGAACCGCGCCCACGGTCACGGAGCTGGCCGGGAAAGTTTTCGCCGCCAAAGTGCGCCGCCGAAGCTGGCTCGCCAGCCTGCCGGTCGAGGAGAAATACCGGCGCCTGCTGGAACTCCAACGCATGGTGTCGGCGACGCGCCGCGCCGCCGGCAAGCCCGCCCCGGCACCCTGGCCGGATGCCCCGGCCGCCTGACGCTGAAGCGAAACCGCATGGCCCCCTTCCACCCGCGAACCGAAGCGCGGCGGGGTTGGCGACCGGAAACGCCGATGCGGGAAGTGAGCGGGTGAAAATCAAAAGGACCCCGGAGACGCGATGACCAGTGAGCAGCGAAGTCGCAACCCACGAAGCGCGGCTGTGCCCGCCGAGAACCAGCCGCAGCGGCACCGAAACCTCGCCGCCCCCCCCCCTTGGAATCCGCGGCGTCCCCTGCGTCCACCACCCGTGCGGCTGGTGCTCCGCGCACACAGCCGCGCTTCGGGAAAAATTCTCGCGGCGCGCGCAGATTTTGCAGAGTTTTAGTGCCGCGCAAAGGAGCCGCAACCAAGGCGGCGAGGAAGACACCCAAAGCGGATGACCCGCCGCATCACGCCTGGTCCTTGGCCCTTCGGAGCTTCCCTTGAGCTTTGGGCTTTGAGCTTGGAACTTTTCCCGCAGCATTTCCGCCACCGGCATCCGCGGGCTCCGCCGTCGCTCTCATTGCCAAGATTAAATCTGCTTTACTCCGGTGCGCCCTCTTCCTACTTTGCCCGCCGAACAAAAATCGAACGACACACGACAAGTATGGAAGCGAAAGAAAAAGGTAAGTTGATTGCGAGTTTCCAGGTCCACGACAAGGACACTGGCTCTGCCGATGTGCAGATTGCTCTTTTGACGGAGCGGATTAACCATCTGACCACCCACCTGCAGGCCTTCAAAAAGGATCACAGTTCCCGCCGGGGGCTGCTCAAGATGGTCGGTGAGCGCCGCAAACTGCTGGATTATCTGGCCCGCAACGACGCGGGTCGTTATCAGGCGGTGACCAAGAAGCTCAAGCTCCGTAAGTAACCCACTCTTCCTCCGGCGGTGGGTTTCGGTTTTCTCCGAAGGAGTACCCGCGGCAGGAGTTAGTCCCACCACACACTTGGAACGGCGCCGGGAATTGCGGTCCGGCGGGTTCCACCCATCCTAACCACCCGCATGAAAACCATCCCGGCGTCAGGGGAAATTTCAATCAGCAGCCGCTTTGCCGGAAGCTGACAGAAGTTCCTCCATGCCGCCGGGGTACCAAGAAAGTACCTATGTCAGAGAAAGTAATCGCAGAAGTTGGAGGTCGGTCGATCATCATTGAATCCGGCAAGCTCGCCAAACAGGCCGACGGGGCCGTGACCGTGCAGTTGGGCGAAACCATCGTCATCGTGGCCGCCGTGGCCGCGACCAAGGCCAAGCCCGGCCAGGATTTCTTCCCGCTCACCGTGGATTACCGCGAAAAAGCGGCCGCGGCCGGCAAATTCCCCGGCGGCTATTTCAAGCGCGAAGGGCGTCCGACGGAAAAGGAAATCCTCACCTGCCGCCTCACCGACCGCCCCATCCGGCCGCTCTTCCCCAAGGGTTGGTACAACGAAGTCCAGGTCCAGAGCGTGCTCCTGAGCGCGGACGGCGACAATGATCCGGACATCCTGAGCATCATCGGCGCGTCGGCGGCGCTGACCGTCAGCGACATCCCGTGGGAAGGCCCGCTCGGCGCCGTGCGCGTCGCCCGCGTCGGCGGCAAGTTCATCGCCAGCCCGACCCACACCGAGATGGTGGACAGCGACCTGGACCTCGTCTATGTCGGCAACGACAAGGACACCGTGATGTTTGAAGGCGCGGCCGACGAACTCCCCGAGGCTGATTTTTGCGCCGCGCTGCGGTTCGCGCAGGAAGCCATCCAGCCCATCATTGCCGCGCAGAAAGTGCTGCAAGCGAAAATCGGCAAGGCCAAGCGCCAGATCAAAACCAACGTCGTCCCCGACGAAATCCTCAACGCCGCCAAGGCGCTGGCCGGCGACCGCATGGTCCCCGCGCTGTTGATCCCCGGCAAACTCGCCCGCGAAGCCGCCTGCAAGGCGATTGCCGACGACGTGGGCGTGCAATTGCTCGCGAAGTTCGGCCCGGAAAAAATCACCGACTTCGTGGTCAAGGACGCGTTCTATTTCATCCAGAAGGAAGGCGTTCGCAGCCTCGTGCTCGACAGCAAAAAACGGCTCGACGGCCGTGGCTTCGCGGACATCCGGCCGATCAGCGGCGAAGTCGGCATGCTCCCGCGCGCGCACGGCTCGGCGATTTTCTGCCGCGGCGAAACCCAGGCGGTGACGCTCGTCACGCTCGGCACCACGGAAGACTCGCAGGAGTTCGACGCCTACACCGGCGGCCAGACCAAGAAGCAGATCATGCTGCACTACAACTTCCCGAATTTCTCCGTCGGCGAAACCGGCCGCATCAGCGGACCCGGCCGGCGTGAAATCGGCCACGGCGCGCTCGCGGAACGCTCGATCAAGCCCGCCGTGCCGCTCAAGGAGTTCCCCTACGCCGTCCGCATCACCAGCGAAATCATGGAGTCCAACGGCTCCACCTCGATGGCCTCCGTCTGCGGCGCGACCCTCGCGCTCATGGACGCCGGCGTGCCCGTGACCCGGCCAGTCGCCGGCATCAGCGTCGGCATCTGCACCGACCACGATGACAAGGATGTCATCACCCGCTACGAACTCCTCACCGACATCATCGGCTGGGAAGACGCCTTCTGCGACATGGACTGCAAGATCGCCGGCACGAGCAAGGGCATCACCGGCTTCCAGCTCGATCTCAAGCTCCGCGGCCTGCCGCAGGCGATCATGGATCAGACTGTCGAACGCGCCCGCGTGGCCCGGCTCTTCATCCTCGACGAGATGGCGAAGATCATCGCCGCCCCGCGCACGAACCTCAGCAAATACGCGCCCCGCATTGTCACCATCAAGATCGACCCCGAGAAGATCGGCGCGCTCATCGGACCCGGCGGCAAGAACATCAAGCGCCTGGTCGAAGAGTCCGGCTGCGAGATCAACATCGACGACGACGGCACGGTGAACATCTACTCCGTGTCCGAAGCCGGCATGGAAATCGCCCGCCAGGCCATCACCGGCATGACGGCCGAGGCCGAGATCAACAAGATCTACAAAGGCAAGGTTGTCACCATCAAGGAATTCGGCGCGTTCGTGGAATTCCTCCCCGGCAAGGACGGCCTCGTTCACATCAGCGAGCTCTCCAACAAGCGCGTCAACAACACCGAGGACGTGGTCAAACTCGGCGACGAGATTTTCGTCAAGTGCCTCGGCGTGGACGAAAAGGGCCGCGTGCGCCTCTCCCGCAAGGCCGCGATGGAAGACCGTGGCGAAGAAGTCGGCGCACCGTCCGGCGGCGCTCCCGAGCGCTCCGAACGGCTCGAACGCCCGGAGCCGTCGGAACGCCCCGAGCGCTCGGCACGCCCCGAGCGCGGCGAGCGTCCGGAACGCGGCGGCCGTCCCGAGCGCGGTGGTGACCGCGGCGAAAGCCGTGGCCCGCGCCGGTCCGAAGGCACACCCAAGCCCGAGCCGACCGGCCCCGAGCCGGTGGTCAACCAGAACTACCGCGGCAAGGTGGTTTCCACGAAAGACTTCGGCGCGTTCGTCGAGTATCTGCCCGGCCGCGAAGGTCTCTGCCACGTCAGCGAACTGGCCAGCTTCCGCGTCAAACGCACCGAAGACATCGTCCGCGTGGGCGATGAAATCTGGGTGAAATATCTCGGCCTTGATGAAAAGGGCCGCGTCCGCCTCTCGCGCAAATCCGCGATGGAAGAGCGCGAAAAAGAAACCACCGGCGAAGCCGCCCCGGCCACCGCACCCGCCGCTCCGGCGGCTCCGACCGAAGAGACGAAGTAAGCGTCCGGTCCTCAATTGCAAACCGGCGGACCTCGCAAGGGTCCGCCGGTTTTTTTCTTTTCCGGCGACGGGAGCACGGCGCGCTCGCGGGTTCCAACGCTCCGCTGCGCCTGTGGGGCAGGCATCCCTGCCTGCCGGTTCACGGGGCATCCCTGCCCCGTGTTCCCAGTCCCGCCGCGCCACACGCCCGCCGCAGAAACGGGCGGCACGGATGCCGCCCGAATCGGCAGGCAGGGATGCCTGCCCCACATGCGCTGGCGCGCGGCGTTCACTCCGCTTGGACGTTTGCGTGCCGGACATCGTGGGAAAACTCCAGCCGTGTCGTGCGGTCCACGCTGAAGCGGCCTGAAGGCCGCGCGCCTTTCTGGAGTGCGGTGACTGGTCACCGCTTTCCCGAGGCGACTTGTCGCCGTCAATCTGCTGGAGGAGTGAAGACGGAATGGGGCGTTCATGGCTCGCGCCATCGCCAGCGCGCCAGTGTGACCGGAGCCGCACGGAAGTTCGACGGCGACCAGTCGCCTGCGCAAAAGCGGTGACGAGTCACCGCACTCCAAACCCGGAATTTGCCGTTCACTCCGTCGGCTTCAGCTTGGTCGGCCAGAGCGGCGACTCGGTGCGGGCGTCGTGGAGGAGGCGCGCGATTTTTTCGATCACATCCGGGTGCGCGGCGGCAACGTTGGTTTCCGCAGCGGGATCGCGGGCGAGGTTGAAGAGTTCGATGGGCTGGTCCGCACCCGCGCGCACGGCCTTCCAGTCATCAAGTCGCACCGCCTGTTGGAAACCGGCGTCGTGAAATTCCCAGTAGAGAAACGGGTGCGGCGCGGCTTCCTTCCCGCGCAGCGCGGGCAGCAGCGAGCGGCCGTCGAGGCCCGCGGGGACGGTCTGGCGCGCGAGTTCGGCGGCGGTCGGGAGAAAGTCCCAGAGGGCGCAGACGCGGTCGTTCGTGGTCCCCGCCGCGATATGTCCGGGCCAGCGGACGAGCAACGGGACGCGCAGCCGGCTTTCGTGCAGCGAGCGTTTGCCGCCGTCCGGCTGCGGCCCGTGATCGCTGCTAAAGAACACGACGGTGTTGGTGGCGATCTGCAATTCGCCCAGTTTGTCGAGCACCCGCCCGACATCCTGATCGAGCCGCGTGATCAGGGCGGCGCGGTTTTTTGCGGCTACGAGCCGTGCCTCCGTCGCGCCGGGCGCTTCGGGCGCGGCGGTCGGCGTCGCCACGACGTTCGTGGCGCGGCCCGCGGGGTCGTGGCTGGCGTGCGGCAGGGGGAAGGCGAGGTAGAGAAAGAACGGCGTGAACTGGTTGAATTTATCCGGCTTGCTGAGGCGCAGAAAATTCACAGCGGCGTTGCTGAAAACGTCCTGGATGTAAATCCCGCGCCGGCCGCCCTGATTGGCGACAAACTCGAATTTGCCCGCCGCGCCGCGTGCCGTATCACTGCGCCAGATGAACTCGGGGAAATTGTTCCGCGCACTCCGCGCATCGAGGAAACCGGCCCATTGATCAAAGCCCTTCTGCTCGGGCGTGCCCGGCGTGCCGCTCGGACCGAGGCCCCACAGACCGATCACGCCGGTTTTGTACCCGGCGTTTTTCAACAGCTCCGCCACCGTCAGGTCGCGCGGTCGCAGCGCCGCCTCGCCGTCACCACGAATCCAGCCGTGGCCCGTGTGCAGGCCCGTCAGCAACGCCGCGCGCGACGGCGCGGACCCGCCACCACCCGCGTAGCACTGCGTGAAACGCATCCCCTCGGCGGCCATGCGATCCAGCCGCGGCGTCGCAACCGGCGGCCGCCCGTAACCGCCGAGATCGTCGCGACCGAGGTCGGCGGCGAGGATGAAAACAACGTTCGGCCGCGTCGGCCCGGTAAGTTTGGCGGGCGGAGGGTTCGAGGAGGTTTGCGCGTGCGCGAGCGATCCCGCCGCGAGGAGCACGACGAGCCTGATTCGCAGCAGCGCGGGGAAGGCAAGGGTCCGGATTTTGAGCAATCGACGCACGGCTGGACTATGCGAACGCGGGGACGGAAAGCTCAAAGCTTAAAGCTCAAAGCTCAAGGGAAACTCCAAGTTTCAAAAAGCGGGGACCGGATTGTGTCCTCGCCCGTGCCGCCTGGCGCTTGGGACTTCCCTTGAGCTTTGAGCTTTGAACTTTGAGCTTACCCGCGTTGTTCGTGACAAAGCGGTGCGGGAGCGGAAGGCTGAATCTCGAATGAATCCGCCGGGCCGCGAGCTGTGGTTGGCAGCGTGCATTTCCGTGGGCGTGCATGCGACGGCGGTGTTCGTGGCGGCGCAGTTGGGGGTGGGGGCGCTGCGGCGCACAATGGCGAACCTCGGGCCGCCGGTGTTGGAGGTGATTGTCACGGAACCGCTGCCGGTGGTGACGCCTCCGGTCCCGCTGCCGGTGGCACCGGCAGCAGTGACGGCAGTGACAAAGTCGGTGGAATCCAAGCCGCCGCCGGCGAGCGTGGCAAAGCCCGCTGCGCCCACGACACCACCGCCGGAACCGCGGCTGGTCAGCTCCGCGATTCCTCCGAAACCCGCCGCGCCGGTTGCGTCGCCGCCGGTGGTGAAAGTCGGGAACGTCGTTCCGCCGCACGCCGTGGTGGCACCGGTCGTGGGGCCGCAGCCGGTCACGGTAGCGGCGGCGAGAGTGCCGGCCGTCGCGACCGCTGCGCCGCCGGGCGGACTCAGTGCCAATGCGGCAGCAGGCCGCGGCGAGGAAGGGCCGGGGACGCTTTCATTGCCGCAATATCGCACCAACCCTGCCCCGGTTTATCCCGAGTCTGCGCGCCGGCAGCGGCAGGAGGGTGTGGTGTGGCTGGCGGTGGAGGTTAGCGAGCAGGGCGATGCGCTCGCGGTCAAAGTCGGGGAATCGTCGGGGCACGCGGCTTTGGACGAGGCGGCGGTCGCAGCGGTGCGAAATTGGAAATTTGAACCGGCGCGGCGGGGCGCCCGGCCGACGGCGGCGAAGGTCGAAGTGCCGGTGCGGTTTCAGCTCCAGAAGTGAGGGCGGCGGCGAGACGAAGCTCAAAGCTCAAAGCTCAAGGGAAGTTCCAAACGCCAAACGCCAATATCTCCGGCAATCGCATCGGTTCACGCAGCGGCTTGGTTTCCGGTGGAAAGCCGACTCCACGGCCGTTGGTGGCATTGTCTGTATTGACGCTTGTATCTTGGACCTTCCCTTGAGCTTTGAGCTTTAACCTTGGTTCTTCTTCTCGTATTCGCGGAGACGACGGCGCTCAAAGCTCGTCTTCCCGCTCGGTGTAAAAGAGACGGTGGGCACGGTCGTAGTCGGCTTCGGGGACGAGCACACGGGCGGGGCGGTTGAGGTCGCCGTCGTCGGGCAGGGCGGGGTCTTCGAATTCCTGCGTGGCGGTGATGCCGTGTTTTTCGAGCATCGAGATGAGCATCTCGGTGTTCACCACGGGACCGCTGTAGAACAGTTTCATGCGCGCAGCGTGGCAGGGAGGGACGGGGTTGGCAGGGGAATTTGGGGCAAGGGAATGGGAAGATGGGTTGGGGGGGCACGGACGGCGTTCTCGGGCGGCGGCGTTCTCTGGCTGCGGAAGGAAGCTCGACACTGCGCCGCGGCGGACGGTTAAATTGCGGCCATGAAATTCGCCATCTGCAACGAGATTTTTCAGGGTTGGAAGTTCGAGGACGCGTGCGCTTACGCCAAACGGGCGGGCTATGACGCGATCGAGGTCGCACCGTTCACCATCGCCAAACATGTGACGGATGTCCCGGCGGCGGAGCGGGCGCGGTTGCGCGAGGTGGCGACGCGCGCCGGACTGGCGGTGTCGGGGATTCACTGGGTGCTGGCGCAGACGGAGGGTTTCTATCTCACGCATCCGGATGCGGACGTGCGGGCGCGCACGGCGAAGTACATCCGCGAGTTGGTGGATTTTTGCGCGGACCTGGGCGGCCAGCGGATTGTGTTCGGCTCGCCGAAGCAGCGGAATCTGCTGCCGGGCGTGTCGTATGAGCAGGCGTGGGAGTGGGCGACGGCGGGTTTTCGCGACGGCGTGAAGCGCGGCGAGGAGCGCGGGGTGACGATCTGTTTCGAGCCGCTGGGACCGTCGGACACGGACTTCATCAACACGGCGGCGGAGGGGATTCGCTTTGTGAAACAACTGAACTCGCCGAACTTCCGGATCATTTTGGATGTGAAGGCGATGTCCTCGGAGAGCACGCCGATCCCGCAGATCATCCGGGAATCGTGGCCGAATTTCGCGTATTTCCACGCGAACGACAAAAACTTGAAGGGGCCGGGCTTTGGCGACGTGGATTTCCGGCCGATCGCGGCGGCGCTGAAGGAGGTCGGCTACGCGGGGTATGTGTCGGTCGAGGTCTTCATTTTCGACGAGGGTCCGGAGGTCATCGCGACGAAGAGCATCGAGTATTTGAAGAGTGTGTTTGGGTGAGGG
Organism: Akkermansia muciniphila; assembly: GCA_945861535.1. Classification (GTDB taxonomy): domain Bacteria; phylum Verrucomicrobiota; class Verrucomicrobiia; order Limisphaerales; family BJHT01; genus BJHT01. The sequence continues at coordinate 18,645 of CAMAUZ010000014.1, read as the reverse complement.
GGCGTGGGGCAGGCATCCCGGCCTGCCAGTTAACGGGGCATCCCTGCCCCGTGTTTCTGGTTTCCCCGCGCCGCTCGTCCGTCGGGGCAACGGGCGGCAAGGATGCCGCCCGAACTGTCAGGCTGGAAGCCTGACCCACACTAGCGCGGCTCAGTCGAAGCGGCGCTGCGCGGCTTTGGAGATGGCGCTGATGGTGAGCTGCTTGCCGTCGGTCACCTGAACATGCCAGCCGTCGAGGCTCTTGCGGCTCCAGCCGCGTTCGCCGGCGAGGGATTTGGGAGCGTAGGGCCTGAGTTCGGGAAGCTGATAGGCTTCGGCAAACAGCGCGGCGAACTCCGCACCGTCGAGATCGTTGGCACCGAACAGGCGGTCCACGGCGTCGCGCGTGAACTCGAGCTTCATGACCTTGCCGCCTTGGAGGAAAATCTGGACACCGTTGCCCTTGATGCCGTCGCGGCCCGCGTAGTGTTTTTCGAGAATGACGTCGCGGGATTGCTCGCCGTAGCGGCCGAGTTTTTCCTCGGTGATTTTCGCGCTGGTGTCCTTCAGGTACGCCGCAAGGTCGTTGGTGCTGACGAAGCTCAGCTTCGGCGCGCCGAGGAGTTTGAAATGATTGGTGTTCAGCAGTTCGAGCGCCTTGGCGGCGGACATGCCGAGCGAGAAGCCTTTGACGACGAGATCGGCGGCGCGGAGCGACGGGGCGGTGAGGCCGAGCGCGGCGAGGAGCAGGAGCAGTGAGGGTTTCATAAACGGAACTGGCTGGCAGCGCAGGAGAGTTTGACCGGGTGCGGAGGAGATCGTTGCCGGAGCGAGCAGAGTAAAAAAAGCCCGGCGGGCGCGCGAACAATCACGGCGTGGGCGGCTGGCTCTGGCCGCTGTAATAGGCCTCGATTTTCTCGGAGACGTTTTGGTAGCCGATGTCCACCTCGTAAATCTGCTTGTACTGGTCGATGGCTTCCTCGCCTTTGCCCATTTTTTCGAGGACGCACGCGAGGCCGTACACCAGTTCCTTCTTCTCCTCGTCGAACGTGGTTTTTTCCTTGATCGCGTTCTGGAAGGTGCGGGCGGCCAGGTCGTTCATGCCGCGCCGGGCGAAGCACTGGCCGATGTAATTCAGGCATTGCAGCTTGCGGACGGGATTGGCCTGGGCGAGCTGGAATTCCTTGGTGGCGTCCTGGAGGCGGTTGGCGTGGAAGTAGAGCACGGCCAGCTCGAACTTGATGTTCAGGTCGGTCGGGTATTTGTCGGACCGCCGCTTGCAGTCGGCGAGGATGAACTCGCTTTTCTCGGCCTCGATTTTCGCCTTCTGCGCGTCGAGGTCCGGGGCCGTGGGATCCAACTGCGCGAGGCGCAGCTCGAACTTTTTGATGTTGGTCTCGGTGATGGATTTTTCGAGGGAGGAATCGGAGATGCCGCTGGCCTGGACGACGTAGTGGAAATATTCGAGGGCCTTGTCGTAGTCCTTTTTCTGGATGTGCAGCTCGGCGATCTGGCGGGCGAGACGGAAGTTTTTCGGTTCCTTGGCGAGGCGCTCTTCGTACTCGGCGAGGAGATTGGTGGCGACCTCGACGCTCTTGACCTGGCGGCCTTCCTGCTCCAACGCGGCCGACTGGTTTTTGTCCTTGAGGATGTCGCGGAAGGAGCCTTTGCCGTCGGCGAGATTTTCGTAGCCGCCTTCCTTGAGGGTGCGGCGGGCGGAGAAGTCCTTGTAGGCCTGGGAGATTTCCTGGTCGCCGGGGAAGAGCCGCAGCATGTCATTGTAGAGGCCGTTGGCGCGGTCCATCTGCCCGAGGCGGGTGAGGGTTTCGGCGAGCTGCATGTTTACGGCCTTGTCCTTGCCGTTGGTGCGCTTGAGCAGGTCGAGCGAGAGGAGCGCGGTCTTGGGGAGGTCGGCGGCAAGGGCGGCTTCGGCGAGGAGCTTGTGGGCGGAAATATTGTCGGAGTCGCCGTTGAGGACGTTCTCGGCGAGGACGATGGCGTCCAGCGGATTGTTGCGCAGGGCCATGGAGCCTTTGGCGAGATTGGCGGCGCCGCTGGCGGAACCCATGACCTTGCGGAAGATGCCGGAGGACTGGCCGGCCTTGCGGGCCTGGGCCGCGCGGAGGGCCTCGCGGCATTCGTAGTAGCCGGGTTCCTTCTGCAAAATCTGCATCAAGATCGTCAGCGCATAATCCACATTTCCGGTGTTCAGCGCGCTGTTCCCTTTGTTGAACAATTCGATCAGAGTGCGTGGAATGTCGTTCAGTTTCTTCTCTGGCATAACGCGCGGAGGATAGGTGCGAGGGGGCGGAAAATCCAAGGCAAATCACGGGTTTTGCAGTGGAAACGGCAGACGGGGGGAAGGCGGGAGCGATCAGCCGTAACGGTTCAATGACCGGGACGCGGGCATCCCGCCCGCTCACGGCCTACTGCGGGCGGAAACGGTGGGCGAGTACGCGGCGTTTGGCTCACCTTTCCGTGACGGCTCGAGCGGTGGGCAAAGCGCTCCCGCTCGCTGCGGGAACGCGCTGAGGGGGCGAGACTCCCGCGTCCGGACTGCATGGGGACGGATTGGTGACTGGTGGGGAAGCAACGCCGGGCATGGCGAGCGTTTCACGCCCCGGCGCGCCCAGCAGGCAACGAAGGGGTTTTGCGCTGCGTTCGTTGCGGTGGGGCGGATTCCGCGAGGGGGGGGGAAAGCGAGGCGACGTTGCGTGGCAGGAAATCGGTGCGTTGCCCTCGCGGGCGCAGGAGCAAGCGCCAGCGGACTGATGCACCCGAGGACGCTGGCGCGACCACCGGGCGGCAGCTCCGGCGCGTCCGCGTTTTGGGCTGCGCCAGTTTTCTGGAGCTTGCCAGCGGGACGGCGGCGATCCGGGGTGTTTTCCGAACCCGCGTGGCGGGTGCGTGCGGGCGCGGTCGCAGCGCTGGATTCAGCGCGCGGTCTGTCCAGGGGAGGCGACGCGCATTCGCCGCGGAGCCAGACGGCGAGGAGGGCGACTTCTTTGGCGACGAAAATTTGTTTGTCGGCGACGGCGGGCAGGATAACGGCACCGATGATTCTTCGATTCGCCGGGGAAATGACTCAGGAGCTGAAAGAGGAAACGGCAGCACCACGCCGGGCGCGTGGCGGAGAATTGGGAACCGGTGTCGGCCGACGCCGTTCGTGAGACCTCAGCGGGTCTGGAATTTGCGCGGAAATGAAAATGCCGTCGGAAATGTCCGACGGCTTGGTGCGCCAATGACCGAGACTTACTTCACTTCGGGGCCGGCGCGAGCGGCGCGAGCGGCTTGGGCGCGGAGGGGTCGTCGGTGCCCGCCGGTGGGGTGGGTTTCACCGGATCGGGTTCGGGCTTGGGCTTAGCTTCGGGGGCGGTGACGGGTTTGTCGGTTTTGGCCAGGACGCCGAAGTCGGCGAAGGGCGCGCCTTCCTGAATCCAGTTGATGATGGTGACAATTTCCTCGGTGGTGAGCAGGCCCTTGCCACTGGGCGGCATGACTTCGTCGTGATCCTTGGGGAGAAGGATCACGCGGGCGAGATTGCTGTGGAAGGCGTCGCCGGGCTTGATGGCGGGCTTGCCGCTCTCGCCGCCGGCGATGGCGCTCTCGGCGACATCCAGGCGGTAGTTGGCTTTCATCTTGTCGGGACCGTGGCACTTGATGCACTTGGCCTCGAGGATGGGGCGGATTTTCTCGACGAAACCGCGCTTGGATTCCTCGACAGGGATTTCGACCGGGGGGGGAGACATCGCTTCTGGCATGATGTCCTTCGCGAATTGGACCATGGCGGGCGCGCCCTCGAAGAGATAGTTGGAGCCGTGGGTGAGGTTGCCGCCTTCGTGCCCGGCGATGACCAGGACGACGAGGTCGGCGGCGATGACGACGCGGTAAAGTTTCAGCACGCCGGCGCGGGTCAGGTCGCGGAGGACGCGTTGATGGACGAGCCAGCCGATGATGGTCAGCGCCGTGACGGCAATCCCCGTCCAGCGATGGACTTCCACGGTCTTGTCATCGTAACCCCCGCCCTGCGCGCGCAGGATGCCAAAGGCGGCGGCGACCACGCAACTGAGCGCCGCCAAGCCCATGACCAAGGTGATGACCCGGCGCAATTCGAGGCTGGGTCGATAGCGGGAGTAGATTTCCAAGATGACCGCCATCGTGACAAAGCCGATGGGATAATGCAGCACGACCGAATGGAATGGGGCGAGGAACTTCCCGAGCTCGAACGGGGCCGGCGTGGCGGCGGCTCCCCGTGCAACGTCCGCCGCCAGCGCGGCCAACTCGGGAACCAGCAGTACGGCGGTTGCCAGCAGCAGAAAAGGGACCACCGAACCGGTTTTAGTCATGGCGGTTGGACGCATGTGGTGAGGGCTTGTAATCGTTTCGCGTTCCGGGAAGCAACCAACTTCTGACTTGCGTCAGGAAAATTCCCGGAAGGGCTGGCAGGGCCGACGCGGCGGAGTGGCGGGGGATGAATGGCCGCGGCGCTTCACTTTTCCACGACGAATTCGGCGGCCCGCGCGCGGGCCTTGGCGACGTCGGAGGCGGACATCTGGCCTTCGAGCATTTTCCTGATGGCCGGGGTGTTCGTGGCCCCGCCTTTCTCCGCGATGAGCACCCATTTCATCGCCTCGACATAATCGAACGGCGGCGAAAAAAGACCGTGGATGCCGGCCAGTTCGATCTGCGCGAGAGTGTCGCCGTGGTGGGCGGCTTTCTCGAGCCATTGCCGGCCTTGCTCGACGTTCCCGGCGGGAGGAGGAGCGGCGCGCAGGATCATCCCGTAGGTGCGTTCGGCGGGGGGAAAGCCTTTGAGGGCCGCCTGCTTGACCCAACTCAGGCCCTCCACTCCGTCCTGCTTTACGTCCCGGCCTTCGAGATACATCTGGCCGACTTCCATCTGGGACTGGGGGTCGCCGGCCTTGGCTTTGGCAAGGGTGGCCTTGAAAGTGGAAGCCGGGCCACAGCCGGTGCCGAGTGCGGCGGCGGCAAGGAGCGCCAGGAGACAGATTGGCGACGGGCGGAACCAGAGACGGAGGATGGGGTTCATGAGTGCGGAAGATAGGCCGACTCGCGTGAGCGGAGCAATGCGAGGCAGGGTAAACGCGGAGCGGTCAAGTTTTGCAGGTCGCAGCGAGCGCAGGTTTCGGCGGCGCGGGGAGCGAGGCTATTTGTCTTTGCCGAAGTCCGCTGCCTTGCCGCGGGCTTGGGAAAGTTCGGCGGCGGACATCTGGCCGCTGATGGATTTGATGATTGCGGGCGCCGCCGGCGAGCCACCCTTTTCCGCGATCAGCAGCCACTTCATCGCCTCCACGTATTCGGGCGGCTGGAGGTAAGTGCCAAGCAAACTGGCGAGGTCGGTCTGGGCATCGAGGTCGTTCGCGGTGGCGGCCTTTTCGAGCCACTCGCGGGCGGCGGCGAGATTCCGCCCGCCGCCGATGCCGTCGCGCAGGCGGCGGCCATACTCGCGCTGGCCGGCGGGCAGACCTTTGAGAGCCGCCTGCTTGTGCCAGTTCAACGCCTGCTGCTCGTTTTCTTTCACGCCCTGGCCGGTCAAATACATCAGGCCGAGGTCCACCTGGGCCTGGGGATCACCGCTGGTGGCCTTGGCGAGGGTGCTCTTGAAGTTGGAAGAATCACCGCAGCCCACGAGGGATGCGGCGGCGATGAGCGCCAGGAGACCCGCTACGGTGCGGAGGGTGTGGAGGAAGCGACGGCTGCTGGTGGAGATTTTCATGCCCCGAAAAAATACGCTTGCGTTCGGAATCGAAGCAAGCGGAAGCGCTGGTAATCCGCTTGAATGCTCGTTTCATACGCCTAGTCTGCCAAACATGAAAACTGTGGGAAACCTCCGTCAGTTCCGCTTCGGCTTCACCCTCATCGAGCTGCTCGTCGTCATCGCCATCATCGGCATTCTGGCCTCGATGCTCATGCCAGCCCTCGCCAGTGCCAAACGCAAAGCCCAACGGCCGGTCTGCCAGAACAACTCGCGCCAGTTCGGATTGGCGCTGCTGTTCTACGCCGATGACCGGGGGCGGTATCCGGAAAACTGGGTCGGGCAAGCGCTGCCCGCCCTGACCGGAATGCAGACCCAGGTCAACCCGGCCATGCCGGGCGCCTATTTCTGGCAGGACCCCAACGGCTCGGGCATTGCGCCCGGGAACGGCATTTTCCACCTGGTCTCGTGGATGGACATCATTGCGCCCGGCATGCAGGGCATAAACATTTTTAAGTGTCCGTCGGTTCCAAAAGAAGCCGCTGCCGCTGCTGGACTTCCCGACGGGGATTACCCGCACTACGGCTACAACACCTTGGTTGGCGGGCGGGCGGCGGGCGGGCGGGGCGCGCCCGCGATGTCGGGCGAGGGTGGTTACAATCCGCAAAATGTAATCATGACCGCAGACTACTACATGATATGGGCGGTGTACATGAACGAGAGCGACTGGGTGGCCCAAGGTGCTGGTCCCTTGAACACGCCGACCCGGACCATCCGCATCTTCCGGCATAATGGTCAGTCGGCGGTGGGCTTTGCGGACGGGCATGTGGATTATGTCGAACGAAACGACACCAATTACTGGGGCGGCGGGGTGTATGTGGGTCGCAACATCCACTGGGATCCTACCCGGGTGAACTAATCCAGTTCTGGACCAGATAACTGGAGGTTTGGTTGGGGAGGGACGGGGCGCGCGGTGTTGGCCGGTCAATAGCAGCCGGCGTCCACCGATGGACCGGTGGTGGTCCCGACTTGGTCGCTTACGATATGTCCCCCTCCGCTGGTTTCCACGCGATGAACACCCACTCGATCAATGTACTCCGGTTAGGAAGCGAGTCGGGGGCTTTTGGTTCCCGCTCAAAAAACTGTGAAGCTTCTAGGTGTCAGGTAATCGTCGGGTTCGAGCGGCGGTTAAACTGCCGCTTATGAAATCTCCATCTGCTCCCGGCGAATTGCTCCAAACCCTCGCGGATCTCGTCCGCATCAACAGCATCAATCCCGCCTACGTCGGCGGCCGGCCCGAGGCGGAGGTGGCGGCGTATGTGGCGGAGTTTTTCCGACGGCGCGGGATCGAGACATTTTCGCAGGAGGTTTTTCCGGGACGGCCGAATCTGATCGCGCGATTGCCGGGGCGGCAGGCGGGGCGGCGCATCGTGTTCGAGGCGCACACGGACACGGCGTCGGTGACGGGGATGACGATTCCGCCGTTCGAGCCGCGGATTGCGGACGGGCGTTTGTACGGCCGCGGATCCTGCGACACGAAGGCCGGGCTGGCGGGGATGATGCACGCGCTGGCGGCGGTGAAGGAAGCGGGCGTGGTGCCGCCGTGTGAGATCTGGGTCGCGGCGGCAGCGGATGAGGAGTTCTCGTATCGCGGCGTGGTGAAGTTGTGCGAAGGGCTGACGGCCGCGGCGGCCGTCGTGGCGGAGCCGACCGAGATGCGCGCGATCATCGCGAGCAAGGGCGTGATCCGGTGGAAAATCCGCACGCGCGGGGTGACGGCGCACAGCTCGAAACCGCACCTCGGCGTCAACGCGATCAGTCACATGACGCGCGTGATTCAGGCCCTGGAAAGGGACGGGCAAAAACTCGCGCTCCAGCCGCATCCGATGCTCGGACCGGCGACGGTGAACGTCGGCGTGATCCGTGGCGGCGTGCAGGTGAACTTTGTGCCGGACGAGTGCGAAATCGAAATCGATCGCCGCCTCTTGCCCGGCGAAACGATCGAGGGCGTGCTCGCGGGCTACGAGGCGTTGCTCGCCGAGGTGGGCGCGGGAATTCCAGATTTTCACGCGGAGATGCTGCCGCCGATGCTCACGGATTATCCCCTGGCGACGCCCGCGGACGCGCCGCCGGTGCGGGTGGCGTCGGCGGTGTTGCGCGAACTGGGGCTCAATCCCGAGCCGGCGGGCGTGCCGTTTGGAAGCGACGCGAGCAAGTTCGGGCGCGCCGGAATTCCGAGCCTCATCTTTGGTCCGGGCAGCATCGATCAGGCGCACGCGGCGGTGGAATTCGTCGATTGCGCGCAGGTGGAACAGGCGTGCGAATTTTACCGGCAGTTCATGGTGCGGTTCGAGTGAGCCGCAAGGCTGCGACCGGAGTGCGCGAATTGGGATTGCCGCGAAGAGCGCAAGAAGACGCAAAAGCGGGAGGACCGGAGTAGGTGCCCCGGAGTGCGACCGTCCCGGCCGCAGCGACGTCCGCCCGCACGCGGGCCGTCGGAATTTACCTGCGCCCTCCTGCGCTCCCCCTGCTGCGCCCGAGACGGGCGCGCTCCGGTGGGGCCGCCTCACGGCTGCCGCACCAGAAACTCCAGCGCTTCCGCCACCCAGCCGGAATTCCAGTGATGCTTTCGCTTCGGACCGTCGCGGTATTCGTGCGGGATTTTCAATTCGTCGAGCAGCGCGTGCAACTGGACGTGGTGCTCGCGGAAGTTGTCGTAGCCGAAAACCCCGAGGCGCATTTCCCCGCGCAACCCTTCGGCGCGGCTCCGCAGCAACGTCGTGAGTCGGTAGCGCTCGAAGTTCGCCTGCGTGCCGAGGATTTCCCCCATGCCGTATTTCGTCGGGCCGTCCATCGTGAACGGCGCATCCCAACCGGCGGCACGTCCGAACACCTCCGGCTGCCGCAGCAGCAGCGAGAACGCGCCCCATCCGGATTTACTGAAGCCCAGCAGCAACCGCCCGCGCGGCTCGGCCAGCGTGTGGTAATTCGTCTCGATGAACGGCACGACCACCTGGGTGAAATATTTCTCCTGCTGAAGGTGCGCATCCGTCGGGTGATCCGCATACCACGGCAGTTTGGCGAAGGTCGGATAAACACAGATGACCTCGTACCGATTCTGCAACCCGGCGCGCTGAATGTCCGCGAACGCGCGCCCCCAATGCTCGCCCGTGCCCGCCTCGACCGGCAGCAGATACACGACCGCGAGTTTTTTCCCAGGCTCCGGCTTCGCGGGCAGCAGCACCTGGATTTCCGTCGGGCCGGATTGCAGCTCCGACCGGACGACGTGGACGAACACGCCGGCGGCGTTGGTGTGGGCGTGGGAGATTTTGGTCGCGGGCACTTCTCCGTGGGTCGCCGCGAAACCGACGGTGAAGGTGACGACGAACGCGAGTGACAACCGGAGCAGTGCGAGCGGGCGCGGAACCCGGCGAGATAGAGCAGTCATAGGTGATCCGAGTCGGAGGCTCGCGAAGTTGCCGCCGCGCGACAAGCCGCAAGACGAAGTGCCGGCGGGCGAGGGCGCATCCGCGCACCACCCCCGTAGCGCAGGTTTCCAAACCTGCTGTATCGCCGATTTCCAAATCGGCAGGTGCCAATGCGTTCGGGGCGCGTGCGGCAAGCCGGGGCGTCGCGGGTAGGCGGACGACCAGCGGGTTTGGAAACCCGTGACACAGCAGACTTGGAAGTCTGCGCTACGCCGTGGCGGTGCCCGGATGCGCCCGGCGCGCCTGGCGGCCGCTCCGCATTGCGCGAGGGAATTCCCCCCCCGCCTCACCACCGCAACACCCGCACCCGGTGCGCCTCGCTGTCGCCGATGAACACGCTGCCATCCTTGTCCACGAAGAGGCCGTGCAGCCGCGCCAATTGGCACTTCAACGGATCCCCGTCCGGGCCGTCGCCCTTCGCGCCAGTGCCGGCGATCAGTTCGAGCGTTCCCTTCTTCGCATCGATCATGCGCACGGCGTGACTCTCGGTATCGGCGAGATAGACATTGCCATTCGGCGCGACCGCGATGCCCTTCGGTCCCGACAACGTCGCCTCCTTCGCCGGCCCGCCGTTGCCGGTGAAACCTTTCTTCCCCGTGCCCGCGATGTGCCGGATTTTCCCCGCCTTCAGGTCAAAGTGGAAAACCTGGTTCCCCTCGCGCGTCGCCAGCCACAGATCACCGTTCGCATCGAAATCCAGCGAGCGCGGCCCGTTCAGCGGCGTGCCGGCAATCGGCGCGCCATCCGGCGTCGGCCCCGCCTTGCCCGTGCCCGCGAACGTGCGGATCACGCCGCTCTTCCTGTCCACCTTGCGGATGACGTGATTGCCGATGTCGCAGATGAACAGATTGCCCGCGGGATCGAATTGAATGCTGTGCGGTTGCTTGAACTGCGCCGCGTTCGCCGGCCCGCCGTCGCCGCTGTAGCCCGCCTTGCCCATGCCCGCGAACGTGCTGATCACACCGCTCTTCATGTCCACCTTGCGCACCGCGTGGTTGCCCATGTCCACGATGTACAAATCACCGCGCGCATCGAACCGGATCTCGTGCGGCAGATTGAACGTCGCCGCCAGCGCCGGCCCGCCGTCGCCGGTGTAGCCCTTCTTCCCGCTGCCCGCGACCGTCTGGATTTTTCCATCCGCCGTCACCTTGCGCACCACCTGCCCGTCGTATTCGCAAAACCAGATCGCACCATCAGGCCCGCGCACCACGCCGAAGGGATTGTTCAACTGCGCCTGCGTCGCCGGTCCGCCGTCGCCGGAAAAACCTTTCACGCCGGTGCCGGCAAATGTGGAGATGGTCGCCGCCGAAGCCGGCAGCGCCGCGCCGAGGGTCAAGGTCAGGAGGAGTCGCAGTGAGCAAACAGTTTTCATAAATAGTGGTGCCGGAGAATAGCGGCGTGGTGGGTGAAACCAAGGATTTCGCAACCGCCGGTACGCCGCGGGCGCATCTCAGTTTCCTGCAACACTCGGCAGGCACGGGTGGTGTGGTCGAGGCAACCTGCGGCGGCACGCGCGCGGGCGGGGTGGGGCAGGCATCCTTGCCTGCCAGTTCGGGCGGCATCCCTGCCGCCCGCTTCCATGGCCGAGCACCCCCGCGGAACCGGGAACACGGGGCAGGGATGCCCCGCCAACTGGCAGGCAGGGATGCCTGCCCCACCCGGCTGGCCCGAACGCCAAGCCGCGTGCAAGAAACTGAGATGCGCCGGTACGCCGCCGCCCCGGAGTGCGGCCGTCCCCGGCCGCTGCGACATCCGCACGCACGAGGGCCGTGGGAATTTTCACACGCCTCGCCACGCTCCACCCTGCTGCGCCCGAGACGGGCGCGCTCCGCGCTCCGACTTCCCCTTTCCGCTCAGTTCACCACCCGCATCTGCACCGCGTCCACGACCTGTTCGCCGGCAGAGAGGGCAGTGATGACGACCACGGTGTTGCCGGATTGGATGCGCCCGAGCGCGAGCAGGTGCTGGATCGCGTGCTCGACGGTTTGCTCGGGATGGGTGTGGTTGAAGCGGATCACCGAGGCCGTCACGCCGTAGTTCAGCGCGAGCGAGTCGGCCATTTCCCAGCGTTCGCAGAAGGCGAAGATCGGGCTGTGCCGCGGGCGCATCCAGGCCGTGTGGCGGGCCATCGCACCGCGCACGGTAAAGACGAGGATCGCGTCGGCCTTGAGATCATCGGCCATGGTGACGGCGCTGCGCACCAGCTTCTGGCGCGGGCTGGTGAGCTGGGCGCGCTCCTGATAATTCGCGCCGCCGCTGCGCTCGATGCGGCGGGCGATGCGGTCGAAAACCTCGACGCATTTCAGCGGATATTTCCCCACGGTGGTCTCGCCGCTGAGCATGATGGCGTCGGCCTGCTCGAAGACGGCGTTGGCGACATCGGTGATTTCCGCGCGGGTGGGCATCGGGTTTTCGATCATGCTCTCGAGCATGTGCGTGGCGACGATCACGGGACGGCCGGTGGCCAGGCAGGCCTTGACCAGGCGGCGCTGGATGATGGGCAGTTCCTCGTAGGGACATTCCATGCCGAGATCGCCGCGCGCGATCATGATGCCGTCGGCCTCGAGATTGATCTCGGCGAAATTTTTCACCGCGAGCTGGTCCTCGATCTTGGCGATGATCAGCGGTTGATGGGCGGACCGCTCGATGATGGCGCGGAGCTGGCGCACATCGGCGGCCTCGCGGACGAACGACATGGCGATGAAATCCACGCCCGCCGCGAGACCGACCTGCACGTCGGCGAGATCTTTTTCCGTGAGCGCGGGGAGGCTGACCTTGACGCCGGGGAGATTGATATGGCGGCGGCTGCCGAGGCGGCCGGGGGTGAGGACTTCGCAATCGACCTTGTTAGCGTGCTTGGCGAGCACCTTCATGTGGATCTGCCCGTTGTCCAAAAGCACCACGTCGCCCACACCGATGTCGTTGACGAAGTCGGGATAATTCACATCCACGGAATGCTCCTCCTCGCTGATCTCGCCGCGCACCGTGAGCGTGAACTTCTGCCCCGGTTGCAGGTCGAGCGGCACCGCCAGGTCGCCGGTGCGGATGGCGGGGCCTTGCGTGTCCATGAGGATGCCGACGGGCACATGGCGCTGCTTGGCGGCATGGCGGATGTCCCGGATGACGCGGCGCGTCCAGTCGTGGGTCGCGTGGGACATGTTGAGCCGCGCGATGTTCATGCCGGCGTCGATCAGTTTGCCGATCATCTCGGCAGAACCGGTGGCCGGACCGAGTGTGGCGATAATTTTGGTTTTTCTCATAAAGCCCTCAGGCCGGCGCACGATAGGGGCGCGCGGGACGGATGAAAACGGCAAATCCGGCATGGATTTCATGCCGTCAGTTCAGCGCCGGAATCGCGTGAAATGGGACTTGCCATTCGATTCCACGCGCCGCATATATCCGCAGCTTTAACTCAAAAATTTATGGCCGACATCGCAAATACCTACCCTGAAAACATTGCCGGAAAGTACTTCGTGGACAACCAGTGCATCGACTGCGACCTCTGTCGTGAGACGGCGCCACAGAACTTCAAACGCAACGAGGACGGGGGTTATTCCTACGTTTACAAGCAGCCGGAGAGCGAAGAGGAAGAAAAGTTGTGCAAGGAAGCCAAGGAAGGCTGCCCGGTCGAAGCCATCGGGGACTTCGGCCCGTCCTGATTCGCGCCGGTCATTTGATTTCCGCCACCCGCAGGTGCCAGCACCTGCGGGTTTTTGTTGTCGTGGAGGTCGCGGCCGATCCACGCCGTGGCCACGGCGCGGGTTAACGCGCGGACGGAATTTTTCTGGACGAGGGAGGCGCACCGCAGTAACCGCGCCCGGCGAAGCAGCTCCAAAAACGGCGGGCGATCGGTCCCCGGTCGCAGCGGCAACGTGGCGCCGGGGTGTGGGAAGTTTCTCGCACGTTCTCGAGTGCGGGGCCGCTGCAGGCGGGGACCGCCCGTGCTCCCATTCGCTGCCAACGGACGCTACCGCAGGCGTCTCGCCTGCGAGTTCGCGGGGCGTCTCGCCCCGAGTCGGTACGGGCGGCGAGACGCCGCCCGAACTCGCAGGCGAGGACGCCTGCGGTACCCCGACCTCGGCCCGTCCGCTTGCCGAGTCGCACAATGGTACGTTGGCCCCATGCTGCGCCGTTTCGGTGCTCGGGTTCGCCTCAGGTCTCAATGCCGGGGCGCGCGCTCGTGGATTTTCTCGATGCGGGTGGCCACGCCGGACTGGAGTTCGTAGCGCAAATCGAAATTGCCATCGAAATTCACATCGCGCCGGACCAATGCGTGATTCGGGCGGTCGAAGCGGTATTGCTCCTCGTCCACGATCCCGTCGCCGTTGGTGTCGAGGTGCAGGTATTTTCCCCGCTGCCAGCGGCGCGTGCCGCCCTCGCGGGGAAGCTCGCGCCAGGAGAGTTGTTCGTAAGTGAACCAACCCGCCACGCCCAGCGCCACGCCGCCCAGCGCGATCAGCACCAGATGGCGCGGCGTGAGTTTGGCTGGCGGATGCACGGGGGACGCGGGAGTCAGGAGTTACGCATCACGCATCGCCCGCTCGGCAAAGCACCGGATTGCGGCTCCCTCAGCCGGTTCTCATTTTTCCGGCGCACCCAGACCCAGCCCGCGCAGCAAGGCCGATTGCAGCAGCGTATCGAGATCGGCGTAGCGCTTGAATTTCGGCGGCGGCGTGAGGTGACCGTCAGCGAGCTTGGCAAAGCTCGGGTTCTTGAACTGCAACACATGACTCTCGCTCCCGAATTGGATTTGCAGACGCAACGGGAAATTCTCCAGGTCCGTCGCGCGCCACACAAACGCCGACTCGGTGGTCGTCTTGCTCATCGCCACTTTCAGCCGGTATTTCACGCACGGATGCCCGTCGATCGTCTCCCGCGCCACGGCAGTCTGCTCGAGATTGGCGGCCTGCTCGCCGGCCTTCTCCACCACGCGTTGCTCTTTCGGCAGCGGGATCACGACCACGGATTCCGCGCCGGGGAACGCCACCTGTACCGCGCGATGGGGCTGCAAATACAGGGCGATGCGCTCCATTTTCATCCCCTTGAGCGCGGCCAGCGCACCCGGCAGGAACTGCTCACGCGGCGAATCCTCGAGGTTCAAATCCCACCGCATCTGCCCGGCGGACATCGCGAGCGTCATCCCCACCGCGGTCCGGTCCTCGGGGGAATCCGCGAAGAAAACCCACTGCGCCCGCGCACTGAACGGCCGCGGCTCGCTCAGCAGCGGCGTCAGCGCCGCCGCGAAAAACGGCACGCGCTCCGCAAGCCCCTCGGGCAGCAGTTGCGCGCGGACCGGCCCGGCGACGAGGAAGCACGCAACGCCCAGCGCCGCGAACCAGCGGCGCGACCAGCGGGGTCGGGCGGTGAAGTTTAGTAATGAGCAGATCATGGTGCGTTTGAGTGGTGGCGAAGTTGGTGGCGGCGGTGCGGCGTGCGCGCGCGACGCGGCCGGTTGCTATTTCTTGTCCGGTTGGCCGGCCTTCCCGGGCTTCTCCGGTTTCTCGGGATTTTCCGCCGCGTCCTTCGCCTCCGCAGCGACAGCCTGATCGACGACGGCTTTCACAAGCGCGGTGCTGCTCGCGTGCTTCGTGTAGCCGGCCGGCACGGCGAAACGTTTGGCACCCGTGGTCACCGCGCGCACCCATTTGAAACGGAGTTGCAGCGTGCCCTGTTTGTCCCGCGTCTCGACCTGCGCGGGCAGGCCCGGAAAATCCGGCGTCAACCAATAGGTCGCCGCACTCTTCTGCCCGGCATCATCGGTGAACGTCACCGCCGTCTTCACGCACGCATGGCCGTCGATGGTTTCGCGGCCGGCCTCCTGGCGGGTGCTGGTGTACTTGCGCTGCGCCGCGACGACTTCCTCCTTCGGCATTGCCATCTCCGTGTAAGCGCGGGCGAGCGGATAAAGCATCAGGATGGTTTTCTTTTCCGCATCGAGCACGGTCGCCACGCGGTTCAAGCCCACGCGCGACAGGCTCTCGATCGCGAACTCCGGCAGCAGCCCGCCCTTCACCTGCGCGAGATCAAAATCCAGCCGCAACTTCCCCGGCTCGTGGCCGAGATGCACCGCGAAACTCATCGTCTCGACGCCCGCGTCATCCAGCATCCGCAGCTCGCCCTGCGACGCGAAGCCCTTGAACTCCGCGAACACCCGCAGCAAGCCCGTGCTGATTCCCGGCGCCTGAAATTGCGCGCGCGCCGCCGGCAACGGCAGCAGCAGCGCGCAGAGGAAAGCCCCGAGCGCGACGCCGCGCCAGGGCGATGGGAAGGTGGATGCGAGTTTCATCGGAATGCCGAGCTGCCGGAGGTTAGTCGCCACGTCGCCGAACGCCAACCGGATTCCCGCAGCCGTGCTCGCACGCACAGCCCCTGCGGAATGCGGCCGTCCCCGGGGCCGCAGCGACGCACGCACGCACGCACGGGGCGGTTGGATCGGCGAGGAAGCCGATGGAACCACGAAAGACACGAAAAACACGAAAGGAGAAGGTCCTGCGGAACCGGGTGTTGTCTTCCGGCCGGTGAGGTAAATCGGTATCGGCCAACCGCAATTCGGCCCTTTGTTTTCGTGCCTTTCGTGCCTTTCGTGGTTCACCGCTTCGGCCGTTTCCAAGATCACCACACGCCAAAATCTGCGTTCCAACTGTCGCCGCGGTACCCGCCCTGTTTTCATCCGCGTCCATCCGTGGTTTCCCAATTCCCTCGGCGTTCCGAACTCCGCCCCCCACCGCCCAGCCACAAAAAAAGGCCGCCGGATTCGCTCCGGCGGCCGTGAACTGACAGCAAGTGTGAACTATTTCTCCAACGCCGCCACGAGCAGCTTCTTCTGTTCCTCGAGTTTGCCCTGCAGCTCGGCGCGCTTGGCTTTGGCGGCGGCGCGGGCGGCTTCGAGTTCCTCGGGCTTGGTCTTCTTGGGATCGGGATCGCGCACGCCGTTGACGGCGCTCTGGGCCTTGCCCGCGGCGCTCGCGGCGGCGGTGACTTCGGTGAGCCACGCAGGATTGGCGGCGGCTTTGGCGAGGTAAGGCGTGGCGTCCTTGCCCGCGACGTTGGCCGCGAAGGCGACGATGGATTTGTTGTGTTCGACCTGCTGAACTTCGGGATTCGGCGTGGCCGGACCTTCGATGAGCTTGAGCGCCCAACGAATGCCGGCGAGCAGATGTTCCTGATATTTGGCGTCCTTCCAGGTGGCTTCGTTGTGACCGAGGTTCGTGTAGAAGAGGCGGCCCTGGCCGAATTCACGGACCCAGCAGACGGGCACGAGGTAGGGCATCTTGGGACTCGTCTTCGCCATGTTCAGGCTGTAAAGGACGCGCACGGATTTCATGTCGTAGTCGCTGTATTGGTAGATCTCGTCCTTCCACTGAAACTCGGCGTCGAACATTTTCACGATGGGATGCGACGGCTCGTGATTGTTGAACGTGCAGGTGGTACCGCTGCCCCACGGATGCCCGGCGAAGCTCCCGTTGATGAAGCTGGTGTAGCCCTTGAAGTCCTTGAACGTGTCCGTCGCGCTGTGCGTGCCGATGAAGCCCTTGCCCTGCCGCACGAAATCGAGCAGCGCCTCGCGCGGTTCGCCGGCGGGCAGGAGCGAGCCGGTGGTGTAAAAGAAGAGGGCGTCGAACTTGGCGAGATTCTCCTTGGTGAGCGCGGCGATGGCGTCCTGCGACAGCTCCACCTCGAACACGCCGGACTTGGCGCCGATTTCCTGGACGGTCTTCTCAACAAGACAGAGCTGGTCCGGCGCCGGCCGCGAGACGACGCCGTGCTTGAAACCCTTGGACTGGGTGATGACGAGGATGCGCTTGGGCGCGGCCGTGGCGGTCGCGGCGGTCACGGCGAGCGCGACCAACAGGGATAAGGTTTTGGCGAAAGGAACAAACCAGCGTTGTTTCATAATATCTTGGGCAAGGGACGGATGACACGATGACCGCGCCCGGACACCGCAGTCGTCCGGGCCGGTCGGGGAGCGCAGACGGCGGGAAAGAAAGAGCTGTTCACGCCGGGGCATCGTGTGAGCGCGGCTGTGTGCGCGGAGCACCAGCCGCAGCAGGTTGGCCGCAAGGGACGCCTCTGATTCCAACGGGTGCCGGCGAGGAGTCGGGGCCGCTGCGGCTGGTCCTAGGCGGACACAGCCGCGCTCCTTGGGCTGCGGCTTCGCCGCCCGGTGTTCATCGTGCCGCTGGGGTTCTCTCAGCGGTTTCCACTGCCAAGACACGGCTCATAGCAGTTGGCCCGCGACAGGATTCGCCGGAGCCGCCTCGGCCTCGGCGGCGGGTGTCTGCAAGGTCACGAGCGCGGGGCGCAGCAGTTGCCCTTGATAGGTGTAGCCCGTGGCGACGGTCTCCGCGATGCGACCCTGCGCCGGAGCCGTGGCCTTTTCATCTTCCAGATGATGCACCTTGGCATCGAACGGCTCGGCGACGGCCGGCACGAAAGGCGTGAGACCGACGCGCCGGGCGGCGTCGCGCAGGGCGAACTGGAAATTGCCGAGCTGCTGCACCAGTTGCGGCTGCCCGGAATTCACCGACGCCCGATACAGCGCGTAGGTGTGATCGAGCATGCGGACCAGCACCTGGAGCCACTCGCTTTCCGAGCGGCGCAGCTTGTCCACCTCGAGCCGCAACGTGGCTTTTTCGCTGTCGTTGGCGCGCTGCATGAACTCCATGAACTCCTTCTCCTGCGCCGCCATGCGCGCGGCGATGGTGTCCGCCGTGGCCACGGTCTTCTGCGATTGATCCAGCGCGCTCTGCCAGTGCGACGTCGCGGTGGTGATCTGTTTGGCGACCGTCTCGAGCTGCTGGATTTTGGCGGCGGTTTCGTTGAGCGAATCCGATTCTGCAAAGCGCAACGCCGCATCGTGATCGCGCAGAAACGGCCAGATGCCGAACCAACCCGCCAGCGCGACGCAGGCCGCGAACGCGACACTTTCCCACAAACCGAACGGGCGGCGGCAGATTTCGACCAAGGCCACCGCGGCTCCGAGCAGCAGCAGGTCGGCGAGGAAAAACGGCCATTTGGAAATTTTTGGGGCGGTGCGTTCGGTCATAGCGGCGCGCAGTTAGGGGCTGTGGTTTCGCCTTGGAAAGCGCAAAATGCCCGCCGAGGCGTAGGCAGGCGCATTCCAACGGTGCCCGCCAAGGGCCGCCACCGCGCCCGAGCGTGGCCCGCCCGCCCGCAAGTTCCCACGTTCGCGCCGCGGTCCGCCAAATCTTCCGGCACCACCCAACCGGTTGACCGCATTGGCGCACTCCCACCGCCGCCCTCGCCGACACACCGAATTGCGGTTAAGTCCAATTTTTTCTTGTCTGAGAAGGCTAGTTAGTGACGGGCCGACATGGATTCATCGGCCTGTAAACATTGGTCTCGGCGGCTCTCTGCGGGTGCGAATGTGGAATCATTTCGCGCGACTTTCCTGGTGTTTGCGCAGAATCCCCCCCAACATTCGCCCCGCCATCACCCTAT
>CAMAUZ010000013.1 GCA_945861535.1 Akkermansia muciniphila | reverse complement strand
TTGCAGCAGGCCATGCGGGCCATCGAGACCGCCAACCCCGACAAGCTCTTCGGCATCTTTGGCGATGCGCAGTGGACGAACAAGGACCGCCTGTCCGATGCCATGCTGCGCGACCTCATCGAGCACTTCTCCACGCTGGAACTCACCGTTGCCAACTTGCCCGAGGACGAGCTGGGCCAGGGCTACGAACCGAGCGGAGCGAGATAGACTGCCGTAGGCAGCCCGAAGGGTGAGCGCGGGGGCGCTCATCAATATCGCATCAAGAAGTTCGCCGACGACTACGGCCACACCGCCGCCGAGTTCTACACGAACCGCACCGTCGTCCATCTCATGACCGAGATGCTCGACGTGCAGCCCGGCGAGTCCGTCTATGACCCTACCTGCGGCTCCGGCGGCATGTTGCTCTCCTGCATCGCCCACCTGCGCCGTGCGGGGAAGGAATGGCGGAATGTGAAGCTCTACGGCCAGGAACGGAACCTCATGACCTCCTCCATCGCCCGGATGAACTGCTTCCTCCACGGCATCGAGGACTTTCGCATCGAGCGCGGCGACACCCTGGCCGAGCCGAAGCTCGTCGAAGGCGACCGCCTCCAGCGCTTCGATGTCGTGCTGGCCAATCCGCCCTACTCCATCAAGCAGTGGAACCGCGAGTCCTTCGCCGCCGCCCCCTGGGGACGCAATGTCTTCGGCGTCCCGCCGCAGGGCCGCGCCGACTACGCCTTCCAGCAGCACATCCTGCAAAGCCTCAAGCCCAAGACGGGCCGCTGCGCCGTCCTCTGGCCCCACGGCGTCCTCTTCCGACAGGAGGAGGCGGAGATGCGCCGCAAGCACATCGAGGCCGACCTCATCGAGTGCGTCCTCGGCCTCGGCCCGAACCTCTTCTACAACTCGCCCATGGAAGCCTGCGTCGTCGTCTGCCGCACGCAGAAGCCCAAGGCCCGCCGCGGAAAAATCCTCTTCATCAACGCGGTGAACGAAGTCACCCGCGAACGCGCCCAGAGCTTCCTCACCGACGAGCACCTCCAGCGCGTCGTCCGCGCCTATCGGGACTTCAAAGACGAGCCCGGCTTCACCCGCGTCGTGCCGATTGAGAAAATCCGGGCGAAGGAGGGGAATCTGAGCATCCCGCTGTATGTCGGCGGGGAAACGCAGGAACAAACCGATGCGGCTACAGAGAGTGCGACCGCGGCGCTGCCGGAGGCGCTCTCGGCTTGGCTGGAAAGCTCCACCGCCGTCCGGCAGTCGCTTAGCACCCTCCTTTCAGCCAAATGAAAGCGCGAGTTTTAAATCAAAGTGCGACTTTGATCTTCACTTGCAGGATTAACATTAACTTGCAGGATCAATATTAACCCTGCAAATTCACTTCATCCATGACAGCCAAGAGCGCCAAAATCCAAAAAACACCTGAACATGGCGATGTCGATGTCCGCATCGGCAATGCTGTGGTGGAGGTGAAATTTGGTGTGGATGCCGTCAGAACATTGCGCACCAGCCTCATGCAGGTGGCCTATCCAGTGAGCGAAGACTCCACCCTGCACGGCTATGTGGTGCTGGCGGATTCATCCATCGCCATGGAGCGGGTCAGGGAGGAATGGCAACGGGCCTCTTCCCTCTTGCGTCCGGAGGTGCAGCAGCGCCTCACCATTTGCATGGCCTCGGATCAGGGAATGCTGGGCATCCCGAGCGATCTGGATTCAAAGACACAAGAGATGCTCGCGGGCGTGATTGAGTCCCAGCGAGGAAAAGCAGGAGGCAACCGCACGGACTACAGCTTCATCATTTTAAAGCTGCTCATTCACCAGTGGCTCACTTCCGGTGGGCCGGTCACGGCGGAATGGCTGGCACGAACCGCAGGCTGTCACTACCCCGCCGTGGCCCGTGCGCTTAGGCCTCTGGGTGGCCTTGTCGAGCGCAGTTCCGACCGCCGTGTCGCGCTGCGCTGGTTCCCGAAGGATGAGTTTGCACGCATGATCGCCATCTCGAACCGTGCTCGTTCCACGGTGCGTTTTGCCGATCATTCAGGCCAGCCTCGCAGCACAGAGTCTCACCTCAGACGGCTGGAAAAGCTCGCGCCACCAGGACTGGCCATCGGTGGCGTGCTGGGGGCGAGGCACCTCTTCCCCGATCTTGATCTTGTCGGCTCACCGCGACTGGATCTTTCGCTGCATTGCCCTGGCAAGCACATGAACCTCGACTTCATGAAGGCCATCGACCCGGCACTCAAGCCCGTGACCGACCCGTTGCAGCCCGCTACCGTTGTTGTCCACGCCGTGCGTCATGCCGATCCGCTGTTTGCCCCTCGCGAGGGTGGCCTCGCCTGGGCTGATCCTGTGGAGTGCCTGCTTGATCTGCACGAGGCCAAGCTCGAAATGCAGGCCGGGCAATTCCTCGACTACCTGCTAACCAAGCGCCCCGCGAAATCATGAAGTCTGAGCCTAAAGAAGTCTCTCCGCAGAAGGCGCTGGCTGAGGTCGCCGTCGCCGTCCCGGCGGACATTCATCAAAACATCATCATCATCGGCAGCCTCGCCGCAGCCTACTGGCTGTTTCAGGAGGATGACGCTTCCGGCGTTCGCACCAAGGACATCGACTGCGTCCTTTCCCCGCATCTGAGCGCGGTGGAAAAGGGCCGTGCCGTTGCGGAAAGACTGCTCGCCGCGGGATGGCAGCCCCATTTCACCGGCAACATCACGGGGCCGGGCAACGCCTCTGACACCGCAGACAAACTGCCCGCTGTGCGCCTCTATCCTCCCGGCGGTGGTGGCGAATGGTTTATCGAACTGCTCACAGAACCCGCCTCCGAGGAACAGATGGGACGCGTCTGGACCACACTTCCCCTTTCCAATGGCGAACACTACGCGCTCCCCAGCTTCCGCTTCACTGGCATCGCCACGTTTGATGCCAAGGCGAGTGACTTCGGCATCCGTTGTGCGCTTCCTTCGATGATGGGAAGAAGCCTCGCGTGCTGCCTCAGATAGTATCTTTGAAGTGAATGAGCGAACAAGGCACGCAAAGGCTATTGATGCGTGTGACCGGATCACGGTCGGAATCGTTGTGAAACCTGCGAGCCACTACACAGATTTGCCCTCAGGCATTCCCGCCCTCAGATCGCTGAACGTTTTTCCAGGCAGGTTTGATTTGTCCGAGTTGGTTCGGCTTTCTCCCGGAGGTCACAAGCAAAACGCCAAGTCTGAATTGATTGCTGGAGACGTTGTTGTCGTCCGCGCCGGTCGGCCTGGTGATGCCGCTGTTGTTTCCGAAGCGGTAAGTGGAATGAACCTCATCGACCTGATTCTTGTTCGTCCGAAGCCTGAGCTGCTTCCTGAGTATCTCGTTGAGTTCCTCGACAAGTCATACGGGTATATCCGGCAGTATTATTGAGCAGCTACGGCTTGCCCTGCCTGTCCTCGAACAGAAAGACGGCAAGAAGCGCTGGGCGGAGCGAATGTCGAATGACGAATTCGGAATGTCGAACTGACTGAACTTCGAAATTCGGACTTCTGCATTCGCACTTCCCGCAGCCCTCTGCGAAAGCGCCCGGGCAGAAAAGGAATTCGACACCTCACCCTGGCCCTCTCTCCGATCGAGGCGGAGAGGGTGGGAGAATGGTGAAGCGCATCCTGAACAAACACGGCTACCCGCCTGACTTGCAGGAAGAGGCGGACAAAACCGTGCTCGCGCAGGTGGAGTTGTTGTGCGCGGAGTGGGGGTGAGGGGTTTCATTTCGATACGGTGGCAGTGATGGCTTCGGCGATGGTTTTGGTGCCGGTGGGTCGATAGGCGTCGAAGGGGCCGTCGGCGCTGCCTTTCGGCCAGGTGGCGGGGTCGGCGTATTGGCCGTCGTCCTTGAACTCTTTTTGCAGGCGCGCGATTTCGGCTTTCAGCTCGGCGAACTTGGCGGCGACTTCGGGCTTCGTAGCGTCCGCGGCGGAGTGAAGCAGATTGCGCTGTTCGGTCGGGTCTTTGGTGAGGTCGAACAGCTCGTAGGCCCCCGTCTTCCAGTAGTGGATGAGCTTGTGCGTGGCGGTGCGGACGCCGAGGTGCGCGGCGGTGTTGTGATGGCCGGGGTCGTGATAGTAGCGGTAGTAAAAGCTCGTGCGCCAGGTGGCGGGCGCATCGCCACGCAGCAGGGGGACGAGCGAGCGACCTTGCATGGACGCGGGAACCGGCAGCCCGGCGAGGTCGAGGAACGTGGGCGCGAGGTCAATGTTCCCGACGAATTGCGCGGGCACATGGCCGGCCTTGATGCCGGGGCCGCGCGCGAGGAGCGGGACGTGCAGGCCCGGCTCATACATGAAGCGTTTGTCGTAGAGGCCGAGGTCGCCGAGATACCAGCCGTTGTCGGCGGAGTAGATGACGATGGTGTTCTTCGCGAGGCCGCTCTGGTCGAGGTAATCGAGCACCTTGCCCACGCCGTCATCCACGCCCTGCACGCAGGCGAGGTAGTCCTTCATGTATTTCTGATACTTCCACTTCACGAGTTCCTTGCCGGTGAGGGGCTTGCCGTTCACTTCGAGGGTCATCGGTTTTTCATTCATCCACTTTTGCAGCGCGGGCCCTTTCAAATCGGCGGGCGGCGTGAGCTTCAAATCACGGCGCGTGAGGTCGCGGGCGACAGTTTGCTCATTCGCCGGCAGCGCGCCGGGGCGTGTGGCGTAATCGTCCCACAGCGTTTCGGGTTCGGGGATGACCCGGCCTTTGAACATCTCGATGTGCCGCGTGGCCGGCTCCCACGCGCGATGCGGCGCCTTCTGGTGCAGCATGAGAAAGAACGGTTGGTCCTGCGGCCGCGTCTTGAGCCATTCGATGCCGAGGTCGGTGGTGATGTCGGTGCAGTGGCCCTCGATGGTGAGCTTCTTCCCGGCGACGAGGAAGACGGGGTTCCAATACGCGCCTTGTCCCGGCAGCACAATCCAGCGGTCGAAGCCGGTCGGGTCGCTGCCGAGGTGCCACTTGCCAATCATGCCGGTGTGATAGCCGCCCTTTTGCAGGTGCTTCGCCACGTTGTCGCGCGCGCCGTCGAAGCGGTTGAAGACGGGCACGCCATTGAGGTGCGAATACTGCCCGGTGAGCAGCGTGGCGCGGCTCGGCGTGCAAATGGAATTGCCGACAAAGGCATGGGTGAACCGCGCGCCGTCCTTCGCGAGCCGGTCCAGGTGCGGCGTCTGGTTGACCTTCGAGCCGTAGGCCGAGATGGCGTGCTGCGCGTGGTCATCGGAGAAGATGAAGAGGATGTTGGGTTTGGTCGCGGCCGAGGCCGATTCGCGGAATGCGAATGAGGCGAGCGCGACAAGGAGGAGGATGGACAGGTGTTTCATGGTGTGGGTGACGGGTTGAATTTTTACTGCTTCGCCTTCTTCGCCGCCTGCCATTTCGGCTCCCATTCGGGCAGCGGGGTGCGGGCGGTTTTCAAATAGCTGCCGAGCTTCTCCGCGATGTCGGGATGCGCGGCGGCGACGTTTGTCTTCTCCGCCACGTCGTTTCGCTGGTCGAAGAGCGCGACCGGTGCGTCCGGGCCGCCGGTGCGGATGCCCTTCCAGCGGCCTTGATAGAGCGCGGCCTGCTTGAAGCCGCCTTCGTGGAACTCCCAGTAGAGAAACTCGTGCTGCTTCTGCGCGCCCGGTTTTCCGGTTAGCACCGGCACGAGGCTGAGGCCGTCGGTCTTCGCTGGCGCGGCAGCTCCGGCGAGTTCGGCGGCGGTGGGCAGCCAGTCGGGGAAATAACCGACATGCGCAGACTCGGCGCCGGCTTTCACCATGCCCGGCCACCACGCGATGAAGGGCACGCGGATGCCGCCATCGGTGAGGCTGCGCTTGATGCCGGTGTAAGGGCCGGCAGGGTTGAAGCGCGTGAGGTCGTGCTTGCTCTCATTGTGCGGGCCGTTGTCGCTGGTGAAGATGACGAGCGTGTTCTCCGCGAGGCCGAGTTGTTTCAAGTGCTCCATCATGCGGCCCACGTAGCTGTCGAGCCGCGTAATCATCGCCGCCTGGCCTTTGTCGGGGTTGGGCCAGTCGGCGGTGTAATACGCGCCGTAGTCGGGGACGTGCGCGCCGTCGCCGACTTCGCGGGTGCGCTCGTTGTTCGCGTGCGGGACGACCATGCTCCAGTAGAGGAAGAAGGGGCGCGCTTTGTTTTCGCGGACGAACTTCAGCGCGTCGTCGGCGAACAGGTCGTCGGCATACACCTTCGCCTCGGTGGCGTAGCCCGCGCCGTCGTCGCCGACGGGCGTGACGACGTTGGGCAGCGGCACGCGCGTCTCATTGCGCCAGAGGAAGTCGGGGAAGTGATTGTGCGCGTGGTGCTGGCTGAGATAGCCGAAAAAGTAATCGAAGCCGTGCTTGCGTGGCAGGCCGCTCTCCGCCGCGCCGACATTGCCGAGGCCCCACTTGCCGATGAGCGCGGTCTGGTAGCCGGCCTTTTGCAGCGCACCAGCGACAGTGACATCGCCGGGCTGCAACGCCTGCGCCGCCGGGTTCGTCTGGCCCGAGTTGCCGCGCACCCGCGTGTGGCCATGGTGCAGGCCCGTCATCAGCACGCTGCGCGACGGCGCGCAGACGGTGGCTCCGGCGTAGAAATGCGTGAACCGCATCCCCTCCTTCGCCATGCGGTCCAGGTGCGGCGTGGTGATGACCTTCTGCCCGTAACAGCCGAGGTCGGCGTAACCGAGGTCATCCGCCATGATCCAGATGAGATTCGGACGCCGCTCCGCCGCGTGGGACGAATGCGGAACAACCAGCGACGCGAGGAAGCTGAAGGCGATGAGGAGGTGGATTTTCATGCGTGGGTTGGTGAAAGCTGGTTCAAGGTTTTTGCCACGGCGTCGCACCGCCGCGCTGGATGTGCTGGCGCAAGGCAGTGGCGAGTTCATTCAGCTTTTGTTTGTTTGCGGCGGCAAGGTTGGTCTTCTCCTGCGGGTCGGCCTTGAGGTTGTAAAGTTCCAGCGGGCTGAACGGGTCGTTCTGCACCAGCTTCCAGTCGCCGCGGATGATGGCTTCGTAGCTCTTGCCGCCGTAGGCCGGGCCGCCCTCGCGGCGGACGAAGTAGAGGTCGCGCGGCTGGGTGATGCTGCCGCCGTGCAGCACGGGGACGAGGCTGACGGCGTCGAGTTCGCGCGACGGTTTCGCGCCGGCGAGTTCAAGGAAAGTGGGGAAGAGATCGAAGTTCAGCCCGGCGTAATCGCTGCGGGAGCCGGCCTTGATCTGCGCGGGCCAGCGCACCAGGAACGGCACGCGCAATCCACCGTCGTAATGGTCTTGTTTGCCGCCGCGCCACGGGTCGTTGTTCTGCGCATGCGGCAGCGAGCCGCCGTTGTCGGCCGTGAAAATGACCACGGTGTTTTCCTCCAGCCCGCTCGCCTTCAGCGCGGCCAGGACGCGCCCGATGCCGTCATCGAGATGCTCGACGAAGGCGACGTTCTTCGCGCGCTTCTCATCGAGCTGCGGCGCGCGTTGCTTCACCTTCGCCAGCCACTCGGCTGGCGGCTCGATGGGGAAGTGCGGCGCGTTGTAGGCGAGGTAGAGGAAGAACGGCTGCTTCGCTTTCGCTCGTTCGCGCAGATAGTCGCCCGCCCAGTCGGAGAAAATGTCCGTCGCGTGACCCTTTGGCTCAATCACCTCGCCGTTGCGGCGCATGTAATTGTTCCCGTGGCGCAGGTGCGTGGTGAAGCTGTCCATCATGTCGCCGAGGAAGCCGTGGAAGAACTCGAAGCCGCGCTCGTTCGGCAGGTTCGGCGATTCGAGCCCGAGATGCCACTTGCCGACGATGCCCGTATAATACTCGGCCTGCTTCAACTCATCCGCCAGCGTTGGCACACCGGGTTTGAAATATCCCCACGAGTTCTCCGGCTGCGTGCGGATCACCCCCGGCACGCCGACGCGGTCCGCGTAGCGCCCCGTGAGCAGCGCAGCGCGCGACGGCGAGCACACGGTGCAATTCGCCCGCATGGTGGTGAACAGCATTCCCTCCGCGCCGATGCGGTCAATGTTCGGCGTGCGCACATCCGCCTGCCGATACGCCGAGACATCGCCGATGCCGTGATCGTCGGTGAAAATGAGCAGGAAGTTCGGCCGTTCGGCGGCGGGCGAGGGACCGCAACAGAGCGCGAGGAAGACAATAAAGATGAGGCTGCGTGTCATCGGAGTTTGGTGATGATCCAGTGCCCGGTGAGAGAGGCCGCGCGCGTGGGCGAGCAGGTGGGCGCGACGTGGTAGTCCGTGAGCTGCGAAGACTGCGCTGCGAGCGCGTCAAGGTGCGGCGTCTTGATGACCGCATTGCCCGTGTGCCCGAGATCGCCGTAGCCCTGATCGTCGGCGAAGATGAGCACGATGTTCGGCTGACGCGGGGCGGCTTCGGCGACGAAGACAAGCACGGTCAACAGCAGACACGCGAGCAGCGTGATGGAGCGCCGGGCATTGCCCGGCCGGATTGGTGCCGGTTCGTGCCGGGCGATGCTCGGCGCTTCGGGAGTGAACAGGTTCATCCTGTCGTTCATTTATTGGCCTTCTTCTTACCGCCCTTTTTCGCCTCGCCCGGCGCGCGGTTGAGGTAGCTCTTGTATTCCCAGCGTTCCTTCCATTCCGCGAGGAACGGCTGATACGCGGGCGTGTCGAACCAGCTCACCGACTCCGGATCAGGCGGCGAGACCTTGCCCCCGGGATAATCCTTGCCGGCGAAGCTCGCGTCCATGCTCGCGTTCCAGTCCAGCAATTGCTTCCGCATCCGCGCGGCGATCTCCGGCTGCTCGGTGCTCAGGTCGCGCGTCTCGTTCGGATCAGCCTGCAAGTCGTAGAGTTGGAAACTTCCGCCGCCGAGATTTTCGGTGAGCAGTTTGTAGCGGTCGTCCACCAGCGCTCGCTTGGCGGTGTAACGGAACCCGATGGGCTGACCGCGCGACGCCAGTTCGCGCGTGAACAGCGGCTTGAGGCTGATGCCATCCACAGGCTTCAACATCACGCTCGCGGGCAGGCCGAGGATGTCGGCGACCGTGGGAAACAAATCCATCACGCACGCCGGGTAGCTCGTCACGCGTGGCTGGATGACGGCCGGCCACTCGATGATGCCCGGCACGCGGATGCCACCCTCGAAGACGCTGCCTTTGAAGCCACGCAACCCGCCCACGGTGTTCGGCGTGATGCCGGGCAGGCCGCCGTTGTCGCTGCAAAAAACGAGCAGCGTGTTCTGCGCGACGCCGAGGTCGCGGAGCTTCGCGCGCAACGTGCCGATGCTGCGGTCCATTGCCACAAGTTCGCCGTAGTGATTCGCCGACGCTTCGTTGAGCGCGCTGAAGGAAGCCTTGTCCGCGTCGAGCGCCTTGAACGGACTGTGCGGCGTGCCATACCAGATCACGGCGAACATCGGCTTCCCGCCCGCCTTGTGTTTGCCGAGAAACTTCACCGCCTCGGCCACGGCGACCTCGGAAGAGTCGCCCTTCATCTGCTCGAACTTTCCCGCGCGGCTCATCAGCGGGTCCACGTCGTAAAAGTTCGAGACGGAAACCCACTCGTCGAAACCGAACGCGCCGGGATTGCGCGGGTCCTCGGCGAAGATGGGCACGCCCGGACCCTTGTGGCCGTTGAGATGCCACTTGCCGAAATGGCCGGTGACGTAGCCCGCGCCCTTGAGCGCCTGCGCGATGGTTTTCTCCTGCAACCGCAGCGCGTAGCCGTGGGTCAACACCCCCGCGCGCTCGTGCGAACGTCCCGTGAGCATCGAGGCGCGCGTCGGCGAACACACCGGCCCGCCCGCGTAAAACCGCTCGAAGCGCAGCCCGTTCGCCGCCATCGCGTCGAGGTTCGGTGTCTTCAGCACGGGATGATTCCGATAACCGGTCTGCCCCCAGCCCATGTCATCGGCCATGACGAAGATGATGTTCGGCTTGTCGGCGGCGGACAGTTGGCCGCGGAGGAACGCAAGAAGCGCAATAAGGATGATGGTGTGTTTCATGGTTGTTTCGTCATTTCGGTTTCTTTTTCGCCTTGCCCTGGCCGGAGAGCGGGCCTTCGGGCGGCGGCGTCAGGCCGTCGGCGGGCTGGTTCCACAGGCGCCACGGGTCGTTGAGGCGGCGCATCTCGGCGAGCAGCAGGCCCTGCATCTCCGCGAGCTTGGCGGCGTGGCGCGGGTCGTTGGCGAGGTTCGTCTGCTCTTTTGTGGGCTTCACGCCGGTCAACGCCGTCACCTTCGGGTCGTGGTGTTCGGCGAGGAATTCCTCCGGGTTGTCCTTGAGATTGAAAAGCTGCGTCTCGCGCACCGCGCCGTTCATCACGTCGTATTGGATGAGCTTCCAATCGCCCTTTTTCACGCTGCGCATGCCGGGCTTGGTGCCGCCATTGTAAGCGCCGAAAAGCACGTCGCGCATGGTCGCTTGTTTGCCTTCGAGCACGGGCTTGAAGCTGAGGCCCTCATTCGTCTCCGGCGCGGGGATGCCGGCGAGGTCGCACAGCGTGGCGAGCACGTCGAGGAGGTAGATGTTTCCCTCCACGCGGCTGCCGGGCTTGATGCCGGGGCCCTTGACGATGAACGGCACGCGCCAGGTGTGCTGGTAGAGGTTTTGTTTGCCCTGCAAGCCGTGGCGGCCAATCGCCATCCCGTGGTCGGCGGTGTAGATGATGTAGGTGTTCGCGAGTTCGCCGGTGGCTTCGAGCCTGGCGAGCACGCGGCCGATCTGGAGGTCGATGTTCTCGCTGCACGCGAACTCGCGGCCCAGTTCATTGCGGATGGTGCGCTCGTCGCGGTGCTCCCATACGCCGCTGACGGCGACCTCATCGCGCAGGCCAGGATGGCCGTGGTGGAACGGATGTGCGGGAAGATAGTTCGGCGGCAGCGCGGGCTGCTTCGCGTTCGCGGGCGGCGGCGCGGTTTTGTCCGTGTGGTTCACCGCGCCATATTTGGCGAGCAGCTCCGGTTTGCCGTCGCGGGTGTCGTGCGGGTGGGAGAAGCCGTAGTAGATGAGGAAGGGTTTCGCTTCCTTCGTGGTCTCGCGCTGCTGGAGGTAATCCATGACGCGGTCGCCGTGCCAGGCGCTGCCCGACTCCGCCGTGCCGCCGCGCTTGGTGGCGTCGTGGCGCACGGTGAAGAGCTTGTTCGCCGCCTCGTAGCTGTTGCCCTGCTTGCAGGTGCGCATGGTGGCGTAACCCGCGCGATTGAAGACGGCGGGAATCGTCTGCTGCTCGATGCCGGGCGGGCAATGCGCCCTCCCTCCCGGCCCGATGGGCAGGTGCCACACCGTGCGCCCGCTCATAATCATGTGCCGTGACGGCGTGCAGACCGCGCCGCTGAACGAACCCATGTGATACGCGCCGTCGAAGACCATGCCCTCGCGCGTGAGTCGGTCGAGGTTGGGTGTGTCCAGCGCCGACTTGGGATTGTAGGTCTTCAAGTCAAAGGGCGACTGGTCGTCCACGAGGATGAAGAGGAGGTTCGGCCGCTTCAGTTCGGCGGCGTTGGCGCCGGCGAAAATGAACGTGAAGGCTGCGAGGAGGAGGATGTGTGTATTCATGGCTGTGGGCGGCTGCGGCCGTCGGTGATGAGTTTGTCGAGCTGCGCCGTGAGACGCTGGACGATTTCAGGATGCGCGGCGGAGACGTCCGTGCGCTCGCCGGGGTCGGCGGAGAGTTTGTAGAGCGTGTGCTTGGCGGCGGGCAGGGGGCGTTCGGCCTTGCTCACGCGGGCCTGCGATTGGCCGCGTTTTTCGAGGCGCACGAGTTTCCAGTCACCGGCGCGGAGGCCGAAGTTTCCACTGCCGTTGTCCTGCTGGAGGACGTGGTCGCGGCCTTTGGCGCCAGGTTTGCCAAGCAGCGCGTCGAGCACGTTGAGGCTGTCGCGGCAGGCGGTGTCGGCGACGGTCTGGCCGGTGAGCGCGGCGAAGCTCGTCGCGAAGTCCACGGTGCAGACCACTTCGTCCGACACGGCGGGCGCGATCGTTCCCTTCCAGCGTGTGATGAATGGCGTGCGCGTGCCACCTTCCCACACGCTGTATTTGCCGCCGCGATACGGCCCGGCGGGCTGGTGGTCGCCGAGTTTTTCCACGGCGGCGTCCTTGTAGCCATCGTCGAGCACGGGGCCGTTGTCGGAGCAGAAGATGACCAGCGTTTTCTCCGCGAGGCTGAGGCGGTCGAGGGTCTTCATCAACTCGCCCACGCACCAGTCGAGCTGCACGATGCAGTCGCCGCGCGGGCCGAGCGTGGTCTTGCCCTGAAACCGCTCGTGCGCGACGCGCGGGACGTGGATGTCCTGCGAGGCGAAGTAGAGGAAAAACGGGCGGTCCTTGTTGGCCTCCATCCAGTGATTGGATTGCTTCACCCAAGTATCGGCGAGGTCTTCGTCGCGGAAACGCGCCTTCGTGCCGCCGGTGTAAAACCCGATGCGGCTGATGCCGTTGTGGATGGTCTGGTTGTGCCCGTGCGACCAATCCATCTTGAGCGTGCTGCGATGCGTGATGCCGGTGGGATGGTCGGGTGACGGCTGCTGGTTGCCCACCCACAGCGGGTCGGCGGAATCGAAATTTTTAACGCGGCGGTCCTCCACAAATGTCTGCGGCACGCGGTCGTTCGTCGTCGGCAGGAGAAAGGCGTGGTCGAAGCCGATGTCGAGCGGGCCGGGCTTGAGTTCCCCATTCCAATCCGGCGCCGGGTCGCCGAGGCCGAGGTGCCATTTGCCGATGACCGCCGTGGCGTAACCCGCGCGTTTCAGAATGGCGGGCAGCGTTTCGGTGCCGGGCTTGATGATGGCCGGGCCGTTCGGCGGCGCGATGCCAGTGCCTTTCTGGCGAAACGCATACGTGCCCGTGAGCAGCGAGAAGCGCGTGGGCGTGCAGGTGGACGCGGAGCAATAGCCGCTGGTGAAGCGCACACCTTCGCGCGCGAGCCGGTCAATCGCGGGCGTCGGGACTTTCCCGCCGTAGCACGACACATCGCCGTAACCGAGGTCGTCGGCCATGATGACGATGATGTTGGGTCGCTCCGCCGCACGGGCGGAGACGAGCGCAAGCAGCGAAAGCAGCGTGAGGATGGATTTCATGGTGAGTTGCGAGTCGGGTTAGTTGCGGCCCAGGTCGTTGGTTCGCGCGGCTTTCAATTTCGCCGCGAGCTTCGCTTTGAAGCCCTCCACGACAGACTGATTCTCGGGCCGCGTCGCGAGGTTGGTGAATTGCTGCGGGTCGCGCTCCATGTCGAAAAGCTCGATGCCTTGCGCGGCGTCCTCGGCGTATTGGAGGTAAGCCCATTGGTCTTCGCGCAGCAGGAAGCCTTTGCTCGTCGGCGCCACGCTGAACGCCGCGTCGCGCACCGCATGCGCGGGGTTGTCGAGCATCGGCGAGATGTCCCGGCCTTGCAGCCGCGCGGGCACTTCGAGGCCGCAGAGTTTCGCCGTGGTCGGATACAGGTCGATCAACTCCACCAGCGAGCGGCACACGGCGGGCTTTTTGCCGGGCACTTTCACAATGAGCGGCACCATCGCGGATTCATCGCGCAGGCTGACCTTGGCCCAGAAATCGTGTTCGCCGAGATGATAGCCGTGGTCGCTGGTGAAGATGACGATGGTGTGGTCGGCCTGCCCGGATTTTTCGAGCGCATCGAGCACCTTGCCGACTTGCGCGTCCATGTAAGCGACGGACGCATAGTAGCCGCCGACCGCCTTCTTCTGGCGGCGCTCATCCATCTTCATGTTCACGCTGGTCTTGTAGTTGATGCCCGCCTTGGGGATGTCGTCCCAGTCGCCCGGGAGTTTCGGCGGCAGCGTCAATTTCTCGTAAGGCAGGAACGGTTGGAAATACTTCTTCGGCGCGACGAACGGCACATGCGGACGCACAAAGCCGACGGCGAGAAAGAAGGGCTTGCCCGCGTGCTTCTCGATCAACTCGACGGCCTTCGCCGCCGTCTTGCCGTCGGAATGCGCGAGGTCATCGCCCTCGGCCTCCACCACCACGAAGGTATTGCCACCCACGACCGGTCGCTTGCCGTCGGGATTGCCTTCGAGCGTTTCACCGACGCCTGCCGCCTTCCACTCCGGGCCGGGGCTGTTGAACTTCTCCGTCCACGAAGCCGGATCGTCGGCGCCATCGCCGCCTTCCTCGATCCCGCCCGGCACGCCCATGTGGAAAATCTTGCTGACCCGCGCGGTGTAGTAGCCGGTGTTCTTGAAATGCTGCGCCCACGTCGCGCGGTCGCCGATGGCTGGCCGCGGACTGGTGTAGCCGAGCACGCCCGTCGCATGCGGATAGTAGCCCGACATGAATGACGCGCGCGAAGGTCCGCAGTAAGTGCCCTGGCAGAAGGCGCGCGTAAATCTTGTCCCTTGCGCGGCGAGTCGGTCGATGTTCGGCGTCTGGCAAATCGTGTTGCCATAGCACGAGAGCGCGGTGGTCGTGAGGTCGTCGGAAATGATGACGATGATGTTCGGCTTCTGCGCTGCCGCAAAAGCCGAGGCGGTGAGAGCAAATGAAAAGAAGAGGTTGAAGGCGAGTTTCATGGTGAGACTTATTGGATGGCGGCCTTCTTTTTGCGCCCCTTGCCTTCGGCCTTGGGCGTGGTTTCTTCCGCACCCTTGACGACGACGCGCGTGCGCTTCGCCCACGCGTCGTATTGCGCGGACATGGCGGCGACGCGCTCGGACTGCCGCGCGGCGAGGTCGTGCAGTTCGGTGCGGTCGGCTTCGAGGTCGTAGAGTTCCCACGGCTGGCCCGCGAGGGCGACGAGCTTCCAGCGGCCGTCGCGCACGGCGCGGTTGTCCTCGTGATTGCAGAAGATGGGCTGCGGCCGCCCGAGCGGCCGACCGGCGACGGCGGGCGCGAGGCTCACGCCTTCCAGCGGCTCGATCGTCTTGCCGTGGAAGGTGGCCGGATACTTCGCGCCGGCGAGTGCCGCCACCGTCGGCATCACGTCAATGAGATGGCCGGGTTGGTGATTGAGCGTGTCGTTGAGCGACGGCGCGATGCCCGTCGGCCAATGCGCGATGAGCGGCGTCGCGCTGCCGCCTTCGTGGACGTAGTGCTTCCACCGGCGGAACGGCGTGTTGTTCAGCGTCGCCCAGTTCTGCCCGAGGAAGACATTCGAGTGCGCGTCGCCGGGATGGCTGCCCTCGTATTTTCCATTCGGGCCGGACTCGGCGTTGCCGCCGTTGTCGCTGAGGAAAAGGATGAGCGTGTTGTCCAACGCGCCGCGCTGCTTGAGGCCGCTGACCAGCGCGCCCACGCTGCGGTCCAGCGCGTGAATCATCGCGGCGTAAATCGCCATGATGTCGTCGAAGCGTTTCTGTTCGGCGGGCGGCACCGCGTCCCACGCGGGCGAATTACCGGCGCGCGGCGTGAGCGGCCATTTCGCGTCCGCGAGGCCCATCGCGATTTGGCGGCGGTGTCGTTTGTCCCAGCCGGCCATGTATTTCCCGCGGAACTTGGCGATGTCCGCCTCTGGTGCCATGAGCGGGAAATGCGGCGCACAATGCGCGAGGTAGAGGAAGAACGGCTTCTTTTTCGCGCGCGCCTCGTCGATGAATCTCAGTCCCCATTCGGTCCACAGGTCGGTGCCATACCATTCGCCGAAAAGCGGGTCATTGAGCGCCTTCTCCGCGCCGTTGAGATAGAGCTTCGCGCCGCCCTTGCTCCCGGTCTGATTGTGGAAGAACACGCCGCCCGCCGCGAGGTTGAGGCTGCGCGTGAAGCCGCGCTCCCACGGCGGCGTGCCGCGCTGCTGGCCGAGATGCCATTTGCCCGTCATGGCGGTGAAGTATCCCGCGTCCTTGAGCACCTCGGCCATCGTCACGCTCGTGTCGGCGAGCTTCGCCTGAAAGCCGGGATGGCCGGGCTTGAAGGTGCCATCGAGGTGACCCATGCCCGCCTGATGCGGGTAATGCCCCGTAAGCAGCGAGGCGTGCGTGGGCGAGCAGCGTCCGGTGTTGTAGAACTGTGTGAAGCGGACGCCGTTCTTTGCCAGTGCGTCGAGGTTCGGCGTGGGAATCTCCGAGCCGTAACAGCCGATATCTGACCAGCCCATGTCGTCCACGAGGATGATGACGAGGTTCGGCTTTTCTTCTGCCGCAGGCGCCACGCACGCGTGGAGCACCCCCAGGACGCCCATCCAGTTCCGCCATTTTGAGATCATAGTGTCCGTTGTTCCGGGAGTTGTCTGCGGAGGGGGAGCTATTCCCGAAAACCTTTCTCGGTGCCGGAACGTTTGCCGTCGCCTTTGAGCGTGCCTGGTTTCCAGTCGCGGGCGATCGCGATGTCGGCGGCGGCTTTCTTGGTCAATGCGGTGATGTCCACGTAGCCGAGGCGGTTGTAGAGAGCGGGGACGTAGTGGGCGTCGCGGAGGGCGGCGTAGTTTTTCCAATGGGCGAGGGCGTCGTCGAGGTGGCGGAGCGCGGCGGTGTGCTCGTGCTGATCGGCGTTGGAGTCGAAGAGGGCGAGGGCGCAGGCGCCGCGAGTCTTGGCGGCGTAGTAGCGGCCGAGGTGGGCGAGTGATTCGCAGTCGTTCACGGTTTTTTGCAATTCGGTGTCCTGCTTCGCGGGGGCGCGGAGTTTTTCGAGCGCCGTGAAGGTCTGCGCCGCCGCGCCGTCGAGGGCGTCCGCGATTTCGAGCGGGGTGGTTTCCGTCATCGGCTGGCGCTTGGTGAGGCGTGTGCGCCATTCGCGGATGTTCAGCACGTTCGCGCCGGGCATGGCGCTGCCTTCCATGAAATGCCGCACGGTGTAGAAGCCACCGTCACCGCCTTTGCGCCGCGGATGGCTCCAGCAGGCTTCGGGGAACCACTTCAAATCAATGTCGCCCCAGAAGAAGCGCGTGGTGAGCGGCATCACCTGCGACGCGCCTTGCAGCGCGCGGAAAAGCTGCGGCGACGGTGCGGTGGGATGCCGTGCGGCAAGGGCGCGCTCGAAGCGTGAGTCCGGCAGCGAAGGATCGTAGGCCAGCCGCCCCCAGAGCACGAAGGAATACCACTGCTTCTCCATCACCAGCGGACGCGGGCCGGGCGCGGGGTTTCGCTCCAGAAAATCGCGGCCCCACGTATAGCCGTCCGGTCCCATGTAGAAGCCGGCGATTTTGTCCGCCGGCGGGATGTTCGCGATGTATTCGCGGGCGTAGGCGGGGTCGCCAAAGCGGAAGGTGTAGATGTCGTCGTTGCGGACGGTGAGCCACGTTTTGCGACCGGGCGCGAGGCCCTCCAGCAGCGGTTGGATGAAGGGCGGCTTCGTGATCGAATACATGTGCGCGACCGAATACTTGAAGCTGAAGTCGAACGGCCCCGGGTAGTCCTTGAAGGCGTCGAGGATGTCGCCCTGCGCGGTCCAGTGGAAGCGATGGATCATGCGGAATTCGCGCTTCGGTTCGTCCTTGAGCGCATCGCGCACGCCCTCGCCGTAGGTCGCGGCGAGCCACGCTTCCTTCACTTTGGAGTCCATGTCGTGAGGCATCCCTTCGCCGGCCGTGATGCCCATGCCGGCGAGCAGCGGATAGGTCTTCACCATCTCGCGCACGCTCGCGCGAAAATACTTCTTCGTCGTGTCGTTGCCGAGATCGTCCGTGATGCCGTGCTTGCCGTCGGCACCATAGGTGAAGACGTTCCAGGTGAAGACATAGACTTGGATGCCACGATCAGCGGCTTGCTGCATGACCCAGCGCCAGAACGCGATCTTTTCATCCATGGTGATGCGTTTCACCACCTCGTGATCGGCGAGCATTTTCTCGCGGACAAAGCCTTTGCCGGAGAAGCTGAAGGAGTCATCGAGCTTTGCCTTGGTGCGCCAGACATCAACCAGCGCGACCTCGGGGAACTCCGGCACCTTCACCATCGAGGGGAACGGATGCAGGCTCCAAAGCGAAAGCACATTGTAGCGATGACGCGCCATCGCATCGAGATACGCCGTCCAGAAATCGCGATCCCACACCTCCGGAATGTTCGCCTGCGCCGCGTCGGAGGAGTCGGTGTAGCTCGGGGTGCGCAGATCGAGCGGGATGTTGAACTTGATGCCGCGCTTGGCGATGTGCGGCCGGTGGTCGGAGTTCTTCAACGTGGCGAACGTTCCCGTGCGAATCGCCTCCGCGATGTCCAGACCGCCATACATCGCACCCGTGGCATCACCCCCTCTCACCTTGATGACGCGACGGCCACCCTCGTTCTGCACACGAATGCTGTAACTCTGCGCAGCGGCTTTGCTGTCCATTTCCACGCTGATGGCGATGCGAGCCGCTTGCGCGTCATCGACCAATGCCATGCCTTTTGCCCTGGCCTCACGGCGGATTTCCTCTGCGGCAAACTTCCCAGGCCCGCCAGCGTCCGCATTGACGGACAGTTCGCGGTTTGCCGCCATCGCAGGAACCGCGATGAGGAGAATCAGGGACGCAAAGCAAGCTGCCGGGCGAGCGAGGAATTGCATAATCAAAGGAAATGGTTTCACAGGTTGGAAGGGGGGGGTTACTTCGTGGAAGCTGCCGCCTTGGTAATCACTGCGAGCCAGTCATCGGTGGAAGGAGCGGTGAGGTTTGCTCTGCTGCCCCCGTGGAGTGAGGCCGCGCCCGCGACGGTCGGCATGCCGCCTTCGCGCGGGTTGAACCATTTCACGGTGAAGGTTTCCGTGGCGTCAGAGAGGTCGAGATCGGTGGTGCCGCCGGTGGGGAGATAGACGAGGTAGAGGTCGCCGGGTTTGGCGAAGCAGTATTTGTCGTTGTTATCTTGGATGTTGCCGATGAGCGCGTTGGCGTTGCTCATTTCGGCGAACGGGATCTTTTCATCGCGGAAGAAATTGAGCGCGATGCGGCAGTAGTCCCACGATCTGTCGCGGCTGCGGAAGTCTTCGCAGTTGAGATCGTTCTCGGGCAGTTGATATCCGAAGTAGTATTCCAGACCCGCGCCGCCGGCCATCAACGTGCCCCAGAGGCACAGTTTGCGAACGTCGTGCATCGTGTAGCCAGCCGAGGCCACGAATCCTTCGCCCGCTTTTCCTTTGGGGTTCCTGTCTTCAGCAATGCCGCTGTGCCCTTTGTAGCCGGGGTCGGGCGGAACACCGAGGCTGGCGGGATTTTGCTCGTCGTGCGCCACGACCCACGCACGACCGGAGGCGGCGGATTCGGCACGCCACTGGAGGGTCTTCTTGTGCGACTGCTTCCAACTGGTCTGCATCGACACGCCAGTGAGCAGCGACTTGTCGCCCAGGAGTGGTCGATAAACTTTTTCCATCTCCGGCGGGAAGGTGTGGAGCACGATGTGATGACGGTAGGGATCGGTGTCGTGGAGATACTTCACCATGTCCTGCACTTCCTCGGTGCTCTGCGTGTTCTCCTCGCCAATGTTCCAGTTCAAAGCGAGCGCGTGGCCAAAACGGGCGATGAGTTCGCGGCAATACAGCTTCCGCTCGATGCCGAGCCTGCCGCCATCAAGCACTTCGGGCAGCTTGCCGGGCTTGCGATTCATGCCGAGGCGTTCGTCGTCGGATTCGTTCTCCTGAAGTTTGAAGTGAAGATAGAGGCCGAGCTTCGTCGCATGGTCGAAGACCACGCCCCATTGATCGAGCTTCGAGCAGTCGTAGTGCAGCTTCTGGTTTCGCTCGATGAACGGCCAGACGTTGTCGCCGTCACCGGCGGCGTTGTAGGTGAGAAAGGAGAACGCATTCACGCCTTTACCGGCGAGGTAGTTCAGCGCGCCAATCAGATTCTTGCCCTTGCCGTCGCGCCACGTCGGGTCGCCTGCCTTCCAGTCACCGGCGTGAGGCGACCAGGTTTTGAGCGGACCTTTGTCAGGCTTCTCGGTGCTCGTGTTGTCAAAGTCGGAGTAGGCCAGCAGCGTTTCCGGCGAGTCAGGGCCGGCTTTCAGGAAATACTCCTTCGTCCCGGCGAACTGGAGGTGATGCTTGCCGACGTATTGCAGGCGGCCCTTCGCGCGGAAATCGCGGCCGGTTTTGTCGCTCGTCGCGATGGTGAAGGAACCACTCCTGCCCCAGCCGGGTGAAGCCAACCGCACGGCCTCGGGATCGAAGGCGACATTTTTCCCGCGCAGCAGTGAAGTTGAGTAATTCCACCTGCCAGGCTTGTCGGACGAAAGATGCGCGCGCCACTTCGTACCGCTCTCCGCGCCGGATTCGGCGGCATTGCCATCCGCCGCGAAGTAACCCGGCACGATATACGAGGGCGCACCGCTCTCGTGCGTGAAAGTGACGTTCAGGCTGATATCCGTGAACGGATTCGGCTGTGTGTCGCGCTCGTGGGCGAATGGCCCGTCGAGCGTGAGGGTGACCTTGTGCCATTGTTTCAATTCGCCGCTCACCGCGACCGCACCGGTGCCGTCGGGCTGGCGCCTTACTTCAGAAAGATTGGGGAGAGGAAGCTTTTCAGCAGGCTTCCGCGCGGACTCAGCCTTCTCCGGATTTTTCTGACCCAAATCTTCCTGACGATACTCCACCCCCGGCGGACGAAACTTCGCATCGCGTGCCAAAATAATCTCATCCACCGCCGCGCCGTCCTCGCGCATGGAGAGCAACAACTCGTGCTCCCCCGCCTTTTCCACATCCAGCCAGAGCTGCATCGGCACGCCAGTATGCACCGAGGCCGTGCGCTGCTTGCAGTCCCAGTGCCAGCCGTTCTTGCGCACCGTCTGCCAGCGCCGCCCGCTCTCCGGCCATTGACCGTCGAGGCCGAAGTGCAGTCCGTTGTCCTCGGTGTTGCGGGAAAAAGTTCGCGCCCACACGAAATATCGCCCCGGCTCCGCGACCTTGATCTTGTAATTCAGCACGGCCATCGCGCCGGGCTCGTCGGTGAAGTTCTCGCCCTTGATGAGCTTGTCATCGTGCGTCTTCCGCGTGTCCGGCAGCACCTGAATGTAAGCCGCGCCGCTCGCGCCCTCGACATGTGACGCGCCCTCCACGCCCTGGCGCAGGATGTGCCACTTCCGCACTTCGCTGAGGGTCTGGCGCTGAAAACTTTCCGCCTCAATGCGAATGAGCCAGGTGTCTTTCTGTGCGGACAATGCCGCAGGCATGGCCAGTGTGGCGAAGGATGCGAGGAGGAATAGGTGCAGGAGTTTGAGTTTCATTGCCCGGCTTTCTGCTTCGCTTTCTTGGTCGGCGTTTCGTCGCTCTTGCTGTTCTTCGGCATGCGTTCGAGGGCTTTCATCTCGGTCGCCTGACCGGCGTCGCCCTGCTGCTTCATCCAGCCATCGAGTTGCGCGCGCAGGGAGGCGAGTTGCGCGGCGAACTTTGGGTCGGTGGCGAGGTTGGTGCGGTTCCACGGATCGGCCTCGCAGTCGAAGAGTTCCTCGGCGGGGCGATGCTGGTAATCGTGGACGAGCCGTTGCGCGTTGGCGTCGCCGGCGGCGGCCATCTTCTCCCACGTCTTGAAGGTTGGTTCTTTCGTGGCGGCGTTTTGAAATTTAACTTCGGGCGTGAGGTTGTGGATGTAGCGGTAGCGCGTGTCGCGCACGGAGCGGATGCCGTAATGGTCGGAGCCATTGATGATGCCGCGCGTGGTTTGCAAGCCGAAGACGTGCGTCTTGTGCGCCGTCGCCGCGCCGGTGAGCACGGGGACGAAGCTGCGTCCGTTGAGGATGGCCGGACGCGCGACGCCCGCCGCTTCGAGAAATGTCGGCGTCACGTCCACATACTCGATGAGTGCGTCGCTGACCGAGCCGGCTTTCACCTTGCCGGGCCAGCGCGTGATGCAGCCGCTCGCGAGGCCCACGTCGTAGCAGGTCCATTTCGCGAAGGGGAAACTGTTGCCCTGCTCGCTCAAGACGATCACGAGCGTGTTGTCGCGCAGCGGCGAGCGGTCGAGCAGGCCGACGAGTTCGCCGACCTGCGAGTCGAAGAAGGTGATCTCCGCGAGATACTTCGCGAAGTCCGCGCGCGTGTCGGGCGAATCCACGAGCACGGGCGGCAGCTTCAGTGACGCGGGCGGATACTGCGAGGGGTCGCCCTTGTTCCACGGCGAATGCGGCTCATTCGATGCGGCGATGAAGAGGAACGGCTTTCCCGACTGCGCGCTGCCCTTGAGCACGGCGTCAAAGGCGGCGGGGTCGGGGTTGTTGTCGCCGCTGTATTGGAAGGGGAAGACGGACTTCGGATTGATGTGCGTCTTGCCGGAGAGGTGAGTGGTGTAGCCCGCGTCCTGGAGGTAATGCGCGATGCTCTTCACCCAGTCGTAGGCCATCGTGTGATTCGGATACGCGCCGGATTTCACGGGGTAGAGCCCGGTGTAGAGGCAATGCCGCGTGGGCGAGCACATCGGCGCGGCCTGGAAGCAGCGGGTGAACTTCATGCCCTCGCCGGCGAGTCGCTCGAGATGCGGCGTCTTCGCCTGCCCGCCATACACACCGAGGTCGCGATAGGTGCAGTCGTCGGCGATGATGAGCAGGAGGTTCGGCGGCGCGGCGTGAGTGAGCCACGGAAGGCACGAAAGCAGGAGAAGCAGGCGGCGGAGGTGTTTCATGAGCATCGTTGGGCGGAGCGGTCAGAGTTTGGGGAAAACGGCGGCCAAGTCCACCTTGTCGGCGAGACTTTTCTGCAAGGCGACGAGGCGGGTGAAGAGTTCACGTTTCTGCTGCGCGTGCTTCGGATCGGCGGCGAGGTCGGTCATCTCCAACGGGTCCTTCGCGAGGTGATACAGGCGGACGACGCCCGCTTTCGGATAGGCGATGAGCTTCCAGCCGTCGTGCGTGATGGCGCGCTGGAGTTGAAGGTAGCCGCCGTAAACCGACTCGTAGCTCGACTGCCTCTGCTTGCCGTCGAGCAACGGACGCAGGCTGTGGAAGAAAACGTGCGCGGGCTTCGGCGCTGCGGCGAGGTCGAGCGCGGTGGCCATCGCGTCCTGCAAATAAATCGCGGC
This sequence comes from Akkermansia muciniphila, assembly GCA_945861535.1. Taxonomy (GTDB): domain Bacteria; phylum Verrucomicrobiota; class Verrucomicrobiia; order Limisphaerales; family BJHT01; genus BJHT01. The sequence continues at coordinate 93,225 of CAMAUZ010000013.1, read as the reverse complement.
GTCGTGCCGGCGGTTCTTCGCCACGCCGGGCCCGGCCACGACGAAGGGCACGCGCACGCTGTGGTCATACATGTTCTGTTTGCCGAACAGACCGTGATGGCCGAGGGCGAGCCCGTGGTCGGCGGTGAAGAAAATCCAGGTGTTGTCCGCCTGCCCGGACCGGTCGAGCGCGTCGAGGATGCGGCCGATCTGCGCATCGAGATGCGTGATGAGCGCGTAGTATTCCTGCCGGTGAACTTTCACGGCCTGTTCCGTGCGCGGGAACGGCCCGAGCTTCTCATCGCGCAGCGAGGGGCTGCAGCCGATGGCTTCCTTGTGCGGATATTCGGGAAGGAAACTTTTCGGCACTGCGATGCGGCTGAGCGGATACTTGTCCACGTATTCCTTGGGCGACTGCCGCGGGTCGTGCGGCGCGTTGAAGGCGATATACATGAAGAACGGTTTCGCCTGCTGTTTCGCCTCGCCGAGAAAATCCACGGCATCGTCCGCGGCCACTTCGCTCCAGTGTTTGCCGCCTTCCCAGAAGCCGCCGAGCGAAGTGTCGTAGGGACTCCAGGTGTCCGCGCCGGTCGCGGGCGGACGATTGTAACTGCTGGGCGTGTCCTTGGGCATGCCGGCGCGGATGTGGCGCGCGACATCGAAGCACTTCGCGGCGTCGGTCTGGATGTGCCACTTGCCGGTGAAATAGGTGCGGTAGCCGGCCTGGCTCATCAACTGCGGCCAGAGCACACCGGCCTGGCGTTCCTTGTCGGTCGCTTTGTAAATGGACTCCGCGTTCCACACGCTGCGGCCGGTGATGAGCATCGTGCGACTGGCGACGCACACCGCGCCGCTCCACGACCCCATGTTGTAAGCGCGCGTGAACGTGGTGCCGCGCCCGACGAGCCGGTCGAGATTGGGCGTGTCGATGTCGGTGTGACCGAGCGCGCGGATGGTCTCGAAACACTGGTCATCAGCGAAGAGGAACAGGACGTTGGGCTTCTTGGCGGCGTGGACGTGGAGGCTGACGCCGCACAGCGCGACGGCGAAGATAAAGAGGAGACGGTAAGAGGGGGTGAGTGTGGATTTCATGGGGTTATTGCAGGGGCAATTTAGTTTTCCGAGTTTGCGGTCACTTGTTCTTTCTTTTCTTTTCACCGGGCACAACCGGCGGACTCAGACTGGCGGGCCGGGCATCTTTGAATTGGTCGAGCGCCGCCTGGAGTTTGCGCGCGGCGGCCGCTGCTTCGCCTTGCAAGTCTGCAACTCGCCGCGGCGATTTCTCCTCCACGTCGCGGTCGAGGTCGAAAAACTTGCCGGTGCTGTAGAGCTTGAAGTGACGATCAAACGCCTGTTCCACCGCGCCGCGACTGCCGACATTCCCGGTTTGCGACGCGCGCAGCGGCACCCAGTAGCTGTAGATCCAATCACGAGGCTGGCCCTTCTCGCCGCGCACTTGCGGGAGGAAACTGCGGCCGTCGATGGGCAGCGCGTTCGGCACGGCCACGCCCGCGGCTTCGCTGATCGTGGGCAGGAAATCGGTCATGTCCACGAGGTCGGGGCAGACGGTGCCGGGCTTCATTTTGCCGGGCCAGCTCGCGATGAGGGGCACATGCATGCCGCCGCGGGTGGTGCTGCCCTTTTCCCCGTCTTGCTCGCTGCCGTCCTCCAGCTTCGAGGTCGCACCGCGGCCCGTGCCGTTGTCGCCGGTGAAGAGGAGGAGCGTGTTGTCGCTCAGGCCGAGGGATTCGAGTTCCTTCTGCAAGCCGCCGATCTGCTTGTCCATGTAGGCCACCATGTCGGCGAAGTGTTGCTGATTGGACGCCTTCGCCCTCGCGGTCGGCTGGCCGTAGTCCTTGCTGTCCGGCGTCGCCTCGTAGTGACCGTGCGTGAGGATCATCGGGTAATAGATGAGGAACGGCTTGCTGCGATTGCGGCGGATGAAATCGACGACGAACTCCTGGCACACGTCCGGCCCGTATTTTCCGGCGAAGGTTTTGAACTCGCCATTCACCGAGAGGCTGGGATCGGCGTAGCGCTCGCCGCGTCCGAGCAGCGACCACAGGCAGTGCTCATCGAAGCCGAAGTGCCGGGGCAACGTGGCGTCCTTGGAACCGAGCTGCCACTTGCCGGCGATGCAGGTGGCGTAGCCGGCATCGCGGAACAAATGGCCAAAGGTCGTCTGCGATTTCTCAAGCGAGCCGAAGTCCACATAGTTCCGCACGTTCGACATGCCGGTCATCATTTGCACGCGCGTCGGCGTGCAGTTTGGCTGCGCATAGCACTGCTCGAAGCGCACACCCGTGCGCGCAATGCGGTCCAGGTGCGGCGTCTGGTAGGACTTGCCGCCGTTGGCCCCGATGCATTCGTAGCCGAGGTCGTCGGCGAGGATGACGATGACGTTGGGCGTGGCAGCTTCGGCGGCATTTGAAAGACCAGACAGGCTGACTAGCGCCGTACGGAGGGCGAGGAGGAAGGATGTGGATTTCATCTTTTTTCAAGGGGCGTGCGCTTCGCTTACGCTACCGGTGGAGTTCCCGGCGGTTCCGTCGGCAGGGCATGGCCGAAAAGTTGCGCAAGATTCGTCAGAGCATGTTGCGGACAGTTTACCCGGTGGGTTGGTATTTCTTGAGCCAGGGGGCTTCGGTCTCTTCGAGACGCTGAAGGAGCTTTGCGGTCATGGTTTTGAGGCGCTTGGCATAGGCGGGGTCGTGGGCCGGATTTTTGAGTTTTCAGGGATCCGTTTCAAGGTCGTAGAGTTCGGACTTGGGATGGTTGAGGCAGGACTCGACGGTGCAGGGGCCGATGTGGGTGGCATTGTTCTCACGGATGGTTTTCCAGAGATGGCGGTTGAGGGTATCGACAGGCACGGAGTATTCGGCTTTCCAGGTCATGTTCCAGATGAGCTTGGAGCGGCGCTCGCGCAGGGTGCTCATGGGGTAGCCGCTTTAGATATCGTGGGCCTCATGGCTGAGGAGGACGTCTTTCCAGCCCACGACATCGACCGCTTGCCCCAAATCCGCGGCGTCCACGAGGAGCGCGATCTTGGCCGAGCGCCGTGATTCATCCCAAATCTCATCGAAGTAACCAGCCCCTCAATCCGCCTGGTACCCCGCCGTGTGCGCTCGCCCCGGCACACGCTCGCTGCGGATCTGCATGCCGCTGTTGACGAGGCCCGTTTTGGGATCGCCGCTGCACTTACGCTTCAGTTTCAGCTCAAAGTTCTGATGCCGCTTCGTCGTGCAGATGAGGTAGTTCGCCTTGAGCTTCCCGGTCGTGGAGCCGCCGGTGATCATGCCCTCCTCCGCGCGGCAGTTGGTCGGATCGCAGTCCCAGCCATCGAGCGACTCGCCGTCGAAAAGTGGGACCGGTGCCGTGTGCGCGGAGAGGACGAGAAACGGCCGGAGAAACAGGAGGCGTTTCATCGGGTGGTGGGATAGTCGGGATGGCGTGGGATGCCGAGGCAATGTCGCCCGCAGAAAATCCACCGGCGTGCGACGTAAATTCATGCAGGAATCTTGGCCGTGCGCGGGGTGGCTTGGCGGCGGGCAGGGCGGTGTATCCGCTTTTGCAAGGCGCCACTGGCAACGGGGAATTTCCAAGAGCGGGCTTGGCGCAGGGCCTGCGAAAAAGTCGCCGGACGGTGCCTCTGTGAAATCACGCCCACACGGCTGCCGGCGGTTGCGAGGGCTTTCTGACTCCTTCGTCCTAGCACGGGCGCGGCGCGTCAGATGACCGAACTTGCGCTGTCTTCCCTCATCGCCATCGCGTCGTCGGGCGTCACGGTTCTTGCGCCGCTGGCGTCGCGGAGTTTGCGGCTGTGGACGTTGATCGTGATCTTGATGAGGAGCGTGTAGATCATGAGGCCGAGCGCCCAGATGCCGGCGGTGATTTTCCATTCGGTGAGGCTCGGGCGGTATTCGACGATTTCGTGGAGCGTGCTGGGAACGAAGGCGGGGATGATCATTCCCATTCCCTTCTCGATCCACAGGCCGGCAAAGGCGAGGAGGCAGGCGGTGTTGAGGATGAACGGGCGGCGGTTCACCTGCGGCTGCATGAAGAGGATCACGGCGATGACCGTCGCGGCGACGGAACTCCAGATCCACGGGACGAGTTCGTGGTGCCCGTGCAGGCCGAAGTAGAGATACTTCGCCGCGCCGGTGTGGCTGCCGCCGGTGTAGAACTCGACGAAGACTTCCGACACGACCATGAGCAGGCTGATGAGGATGGTGATGCGAATGATGCCCACCAGCGTGCGGATGGCTCCCTCGCCGAACATCCGTCCCGTCTGCCGGCGAATGATCTGGATGGCGACGATGAGAAATGCGGGGCCGCTGACGAATGCGCTGGCGAGGAAGCGCGGAGCGAGCAGCGCGGTATTCCAAAAGGGGCGTCCGCCGAGGCCGCAGTAGAGAAATGCGGTGACGGTGTGGATGCTGATGGCCCAGACGATGCTGAGCAGCACGGCGGGCACATACATTTTCGCGACGGGCTTTTGCGCGCGGAAGCGCTTGTAGAGGAGGTAGCCGCAGATGTGCACGTTGATGAGCAGGTAGCCGTTCAGCACGATGACATCCCACGTGAGCATGGAGACGGGGAAGTTGAATTTCCCGAGCCCCGGAATCATGTGCCAGAAGCGGTCGGGCCGGCCGAGGTCGCACACGACAAACATGATGGACATGATGATGGACGCGATGGCGAGCAGTTCGCCCACGATCACGATGTCGTGCATCTCCTCGTCGTGGTAAAGGTAGGCGGGGATGACCATCATCACGCCGCCGGCGGCAAGGCCGACGAGGAAGGTGAAGTTTGCAATGTAGAGGCCCCACGAGACGTGGTCGCTCATCGCGGTGGCGGCCATGCCGTCACGTACCTGGATGGCCCAGGCGTTGGCGCCGACGAGGAAGATCGCGGTGAGCAGGATCATCCAGACGTAGAATTTCCAGCCGCCCTCGAAGGACTGGCTGACGGCGTTCCAGCCAAAGCGGATGTATTGTCGCCACTCGGGGACTGGCTTTCCGACGGCTGGAATTTCGGGCGCGGCGGCGGGATTACTCATCGAAGAAATAGAAGAATTGCGGTTTCAGGCCGAGTTCCTCCTTGAGGACGAAGACGCGCTTGTTTTCGAGCACCCAACGGATTTCCGAATTCGGGTCGTTGAGATCTCCGAAGACACGCGCGCCGGTGGGGCAGGCTTCGAGGCAGGCGGGAAGGCGGCCGTTGCGCGTGCGGTGCAGGCAGAAGGTGCATTTTTCCATGACGCCCTGCGGACGGATACGGTTGCTGAGGTAGCTTTGGACCGGGTTGATTTCGGCGGCGGGAATCTGCGGCTTCTGCCAGTTGAAGCGGCGGGCGTGATACGGGCATGCGGCCTCGCAGTAGCGGCAGCCGATGCACCAGTTGTAGTCCACGACGACGATGCCGTCCTTTTCCTTCCACGTGGCCTCGACGGGGCATACGTCCACGCACGGCGGGTGTTCGCACTGCTGGCACTGCACGGGCATGTAGTATTTGTCGGGCTGCGGGACGGGGTGGTCGTAGTGCGCGTTGGCCTTCTCGAAATCCATGGAACCCTTGGTCATCTCGAAGACGCGGATGTAGCTCTGGTGCGAAGGGCGGTCGTGATTGTTCTCGATGTGGCAGGCTTCGGCGCATTTGCGGCAGCCGTTGCAGATGGAGAGGTTCAGCGCGTAGCCAAATTTCACGCCGTCGATGGGCTTCGGGTCGTTGATGGTGACGTCGGCGCCGTATTGCTCCTTGGTCTCGCGGGTGAGGCGCTTGAGGACGGTGGCGATTTCGTCCTTCGAGAGTTCCTTGTAGTGCTTTTGCAGGAACTCATCCATCGAGGTCTGCTTCGTCAGTTCGGTGAGCGGGGCAAGCGCCTTTGCATACGCGGCGATGCCGAGCGTGGCGCCGATGCCCTTGAGCACCGCGCGCCGGGTGGTGCCATTGGCGGATGCGGGCGGCGTGGTGTTTCCGCCGGCGCAGGAGCAATTGCCGGAGCAGGGCGTCTTTGGTTTTTCGGAGGCTGGATCGGGCATGATGCGGTGGGGGTCAGTGTTTGTCGTTGCCGGCGGGTTCCTTCGGAACGGAGATGCGGTCGCGCGGCGGGAGCACGGGTTTCACAAGCGGGAATTTCGGATGGTGCGGGTCGTGGCAGTTGACGCAGTTGTTTTTTACGCGCGGCCCGCGGGTGAGGTCCCAGTGGCCGGTCATGCCGCCGTGGCTGCCGTGCGTGTAGTCGCGCATGGCGGTGCCGTGGCATTGCGCGCAGAGGGTCATCACGTCGGGGAATGCGACGCTGCGGCCGTCGGCGAGATGCAGCGTGTCGTAGTCTTTCGCGTTGTGGCAGCTCAGGCAGGTGAGGTTGCCGTGGGCGTAGCTGAGGCCGCGGTGAGCTTGGACGAGGTCGTGCGCAGTTTTGCGATCGGCGTTCGGTGTGGTGGTGCTGTGACAGGTGCTGCACGCGACGGTGATGGGCTTGCCGTGGGGATCCTTGAGCCCGGTATCGAGCCGCGGCGTCGGCGGGCCGGGCTTGATGGTCACGGGATGTAGATCCGGCTTTGCCTCGCTTTTCACGGCTGGCGCCACCGCCGTTGTGGAGCGGTTCTTTTGCGCCCAGAGGACGGCGAGGCTGCACACGCTGGTGAATACGACGAGGGCGATCCATGCGAGGCCGGGATGTTTTTTCAGCAGTCGGCTCATGCGGCGGAATCAAATTGGTGCTGGATGCGGACGAGGCGAAACTGGCCGCCGGGAAGCGCCATGACGGTGTCCCACCAGTCGGCATCCTGGTAGCGGTAGCGAAACTGCACGGCCCGCGCGCCGCCATCGAGCAGCAGGCGGCGTCCGTCTTCGAGCGTGAGCGTCGCGTTCTCCGGCACGTGACCGGTGGCGGAGTATTTCGGGATGACCTCGGTGATCTGCGCGCACGCGCCGATGTCGCGCAGCAGCGTCTCCAGTTCGGCGGCGTCGAACGTGGCCTGGCGCAATTCCGGCAGCGGTGGCGGCGTGGAGTTTTGAGTGGAGTCGTTCATACGGAATGCCGGCGGGTGGAAGGGCGTCGGGGCAGCATGAGCACGGCGTTGCGCGGTGCCGGGCAGACCTCGCGGCAGACGCCGCAGCCGGTGCAGACGTCGGCGACGACCATGGGCACGCCGCGTTCCTTTTTCATCGCACCGGGCACCGGGCAGCGCTCGATGCAGACGGAGCAAAACGACGTGAGCGCGAGGCAAAACCGGCCCTGCACGACCGCGACCTTTGCCTCGGCTGATCCCGCGGCAGGACGCGCGACGGGCTGAGGAACGGCCTCGACCTTGCGCGCAAACGGCGTGCTAAACGCTGCGAAAAATCCGCGTCTGGATAGTGCGTCGCTCATTGGTTTGCCGGGACCTCCGGTGCTGGTGCTGGTTTCGGTGCAGGCGCAGGTTTTGGAGTGGGGGCGGGAGCGGTTACCACAGCCGCATCCAGCGGCGGCGCGGGAATGAACTGCCGCTGGTCGTTCGTGGCGGCGGGCACGTGGCACTGTGTGCAGCTCTGCCGCTCGGGGTGCGGCGTGCGCAATGCAAAGAGCCCCTTCGGACCGTGACAGCTCATGCAATCGCTCCGCATCAGCGTGCGATGCGGAATGGTCGGCGGCGCGCCGGGCCACGCGCGCGGCCCGTTCGGCGGCGCTTCGGTGCCCTGAAACGTATTCTCCGTGAGCATGGCGGAAAACCCAGCCGCATCCGCCGCGCTGAATGCTCCGCGCGACGATACATGGCATTGCGTGCAGCTTCCCCCGTAGTTGGGATGGCTGATCTTCGAGGCAAATCGATCCTTCACTTGCAAGCCCTGACCATGACACGCGAGGCATGCTGCCGAGGAATCCTGCGTGATGGGATGCGGCACCGTCGGCGGTGCTCCGTCGTAGGCGCGGCGGCTCCCGCGCGCGCTCAATGCCGCCAGCTTCACCTCCACGGAGACCGGCTGGTTCGCGCCGGGCGCGACGCCCGCGGGTTGCTGGAAATCCACGAGCGAGTTTCGCCACTTTGCGTTCGGGCCGTTCTGCGACCAGTCCTGATCGATGTAGCGCACCGCAACGGGCGCGTCCTTTGCACCGGTGAGATCGCGGTGCGTGTCCGCTTTCACCACGGCCACGGCGCGCGTCATCGCGATTGCAGAGTTTGTCTGCCGCAGGCCCACGAAGTAGCCGCTCACGGCCAGGAGCACGATGATGCCGCCAGCGATGAGGCTGGACTCGATGCCTTTGGATTTCTTCGGTTCTTCAGCCATGGCGCATCACGGCGTAGCGGCGGCCCGCGCCACCGTGGCGGCGCACTTCTTGTAGTCGGGCTCCTTGGAAATCGGATCGACGGCGTCGATCGTCAGGTCGTTGCACATCAGGCGCTCATCGAAAAACGGAATGAACAGCGAGCCGCGCGGCGGATGCCCGCGTCCATCCACCCACACGGGCAGCTTCAACTCGCCACGCCGCGTCTTCACCACGATGGTCTCGCCATTCGCAAAACCACGCTCGCGCGCGTCCTCGGGATGCATCTCGACATAGGCGTGCGGCATCGCGGCGTGGAGCTGCGGGACGCGGCGCGTCATGCTGCCGGTGTGCCAGTGCTCGAGCACGCGACCAGTGCAGAGCCAGAAGGGGAACTCCGCATCCGGCTCCTCCGGCGCCCTCTCCGCGGGCGCGAACCAGATGAGCGCTTTGTCGTCCTTCGTGACGGAATGATAGAACTGAATCTCCGCGCCCTTTTTCACATACGGATCGTCGAACTCGCTGAAGCGGAATTTCGTCTCGCGCCATGTTCCGTCTGGTTGCTGCACGACGGGCCAGCGCAGGCCGCGGGACTTCACATACACGTCGTAAGGCGCGAGGTCCTTGTGCTTGTAGCGGCTGAAGGCGCGGTATTCCTCGAAGAGCACCTTGTCCACGTTGATGTCGTAGTAGCGCGGCCACTCCCACACCGGCACTTCCTCGCCCTTGTCGTTCTTCAGGGCGAAAAGGAAACGTCCGTCCTTGTCCTTCATGCCGGCGTGACCGAGGTCGTGCAGCTTGCGGGCGACGGCGATCATCTGCCACGCGTCGTCGCGGGCGTCGCCGGGCGGCTTCACCATCCGGAACCACTGCTGCGTGCGGCGCTCGCTGTTTCCATACATGCCGTTTTTCTCCACCCACATCGCGGAAGGCAGCACGAGGTCCGCCAGCTCGGTCGTCGCCGTGCGATAGACATCGGAGACGATGAGGAACTTTTCCGGCTGCCCCGCCTTCGCTTTGAAAAGCTTGTTCAAATTCGGCAGCGACTGGCCGGGATTCGTCACCTGCACCCACAGCGTGCGGATGTCGCCGCCCTTGTCCGCCGGTGTGCAGAATTTCTCCCACATGAGCACCGTGTGATGGCCGATCTTCGGGTTGATGCGGCCCTCCGGCAGATTCCACAATTTCTCCGTCTCCTTCCGGTGCTCGGCATTCAGGATGAGCCGGCCGCCGGGCAGGAAATGGCAGAGCGTGCCGACTTCGCGCGCCGTGCCGCACGCGCTCGGCTGGCCGGTGAGCGAAGTGGGCGCATCGCCGGGCCGGCCAAAGTGTCCGCTGAGCAGGTGAATGCCGTGGCAGAGCCGGTTCGCATTCGTGCCGCGCGTGTGCTGGTTGAATCCCATGCACCACGTCGAGGTGATGCGGATGTCCTTGTTCGCGAAAAGATCGCCCAGCAGCCGAATCTTCTCCGCGGGCACGCCGCTGAGTTTTTCCACATGCTCCGGCGTGTAGGGTTCGAGCGCCGCCTTGTATTCAGCAAAGCTCATCGGATCGCCGAGCAACGGCGCGGCGGGCGAGGCCGCAGGGTCCTTGGGCGCCTGGCGGAAGTTGCAGAACTTCTCCACGAACTTCGGATCAAACGTGTTCTTTTTGATCAGCAGATGCGCGATGCCGTTCATGATCGCGAGATCGCTGTTCGGGCGGAACTCGAGGTAGTGATCGCAAAACTCCGTCGTCCGTGTGCGCCGCGTGCCGAGATCAATGAGCGTCACCTTTTCCCCGCGCGTCCGGCGGTCGATCACCCGGCTGAAAAGCACCGGATGCATCTCCGCCATGTTGTTGCCCCACATGAGGAGCACGTCGCACTTGTCGAGGTCATCGTAGCAACCCGCCGGCTCGTCCACGCCATACACGCTGAGAAAGCCCGTGACCGCGCTCGCCATGCAGAGCCGCGCATTCGGGTCGATGTGATTGCTCGAAAGACCGCCCTTGATGAACTTGTTCGCCGCGTAGCCCTCCGGGATCGTCCACTGGCCGCTGCCATAAATCGCGAACTGCGCCGGCGCTGCCATCACCTTCTGCGCGATGGTCTCAATCGCCTCCTCCCAAGAGATCGGCTCCAGCACGCCATTGCGCCGCAACAGCGGCTGCGTGAGCCGGTCCTTGCCGTAAAGCGCAAGGCCCACGTGATAACCCTTCACGCACAGCAGCCCCTTGTTCACATCCGCAAGCTGATCGCCCTCGATGGCGACCACGCGCCCGTTTTTCACGCCCACGCGCACATGGCAGCCGGTGCCGCAAAATCGGCACGGAGCCTTGTCCCAGGCGATGCCGTCACCGGCAGGTGCCGGCGCAACCCTGGCCGGCGATTGAGCATTCGCCCTGACAGCCGCCGAGGCCGCCGCGAGAGCGAGCATTTTGTTGAATTCACGTCGTTGCATCATGGGTAAATTACTGGGCGGAGTGTTGATGATCGTCCGGAGAAGCGCCTTGATCTTCGTCAAAATTTACATGCGCCACATCCACGTATTCCACGCCCTTGATCGTGCCGATCCAGTCATGCAACTCGCGCATCCCGACATCATCCTCCGCCTCGATGACGACCGGAATCCATTGGGCCTCGGCCTTGCCCACCGTCACTCCCTCGCGGGCCACGAGCGCCCGTTGAACCGCCGCAATATCGCAATCGCGTGCCGTGCTGATTACCAATCCAGAAACCATCGCCATATTACGCAACGACTGGGAGCAAACGCCGGGCCTGCGTGAAATCGCGCGGGTGCCGCCCAGCGGCCCAGTCCAGCATCGGTGCATCGGGTATCATGGAAACGGATGCTGCCGCCTCCACTTCGATTTCGCAACCCGCATGGCGGAAGTTTGATGGCGGGAGGGGCGGTTGACCGGATGACAAGATGCAATCTTTCCTGGGCACGAAAGAGAATGGCGAAGTCGCTGCCGTTCCCGAGCAGGATTTCCCGCGAGCAGGTCGGCGAGGCGCATTCTCAGCCAGCCCGCATACTCGGGTTACAGGCCGATCACGTTCTTCTTCTGGCCGGGGTCCGAACCGAGATCGTCGAGCTGCTCCTCTGGGGCGCCGGGTACGAACTTGCCATCCACGATGTCGCTGTTCACTTCGCCGGAAAGCTTCAGCGCCGCGGGTCCGCCGGGGCCGTGATCGCCTGGCTTGGCACCGGCGAAACCACCGCCACCTCGCGCGCCGATGTAAATCCATTCGTCGTGCCGGAAGGCGATGTGCGTCTTTTGTTGGGGCGTGATCACGAGTTCCCGGCGCACGGACGTCGATGGCGTGCCCGTGAGCACCGGGAGCATGTTCACGCTGTCCGGCGCGGAGGCGTCCGAACCGGTCAACGCGGCGAAGGTCGCGAGAAGATCGAGCTGGCAGACAAGGTGATCTGAGACGGAGCCCGCGCGAATCTTTCCCGGCCAGCGCGCGATGAAAGGCACGCGATGGCCCCCTTGCCATGAGTCGAACTTGAATCCCAACAGGTCGCCATTGGTGAGATGGAGATTTGCGGCCAACGCAGGAACCGACAGCGCGAGGGTCAGGGTAGTGAGGAGTGTCAGCGCGGTCCTGATGCTGTTGGTTGCCTTCACGGGTTCGACACGGTGTTGGGCTGGAAACTCAGGCCGCTGACATGCTCGTTCGTTTTGAAAAATGTCGCGGCGAGCGCGGGTTTTCCGGCGAGCGTAAGGTTCTCGAAGGTGAGGTTGCGGATGCGGGCGTTGGCGTTTCCCCACAGCATTTGCGGCTCGCCCAGCACACTCGGTGCGGCGATGGAAATGTTTTGGAAAAGGACACGGGCCACGTCGCCGGCGCTGCTCTTTGCTTCCCGCTTCGCGTACGGCGGCGGCACGGTCATGCAGAGAAAGAACTGCTGCAGCGTGGGTCGTGGGTCTTCAATGTTGATGTTGCGGAAGACGACGCCCGCGCCGCCGGGGCCGTCATTCTCTGCACGCAGGTTGAAGACGCGACCGCCGCTCCAGTGATGCCATTTGGCGCGGGAGTAGATGACGTCGCAGTCCTCCACGACCAGCTTGCGGTCGCCGAGGCTCGACAGGCTGGAGAGCACGAACGACGAGCCGTTGGCATCGTTCCACAGCACGCAGCGGCGGAGGCCGAGGCCGTTCACGTAGAGCGAATCGTCCTGCGTGCGCAGGAAGCAGTCCTCGATGAGCGTGTTGCCGAAAGGATTGATGCCGTCGCCGTTCGCGCGCCAGGTGAAAATCTTCGTCCACCGCACGGCGTTGGGATGTTCCGGCTGGTGCGGATGCACCAGCATGAGCGAGTGCGTGGCCGAGTCGGCGATGGTGATGCCCTCGACGCGCGTGTCGGTGGTGCCGACGATTTCGATGGGGCGATAGAGCCCGTGGTCTTTGTCGGAAACTTTCGGCTGCACATGCCCGGGATGTTTCAGCCGCGCCCCGGACAACGTGCCGTGGCCGAAGATGCGGATGTTTTTTCCCTCGCCCCATTTCCGGCTGGAGAGCGTGCCATAAACCATCGCGTCACCGGGGAGGTAATACTGGCGGTTCGCGCGCAGTGGGAACGCCAGCCCGAGGTCGTGAACCCCCGGCAGAAAATAGAGCGTGGTCCACGGCCCGTCGGTTGGCGGCTTTTCGCCCGGCTTCACCGTGAGCACGCCGGGGTTGCCGGGCTTCGGTTTTCCGGCCAGCGGCGGGTTGGCAAAAATCGAGACCGTGTGAATCGGCGGGCCTTTGTAGCCCTTGCCGGTGTCCTGCGCGTCCATCTGACCGTCAATGTCCACCGCGACGAGACACGGCTGGTCGAGCCGCACGAGCGCCCTGCCATCCACGACGGACCACGCCGCCGCCTTGCGCCGCGGATGCACCGCCGCCGTGCGAATCGGCTGGCCGTTCGCGCGGGTGATTTCGACCTCTACCGCGCCGTCGGTTTCAAAATTCACGTACGCGTGCGTCCATCCCGCCAGCGTGTCGAAGTAGGCGTCCGTCTTCTTCTCGATGGTCTTGCAAGCCGTCTCCCACGCAAAGGCGCTCTGCCATTCACCGCCGATGGAACGCACGCGCACTCTGTAATGTCCCGACGCCGCCAGTCCCGGCACGGGCGGATAGACCACCAGTTCGCCGGCAAAAAGATGTGTGGTGAAAAACAGGAAGAACAGCAGTCCCCATCTTTTACCGCCCATCTTTTTGCCGGCCCAAACCCCGGTCCTTGTGTGTGAGCATGTCATCTTGCTACGTTCAGAAATTTTCAGCGGACCTCCACGCCCTTCGCCACCCCGGTGTCCGGCTTGTCCTTGCCGGCTCTGACGGTGTATTTGCCCGGCGCATAGACGCGCGGGGTGAAGCTCTCCGCCTGCGCGCGCACGGTGTAGAGGATTTCGCCGGTGGCTTCGGCGATGACCTGCACGACCGGGCGGGCGACGCCGTCGAGTTTCACCGGCGGGAGTTGCGCGTGGACTTTGCGCCCGTCGTTCGCATCCATCGCGACGGTGATGGGCCAGCCGGGGAATTGCGCTTTGGCGCCGTGTTTCGCATCGGCGAATCGCGGCCAGCACTCGAAGGTGATTTTGCGCGTCTGCTTGTTGAAACGGGCGATGCCGTAGCCGTCGGCGCGCTGTTTTTCGTCGGTGATGTCGGGCGGATTGGCGTAGGCCATCATGCTGAGTTTGTTGCCGAGGCCGTCTTTGAAATCCCCCGTCCAGGGCAGGGGACTGCCGGGCACCGGATTCGGGCCGGGCTTTTCGTCGAGCGGATGCCACCAGCGGCCGTAAATGGTGTTCACGAGCGCCGGGCTGGTGAAGGCGTAGGGGCCGTCGCCGAACTCGCGGATGCCGTTCTTCACAACGACGGCGAGATGCTGGTCGCCGCAAAGATGCACGGCCCAGGCACGGCGGATTTCCTCCAGAGCGCGGTTGCGGGGCGTCTGCGGCCAGCCATTGCAGTCGAGGTCGGCGAGCAAGCGCTGATTTCGCCCGCCGTGCATGTGGACGGCGCCGCAGAAGGCGGTCTGCGAGAGCACTGCCTTCATCTCTGTGCCCGTCCAGTCCTGCGCCCAGGTGCGGAGAAATTTCTCCTGCCGTTCGCCAAGCAGTTGCAAGCCGGGCAGGTCAATCGTCTTCGGGTCGTAGGCGGGATCGTTGATGTGGTCCGGGCGCGGTCCCATCTGCGGGATTTTTCCGGCGGGCCCGGTCTTGAACTTGCGATCTTCGAGAATGGCGAAGTCCACGCCGCCGACGGTGAGCCGCGTGAAGTAAACCGTGATGCCGCGCTCCACCGGTGCCGGGTCCACGGGGTCGGGCAGGTTCCAAGACTGTTGCCGCTGCACCTGGTTCACATATTCGACGGGATAGCGATAGCCGCCATCTGCATCTCCGGGGGTGGTCGAACGCTTGCCGTTTTCGCCCCACAGATTGCCGTGCCCCACGTCGTGATCGTCCGGGATGGAAACCGTCGGGCGATCGCGCATCACGTCGCGAAACTGCAGCCCGAACTCGATCCAGCCCGCCGTGTGCTCGGTGTGGCGATAGGTCTGGTCGCCGGCGAAAAAAAGCAGGTCGGGATTTTGCGCCTTGAGGTTGTCGATGATCTCGGGCCGCTGACCGGTGGTGCGGCTGGAATTGCACGACATGTTGGCGACGACGATCTCATTCTTGTCCACCGGATCGCGCCGGATCAAACCGTCGAACATCGCCTTCGCGCCATGCCGCACGCGGTAGGGCACCTCCTTCGTGGCGTCCCATTTCTCCACGCGGAAATGGGCGTCCCAACCGGGGTAGAGCACTTCCGATTTTGCGACCTCGACCCACGCGCCATCCCGCTGCACTTCCAGTCGCGCCTCACGCGGTTCGCCGGGCTTCAGCGGAAAAAGCTGCGCGGTCAATTTCATCACGCCGCCATGCTGGGTGTAGAGCGCGAAGGCGACGACTTGATCGCGGGGCACATCCATCGGCGGGGGCGGCGGCTGGCCTTTGCCTTTGTTTTTGCCGGTGGCCGACGCCCCAGCACCTTTGGTCCACCACTCGCCGGTCGCGAGTGAATCGAGATTCGGGAACTCCGTGCCGAAAGGGCGTGTAGCCACCGATTCGGCGCCACCGACTGATGATGAGGATGCACGCCAAAAAAGCAGTGGTGTCAGTTTTAAGAACAAGCGGCGGGTGAAGTTCATGGCGGATTGATTTTGAATCGCGGAGGTTTGTCGAACACGAATGATTGATTTTGGGAGGGGTTATCCGCGGGCGCTTGCCTGTGTTTGGTGGACACCTCGCAAGCGTCAGGTTTTCGAGGGCGAGGGTGCGGATGTGGGCGTTGGCTTTGGCTCCGCTCCAGCGGATCTATTCTTACCAGGAATGTGGTGCGTGGGATCATTCCTTTTTGAAAGCCTTGTGCTGCGAGTTTCCGCCTGAGAGCAGATAGGCCATCAGGTCCATCAGCTCATCGCGGTTCATGCCTGAGAGCAGCTCCGATGGCATCATCGAAACTTGCGAGGAAGCGATGCCGACCACCTGGTCCGCCGGCGCTTTCGTGACCTGGTTCAAATCAAACGGATTCGTGGCGACGCCGACTTCCTTGTCGTTCTTGAAAATGAGGCGGCCGTTGAGCGTGTCGCCGTCTTTGAGCTTCACCACGCTGGCGAGGTATTGGTCGGAGACCGAGGCGCTGGGTTCACAGATGGCGACGAGAATGTCCCGGATGGAAAAGCGATTTCCCAGCGAGCCGAGGTCAGGACCAGAGTGGCCGCCTTCGCCGCCGACGCGATGACAGGCGATGCAGTATCCGGCGGCGAACATCTTCTTCCCGTTCGCGAAATCCCGGCCGCGAAGCTCCGGCTCAAACAGGTTCATCGCCGTCTCCACCGTCCATGCGACAGGCGGGCCTTTGGGCTTCGGGAGTTTGGAAAGGTCGAAAGCGGGAAAGTCCTCCAGCAACCCGGCCATCAGCTCGACATCCTTGGTCTCCAGTTGCGCGATGGCGTCCTTGCGAATGGCCCGGATGTATCCGGCAAAGCTCTTGCCGCCGTCCTTGGCCAACGCCTCGTTCAGCCAGCCGAAGAAGTATTTGCGGTCCTCGAGCGTCCACCCGCTTCGCACGCGCCGCAGGAAATACGCGTAGTGGATATTTCGCGTGTTGGGCGTGTTGGCCATCATCTTCAAAATGGCCGCGCCATACTCGTGACGGCCCAGCATGGCCTTGTCGTAGGCCACTGTCTCGACGCGGGTGGCTTTCATCAGCCCGATGGTTTTCCGCGCCACTGTGGGAGCATCGAGCGATGACAGCACACGGCATAGTTCGGCGTTCACCGTGTCATCCTTAGACGGGAAATGAGCATCCAGCCTGGCGATGACTGCCGCCGTCTTATCCTCGGCGGGCAGGCCAAATCGCATAAAACACAGCGCGTAGGCGCGGAGCAGCGCGAGCTGGTCTTCTTGCGCAAGCGAGCCAAATGGCACCTCGGCGAGCTTGTCAATCAGCCGCCCGGACAGGGATTTGTCGCCATGGCGGGTCAACGCGATGGCGGCATAAATCGCCGCGCGCGGGTTCTTCTCCGCGAAGACCATTTCCTGCCAGAGCGCCACGCCCTGGTTCTCGATGGCGATGCGCGCTGCGTAGCGAATGCTGCGGTCAGCGTGCGCGAGATGCGGCCATGCCTTTTCCACGGCGTCGGCGCTCTCGCCGCGTGCATGGAATTTCTCCAACGAATGCCGCAACACCCGCAGTTCGCTGTTGGCCAGCAGTGTCCTCGGCACGCCCGTCGTCGGCGCGCCTGTGTGGCGGACTCGATAGAGCCGCGAGGCTGTCGTGCGTCCGCCGGTGACGAAATACATCGCACCGTCCGGCCCGAAGCGCATCGCCGCGATGTTCAGCGGGCTGCCGTGGAGAAACTCCGACTTCGTGCCGGTGTAGCTCGAACCGCTTTCCTGCAGCTCCACGGTGAAAATCGTGCCGAACGTCCAGTCGCAGATGAAGAGCTTGTCCTGAAACTCCGCCGGAAACTTCGAGTGATGCCCGAAGCTGATGGCCGTCGGGGAGCCGGGGCCGATGTCGAGCACCGAGCCGAGGCTGTCGGCGAAATAGTCCAGCCACACCCCCGAGTTCGCCCTCCAGCCAAACTCCGCGCCGCTGGTGACGTGATTGATGCGCGTGGGCCGATACCACGGGACGCCAACATCAAACTCCATGTCGGAATCGTAAGTGAAAAGTTCGCCCTCGCGATTCAGCGCGATGTCCACCGAGTTGCGGAAGCCGGACGCAATCATCCTCCAGTCGCTGCCGTCGGGTGAAATGCGGCAAATCCAGCCGCCCGGAGGCTTGAGTCCCACGGCGTGGCCCGAAGGGTCGGGAATCACGGGCATGAGCGTGTCCTCCTGCCATACCGGCGGCTGCGAGGGAACGGTCCCTTTTGGCACTCGGGTGAAGTTTCCGCTCACCAGATAAAGCCCCTTGCCGTCAGCCGTCTGGATGATGCAGTGCGCCGAGTGCTCGTAGCCCATGTCGAGTTTCTTCAGCAGCGTGAATTCGTCAAACTGGTCGTCCCCATCTGTGTCGCGGATGCGGTAAAAGCCCCGCATGTTCGCCATGTAGAGACTATCGAACGCGTAGAGAAAGCCATACGCACCGCCGACCTTGCGCCTCCCCCAGTCCACCGGCTCGTAAGGAAATCCGGGCAGGCTCTCGACTTTGATTCCGGCACCCCCGGTGGGCAGCGTCACGCGGAACACACCCTTGTCATCCTGATCGGAAACGATGAGCCGGCCTTTCGGATCAAACGCCATCGCCACCCACGAGCCCTGAGACTTGGGCACCTCGTAGAGCAATTCAGCGTCGAAGCCCTCGCGAATGGTTATGCCCGTGTCCGCATCCAGAACCAGCCGGGGCGAACCGACGGCGGCATTCTGAGCATCTGCGGACGAGAAGGATAAACCGAGAATCAAACCGAGGAATGTGAGGCGTGTGATCATAGGAGTAATGTTGGGCATACAGGCCGGCAAAAAGATGGCCGGTAAAAGATGGGGAATCCATTTCATCACATTTTTTACCGCCCATCTTTTTGCCGGCTCAAAACCAACTGCACGGCGTCGAGGATGACGAAACCGGTGGTGTCGGTGGTTTGGATTCGAAGAGTTGTTTCGCCATCCGATGTGAGCGTCGCCGTGCCGATGGGCTGAAAGTGCTGACCGGCGGGCATGGGCTTGGTTTGGTCCACGGTGAGCTTCGTCTCGCGGGTGCCGCTGACGATGGTGACGGGCACGTTTTTGGCGCGGGTTTCATGCGCGGAGTAGGACATCAGCACCTGGTATTCGCCGGACGTCGGCACTTTGACGCGGAAGGTGGCGGTGGCTGTGCCGTCGGCGCGGGCGTCCTTGGCTCCGTGGACGCGGTAGCCGCTGCCGATGTGTGGTTTGAAGTTCGTGGACTGCGTCCATGCGCCGACGAGTTGCGCATCGGCGTCGTCGAGCACGATGCCGGGGAGCGACTTCACGGGGATGAAGTCAGCCTCCTTCGCCGCCGCTGGTTTGGAAACTGCGGGGAGGTCGAGCACTTGCCCTTGCGCGAGGAGTCGCTGGCGCAGGACGGGATAGGGCAGGTCTTGCACGGCGACGGATTGTTTCGCCGCCAGCGCCGCGGCGACACCCGCGCCCTGGCCGATGGCCATCCATGCGCCTTCGATCCGAAGCGATGACATCGCGACATGCGTGGAGGAAAGCGCGACGGGCACGAGCAGGTTGTTGCATTGGCTGGCCTGCGGCAGCACGGAGCGATAGGGCACATGGTAGGCGTAGCCCACTTTGCTGCCGGGGACTCGCACGGGAAAAATCGTGCCCTCATTGATGACGCCACCGTCTTTCAACGCGACGCGCTGGCAGTCGTGCGAATCAATCGGGAACGACGAGACGGCGATGGGGTCGGCCTTTTCCGGCGAGGTAATGATGTCCTTTTGCGAGATCACATGCAGGCCCTTCATCCGCCGCGATTCGCGCACATAGAGCGCAGGCGGAAAGTGGGCGGTCGCCGCAAACTCGTCTTGGCAAAGACCGAGGCCGGCAAACTCGCCACGGACTTTCGGCGCCACGGCGGGGTCGGTGCGGAGGAAGTGCAGGAACTCAAGCGTGTATTGTTTGTGGTCCTCCCAAATCTTCTGCCGGCCTGCTTCATCGGCGCTGTGCCAGTCGTTGCCGGCACCGACAAGGCCGAGGGAAACCTGTCCGTGAATGGAGTTGTTGCCGTCGAGCTTGTTGCCCGGCAACGGGTAGAGGTCGAAGCCCGCTTTGACACCGACTTTGAGCGCGCGGCGCGCCAGCTCGAATCGGGCGGGGTTGTAGTTCGTCGGCGCGGGCATGGAAACCATCTTGGCCGGGTCTCGCGTGAGGCAGAGCCGGAAGCTGTAGGTCATGATGTTCTTGTCGCCCGCTTCGTCCGGCCCGGCGTCGCTGGTCGTCACGAGCGGCAGCAGTTTGCCCGCGTCATCGAAGCCGCTGATGTCCATTTTCTTTTTGGGATACTGCTTCCCCGCGTAGGATTCACCGAACTCGGCGCGCCCCTCGCGGCCAATCGTTCAGTCCACGCCAGCGGCAGCCATGAGGTCGCCTTCGTAGGAGCCGTCCACGAATACTTTCGCCGTGAACTTGCCGTCCTTCGCGGTGAGCGAAGTGATGCGCGGCCCTTCTTTCGTGACCGATTTCAAATACCGCCCGGTCCGCACCACCACGCCCGCTTCCTTGAGCATCGCCGTCGTCACGCGCATCGCCACATGCGGCTCAAACGTCCAGCGTGCGGTGTCCTTAAGCGCCGCATCGTAGGGAGCTGCAAGCCCGCGGTCCGTGTAGTCCTTCACCACGCGCCGATGCCACTCGTCGAAGAGTCCCATCAAAGTCTCCCGCCGCATCTGATTCGAGTCGCAGTGGCTCAGCCCGCCCGTGCTCAGCCCGCCGACGTGCTCCGTCGGCTCCAGCAAAATAACCGAAGCCCCCTCGCGCGCCGCAGCGATGGCCGCGCAGAACCCGCCGGGCGTGGAGCCATAGACGATGACATCCGCGGAGTCCTGCGCGAAACCGGCGACGGCGCTGGCTGAAAGAGCGATGGATAAAAGAAGGGTGCGTGGGTTCATTGGATGCGTGGTTGCGAAAGACTGGTAGTCCTCATTGCGCTTCAAGGGGTCGAATTTTTCTCCAGTATGGTGCGGTTGATGAGGCCGCCGAAAGGATTGTTGCCGAAGGCGGGGGCGATGAGGCCGCGGTTCCATTCGGCGGCGGCGGCAGCCAGACGCGCCACGATTTCGGGGCGGGGCAATCCATTTGCAGCGACTGATTCATGCTTGAGCGCACCGCGACTACTTCAGGCCGGTCCCCAGGAGAATTCCGTGCCCCCGCCTTCGCCGTCGGCGTTGCCCTCGCCCTTGGCCGGGGCAAATGGCGCGGGCTTGCCGTCAATCAGGTTGCGACTCCGGGAGGTCAGACGCTGGGGATCAACCTGCGAACCGCTGCCGCCTTCAGTGGCGACCCACTGGTCAAACGCCCAATGGCCCTCGTCGCCGGCATGTTTATGGAAAATCTTGCCGCTTGAGAGCGTGCGGTAGCCATGCTTCGAAAAATACTCCGGCAGCGTGAGGTGGGTCTGCACGAGCGCGGAGTTGCGCATGTTATGAGCGTTGCCGTAAACACCCGACCGATTCGGCATAAAGCCCGACAGCAAAGCCGAGCGCGACGGGCCACAGACCGGGCCCGCGCAATTCGCCTGCTGGAAAACGACCGAGCCGCTCTTCGCGAATTTATCCAGCTTGGGCGTCGCCGACTTCTTTTGGGGCGCGCCGCCGAAGGCCCCGACCCAGTCGTTCAAGTCGTCGACGGCGATGAACAGCACGTTGTATTGTTTGCCCGGCGCTTTGTCGGCGGGAGGAGCGGCAAAAAGATGGGCGGTAAAAAATAAGGAGAAGAGAAGTCCCCATTTTTTACCGCCCATCTTTTTGCCGGCTATGCAGGTTGGCTTCATAAAGGATTGTGTCGTTTTCGTTGGGTCAAGGAATCAACGGCTGAGGAACAGTTCGCTCGTCACTACGGCTTCGAGAAGTGAGCGGAGGCCGTGTTTGTGCCTCGGCATTTCGGCAACGATTCTTGCCACGGTGGGCTCGTCGAGCGCACCGATGCGGCGACCGCAAGCGTAGGTGAGGAGGCGATCGGTGAGCATCCGGGCGAAGAGGGCCTGGCGTTTGACGAGGATTCCCTTCAGGCCGGCGACGTCCGAGAACTTATCGCCGCTGGGCAGTTCTCCGGCGGTGTCGATCGGGGTTTTGCCATAGCTCGTCCGCCAGCCTCCGATGGGATCAAAGTTCTCCAACGCGAATCCGAGTGGGTCGATCTTTTGATGGCAGCCGGCGCAGTTCGGCGATTCGCGATGTTTGCTGAGCAACTCGCGCATGGATTTGGCTCCGCGCACATCGGGATCGATAGCAGGCACGTCATCGGGCGGCGGCGGCGGCGGCGTGCCGAGGATGTTTTCCAGCAGATAGACCCCACGCACGACGGGCGAAGTCTCGATGCCGTTGGCGGTGATGGTGAGCACGGAGCCCATGCCGAGCAGGCCGCCGCGCTTGTCGGTCTTGAAGCTGACTTTGCGGAACTCATGCGCCTTGGCCGGATCGCCGAGTTCACCGAGACCGTAGTGCGTGGCGAGCGGTTGATTGACGAAGCCGTAGTCGCTGTTGAGGAAGTTTACGATGCTGGCATCGCGCTCGATGAGGTCGCGCATGAAAAGCCGTGTCTCTTGCTTGAAGGCGTGCTCCAGGCCCTTGGAGTAATACGTTTCAAAATCCTTCCGATCCGGCGGCATGCCTCCGAGGCTGCGGAGGTTCAGCCAACTGTCGAGAAAGCCCGACACGAAGGCCTCGGAGCGCGGGCTGGCCAACATGCGGCGCGTCTGTGCAATGAGCACCGCTGGCTTGGTTAGCTCCTGACTGTGCGCCAGCCGGAGCAACTCCGCATCCGGCATGGTTGACCAGAGGAAATAGGACAGCCGCGAGGCGAGCGCGTAGGCGGTGAGCTTGGGACGTGCTTTCGAGTCACTTTTTGGCTCCACGGCATCCTGCGAGAGATAGATGAAGGCGGGCGAGCAGAGCGCTGCCTTGAGAGCGTCCTTCAGACCTTCCTGCGGCGAACGGCCGGTGCTCGTGCGTTTCCTGGCGACGGCCATGAGTCGATCCACTTCGGCCTGGCTGGCCGGACGGCGATAAGCTCGGTCGGCGAAGGATTGGAGGACTTCGCGCATCTTCTCCGGAGCGAAGGCAGTCTTTCCCAAAACGGCCTGCTGGGGAGCGGGCGGCCACTGCTCGACGATGGGTCCGCGAATCTGCACCTCGCTGATGCGAATGTGCGGCACTTTTCCTTCGACGATGCTGAGAATGCGATTTTCGACGATGCCGAGGCCGTTCTTGCGGTCCCGCTTCGATGTGGTCGCCGGCCATTTGTCCTTGTGGTATTCCACGATTCGGGCCCAGGAACTGCGTGCGCTTTTCGGGCCATTGAGGAAAACAAATCGCGGTGTATGTCCGGCATCCAGCCAGACCTTCATCGTGTGCCATTCGGGTTCGCCATCTTGCAGAGCCTGCTCGGCGAGCATGGGCTGGAGCGGCTGCGGCTGATACAGCGGACCGGCTTTCGCATCGCCGGGCACCAAGCCGAGGCGGAAAGGCTCGCGTGAGTCGGTCCCGAAGATTTTCGGATCATACGGATGCTGCCGGTTCATGGCCTGGGCAAGGACGCGAATCTCGTAGATTCCGTCCACCGGCACTCCTTGCTGAAAGTCGCTGATGAAGCCGTAGCCGCCCTCGTGGTTTGGGGTGGCCATGCATTCGTAAAGGCCGATAAATGCGTTTTGGAGGCGGCGATGCGGGCCGCTTAATTCCTGCTGCGGCTTGAAGTTCTCGCGGAAGTTCCAAACGCGCTCATCCGGCTGCTTTTGAACTGCGAACGCCTTCTTAACGATGGCGTCCGCCGCATCGAGATATTGCTCCAACAGATAGCCCGAGGTCTGGAGCACATCGCCGAGATTCTCCATGTGCTCGGCGGACTGGTCGCGCGGAAACTTCGTGGTGGGATCGAAGGCCGCCATATTCATCGCGAACAGGTCGCCGATGGTGTTGATGTATTCGCGGCGGTTGAGACGACGCAACACGCTGCTGCCATCGGTGCTGGCGAGACTCTCACGACCTTCGGTGAGCGCGAGAGTCGCCTGCTCGATAAAGACCTTTTGCTCCAGCTGCGACGGTTGCTTCGATTTTTTCGGCGGCATTTCGCCGAGGTTGATTTGATCGAGGATGTCTTTGAGATCGATCAGCGTGTCCACCTTGGTGGCGGGCAGCAGCAGCTTATCAAAGCGCCGATCGCCCTTTTGTTTTTCCGCGCCGTGGCAGTCGTTGCAATAGGTGGTGAGGAAACGTCGGATCTCCGGAGGTCCGGCAAAAAGATGGGCGGTGAAAAATAGGAAAAACAGGAGTCCCCATTTTTTACCGCACATCTTTTTGCCGGCGAAAAAGTTAGTGGATGGTCGTGAAGGTAACATGGCTATGAGTGATGTTGGCCCAATGAATGGCTTTAAGCGAAGTATGCTGAAGTAGGCGTCGGGCATGCGTCTCAAAGGCCTCCAGCCGATCGGGAAAGGCGGTGAGCTTGAAGGCGACATCCGGTGCCAACAGACGCATCTTTTGATCGTGCAGATGTCCTTTGGATCCCATCACCGGCACAGGCTGTAGAGCCCGCTCATCGCCACCAAGAAAGTGAGAGAGTCCTTCTTCGTAAAGCCCGGTCTCAAGGCCGGAACCCCAGTCGCGGATCAAGGTGAGCAGGTGGTCATGAAAGAAGGCTGCTCCGGCAACGGTGGAAACGAAACTGGCTGTGTCCACGGATGGATTTCGCAACGCCTCCAGCCGCAGGTGGCAGTTCACGAACTCATCGTTGACTCGCTCGGGCCGGACGTTGATGAGTTTGCCGTGCGGGAGGTCAAAGAGGAGCAGGGAGTTGATGGTCTGGCCGCGATGACGGGGAACAATAGTCTCGGCAGCCTTGAACTCGAAAACGCCTCGCCGGTGCGCCAGAACGTCGAGCTTGTAGAGCTTCGAGAACGTTTTATGGGAGACGGTGACAGGGACCTCCAGTTCCACGCCAGGCATCCTCGCGGCGAGTTCGCGCTTGTAAACCGCTTCATCAAAGAAGCGGCCGAATTCATTGTGGATCTCATACACGCACTTCATCACGTCAAAGGCGATTTGACCGAACTCGGATTGAGTCGGGCGGACGGTCTCGATGGTGCGGTGGATTGGCATGGGTGGTCTTTAGCCGGCAAAAAGATGGGCGGTGAAAAATAGAATCGCTTGCAAAATCCTCCTATCTTTTACCGCCCATCTTTTTGCCGGCTCATGCGAGGCCGGTGAGTGTGCCGGTGCTGGTGCCAAACGCTTTCACCTCCGCGCCGAAGCGATGGAGCATGGTCAGATAGAGATTGCACAAGGGCTGGCGGCCGAGCCCCTTCGCCGGATACGTCCGGTGCTCGCCGTGCTTGAAACCGCCGCCGGCCAGGACGATCGGCAGGTTGTTGTTCGTGTGCGAGTTGGCGTTGCCCATGCCGCTGCCGAAGAGAACCATCGAGTGATCCAGCAGCGTGCCCGCGCCGTCCTCGATGGATTTGAGCCTGGCGATGAACCGCGCGAACTGCTCGATCTGATAGCGTTCCATCTTGATGAGGCCCTTGATCGCTTCCTCACGCTGTCCGTGGTGCGAGAGGCTGTGATAACCGGCCTTCAAATCGAAGGCCGAAGCCTCGAAATCTCCGCCAATCTCCAGAGTGGCGATGCGGGTGGAATCAGTCTGCAGGGCGAGCGCGATCAAGTCATACATCACCGGCAGGTCGGATACAAAATCCTTGTTCGCTGGCTCCGGCATTCTCGGATCAGGCTTGGGCACGCCGGCCCACTTGCGGCGCAGCTCGATCTGCTTTTCCACATCTCGGACAGAGGTGAAATACTCGTCCAGCTTCTCCTTGTCCCGCTGGCCCAGACGGCGTTCGAGGGTTTTTGCATCGCCCTGGACCGCGTCAAGGATCGAACCTTTCATATCGAGGCGATCCAGCGACGCTGCGAGGTCGGCGGCACCATCGGAGACAAACAGTTTCCGGAACAGCTCGCGCGGCGTGCTGATCGGCGGCACCCGCGTGCCGCTGCGTGTCCACGACATGAGGCAGCCGCCATGAATGCCGCTCTCGGATCCAAGGGCGAGCGAAGGAAACCTCGTGGCAGCACCCATCGTTTCCGCCGCCCGCTGGTCCACGGTGATGTTGCCCTCGGGCATGCCCTTGGCATCCGCGGTGCGCACGCCGCTGAGGAAGGAACTCATCGCGAAGTGCCCGCCCTTCACGCCGTGGTCGAGCCCGGAGAAAAGCGTGAAGTCCTTCTGATGCGGCTTCAGCGCTTCGATGGACTCAGGCAGATCGTAGTCCGCTCCCGTTCTCGCCGGGAAAAACGCCTGAGGATAAAAGCCGAGCAAGTTGCCGATGCACACCATCCGCTTGGGACGCCCCGCGCCCGCCGCCTTCCCCGGCAAAGTGCCGACGGCGGAGTTCTGAGCGAAGACGCGCGCGCCCAGAGATTCGAGCAGCGGAAGGGCAAGGCTCACTCCCGTGGCTCGCAGGAAAAAACGGCGGGTGGACGAATAGGACGGAAGATTGGATGCGGGCATGGTGATGGTTGGCTCGGATGCTATCGGTTGACGCGGTGAAGCTGCTTTCCTCGCGAGTCAAAATGCTCGATGAGCAGGTGATCTCCAGCGGTGATTTGCAGGAAGCCACCGTTGGGGGTCGGAGAGGTGTATTCCTGTTTGACCAGCGCTTGCGGGTCGGAGCCATTCTTGTCGCCGGGCGCGACGCCCATTCGGGAATTCTCATCGTTCAGCGCACCGCAGGCGAACTCTTCGACACCCGATGGATGGATGCTGTGATACTGCCAGTGACGGTCTCCGCAGATGATTGTGAAATGTCCGATCTTGTTCTCCTTCAGCCAGGCGAAGAAGGCATCCGCTTCGTGGCGGAAGCCGCTGAGGTCGGCGTGATTGTCGATCTTCTTTAGGTCGTCGGGCCCGACCATCGGCGTGGGCGAGATGAGGATTTTCCATTTCGCATCACTCGCCTTCAGCGTCGTCTTCAACCATTCGCGCTGCTCCGCGCCCCAGAGCGATTTTTGAGGGCCGTCAGCCATCTCATTCGGTGAGCGATAGTCGCGTCCTTCGGTGAGCCAGATTTGCAGATCCTTACTGACACGATGCGTGCGGTAGGTGGGCTTGTCGCTGCCGGTGGCCACGAGGGGCAATTGCTCGCGGAACATGTCGATGCCGGTTTTCGGAAGCGGCAGATGGTCGGTGGAGTTATCCGATTCGTTGTAGCGAAAGTCGTGGTCGTCCTTTGACCAATACGCGGGGACACTGCGGAAGAAGTCGATCAGCCGAGGAAACCGAGCCTGCTCGTGCCAGCATTTGCGCAACTGCGGGACGGTCTCGGCCACGCGCATCGGGTTGTCGTAATAAACGATGTCACCCGTGCCGACGAAGAAGTCCGGATGCAGTTTCAGCATCGCGTCGAAGGATGGATAGCCGAGGCGTTTGTCCTCATCCGTGGCGGTCAGAGGGCCGCCCGCTTTGCCCTTCTTGCCGTGCAGGAATTTGTTGTAGTTCATGCAACTGCCGACAATGAAGCGCACCGGCGTATTGATGGCTCCGCCCGCCAAGGTCTTGAACGAACAACTCGGTCCGGCCTGGGCCGCGGCCTCCGTGACACCATAGACGGCGCGGTAATGGTAAGTGGTGTTCGGCTTCAGGCCGGTGAGTTCGGCACGCACGATGAAGTCGCGTTTTTCAGCCGCCGGTTGAAACGGAGTGCGCTGCGCATCGCGGAAGTCCGGGTGCGTGCTCCATTCAAAACACGCCACGCCCGCGGCACCCGGCAGATCGCCGTCGGCATCGAGTTGCGCAGCGAGCGTCAGGCGGGTTTGCAGCAGAGCGGTGGAATCGGTGACTTCACCGGACATCGTTCCTTGTCCAAGGAAAAGCGGCTGCGATTTGGAGTCGGCAGCCAGCAGGGAGTGGCCCCGCCACGCAAGCAGCGGGAGGAGCTTCAAGAAGAATCGGCGGGCGATGTTCATAGTTCTAGGAGACAGGAGAAAGGAGGCAGTGGACAGGCTGTCTCCTGTCTCCTGCTGCCTGTCTCCTGTTCATTCAGTTCCTCCCGAAGGAATCGCTGAGCACCACGGCGCGGACGAGATCCTTGAAGCCGCCATTCTTGGCCGAGAGGTACTTCATGATGCCGTCGATCACGGCGCGATCGGAGAACTCGGGGGCACGACCGAGGGCGTAGGTGAGGAGTTTCTCTGTGAGCGCGCGGGTGAACTGTTCGTGCCGGGCGATGAGCAGGCTGCGGAAGTCGGTGACTCCGGTGAACTTCTCGCCGGTGGGCAGCGCGCCGGCGGGGTCGATCTTTTGGTCTTTCGAGTAGTTCGCGCGCCAGCCGCCGATGGCGTCGAAATTCTCGAGCGCGAAGCCGAAGGGGTCGATCTTGCGATGGCAGGAGGCGCAGGTTTCGATCGTGCGATGTTTGGCGAGTTGCTCGCGGATGTTGGTGGCCCCGCTGGCATCGGGTTCGATGAGCGGAACGTCGGGCGGAGGTGGCGGTGGCGTGTAGCCGAGGAGTTTCTCCTGCACATAGACGCCGCGCACGACGGGCGAGGTGTCCACGCCATTCGCCGAGGCGGTGAGGAACGAGGCCTGGGTGAGCAGTCCGCCGCGTTCGCCTTTGGGCAGCGACACGTGGCGCAGCTGCACGCCCTCTAGCGGCGGCAGGCCGTAGTGCAGCGCGAGTTCGCGATTCAAGAAGGTGTAGTTGGCGGCGAGGAATTCACGCGGCGGCAGATTCTTGTCGAGGATGTGGCGGAAGAATGTCTCGGTCTCGGCGCGCATGGCGGCGTCGATGTTGTCGCGGAAGAAGCTGACGAAGTCGGTGGAGACCGGCATCTCGCCGATGTGATCGAGGTTCAGCCAGAGGCGGATGAAATTCTGCACGAAGCGCTGCGACTTCGGGTCGGCGAGCATGCGATCCACCTGCGCGCCCAGCGTCGCGGGCTCGTGCAGTTTGCCGGCGGCGGCGAGCTGGTAAAGCGTCTGGTCCGGAATGGAGGACCAGAAGAAATAGGACAGGCGTGAAGCCAGCGCGTAGTCGTTCAGCTTGCCGGTTCCTTCATGCAAATGGAGGAAGGCGGGCGAGCAGAGGATCGTTTCAAAGCCGAGTTGCAGTGCGGCCATCGGCTTCATTCCGGCATCAAGTTTGGCGGTGACCAGTTTCTCGATCGGAGCCAGCTCGCCGGAACGCAACGGACGGCGAAAGGCGGCTTCGGCGAAGACGCGCAGACGCTCGGGGATGTTGGCGCGGCTGACCTGATTCGGCGCGAGATTGCCGTAAAGCAACGTGTGACCTGGCGTCGGCCACTGCTCGAGTTGCGGACCTTTGACCTGCATTTCCCAGATGCGGAGCTTCGGGCCGCGATAGGCCTTGAGCATCGCCAAGGCGATCTCGCCCTTTCCCAGCTTTCCAATCGCTTCCAGTTCGGGATGCCCTTTGACGTTCTTGCCCAACTTGAAGGCCAGGTTCTTGGCCTTGGCCGCGCCATTCCGGAAGCGTATCTCCGGCTCTTCACCGCGATCGAGATTGACCGTCCATTCAAACCACTGCGGTGTCTCGCTGGTGAGTTCCACCAGCGCGAGCGTGCGCTGCGTGGTGATGTTGCCGGTGCTCTCGACGCTGCCCTCGCGATTCACTGCGGCGAGTTCCATCACGATGGGATCGCCGTTGCGGAAGTCCTTCAGGAAGTCGTAGGAATGCGTGCGATCGATGGCGGCAGCCTGGATGCGGATGGTGTAACGCCCGCTCTGCGGTGCGCCGCCGCGCGCCAGCGGCTCGAAGCCGATGTGCCCGCCGCGATAATGCCGCGCCTGGAGATCATCGTAGCCCTTGTCCGAAATCCAGCGGTAGCGGTCGGTGCGAAAGAGCTTCGGCAGGTCATTATTTTTCCTGCCTTCAAAATAGAACGGCGACTTCTGCGCGTAGCTCTTGCTCTCGGGCTTCGGGCCAAACGCCGTCGCGCGCTGGACGGCTTTCTCAGCGGCGACAAAGTAGTGATCGAGCAACATCCCGGAGGTCACCTGCGCGCCGGCATTGTTGTCGAAGCCGTTCACGCGTGTTTCCGGCGGGAAAGCGGCGGCGGGATTCCAGCCCGCAACGTTCAAGCCCAGCAGGTCGCCGATGGTGTGCTGGTATTCGTAGCTGTTAAGCCGACGCAGCACGGTGTGAGCCGCCGTGCCTTTGAAGCGCAGCGCAGCCTCGCCGACGGATTCGGTGATCGCATCCACAGCCGCGAGCAGTTCCGCCGTCTGCGGCTGCTTCTCCTTCTTCGGCGGCATCTCGCCCTTGTTGAGCTGATCGAGAATCTCCTGCCACGCCAACGCGTCGTCGGGAGTTTTGATTGTGGGCGTAAGCGCGTCGAAGCGCCGGTCGCCCTTCTGTTTCTCAGCGCCGTGGCATTTGATGCAGTAGTCCTTCAGGAAATCCTGACGCAGAGGCGCGGCGGATGAGATTGAGCAGGCGGCCAAGAATACGGCGAGCCAGAGCGAGGGTTTGGTGAGCGATGAATGCATGGGTATTTTTCAGTTATCTTTTACCACACATCTTTTTGCCGGCTATCACCGGGACGGAGGGCGGCCGGCAAAAAGATGTGCGGTAAAAAATGTGAGATTTCGTGGGTTGAATCAGCCAATCTTCATCGGCGTAAACGTCCCCGTGCTGCGCCCGAAGCGCTCGCGCTCGACCCCGAACCACTGGAGTGTGGACAGCCAGAGATTCGACAACTGAATGCGCTTCCGCTCCTCCGCCGGGCACACGACATGGCCCTGATGCTTGATCCCGCCACCCGCGAGCAGCACCGGCAAATCGCGATTCGAATGATTCGAGGCATTGCCCATGCCGCTGCCGATCACCACGAGCGTGCTGTCCATCAATCCCGCCTCCTTCAACTTCCCGAACAAGTGCGCGAATTGCGTCATGAGGTATTTCTCCACGACCTGCAACTGCGTGAGCAGGCCCTCCTGCTTGCTGTGGTGTGACAGCCCATGATAGCTGCCGACATTGAGGTCAGTAGTGTGGAATCCGAGCGGGACTTCAAACGTCGCCACGCGCGTCGAATCCGTCTGCAGCGCCAGCGTCATCAGATCCAGAAACAGCGGGATCTCCTCGATCTGCATCCGCTCCTCGTCTTTCACCGGGTCGATAGGCGACTTCGGCTTCGGCCGCCCCAGCCACGCCTCGGACATTTTCAGCCGACGCTCCACATCGCGCACTGACGTCAGATACTGGTCGAGCTTTCCGCGATCTGCCGCATCCAGACTGCCGCCCAATTGCTTCGCCGACTCGCGCAGCGCATCGAGCACACTCGCCCGGTTCGACAGACGCTCGCGTTCCGACGCCTTCGCGCCCGCGTTCGACTCGACAAACAGCGCCTCAAACAGACGCGCCGGATTGTCCACCGGCGGAAGGTTCACCCCCGCCCGGTTCCAGCACATGTTCGTGCCTTCACCAATCCCCGCCGTGATCGAAGGATACCGCGTCGCCGCACCGACATGCTCCGCAGCCACCTGGTCGATCGAAATGTTCTTCTCCGGGAACCCCGCCGATTCCTCCTTCTTCACGCCCGACAGAAACGAATGCACCGCGCCATGCCCGCCTTTCGAGTTGTGATCGAGATGCGAGAAGACCGTGAAATCCCCGCGATGCGCCTGCAACGGAGCCAGCGTCTGGCTGATCGCATAGTCGCGCCCTGCCGCCGTCGGAAAAAATCCGCCCGGCCAAAATCCGAGGTGATTGCCAATGCAAATGAGCCGCCTCGGCGTGACGCTCGGAGTCGTGGCCGCGGAACCGACGTTCAGGCTTTCGAAAGCCGGGAGTGCGAGGGCCATTCCAAGGCCACGGAGGAAATGGCGGCGGTCGATGACGGGTGTGTGTGGGGTGTTCATGGGATTAATGGAGTTTTGTCATGACTGTGAGGTGCTGAGCTATCAAGTGTTTGGCGGTCAGTTGTATCTCGGTCTCAGAATCCACCCTGTGTCGCGGCATTCTCGCGAATAAACACGACTTCTGATCCGCCCCGGGCCCAATAGCCGCCGGCGCCGTTCCGGACGTCGCCCAGTTGCTTTAGATTTGCTGGGATTGTTCCCCACGGCGGGAACTTAAGCAAAGCGGCGTGTCCGTCCGCTGCCAGCATGTTGCAGTTACCACTGTGCCGCGTCAGGCCCTTCGGGTCGGAGGCTATCGGGACTTGGGCCCATTTTCCGATCGCATTGACGTTCATTTCATTCGCCGTCCGGTTATGATCCCAATCGAGGGGAGCCTTTTCGGCAAATAGTAAAATGTCGCTGGGTGCCTGAATCTGGCTGGACCGGAGCGGGGATTTCATAGTGCTATCACTATCGTCGGTTTCCCGAATCACATGGGCATTCGCCATGTAACCCACCACAAAAAACATATTGGTAGAACGGGACTTCTTTTCGGCCGGACACAGGTAAACTTCCGGTTGCGGCATCCCGGCCACCCAAGTGGATTTCTGGCCCATATAATTCAGGAGCGCGGTCGGCCACGCGCCGGAATTGGTCATGTATTCCGGATTGCTGGACCTGAGCCGTAGGTCGGCTGGATAGGTGTCCTGATAATCGTCCACATACATCATGGTAGCGAGCCCGATTTGTTTCTGGTGATTCAGGCAAGCGATCGCTTTGCCTTTCTCCTTGGCCGCTCCCAATGCCGGCAACAACAAGCTAGCCAGGATACCGATAATCGCGATGACAACGAGAAGTTCGATGAGCGTGAAGCCGGCTTGCTGTTGTTTGTTTTTCATAGGTTAGTTGTTACGGCTGAGTGGAATGTCCACCGTTTCCTTTTCGTGCCGCCCGGACTTGCCCGGCGCAGCGGCAGGTAGTTGCGTTCATGGGTAGCTAATCTCGACGAAGTAGAACCCTTTCACGCCCGCGGCTCCGGTATCTATCACAGTGCGCTGGTTGCCGACATCGCTTGCAGTGCTTCCGCTCAGTGGGGTCCACGATCCAGGGGGCAAGGAATCGCTGCGCTTCACCGTGTAGGTGCGACCAATGACAACCGGGCTGAAGGTGATCGCCGTTTGATTCGGCTGACCGGCAACGGGGGCAATTCTTACCGAAAAAGCCGAGGTCGCATTCGTTGGATCAAGGCCGGCGATGAACTCGAAATAGTTCGAGTTCCCGTCGCCATCGTCGTCCCCTTGCGGCCCCTGAACGAGGCCATTTTGGCCGGCCCATGCGGTATATGCGGAAACCACAGTCAGGGTTAATGCGGCGGTCGTGAAACCGGCTCTGTTCGTGGCAGTGATGGTGTAACTGGCTGCCGGGGTCACCACCGTCGGCGTGCCACTGATGACTCCCGTGGTGGGGTTCAGTATCAGACCTGTTGGTAGTGGGGGTATGATGGAATACGCAACCACAGCTCCACCACTGCTGGCCGGAGTGTTGCTGGTGATCGGCATGGCCGTGATATAATTAGCGGGGTTGCTGGATTAAGTCAGCGCCGAGGGTGCAATTAAGCTGGGCGCGCTTACGTCAATCACAAGGATCGCCGTGTCCGAGCCACCGGAACTGCTGACCTGAACATTCCAGCTATTGAAACCGACATCGGAGGCCGCCGGTGTTCCGGAGAGCGTTCCGTTGGCGGAGATGCTGAGCCAGGCGGGGCCGGAAAACTTGGCGAAGGTCAACGGGTTATTGCCCGGATCGCTCGCATCAGGCGCCAACGTTCCGGCGTAGGCCTCGCCGTTTGTCGCCGGGATTTTACTGATGGGATCGCTGCTGAAAAGGGGCTGAGTATTCGTCTGTGTTAAGGACGGAATTCCGGTCACACTCACATTATCAACGTAGAAACTGCGGGTTGAAGTGATCGAATTTAGGGTGAAGCGGATTTTCGAGATGCTGCCATAGACGCTCAGGTTGATATTCGTTGTCACCAATTCCGCAGTGCTCCCGGAATCCGGTCCTTTGTCGGTCTGGGTCCAGACATTTATCCAAGAACCGTTAAAAACTTCGGCCGTGCCAAACTCGCTGTTGCCAATTCGATCCAGATCCCAGTCAAAGGCCAGAGTGGCGTTCGTCAGTGCCACGGCGAGGGTGCGGCTGATTTGCGCGGGGCCGGTGGTCCCGTCCAGTTTGGCGATGGCCCCCGGAATGGCTGTATTGCTGGTAACCCAGCTGCCGCTCCAACCGGTGCCGCCCGTCCACGTCCCAGAATCGAGATTGTCGGTTGAGGTGGTTAATCCTACCGAACTGCTGAGGAACGCAAAATTGGCCGTGACGCGGGAGTCTTTCGTCGGGAAAAGAAATGGCCGGGTGTTCGTGCCGCTCAATTCGCCGGTCCACCCGGTGAATCGCCAACCCGGTGCCGGCGTGGCAGTCAATTCCAACCGTTGCCGCTCCATGAACGTGCCCACGACCGGGGCATAGACGGTGCCATCCGTGCGACCGGTCACGGTGCCTTTGCCAACGGTGCCAACATTGACATCGGCCAGCTTGATCACCTCCAAGCCGTGAAAAATGGTGTCGGGATTATTGGCATCGGTAGCCAAGTTAACCAGTTGCAGATCGCAACCGTCCGGCCCGTGGTTCCCGAATAGCCAATCCGTAACGACTACCGACTTCGTCACCCAATTGTCACCGCCGGTTTTGGTCACCGTGAACGCCCGTTTTTGGCTGTTCCCCACGGCGTCGTATAGCAGCTTAAACTGTCCGGTCCCCCGGTCGAGATAAGTCACATTAAGCTGCACCCGCTGGCCAACTGACGGCAGAAGGTTGTCATTAATGTCGAAATACATCGTATCCTTGCCTGACGCATGGTCAGAGCGCCGTGCAAACCGGTCGTAATGATGCGATGAGGCAGTCAACGTTCCCCTGACACGCCAGAGCCCTTTGCTCGTGCCATCGGGGTTGATCTGCGTGATAAAGCGGTCGTAATTGCCAGGATGGATTTTCCACCCGGCATCGTTAAATCCAATCATTCCGGGGTTGTCGTCCCGCTGGGCAACAGACCCCATGGTAGCTCCCGTCAGATCATCCATCTTGGCACCCTGACTGGCATAGGCATTGCAGATTGCCGTGTATCGGCTGGTATTGCCCCATGATGCATTGCCATAGGCGGCCACCGGGAACCTATTCGTATCGGACGAATCAAGTCCCTCATGAAAAACGCAGAATCCTCCTCCGGCCGTGGCTGGATCCAGCTCTGCCGCCCACTTATTAAAAAACTCGCCAGTAAAGACAAAACCATTGGCAGACGCTCCCTCCATGCACGTGCCGTTCCAGTCCCAGATGCTCATGCCGACGTTCAACTGCTCGAGAGCCGCCCAATACATGGTCAAGGGGACGTTGAGCTGAAAGTATGGCTTCGTCCAAGTAGGATCCATTTCGTTCCTCGAGAAAAACTTGAAATCAGAGTCCACCGCGAGCGGTTTATAAACCGTCGCATTCGACTCAGATTCCGACAAATGATACCCCCGCAACTGACCGCCATGTTTGATGCCGAAACCACCCTTCACGTTGGTGTTAATCCAATCCCATGCGGTTTGGGCGGCGGGTGGTTCTACGCCATTAAACAGCAGCGGAATAACTGGTCCAGGCCCTTCCTGAAATGCCTTCCGGAAGACTTCGAAAACCCAGAGCCGGTAGGCCAGCCATTGCGCGGCTGAAATCTGATACTGCACCGGAACCAGGCTGCCGTTTTCATACGGGGCTTCGTCCCCTGTGGCGCCGGTATCCACACGAACGAATGCGATACGGGCCTGCTTGCCCGGCGAAACCTCAATACGAAGATGGTTGGCAAACGCTTTAACCATTTCTTCGAAATAGACCTGAAATTGCGGATTCAGATAATACCCATACGTGTAGGGTGCCGCACCTTGGCCCGATTCCGTGACTGACTCGACGCCCCCGCCGGACGCTGTGAGCGGCCCGAACATCCAGGGCGGCATGCTTTTGCCCGGAGCCGAGGCGTCGATCGGGGATACCTTGCAGGTAAACACTTGGTTCTGATCCTCGGCAAACTGGAGCTGGGCATTCAGCACCGACCAATCAAAGGTAGTCCGTGCTGTCTGAACAGCCGCCCAAGACATGTCCAATGACTGACCTCGGGCGTAGGGATATGTGGTGACGGAATGAAAGCCTTCCCGGTCCCAAACGCCATAGGCTTCCCGGGCCAGACCAAGCGCGGCATGGAGTGGAGCCAGTTGAGCCAGAAGCAGGGCAGTGAGGGCGAGAATGATCGAGTTCACAGGTGTCTCTTGCTGGTTTGGGGTCAGACTGAAATTATTGCGGCAAGGTTGGTGGCATGAGCAGCGACACCCGCACGTCATCCAAATAATGCGGGGAGGTCCGCGCGGTCTTGTCGCGTGTGCGGGCTCCAAAAAAGAGCACTATGCTGCGGGCAGCGCGGGGCACTTGAATCTTCACGCTGAAGGTCTGCCATCCTTTCGTCTCCGCCATGACATCGAAGCCTCTCGTTGCCGAGGCGATTGATTCATCCCGTCGGTCAAACCAGGCCGCATCGAGGTTGTCCGGTGCTTCGGTGACGGCAAACGCACGAATCATGTAGCGCACCGAAGCTTCGGCCGCAGGCGTGGCAAACGACGCCGAGACTTCGATCTCCCGGGACTCACCGCGCGAGCTTGTCGGCAGCGATTGCAGATCCAGCACCTGAAAGATACGCCGGGGGCTTTTGGCCGCCGATTCCAGCCGGAGCATGAATTTGCCTTCCTTCGGCGTTACCCCGTTCTCCGCAGCCACCACCTGCGCTGCATCTCCACTCCACCGTCCCGCCCCGGCGGGAAAGCCCGTGGCGAGGGGCATCGGCGCCGCCTCGAAACCCGGCGCAAACACCGCCAGCGGGGTCCTCTTCTCCACGCCGCGCGGAACGACGAATCCAAACACCACCGACGCGCTGAACAACCCGATCACCAACCCCGCCGCCGCCGCCATGAGCGGACGCCATTGCATCCAGACACTCCGATGGGGTCTCACGATCGTCGCTTGCTTGGTCGGGAATGATGTCGCCTCCGTCGCGAGCGCCTGCGATAGCGCGACGCGGTGAAAGTAGGCTTTTCGAGCCACAGGATCGACGGACAGCTCCGCTTCCAATCGCAGGAAATCCGCCTCGGAAATGTCATTCTCGATCAGGGCATCGATGAGTTCGTTTCGTTCGGTAGGGTTCATGATCCGGTCTCCGTGGTGGCGAGTTGTTTCTCGATGCAGCCCAGCAACGCATTGCGCAGGCGATGAAGTGACACCTTCAGCCCGCCGACACTTCGGCCCACGCATTGGGCAAAGTCGTCCAGCGTGCCTGCCGTTGCAGTGTAGCGATGGAGCAACAGCTCGCGGTCCTGCTGGCGGAGCTTTTTCAGACAACTTCGTAGCGCCTCATGCCGCCGCTCGGTGTCGTCCGCGCGCTCGATCAAATCATTGGCGAACACTTGTTCCAGTTCCTCGCCAAACACGAGTCGCGAATCCCGAGCCTGCCGCTTGCGATGGTTCAACACCTCATATCGCGCCACGCTGAAGGCCCAGGCCTTGAAGTTTGTGCCCCGCGTAAACTCATCGCGCTTCTGCCAGAGCGTCACGTTCGCCTGCTGCACCACATCATGCGCCGCCGAATCCCCCGCCAGCAGCGACTGCACATAGAGCCGCAGCGACAGTTGAATCGCGGTCAACTGCGCAACGAATTCGGTTTCCTGGGGGCTGTCGTTCATTTTCACTCGCAAATGCCACATTCTGGCAAAAGGTTAACCACAATTCTCAATAAATCGCGCAGTGCCGGGAGTCGGTCCTCACCAGCGGACTCGTTCCTCGTAGTATCACCATTCGAGCGAACACGGAGGAGTGTTTGGTGCCGACCAATTGACCTTGAAAAGCGCTGCTTCGATCCCGCCATTATGCCTGCCCCGGACGTGGGGTGGCCCTATGTCTGCATGGCGACTGTTCCGGTCATTTCATCGGTTTGCATGGCTTCCGTTCCGCCAACTCCTCGGCCAGACCTCGGTCCATGCCGGTGTGCTCGCAGGTGCTGATCTACGGATGGCCCCGCATGCGGACTGGTTCGCGAGAAGGAAGACTTTGAGCGGTTTCGCGCGCGTAGCGAGTGACTGCAAAAGAGCGCGGGGAGCGCGAGGAGGGAAATCTGGAGGCGTGGCGATACTTTTTGTCCGTGGTCACTTCGGGGTTGGGGGGCGGTAAAATGCGGCTGCGTTTTGTTGGAAGAGCTTTTCAGAAACCGCGTGGCCTTTGCGGTCGAAATACGTGCGGGTGAGGCGGAGGACGGAGGCGTAGTCGGCGGTTTGTTCGCTCACGGGCCAGTCGCTGCCGAAGATGAGGCGGTCCTCGCCGAAGCGCTCGAAGGCGAGGTCGAGCACATCGGTGTAGGCGGCGAGGTCCTGCGGGGCGGGTTGCTTTTCCCAGCGGCCAAAAAGGGCGGAGACTTTGCAGCGGACGTTGGTCTGCTTTGCGATGGCGCGGAATTGCGCGACCCATTCGGGCGCGAGTGGTTTGCCGTCGAGTTTCACGCCGCCGAGGTGGTCGAGAATGATGCGCAGTTCCGGCAGGCGGCGGGCGATTTCGGCGACTTCATCGAGGCGGTAGCCGCCGAGGAGAAAATCCACCGTGCGGCCTTTTTGCGCGGTAAGCCGCAGGTCGGCGAAGAACGCATCGCTGAGTTTTTCCTGGTAGCGACCGGAGAGCCGATAGCCGACGTAGCGCGGGTTTTCGCAGAGCTTCTCGAAGAGCGGCTGGAACGCGGGCGTGCCGATGACTTCGGAGAGATTGCCGACGATGCCTCGATACAACTGCGGGTTGTGCGCGGTGATGTCGAGGTTCCACTGGTTGTCCGGCAGGCTCTGGCCGGCCTGCACGACGATGATGCCGCTGACGCCGTTGGCTCTGGCGATGCGTTCGTGGTCCGCGGGGAGAAAGGAGCGGTTGAGCGTCTGGTTGTCCTTTTTAATCCAGCCGAGGCCCGCAGGCCGCGCGATGTCCCAGAGGTGAACGTGGCAATCTACGATTGGAACCGGAGCCGTCTCAGCAGGGCAGGGGAGTAGGGATAGAATTCCCATTAACGAGATAACCAGCGCGATGCGAGTCATGGTGTAGCTGTTCTGCATATTCACCCGAGCAATTCGGTCATCTCGCCGGTGCTGTCGGCGAATTTCCCCGTTGGCGCATCCACGGCGTTGAGCATGGAGACGAAGAGGTTCGCCAGCGGTTTCTTTTTGTCGCCCTCGAATGCATGGAGCTTGCCGTGCTTGAAGCCGAGGGCGTTGCCGCCTGCGAGATGGATGGGATAATTCTTGGTGCTGTGCGAGCCGTGCGGATGGCCGGAACCCCACAGAACAAGGGTGCGGTCGAGCATGTTGCCGTCGCCCTCCTTGGTGTCGCGCAGGCGCTGCAGGAAGTAGGCGTGCTGCTGGGCGCGCCAGTTGTCCCAGAGGCCGGATTCCACAGGCC
Organism: Akkermansia muciniphila; assembly: GCA_945861535.1. Classification (GTDB taxonomy): domain Bacteria; phylum Verrucomicrobiota; class Verrucomicrobiia; order Limisphaerales; family BJHT01; genus BJHT01. The sequence continues at coordinate 54,369 of CAMAUZ010000013.1, read as the reverse complement.
GTTTATGCGCGATGTCATGAGTGGCACCTTTGTAACCCAAGGCATAAGTGGCGTAATTCCACATTTCGGTTCCCTGTGACTGTTCACTCTCCAGCATGAGCGTGGCATAGCGCGTCGAATCCGTCTGGAACGCGAGATAGAGGAGATCATACATGCAACGGACATATTCCTGCGCCGCCTTGTAGGGCACGTCGAGATTGAGTCCCTTGCGATCCACATTGGGCAGCGGTTCGTGAGTCCACCGACTGGTGTTCTCGACTCGTTTCTCGATGGCACGAACGGTGTCCAGATACTCGCCCATTTTCTCCTGATCCGCTTTGCCAAGACGGCTGTGCAAAATCTTGGAATCATCCAGGATCAAATCTAGCACGCTGGTATCGCGTTTGAGCCGGGCGCGAATTTGTTCAACACTCGATCCGGCGTAAGGCTGGAACATCCGGTTGAAGATTTCCCGGGGGTTCTGCATCGAGGGAATCGGCCGGCCCGGCCCGTAGTGCGAGAGCGTCTTGCAGCTTCCGTAGGAACCGGTGCCGCCTTCGGTGCCCAGAACCAGAGATGCGTAGCGGGTCTTGTGTCCGTTGATATTGGCGGCAAGCTGATCAATGGAAATGTTGTTGGTTTTCTCATCGCCGGACATGTTCGCGCCGGTGCCGAAGACATCTCCACTGCTATGCCCGCCCAGCCCGTAACCGCCCGCGTGATCGAGGCCGCGCAGGTAGCTGACGTAATTCTTGAGCGGCTCGAATGGCGCAGCGGACTTGTTGAAAGTCAATGGCCCCGGATTCGAGCACGGCCACCAGTTCCAATCGTGATGCGATTTGCCGGCCAGAGGCATTCCGTCTCTGGAGTCAGGCATGTAGGCGCCGTAGGCAAAATAGCTCACCACCATCCGCTTCGGCAGTCCCTTGCCGGCGGCAGCGGCGTTTGCCCAGCCCATGCATTCGAGAAACGGCAAGGCCAGCGCCATACCGCTGCCCCGGAGAAACTCCCGACGATCTAGGTGCCATGATTTTTGTTTCATGATGAAATACGCTGGTTTGATTTCTTACGGTTTGGGCCGCGATCGAAAAGCTTCGCTCTGACAGATGGCGATGATCATGTCCTGAAACCGATATTCGTTTTTCCTGGTCTGAGTGTGCAGTTGTTCGACTTGGACGCTGTCGCGATAGGTGAGGCTGCGACCGATGCTGTAACTTAGCAGCCGGCGCAGTACGTTTTCGCCGATGTCGTCTTTGCGTTCTTTCAGCAGAAACGTCTTGAGCTGCTCCATCCCGTCAATCGTCGGGCCGCGCGGAACGCGGGCGTCGGCGTGCACTTCCACGGTGTTAATGGTCTTGAGGTAAGCCGCATAGCCTGCCGGATCCGTGTCGGCTTTTACGTTGAATCCCCGGACTCGGGTGCCTGCCTTGGGGACCATCGGCTGGAATTTTCCTGCGGCGTTGTATTTCTCAAAAGGGATTCCCCAAGGGTCGAGGCTGGCATGACACACGTTGCAGCTCTCCTGCTTCCGATGCTGGCGCAGCAAATCTTTGATCGTGATGGCTTTTTCAGCGGCATCTCCGGCGGAGTCGGACAGCGCCGGAACCTCGGCTGGCGGCGGTTTCACGTCTTCACCGAGAATGGCCTCGCGCAACCACACGGCGCGATAAATCGGATGCGGTGCCGAACCGGTCGAGTTTCCGACCAGAACGGATCCCTGTGTCAGCAGCCCGCCCAGATGATGCTCGGGCTTGATCGGCACGGGGCGGAGTTCGTTGCCCTGCACGCCAGCGACTCCATAATGCGCAGCAAGCGGCTGGTTCAACAGGGCGAAATCGGAATCCACGATGTTCAAGACACTCGCGTTGCGTTTGATCAGCTCGGCGATGAACCCGACGGTTTCATCGTGCATATAATCCCGGATCGTCGGGCGAAACGATACTTCCTGGCGGTGTCGCTCGCCCACGTGGACCAGGTAGAGGAAGCGTGGAAAAAGATCCCGGTTGATGTTGACCGTCTTCATTTTCGCAAGGCTCAGCCATTGCGTCGTAAAGTTGTTCACGAAATCCCCCGAACGCTTATCCGCGAGCAACCGTTTCACCTGCGTTGCAATCACCGCCGGATCATCGAGGTGCCCTTGCGTCGCGAGAGTGAACAGGATGTCGTCCGGCATGCTTCCCCACAGGAAATAGGACAGCCTCGAAGCCAGTTCAAATTGCCGTGTCGCCACACCGTTGCTGGCGACGGTGTGATACAGGAACTGTGGCGAGATCAGCACCATCGCCAGGGTTTCGCGTATGGCGCCTTCAAACGTGTCGAAATCTGCGGCGAACCCTTCGTAAATCTTCATGAACCGATCGACTTGGTCCACCCTGACCGGCTGGCGGTAGGCGCGGGTCATGAAGCGATTGAGCACCTCGCGGACGTAGGCTTTCGTGTTGGTCAGGCGCAAAGGAGAATCAAACAGGATCCGCTTGTGGTGCTCAGGCGGCCAGACGTCGGCGACGGGTGCCTCGAACTCGAGCGACTCCAGCAGCACTTGGGGCGCTTCGCGACCCCACGAGTCGTCAAAAGCACTCTTGCGATGGTCATTGAGTTCGCCGTTGTCGAAAAGATTCTGACAAGTGATGAGGATGCTGGCGGGCTTGGGGCCTTTGGCGGTGACTGCGCCGGGCTCAACCGGGATGTTCTCGATTCGCCCGCGGAACTCGAACTGCCGCACCTGACCCGGATCGTTCCGCAGATGCGCCGTGCCCACCGACTCATACACACCGGAGCCAGCGTCGTGCCTCAACGCGGTTCCCATCACGATGCGCAAGGGAACTTCACTGCAACCCGGCGGCAGAATAGCGGCGGCCTTGAAACGAATCCTGAACTCGCCCGTCTTCGGCCAGTCCTTCAGGCCAAGGGCCCCAAGATCGCCAACCCCCGGACCCTTAAAAACGCCAATCTCGACACCCTTTTCGCCCGCCTTGGCCCCAGCCTTCTTCCCGGAAGTGAGGTTTTGCGCGGTGCGGTGAATCTTCGGAGCGCCGGGATCGACGATCGCGCTGGCCATCGCCCGCCGGGCGCACTCCAGGTAGCGATCCATCTGCTCCGGGCCGATCAGCATGAACTCCGCGGTGTTGTTGAAGCGGTAAGGCTTCACCGGGTCCTCAGGCAAGCTGCTGATGAGCTTCAGCTCGAACCCGAGCAAATCGCGCATCGTGTTTTGATATTCGAAATTGGTCAGGCGACGAACCGTCGGTGCAGACTCCTTCTGAGCAACGCTGCTGGAGAATTTGCGCAGGCTCGTTTCAATCCATTGGATCACCGCAGTTCGAGCAGCGGTGGTCGGCTGCTTCTCCTCTTCCGGAGGCATTTCTCCGCTCTTGAGTTCCTTGAGAATTTTCTCCCAGCGCTCCAGATCGCGACCAGCGGCCAGGTCGCCACTGAGCGTGTGCAACGTGATCTTGCCTTTGCTCTTCTCCGGCCCGTGACACTTGATGCAGTTGTCTTTGAAAAATGGAGCTACCTGGATATCGAACTCCTTCTGATCAACCGGGAGCGCGGCTCGCGATGTTGCTCCGATGGCCACCATAAAGGCGGTGGCGATGACAAACGCGTTGGTCGGATAAGAACGCATCAACTGAGCAACTGCTTGATAGGGCCGGTCTGCTCCAGCTTCTTGCGGGACATTTCGAGGTCGAAGTCGCCGTAGTGTTTGATCGGATTCCCGTGGGCGTTGAGCAGCGTGGTGTACCAGTTGCCGATCGTCTTGTGTCCCTCGGTGCCGTGGAAGGGCAGGCGGATGTAGCGGCCGGCCAGGTTCAGTTTGCAGTTGTTCCCGGCGAGGATGACGAACGGCGCCTCGGTGCCGTGGCCGTGATGGGTTTCGCCGCCTTCGGGGAAATACATGATCATTGTGTTGTCGAACATCGTGCCTTTGCCTTCGGGCACGGCCTTGAGACGTTCCACGATTCGCGCGACCTGGCGCATGTGGCCGATGCGGATGTTTTCGCGGATCTTGTCGGCGGGGACACCGCTGTAGCTTTCGTTGTGGCCGATAGCGTGGATGGAGATGCGGTCGTTCTCGTTTCCAGCGAGGCCGCGCACGGGCGTGGAAAGCTCGTCGATAGTGAAGGTGACCACGTTGGTCAGGCCGGTGATGAGCGCGGCGATGAGGATGTCGGTCATCGCTTTCTCTTTCTCCGGGGAACTGGCGTTGAGGCCGCCGGCGTCGTGGATTTTGCCGATCTGCGGAATGTGTTTGGCGATGGAGCCAGCCATTTTCGAGAGCTTCAAATTGCGCGCGCGGACGGCTTCGATGGAGCTGATGTGGCTGCTGAGCTTCTGCTTTTCGTAGCCTTGCAGGATGCGCTCCTTGAACGCTTCCTCGTTCTCCAAAAAGCTAAGCATGGCGTTGTCGGAATCCACGGCACCGGGATTGGTGACGGCGCGGAACAGCTCGTTGTGCGCGGTCTGTGGGTCGGCGTAGCAGTAGTTGCGCTGGTGCGGGCCCGACGCGGAATAGCCGGAGACGATGCCGGTGCGGTATTTGGAATAATCGCCGGTGAGCGAGAGTTCGATGTGGCCGAAGGGCGAGGGGAAGAGTTTCGCCAGCTCGAAATCAATCGTCGCGCGTTTGATGCCGCTGAGCGAATTGCGGTTCGATTTGAACGCGCCCATGATGGACGAGTAGGAGTAGTGGCCGTTCTCGCTCATCGTGCACGAGAGGCCCTGCAGGATGCAGAGGTTGGCTTTGTGCTTTTCCAGCGCGCGCAGATAGACGGGCAATTCGCGGTCGCGCAGGTCCACTTCGAGCGGCTGCTTCTTTGCTTCGAGCGCCTTGTCTTTTTCCGAGAGCGTGGGAAGCGCGACTTCGTTCGGGCGCTCTCCGTTGGATTTGCGGATGAAGACGAAACGCTTGGGAAGTCCGGCGGCGGGCGTGGCTCCGGCGAAGGCGCTGAGGCACGGTGTGAGCGAGAGCGCGCCCGCGCCCAGAGCTGTGGCCTTGAGAAAGTCTCGTCTGGTTTTCATGTGCTAATGGGTAATCGGTTTGCGGAAAATAAATGAATCGGAGGTGAGCAGCGAGATGATTACGGCGTCGAAGCTGCCGCCGCTCTGGATGTAGGCCTGGTCGGCGTCGATGAGGGTTTTAGAATCGGACAGAACTTCATTGCGCCCCATGAAATAGCGGAAGGCGTGGCGGATGATGGACTGGCGGACCTTCGTGGATTTCGCGAGCCGGTCGGCGAGGTCGATAGCGTCGCGAAGCTCTCCGTCGAGTTTCGGGTCGCCGGTTCCTTCGAGGCGACCGGTGGCGTTTACCGGGAGGGTCTTGTAGATGTCGCGCAGGTCGGCCTGCGGGGAGCCTTTGTCGGGCATCTTCTTGACGAGGTTGTCCGGGTGCTCGAGGGCTTCCTCGGTGCGGAAGCGGCCGAAGTCGTCATACATTTCAAAGGTCGTTCCGAGCGGGTTCATGCGCTCGTGGCATTTCCAGCAATACTCAGCCTGCGTTCTAGCCTCCAGGCGCTGGCGCAGAGTCTTGTGGTGGTCCTCGGGAATCACCGCGTCCACCGTGACCGGGACATCCGAAATCGTGCCGGCGAGGAGTTTCTCGCGCACCCATTTGCCGCGCCGGATGGGGTCGGTCGCGGTATTTCCGGCAAAGGCGATGAGCCACGCGGGATGGGTGAGGATGCCCTTGCGGTGCTCCATTTTGGCAGGCTGGGCGGTCGGATAGTTCCAGCTCGTCATGTCGATGTTGAAGGCCTTGGCCACCTCCCCACTTCCGAGTTGCTTGCCGGTGCGAGTCTTCGCGGCGCTCGGGACTCCGAAGACCGATGAGAAAGGAGCCGTGACCGTCGTCCCTTTGCCCAGCCGCTGCGCGTAGTCGGTCATCATTCCTTGGAAAATTTTGACCTGATCCGAGCGCCCGCCGACTTTGCCGATCGCATCGAGATTCAGACCGGGCATCGGGTTTTCTTTAAGGAATGGAATGTGAACCCTCAGCTTTTCCGCATCGAAGCTCTGCCAGTCTTTGTCCTTAAAGTAATCATAGATTTTGCGGATGAGCGCTGTCGCGGCGGTCATCGCCGCATCGTCACCGCTGTGATAAACGAAAAACTCCTCCGTGGTGAGCAGTCGCTCAAACACATGCTGGTCCTGTTTAAGGATGTGCTCCACCAGCATGTCCGCTTCGCTCACAATTCGCCCGGCAGTGTTCACGTAATTGCCGCCAAATCGCTTGTTGTCCTTGAATATGGGGAGCAGCCCCGGATAGCCGAAAAACTCTCGGAAGAAGCGAAGCTTGCGAATGGGAATGTTGGTAAAGCTGTCGCTGCCGGATCGCTCCACCGCTTCCTCAATCACGTAATACTGGCTGCGGTTTTTTAGCATCCGCTCGACTTCGCGGCGGTAATCCTCGCGCGTGGTCAGCTTCCCGTTTTTCACCGCGTCCTGCAGTTCCTTGTCGGGACTGCTGTCCGTGAGCGCGTAGGCGAGCGCATAGCTGGCGTCGCGCGGCGAAAGCATCTTGCGCCCGAGCGCGTCCGCAGTTCCCTCGCCGAACTCCTGACGATAGACGAAATCGGTCCGGAGGATGAGGGTCTGAATGAGCCGCTCAATCGCCTTTTCGGTCCCAACTTTCGGAACATACGACTTCGTGAGTGCGACATATTCCGCCATTTCCTGAGACGTGGGCGCACGCTCGATGATTTTGGTGAATAGCTGATCCACTAACTTGCCAACCATCTCGTCGGTCAGGCTCGTCTTTTCGCGCTCGCGGCGGAACTCGTCGCTCCACTCAGCGAGGCATTTCGCGATGACCGCGCTGTAGGTGTCCCCGGCTTTGCGGTGTTTCGAAAGCGCAGCGCGATACATGGCCAGTTCGGATTCCGCGAGCGGCTTGGACTGAGCCGTGGGCGCCTTCGGCATCCTTTTGTGCAAATCCTCCATGTAGCCGTGCATGAAGGCGACCCGCGTCTGGATGGTCCGCTCGTTGACGCCAAAATGGAACCAATCCCGCTCGCATTTGACGATCAGGGCATCCTCCTTTTCCCCTTCCTTGAAGTTCCGTCGGATGGCACCCCAAATCTCGCTCAACTCGGCATTGCCAGGGCTGGCCGTGTCAAAGACCGGCTTTTTAAGCGGCTTGCCGTCCGGCCCTTTTGCCACGGGCGGAGCCTCCCATTTTGCGGCGACAAACTTCGGCAGGAGCGCGTCGTGTTTCTCTTTGTAAAGGCCGCGCAGCAGTTCCTCGATGTTGGCTTTGAGGTAGGTTTCGCGGGTGGTGAGGATTTTTTCATGCGCCCATTCCGCTCCCATGATGGCGCTCACGGCGGGCAGGTGGTTTTTCCGTTTTGCGAGCGAGACGAGATGTGCCGACGCCTCCTTGGCATTGGTGAGCATCGTGAGGAGATGGCCGCCATCCAGCGCCGCAGTGTCGTAGTAGCGGACGCCACTATGCGTCGGCAGCAAAAAGGGGTTGGTCAGATTCACTCCGCCCCGGTTGTTGTCGCCAATGGGTTGCTGGCGTTTTCCATCAATGTCGCGCTGGCCGATGTGCTCGAACAGCTTGTTGAACTTCGCGTCGAAAATAAATTCGCTGATCAGCCAGCGCCGGTCGGGCGTGAAGGCGGGCAGATCCTTGTATTGGCCGGAGAACAATTTCTCGTGGTCCACCACGTTGCCGTATTCCGGCTTGCGCAGTTTGTCTTCGAGCTTCGACGCGCCGTGCGCCCGCAATTCCTTCCCAACCCATTCGATGAGCAGGTTGCGTTCGGCCTCGGAGGGCTGCTTTTTCTTCTTCGGCGGCATCTCGCCTAAATAGACCTGCTCCTGCACGCGGTTCAGGAGATCCAGGCGCGCATCCAATGACAGACTCGCGAGATTATCGAGCCGGACATCGCCCTTCGTCTTCCCGTCCTCGTGGCAGGACACGCAATAGTTCTCCAGCAACGGCAACACCTTCCCGCCGACCAGGAAAGGTTCGCCGGGAGGTGCGGCACCGAAGGCATTAGCCGCCGCGATTAGGATGAGGAATGAGCAGCAAGTGTTGCGCGAAATCATGTTTGAATCAGGAGAGGAACTGCCGGATCGGGCCAGTCTGCTCCAGCTTCAGTCCTAGATCCGGGTCGCCGTAGTGTTTGATGGGGTTGCCGTAGGCGTTGAGGAGGGTGGTGTAGAAGTTGCCGAGAGTTTTGTGGCCGGGATTGCCCCAGTAGGGCAGGCGGATGTAGCGGCTGCCGAGCTTGAGTTTGGTGTTCGAGCCGGAGAGCACGACGAACGGGAATTCCGTGCCTTGGGCGTGATGCGTTTCGCCGCTGTTCGGGAAATAGAAAATCATCGTGTTGTCGAACATCGTGCCTTTGCCTTCGGGAACGCTTTTCAGCCGGGCGACGATTTTGTCCATGACCTTCATGTGGTGCAGCTCGGAGCGATGGCGGATTTCGACGGCCTCGAGGCCGCCGATGGTTTTGCCGTGGCCCACGTCGTGCATGTTGACGTTTTCGCCTTCGATACCGGGGATGCCGGTGTAGTGGTGGCCGAGTTCATCCACGGTGAAGGAGACGACGTTCGTGAGGCCGGAGATGAGCGAGGCGAGGAGCACCTCGGCGTGGCCCATCTGGCGGTCGAGCGTGGTCATCTTTTCCGCGAGGTATTTGCTGTCGAGCTTCGGCACATGACGGCGCACGGTGTCGGCCATGAGGTCAATTTTGCGGTTGCGCTCGCGGATGTCATCAATGGAGCCGGCGTAGTTGCCGACCTTGCGCTGCTCGATGCCCGCGAGCTGCCGGGCGAGTTCGGTCTCGTGGCCGGCGACGAACTCCAGCACCTTGCGCTGGAGCTGATATTGCACCTGGCCGGTCTTGTCCGCGGCGACGGATTTGAAGATTTCCTCTACCGCGATTTTGGGCGAACCGAAGGCGTAGTTCGGCTGCTGCGGGCCGCGCGCGGAGAAACCCTTCGCGATGCCGTCGAGATTGCCGCGCGCATTGCCTCCGTCGGTGGGGAAGCAGGCCAGTTCGATGTGCTCCATCGGCGAGGGAAAAAGGCGCGCCAGCTCGAAGTCCACGGTGGCCCATTTGATGGAGCTGGGCCGCTCGTTGGCCTTATAGACGCCGAGCGAGGAGCACCACGAGTGATGGCCCACGGTACACATTTTTCCGGAGAGACCCTGGATGATGGTGAGGTTCTTTTTGTGCGCCTCCAGCGGCCCCATCCACGCGGGGAGTTGGTGTTTGTCCAGGTCCACCTCGAAGGCGTCGTTGCGCTTTTCTTTTTCCTGCTCCGCAGCGCCTAGCGTTGGCGGCACACAGACTTTGGGGAAGAGACCGTTGCCGCGGTGCATGAAGATGAAACGCATCGGCGTGGCGCGGCCCAAAAGCGGCACGGTCTGCGCGGCGGAAAGGCGCGGGAGGAAGCCGGGCAGCGAGAGTCCGCCGAGGGCGAGGAAGGCGTTTTTGAGGAAGTCTCTGCGGTGGTGCATAGGTCGTGGTTTTTTTATTTGCGGTAGAGAAACGAGTCGGAAGTGAGCAGCGAAACAACGACGGCGCGGAAGCTGCCGCCGCTTTGGAGATAGGCTTTGTCGGCTTCTATTAGTGTCCGCGAATCGGAGAGCATTTCATTTCGCCCCATGAAAAAGCGGAACGCATGGCGGATGAAAGACTGGCGGACGCGCGGAGATTTTGCGATGCGGTCAATCATGTCGAAGGCGTCCTTCACCTCGCCGTCGAGCGCGGCGGCTCCGGTGCTGTCGAGTGCTCCGCGCGGGTTCACGGGCAGCGTTTTGTAAATCGGGAAGTCGGTCTTCGGGCCGGGCGTCTTGCCGACGATGTTTTCGGCGTGTTCCAGTGCCTCCTGCGCGCGGAAGCGGCCAAAGTCGTCGAACTGCTCGAAGGGCAGTCCGAGCGGGTTCATGTATTGGTGGCACTTGATGCACTGCTGGTCGGAGGTGATTTTTTCGAGACGCTCGCGAAGAGTCTTGTGGTGGTCCTCGGGAACCTTGGCGTCCACCGTGATGGGCACGTCGGGCACGCGTCCGGCGAGAAGCTTTTCGCGAATCCATCGGCCCCGGCGGACGGGGTCGGTTTCCGTGTTCAGCGAATGGGCGATGAGCCACGCGGGATGCGTGAGGATGCCTTTGCGGTTGGCGATTTTGAAGGGCTGCTCCAGCGGGTAATCCCAGAATGTCGCTTGGTCCAAGCCTTTGAAGTTCCGATTTTCCAAGGGGGTATAACGTCCCCGCAGCGGCGTCGGCGGCAGGTTATAGAAGGGCGAGTGGTTGAGGTAGTAGCCGTGGGCGGTGGAGATGGTGGTAAACGGCGTGAGGCCCTTGTCGAAGTAGTCGTTGAAGAACCACATGTGCCAGACGAACTCGCGTCTCTGGTGCTGCCCCTCGGGCAGGCGGAAGTGTTTCAGACCGGCAAACACGGCTTTGTTTTCGGCGATGACTTTTTCGGGTTCGGTTTTCCACGGTTTGTTTTTGAGGGCGTCCCACACTTTCCGCCACTCGGCGATAATCGCGCGGCCCGCCTCGGGCGTTCGGTCGTAATAGACGATGTAGCGGTCAGTCGTGAGTAGCGTGGCGAAGACATCCTTGTCTTGCTGGAGAATCGCCTCCACGAGGCGGTCGGCCTCGTTGACGAGGAAGCCAGGCGTGCCGGTGGTGCCGCGGTCCGGGTTTTGGTAGATGCCGAGGCCGCGCTCGGGGTCTTTGAAAACGCGGGTGGCCATCGGGTAGCCGAAAAATTCGCGGAAGAAACGGTTGATGCGCGGGTGGCTGACGACGGTGCGGACGACTTTGCCGCCCATGTTGGGGTCAATCTCGGCGGCGAAGTAGGTCTTGTCGTCGAGGAGTCGCAGCACCTCGCGCTGGTAGTCCTCGCGCGTGGCGAGCCGCCCCTGCTCGACGGCCTGCAGCAGCTTCGCATCCGGACCGCGGTCGCCGAGCGCGTAGGACAGCGCATACGCTCCTTCGCGGGGCGCGAGCATCTTTCGGCCAAAGCGGTCTGCGGGCCCCGCACCAAATTCCAAGCGGTAGAGAAACTCCGACTCCAGCAGCACCGTCAGCAACGTCTGCCGCAAACCTTCCGTGTTGCCGCCAATCGCGATGGCGTCGCGCGTCAGCTTGGCATACTTCACCAATTCCGCTTCGCCGGGTTTGCGCTGCAGCACACTGGCAAATTGCGCGCGCACCGCCTCGGTGATTTCCGCGTCCGTGGGCGCGGACTTTTTCAGCACAATCGCATCGAACGCCGCCGGATAATTTTTCGGCACCCAGCGGTCCTGCCTGTTCGGCAAATCCTCGGGCTTCAACTCGCCGGCTTTCACGCGCGCACCGAGCACCTGCTTCTGCGAAATCCAGTCCGCGTTCGCGAGCATGACCAGTAGCGCGCCGCCATCGAGCGATTCGTTGTCATAATACCGCACGCCGGACGCCTCGGGCAGCACGAAGGGAATCGTCACTCCGTAAAGGCTCGCCGGGCGACCATGCCCCGGCGGACCAAAAATATCGCTCGCCCGTTGGGAAAAAATCTGCGGGCTTACGAGCCAGCGCCGCGCCGGCGTGAAGGGCGCATCCGCGATTTCGCCGCTGAACAGCCGGTCATGATCCACATAGTTCCCGTAGGCCGGGAGGCGCAGCTTGTCCTCCAGCGTCGAGGCGTTGTGGACGCGCAGCTCGCCGCCCATCCACTCCAGCAACGCCTGCCGCTCCGCCGACGTCGGCTGCGACTTCCGGCTCTTCGGCGGCATCTGCCCGATGAAGGTTTGCTCCTGCATGCGGTTCAGCAAAGCGAGCCGTTCCGCGAGCGGCAGCGCGCCCAGCGTGTCAAAGCGCACATCCCCTTTCTGGCTGTCGGGGCCGTGGCAGGAGGAGCAGTGGGTGCCGAGAAGCTGCTCCGCCGCCGGCGCAATGCGGAAGGCGCTCTGCGTCTGCGCGGGGAGTCGGGCCGATCCGAAAATCACGGCGGCAAGACAACTGAAGGCGGCGGTGAGGTTCTTCATTCGCTTAGTTGATGGGTATTCATGCGGCCGATGGTAGCCTCTCGCCGTGTCAGGCATCCGTCAACATAGGTTCGCGTGGAACAAGCGTGGGTTGCACACGATGGAGCGAAAGGCGCGGGGATTTCATCACTTCGCCGACTTGAGCTGTTTGAGTTCCGCCATCGCCTCGGCCAGACCTTTGCCGACGCCGCTCAGAATCTTCGCCGAGCCGAGATGGTGGAACTCGAAGTTGCTCAGTCGTTTCGCGCACAGTTTTGCGAGAATGAACGGGAGCTTCATAGGCTGGTAAAAGATGGGGGGTAAAAATGACGGACGTGATTTGGGCAGGGGCGGGTGGCGACCCGGGCGCTGGACTTTGAATCCCGTCTTTTACCCTCACTCTTTTGCCAACCCCTTCAGCCCGGCCATCGCCTCGGCGAAACCCCTGCCGACTCCGCCGAGAATTTTCGCCGAGCCGAGATAGTGAAATTCGAGGTTCGAGATGCCTTTCTCCAGCGCCTGCCGTTCGCGTTCGGTCAGTCCCTCCGTACGCATTTTCTCGAGCGCCGCCCGCTCCTCAGCAGGCTTCAATTTCTTGTCGGCCGCGAGCTTCTTCGCCTGCTGTCGGATCGCGCCGTCCTTCGCCTTCGCCGCGGTCAGTTCTTTGTCCCAATATTTCTCCGTCAGCACCGCTGCGACGTTGCCTTTGAACTCCGGCATCTGTGCTGGTGCGGCCATGGCGTTGCGGATGTTTTCGTGCGTGCCTTTGTAGCGTTGCTGGTCGGGGCCGTACTCGGCGGTCGGTCCGCCCACGCCAATCACGCCGATGACAAAGGGCAGCTTCGGCGCGTTCAATTCCTTGCGCACATCGCGGATGAAATGGGCCATCGCCGTGGTGTAGGCATCGTAGCCGCCGGCCTGATCGCGATTCGGATAGGTGCCGCCGTCCACCATGTCGTTCCAGCCTTGGAACCACGCGAAGCCCGCGAGTTCATAGCCCTGCGCCGCGTCGTATCCGGGCACCACGCGCTTCGGATCCGCGAGCACCTTCTTCACGTGCTCAATCATCAGCCGGTAATACACGCCGGTCACCTTCGCCTTCTCCGCCTTCATCGCCGCCACGTCCTTGCCCTGTTTTTGAAAATTGGCCAGTTGCGCTTCATTGAACACATACGGCCCGGCGCTGGGCGGGCGGAAGTCGGTGTTCAGGCTCTTGCCGCCCCACGCAGTCTTGATGAGCAGGATGGGCGCGTCGGTGAACTTCTGCATGTAGAGGCCGAACGTGAACTCCGGTCCGATTTTCTCGGTGGAAGCGCCGAAGCCCGCCGTCAGCTTCCCCGTTTGCTCCGCCTCCGCGCTGCCGATGGCTGAAATCCACACGCGCTCGCAAATCTTCGGCTTCCCATCCGCGCCGAGCATCTCCACGAGCATCGGCTTCGTCGCCGGGTCCATGCCGATGTGCTCGAAGGTGCTGATCCTGGCGTGGCCCTGCATGTTCGACTGTCCGGCGAGGATGAAGACTTGCAGCGGTTTTGCGTGAAGCTGAGTCGCGAAGAGTAGGGAAGTGAGCGAGAGAATTTGGATTGGTTTCATGATTTGTTCGGGTGGTGGGCAGTATGGAAGGGAGCGGGAATTGTTTTCAATGGTTGTCGCTGACAAATGCCGGCCGCGAAAGCACGGCTTTGGCGCGGGCGCCGTAGTAGTCGGAGCGCCAGAAGTTTTTCAAATCGTCCGCCGTGATGAGTTGGAGGCCGGGCGAGGCGACGGCGGGGTTGCAGAGGATGTAGAGATTTTCATCGGCGATGTAGCCGCAGACGCTCAGCGTATGGCCCGCGAAGCCGCCGGGGTATTGCGGGCCGATGTATTTGAAATCCACGACGACCGGACGGCCCGCGTCGAGTTCGCGCTTCAACATCGCAGTAGCGTCGGCGAATCCCGCGTCGTCGGGCGTGTACGTGACGAGCTTCCAGCGCTGGCCGATCTTCGCGGAGGCGTCGAGCAGGTGCCACCAGTCGGTGCCAGTGCCGAGCGGCGACGGGCAGAGCTTCTTGAAATCCCATCCGCCAATCTTGCCACCTTGGAATCGCGCAAACGTCGCGCACGCGGTGGCCCCACAGTTGTTGTAGCCCTGATGAATGTGGGGCATCTGCACGAACGCGAACTTGCCCGGTTCGCTCTTGCGACGGCGGTAGTCGGCGAGCTTCAAAAGGTCGGCACCCTGTTGCGCGGAGGCGTTGCCGGATGGCTGCGCGGGATGGCCCGTCGCACCGGTCGCATGGAGCTTCGAGGCTTTCGTCCAGTTCGCTTTTGCGGCGTCGAGTTCGCCGGCTTGGAATTGGATTTCGCCGAGCACGATGAGGCCTGAGGGATCGTTCAGTTCCGCCGCTCGTTCAGCGAGTTTTCGCGCGAGGCCTGCATCGGCTGCGACGGCTTCGCCGGAGCGATACGCCATCGCCGCCGTCGAGGCCGCGCGGCCGTGTCCGCGTTCCGCGGCCCTTTTCCACCACTCCAGCGCCTTCGGGATGTCCTGCTCCGTGCCCTGCGCGCCGAAGTAGCACTGACCGAGGTGGAATGCCGCCTGCGACGAGTCATTCGCCGCCGCTTTGAAATAGCTGAACGCGATGTCGGGATTGCGCTTAACTACCGCACCACGGAGATACACGAAGCCGACAAGCTCCATCGCATCCGCATTGCCGCTGTCCGCTGCGCGGTGCGCCCACTTCATGGACTCGGTGTCGTCCTTGGCGACGCCTTTTCCGTCGCGATAGCGAAAGGCGAGATCGACTTGGGCCTTGGTATTCCCGCTCGTTGCCTGGGCGTGCAGAGTGTCAACCACTGCCCGGTCGTCGGCCGAGACAGTGGCGGTGCTCACGACTAATAAAGCAAGCAGGGTGAGAGTGTGTTTGCGCATGATGTTGAGCTTCGGCGATGTGCTGGAGTTTGGTCGCTACTGCCTTTGCCGGGCAGCTTCGGCGCACGGGCGCCAACCGCTGCGCCGTGGCCTCGCAGCAGGCGGTCATCCACGAGAATGGTCAAGCTTTCGATGTTGCGCACCAACCGCAATTCCGCCCGGGGGTGCCTTGCCTGTCTCTCGCGGCTCACCGTAATCGCAGGTGCCACGTCTCCGTACCTTTTGGTGATCCGTGGTTCAGGCGGCGCGCGACCGGCGGGCCGCGTCAGCGCGGAACTCCAGCCGGGGTTTTCCAACCGGCTCTACCGCGCCGTCTCGAGCCGCAACGGACGGCCCCGCTTGCTCCAGCCGTCGGTGCCGATCAGGTTCACCGGGATCGGCTTGAAGCCAAGCGCGAGGGCGGGTGAGTCGGGGGCGAGTCGATAGTCATCCACCTGCGGATTGACAAACTTGGGGTTGGCGATGACCGAGTGCTTATCGAAGCCGGCAGCCAACCACGCGGCGAACGGACCGTTGGGGGTGTTCTTTGTGCCGAGCCGCTTGAGATCGCCTTTGGTCAGCCAGAATAGATTGAAGTCACTCTCGGAGAAGCGCCCCGGTTGATTCTTCTTCCAAGACTGAAAGAGATAGATGACTTCGGCCTCGGGCCGGGAGTACGCGACGATGTTGCGGACAAAGCGATTGCCGGTCATCGGGTCGCGCTCGGGGTGGAGGTGAATCTGCCGATCTCGACCGTCCACCAGGATGTTGTTCTCGAAGACGTTGTCCTTGCCGCCGTGGATGCAAATGCCGCCGGTGGTGGTGCGGGCGACGATGTTCCCATACACGGTGGTCCCGCTGCTGCCGTCGTCGAGATAGATGCCCCAGGAGAAGTGCGGTGACTGGAACTTACCGTCGGCCGTGGTGTCCATGCCAATGGTGTCGAGAATGCGATTGTGTCGGAAGACATTACCACTGGCTTGTCGCTCATAGCCCAGGCTCTCGATCGCTCCGGTGTCGCTGGTTTCCATGTTGGCGTGCCTGATATCGTTGTACTCGACCACGTTTCGATGCGCCAGGTTGTCCACCCCCTGGCTCTTGAGAGAGATGGCGTAGCGCGGCAGGTCGGTGATGAGGTTGTGGGCAATGTAGTGGTCGCTGCCCGACGTGATGTAAACGCCCGCCACATGCTTGTAGATCAGGCCCAGGTGGTTCATCTGATTGGCCACCACCGAACAATGGTGCGCCTGGTCCCGGGTGCCTCCCCGCATGACCACACCGCCCATGCCCAGGTGCTCCAGCTTGCTTTCCGCCAGGACGCACTGCTCGGCACGTTCACTGAGTTTCATCGCATAACCAGCGCACCAACGGAACTCGCAGTTGCGGACCTCGACGTTTCTGGCGAACGACAGCCGGATGCAGGCGTCATCCGGCGTGTAGTATTCCTGGTGCAGATTGTGCGTTGTGTCGGTGAAGTGAAAACCCGTGAAACGCACATGCTCGACGAACTTGCCGGCCGCGCGATCACCGGCGCAGCGGACCAGGTGATCCAACCGCGCTGCCACCGCCGGCGGCGAGGCAGTGCCGGAAAAATCCGCCCGGTCTGGGATGTAAAGCACCTCGCTCTTGGCCTTGTCCAGGAACCACTCACCGGGCGCATCCAGCGCCTCGCGCACGTTCTCGATGAAGTAGCGATTGCCCGAGCGGGCATCTTGGCTGGCTCCCTTGCCGGCGAATTCAATGCGCTGCTGCGCCCGGTCGATTTTGGCAATCGGCACGATGGCGTTGACCCAGCCCCAGGCGATGAAGATATGCACCTCAGCACCGGAAAGGTTCGCGTACGCGGGCACGTCGTTACCGCGGAATTTCATAAAGGTTGTTGGCTGACCCATCGCCGGCGCCGGCTTGATCGCGTCGGCGAAGAGCCACCCGCCGGTGCGGGCGTTCTGTGGGTCGAAGTTCGGATGCCGCGCGCGGGTGGCCCAGCGATCACCAACCCGTAACAGGCGAAAGTCCAAACCGGCTGGCGCGGGCGCGACCCAGATGCGGGCATCGCGCTTTTTCCAGCCCGTGATCGGCACCCCGCCGCTAAGTACCACCTGCCCGTCCTCGGCGCCACGATAGGTCGTCGGACCCACTGCCGTGCCCGAATCCTCGGGACCCAGAATCAGCGGTTCTCCGAGGTAATAGGTGCCGGGCTTGACGAGCACTTCGACCGCGCCGGCGAAGCCCTTCTGACGCAAACGCCGGACGGCGTCTCTCCCCCCGGCGAGCGTGGCGAGCGGCTTGAGTTCCGTGCCCGGTGCCGTGTCGTCACCGGTTGGAGCCACAACCAAGACAGTCGGCGCTGGGGCAGCCGCCGCGCGCGCCGAATCCAGATTCGCCACCGGCAAAAGGGGCGCCCCGGAGCCAAGAGCAACGAGCACAAACCGGCCGAGCCGGTGCTTCCATGACTGACTCGCCGCCGGGAGGCTAATTCCCGGCATGGGCCGGCCCTTATCATGGTTGCTAGCCAGGGTGTCATTCGGTTGCTTCATAATATTTTCCTGCGGATCGCGATTTAGGGGGCAAAATCGGCGGGCTTCGGTTTCAAGCTGCCCGCCGCCCGGTGCTGGTCTTGCTTCTGCAAAATAATCTGCGCATCCACCCGCTCTTAAGCTGCAATTTGTGACGGCCGGGCGTAATCCAACGCGGGGGACAACAGAGAGTGGGGCGACGAAACAACATTTCAAGCCCTTTGACCGAAGCCAGACGCTGTTGCGGACGCGCAAGACAATACTCACATGGATCGCCGTGCTGGTGCGTCGCCCTTTCGTATTCCTAACTCGGTGAATTCTATTTTATTGCTGCTCAATTCGCTGCCTTCGCCATTTCAGCCGCGATGTTTTTGAGGCTCTTGGGCCACGCATCGAAGGGCACGGACTTGGCGTTCGGAATTGAAGGCGCCGAGATCCCCGGGACCAGCTTGGCGGACGGCTGTGCGTAGAGAAAGGGCACCTTGTCCTGCCCATACGTGGCCGGCAGGCTCCGGGCATAGATTTCCAGCTCGGCGGAGTAATCGGCGGGCGCGTAGCCGAGATTGTCTTTGCCGGGCATCCAGATCACCCCAGCCACCCCCATTGGCGTGAGCGGGCTGACGCACCAGTTGTAGGCAAAGGTAGGGACCGTGTCCGGTTTGACTTCGCCGTTCCGTCCCGGTTCCGGAAACGCGGGGAACTGCAGCGGTGCCTCGGACATGTCCGCGCCCTTCCGGGCCAGGTCGGCGACTTTCGCGACCTCCGCTTGCAAGACCTTCACGTATTCGGTGATGGCTTTCTTTGAGACCGCGGAGTTGGGGTCTTGAAGAAGCAACGCATCGAGGCGGGCGCGGAAGGCGGGGTGTGCCGCATCCTTGACCCCGGCGAAGGCTGTCCACGACAGCGGCGAGGCCATCTGGTCGCGTCCGCCGGAGGACATGGTCACAAAGCCCTGCGGGATGCCGGGGCGGTTGAGCGCTTTGGCGAACTCGTAGGCAAACGCGGTGACACCGTCATCGGACTTGAAATCAGCCGTCTGCCAGAAGGATTGATATTTACGGTCGCCGCCCACCTCGAACCCGCGCTTTCTCGGAACGGGGTTCGAGCTGGCTGCGGTTCTTCGCCTGAACTCTCGCACCAGCGGCATGGCCTCTGGAACGGCGGCCTTCGTGTCACGCCGGTCGTGGGCAGGTTCGGAAGTGAGCTGCGTGCTGCCGGTCAGGAACCAGACATCGCCCACGAGGATGTTTTGCACCGTCTTGCTGTGACCGTGACTCGCTTTCACAGCGAGGGTGATTGGCTGCGCGGAAGCTTTCAGGGCCGGGAAGGAAACTGACCACTGCTGCCGGTCGTTGGCCACGGCGGACCGAGTGACGCCGCCGAGCGTCACGGCCACCTCCACGCCTTTGTTGGCAAAACCCCACACGGGAATCGGCTGATCGCGCTGGATGATCGCGCCATCGCGATAAGAAGCCGCGACGGTGAAGACCGGGTAATCCGGATCGGTGTATTGGGCGTACTTCGCCTTTTGCGCCGCAGCCTTTTCCGCGTCGTCCTCCTCGAAGATGAGCTTGCCGTTGATCGCGGCGAAGGGCGTGGCCGGAAGGCCGGCCTTGTTGTAGAGGTTCGCGTTCTGCGGGGCCGCGCTGTAGGCGTATTGCACGCCGACCGGCTCCGGCACGTTCTTCGACGTCACCACCACGGTATCGCCGGTGATCACGGCTTCCGCAGCTTGCCACTTCCGGTCTTTGCCGCAGAGGCGGAAATGATTGAGCTTCTCGCCGGGCGTCGGGCGGGCCGGTTCGACGAACTTGCCGGATTCCTTCAAATCCTTTTCGAGACCTTTGCTGCCCACCATCAGTCCGCCGAAGAGACTACCCTTGTCGAACGAGACAACCGCTTTGTTCCCTTCAATCGTATATTTCTCGTAGATCGGACCGGTATAGGCGATTTGTCGCCCGTAGTCTTTGGCCAGTGCCCAACGCGCCAGCCGCATTCCGGGATGAAGCTTGTTTTGGTAATGGATGTTTCCCGGAGCCGCAGGGTTGAGATCCGTCTGAACCACCATCCCGACATGGCTGCGGTTGTTCATGAAGAACAGGTGTTGCGCCTGCCGGACGTCGGCGAGCCCGACATCGGAGGAATCCGCCGCGCCGTAATTCTGCATCTGAGTGAAGTAGAACGGCATCTCCGGCATTCCCCACGCCTCGCGCCAGCCGCGCACGAGCGCTTCCATCCGCGCGGCATAAAGCCGTCCGTCACCCCCGTTGGACTCCCCTTGGCACCACAGCGACCCGCGGATGGGATACGACACCACCGGCGCAATCTTGCCGTTGAAAAACTGCGACGGCCCGCGCCACTGACCCGCGATTCCCGGCAGTTCCGGACGCTTCAGCGGTTTCTCCAAGGGGAAACCCAGCTCCGCCGAAGCCTTCTGCCACGCCGCCAAGTCCGTGTAGTATTTTTCAAAAGCCGCGCGTCCCTGCGTCGTGTCCGCATCCCCGTCGTGGATCAGATCCGCATCCGCCTTGAGCAGCGGATGCGCCTCGATTGCCCTGCGTTGGGTGAAAGCCTCGATGCGCGTGTTGCTGTGGGAAGTCAGCAGGATGCCCACTGGCACTTTCAACTCCCGGTACAATTCGTGAGCAAAAGCGAGCGCCAGCGCCGAGAAATCGCCCGCCGCGCGGCTCGTCTTCCATCCTGCCTCCGAGGTCACCTTCTTCTGCGGGTAAAGCGCCGACACGGTGTCGGTTCTCAACTCCCGAATGGGAACCTCGTCCTTCGCCTTCGCCAGCTCCTGCGCCAGCCCCGCACAGAGCGACTTGCCCGCAAACCACTCCATGTTCGATTGCCCGCTCGCATGCCACACCTCACCTACCAGCACATTCTTGCGCGCCACCCTCCGGCCCTCGCTGTCGCTCACGATCAACTCCGCAGGCGCAGCGCTGGCCGTGAGCGGCTTGAGCTTCACCGTCCACCTGCCATCCGCGCCGGCGGTAGCCGATTCTTTCTGGCCGGAAAACTCCACCGTCACCGTAGTACCGGGCTTGCTCCAACCCCACACTGGCAGGTCCACCCCGCGCTGCAGGATCGCATGGTCGGCAAACGGCGCACCCAGTTCGATGGCCGGCGCAGGCTTGGTCGCAGGCTCCGCCGCTAAAGCCGCGAAGGGCGAAAGCAGCACGACCGCCGCGAGAGTGAGGATTTGATTTGGTAGTTTCATGAGATGTGCGGATGGGTTTTCAATGTCGTAGAACGGACTGGTGGGATTTTGCCAGCGCCTCCGGTGTGATGGGGCAGCGCATTGCGCCACCTTTGCGACGAAGCCTCGTCTGGCTGTGGTTTCGCCGAGTTCATTTCTTCGACAGCTCGACCATTGCCTTGCCCATCGCTTCGCCGACATCCATATAAACTTCCGCCTTGCCGCCGTAGTGGCCGTTGCCGCTGCCGCCCTGCGCCATGTCATGCGTGTAGATGGTTGCGACGTTGCCTTTGAACTCGGGATATTTGCCCGCGGTGCCGTCCACGGCGAGATGGGCTTCGAGGATCTTGCCGCCGTTGCCGCCGCTGCCTTTTACGGATTCACCCATCGTGCCGAGCACGAACTTCGCATTCGGTGCATTGAAGTCCTTGCGCACGGCCTTGATTAACTGGACCAGATTCTTCTCGTAGTGAGCCGCCCAGACTGGATTGCCGGCGTCTTTTTCACCCTGCCAGTAAAAGAAGCCGGCAACCTCGTAGCTCTTCGCCCCGGGGTAGTGCTTGTCGAAATCCGCCAGCACCTTCCTGGCATCCGCTGTGTCATCGTCATACTGTTTGCCAGCATACCAGCCTGCCGGTTGATCACCCTTCAAGGTTACCGTTCCCTCTTTGATGACGGGCGGAGTGGGTTCAGTCCCTTTGGCCCATGAATCCGGAGCGTCTCTATAACCGGCATACACTTTGTCCCCTTCTTCAAACCGCGCGCTTCCCGGAGGCAAAAGATGCCAGCCAAGGGCGCGGTTGCCGATGCAGCTCTTGAGAATCATCACGGGCGCATCGACCGCATTGCCGACGACATGTCCGATCCCGAACTCCGGCCCAATGGTGGTTGACCTGACTAATTGCTCCGGTTGCGCAACGCCCAGCCACTCGTTATTCATCAACCCCTTTCCCTGCATCATCCGCACAAAGCGGACATCTTTGCGCACCGACCAGTTGCCGGCATCATCCACGAGATAGGGATATTTCATCTTGGTCTTTACGGCATGCTCCAGGGACCCCTCAGGTTTGCCTTTGTCGCCAGCGTCAATCCTCCCGAGACCGACCATGTTGGATTGGCCCAGAAGGATGAAGACTTGGACAGGTCTGCTCATGTCGGCCGGCTTGCCGTCCGGCTTCGGGGTTGGCGGCTCCGCCGCCGAGACGGTGGCAAAGGACGACAGGCCGAGCGCGGTGAGCGCGATCGATGAGAGCGCAAAAGTTCTGCGCGTGATGGGCTTTTGTTTCATTCTGTTTTCTTCTTGGCGATCCAAGCGCGGACGTTTTCCTTCAAAATGTTCAACAGCACGGCACCGTGCTTCAGGACCAGGTCGTGGTATTGCCGGAGGTCGAAGGTTGCGCCGAGCTGCCGTTTCGCGAGTTCGCGCAGTTCGAGAATCTTGATCATGCCGATCTTGTAGGCGGTCGCCTGGCTGGGAAACACAATTTAACGGTTGGTCTCGGTCATAATGTTGCGCTCGGGATTGTGGGTGTTGGCGCGGAAGTAGTCCATCACTTGCGCCCGCGTCCATTTCTTCACGTGGATCCCAGTATTAACGACCAGACGGACAGGCGCAGCAATTCGTCGTTGAGCCGGCCGAAGTCCATGTAGGGATCCTGATAGAATCCGAACTCTTTGGGGAAAAACTCGCTGTAGAGCGCCCGACCTTCGGCATAGGCGGTGTTGCCGCCATACATACGGAACCGGGGCAGGCCCTTGAATTCCTGCGCGATGGCAATCTGCATGTGATGCCCCGGAAGCGCCTCGTGATGCGCGAGTGTCTCCATCTCGAAGATCGGCAGTCCGCGCATGGCAACGGTGTTCACAGGGCGGCGCAGCCGCAACCCAAGGAGCGCGACCGGTCCCCGGTCGCAGCGCGGGAAGCGGGAGAAGAGGGCGGAATTTTCGGACCGCTTTCGTGCGGCGGGCGCAGAGGGAAACGGATGATTTGGCTGGCGGCGCGCGCCGCCGTCTTCGGGGGACACAACTGAGTTTGGCAGGGGAATTTGGGGCAGGGGAATGGGAAGGTGACGAACTGCGGACTGGGCGAGCAGGGCATGAAAAATCCTCGCGGCACGTAAAGTTTCTGCAGGATTGTAGTACTTAGTAGGTGCCGGGCCTGAATGCGTCGGCTGACGGGTGCTCATACGAGGCGCCGGCGGCGGCCTGTTCTCGACCGCGAGCGATGTCGCGAAGTTCTGCCAGATGGTCCTCATCGGCGGCGAGTTCAACGGCAAGCGCTACCTGTCCGCGAACGCCGTGAAGGAAATGACCAGCCTCCAGACGCCCGCTGGCATGAAGGAAAACTACGGCGTCGGCTGGGCCACCGGCCCGACCTTCGGCCACGGCGGCGCGCTGGCCACGAACATGAGCATTGACCCTGCGCGCGGACTCGTCTTCGTCTGGCTCGTGCAGCACTCCGGCTTCCCCGGCGAGGGCAACAAGGCGCAGGGCGCCTTCAAGAAAGCTGCCGAGGACCAGTTCGCCACGAAGCCCTGACGTCCGCGGTGAAGGCTGCCTGACTCCGAGCGTCTGTCCTCCTGGCACGACGCACGCGTCCCAATTGCCGAAATGAAAGTCACGATGAACTCGCCCTTTGCCGCCACCCGCGCACCGTTGTCCCGCCGCACCTTCCTCCGTGGCACGGGCGTCGCGCTCACGCTGCCGTTCCTCGACGCGATGCGCCCCGCGTTCGGGGCCGACGCCGGCAAGCCCACGCCGCGCCGCATGGTGTGCATCGAGACGAACATGGGCATCCTCCCCCAGTTCTTCTTCCCCGAGAAGGCTGGCAAGGACTACGCGCCCAGTCCGTATCTGGAACGCCTCGCCGCGCACCGCCAGCAGATGACCGTGCTCTCCGGAACGAGCCATCCCGGCGTCACCGGTGCGCACGCGGCGGAGAAATGTTTCCTCACCGGCACGCCACATCCGGAGCGCGGCGGCTTCCGCAACTGGATTTCCCTCGACCAATTTGCCGCCGAGCGCGTCGGCAACCACACGCGCTACCCTTCGCTTGTGCTCGCGATGTCGAGCGAGGGCCAAACGTTAAGCTACACCCGCAGCGGCGCGCCCATTCCGGCGGAGAAGAGTCCGAAGAAGCTGTTTCAAAAACTCTTCATCCAGGGCAACCCCAAGGAAGTCGCCGCCAACGTCGAGGCCATCAAACAAGGCCGAAGCCTCCTCGATTTCGTCGGCGACCAATCCAAGCGCCTGAACCGCTCCCTCTCGAAGGCCGACCAGGTGCGGATGGACCAGTATTACACCTCCGTTCGCGAGCTGGAGCAGCGGCTGCACAGTTCCGAGGAGTGGGAATACAAACCCAAGCCCGTCGTCACCACCAAGGCCCCCGATGACATTGATGATGCCAAGGAGTTCGTCGCCAAGACACGCCTGATGTTCGAGGTGATGAAGCTCGCGCTCGAGACCGACTCCACGCGCATCGTCTCGCTCTTCATCGACACCGTGGTCATCCACAACATCACGCACCACGGCAATCGTCCCGAGGTGTTGGGCGAACTGCGCGGGCACGAGGAGAAACAGTTCGACGCCCTGAACAGCTTCCTCACCGCGCTCGCCGCGACGAAGGAGGAGAACCAGTCCCTCCTCGACCGCACGATGGTGCTCTACGGCACGCCGATGGGTAGCGCGAACTCGCACTCGAACGTGAACCTCCCCGTGCTGCTGGCTGGCGGCGGCTTTCAGCACGGCCAGCACCTCGCCTTCAACACGACGAACAACTACCCGCTCACGAACCTCTACGTCTCCATGCTCCAGCGCCTCGGCGTCGAGACCGACCAGTTCAGCACCGGTAAGGGCACGCTGCGCGGGCTGGAGCTGGCGTGAAGTTGCATGACCTCGCTTCCCCTGCGCCTGCTGGTCCGGTGCGGTCTCATCTGGGCGGGCTTCACCGCCGCAACGTCCGCTGCTGAGTTCAAGCCCGCTTCGTTCTTCGCCCAGCACTGCACCGAGTGCCATGACAAGGACACGAAGAAGGGCAATCTCGACCTGACTTCGCTGAAGCCGGATTTCGCCGCACGAGAATCTTTCGCGGGGTGGGAGAAGGTCTTCGACCGGGTGGCCAAGGGCGAGATGCCGCCAAAGAAGAGCGCGCAGCCGCCGGCGGCGGCACGGGAGATGTTCGTGAAGTCGCTGGGCGCGGAGCTGCACTCCGTGTCCGCCGCTCGCCAGCGCGAGGCGGGCCGGGTGGTCGTGCGCCGGATGAACCGCACGGAATACGAGCACACGCTGCATGACTTGCTCGGCATCACGGCGCCGCTCGCGGATTTGCTGCCCGAAGACAACGCAGCGGCGGGTTTCGACAATGTCAGCAGCGCGCTCGAAACCTCCGCCACGCACCTCGTTCGCTACCAGCACGCTGCTGACCGCGCACTCGCCGCCGCGCTGCCGGCCTGGCCGCTCACGAATACGGTGCGACGCTGGACCGGCCGGCAGTTCCTCGACAGCCGCCCCAAGCCGAACCGCGAGGGCTCCGCGCCGTTCGTGCGCTTCGAGGGCGACACCATCATTCTCTGCGCCCGCCTCTACAAGCACGGCAGTGTCACCACGCCGGCCACACCCGCACCGGGCCGTTACCGCGTCCGCGCCTCGGTGCGCGCCGTGAACACGGGCGGGAAAACCATCCCGATGCTGGTCGGCAAAATCAGCTCCGACCGCTTCGCGCACGAGAAGCTCCAACATGTGCTGGACCACTTCGACGCCCCGGCGGACCAACCGCGTGTCATCGAGGTCGAGGTCGTGCTGCCCGCTGGCGAGCAGGTGTATCTCGAAGGCATGGACCTGCCGTTCTTTCAGGACCAGAAGAAGCAGCGCAACGGCGAACCGGTCGGCGAAGATTTCAAAGGTCCCGGCCTCGCGGTGGACTGGATTGAAATCGAAGGCCCGCTGGATGCCGGCCTCGGCTATGTGCGGCTGTTCGGTGACTTGCCGCAAGTTCCCGCGCGCTACCTCGCCGACACGCTTGCGGGCAAGCCGGTGCGCGACGATTGGAAGAAGTGGTCCGTGCCCGGAGAGTTCACGAAGTATCCTCTCTCGCCGGTCTCGACCAACGCGCACTTGGACGCCGAGCGGTTGCTGCTTGCCTTCCTGCCGCGCGCCTTCCGCCGGCTCGTGAGCGCGGAGACGACGGCTTACTTCGTGCGCTTCGTCCACGAACAACTCGCGGCGGGCGAGACCTTCGGCACCGCGATGCGCGCCGGCTACAAGGCCGCGCTCTGCTCGCCGCACTTCCTGCTCTACGTCGAGAAGCCGGGGCGGCTGGATGACTTCGCCGTGGCCGCGCGGCTGGCGCGGTTGTTTTGGAATTCGCTGCCCGACGATGAGCTGACGGCGCTCGCGGCGAAAGGTGAGTTGGCCAAGCCCGCAACCTTGCGTGCGCAGACCGAGCGGCTGTTGCGCGACCCGAAGGCGCGGCGTTTCACGACGGGCTTCACCGGCCAGTGGCTTGACCTAAGGAAGTTTCACGAAATGAAGCCCGACGCACTTTACGTGGAATATGACGACCTGCTCGCGTGGGCCATGCCGCTGGAGACGACGAAGTTCTTCGCCGAGGTGCTCGCGCGCGACCTGCCCACCAGCACATTTGTCCACTCGGACTGGACCTTTCTCAACGCGCGGTTGGCGCAGCATTACGGCCTGCCTGGCGTGCTCGGGCTGGAGTTATGTCGCGTGAACCTCCCGCCCGGTTCGCATCGCGGCGGTCTCCTGACGCACGCCAGCCTGCTCAAGCTCACCACCAACGCCACCTACACCTCGCCGGTGAAGCGCGGCGCGTGGGTGCTGGAGCGCATCATCGGCAAGCCGCCACCGCCACCGCCCGCGGACATCGCCGCCATCGAGCCGGACATTCGCGGCGCGACCACGTTGCGCGAGCAGTTGGAGAAGCATAAGAACATCGCCGTGTGCGCATCCTGCCACGTCCACATCGACCCGCCGGGCTTCGCCTTGGAAAACTTCGACGTGGTCGGCGGCTGGCGCGACCGCTACCGCGTGAAGCAACCGCCGCCGAAGGGTGGCGACTACGTGGAGTTGGCCAATTATCCCGGCAAGAAAGTCTGGCTCGCGCGCCCTGTCGAGCCGGCCGGCGAAAGCGCCGATGGCCAGCCCTTCGCGAATCTGGACGACTACAAGCGCCTGCTCCTGCGCGACCCCGACCAACTCACGCGCAACCTCGCGCACAAGCTCCTCACCTACGCCACCGGCGCGGACGTCCAGTTCGCCGACCGCGCCGTCGTCGAGCAAATCGTCGCCGACGTGCGCAAGCAGAACCACGGCTTCCGCGCGCTCGTGCATGCCGTGGTGCAGAGTCCGGTTTTTCTCAGCAAATAATCCGTCCAAGCTCGCATGAACTTCATCAACTCCCGCCGCCTCGCCCGTCGCACGTTCCTTCGCGCCGGTGGTGTCTCGCTCGCGCTGCCTTTGCTCGACGCCATGATTCCCGCCGCGCTCGGCGCGGAGTCCAAGGCGTTGGCGAAGGCGCTCCAGCCGCAGCGCATGGTGCTCATCCACCGGCCGCTCGGCACCTATCACCCGTTTCTCTTTCCCGAAAAGGCCGGCCCGGACTACGAGGCCACGCGCTTCCTCAAGCTGCTCGAACCGCATCGCGGACGCTTCACGGTCATCTCCGGCATGGGGCACGTCGGCTATCCAAACTCGCACCACACCGAGTCGGCCATCTTCACCGGCGTCGCGCCCGAGGGCATCAAGCGCTCCGACGACATCCACAACTCCATCTCGCTCGACCAGTTCGTCGCGCGGCGCATCGGCGCGGAGACGCGCGTGCCGCACCTCGTGCTGAACACGGCCAACTGCGCCTCGCTCTCGTGGAATGAAAAGGGCGTGCCCACGCCCTTCGAGCGCAACCGCGCGCAGGTCTTCCGCCGCCTCTTCCTCGACGGCACGCCGGAGGAAATCGCCCGCGAAGTGAAGCGCCTCGAAACCGGCCAGAGCATCCTCGACGGCGTGCGCGGCCAGTTGAAGTCCCTCAGCCGGGAACTCGGTGGCCCCGACCGCGACCGCCTCGACCTGCTCGCGAATTCCATCCGTGAGGCCGAGGGTTTTCTCCAGCAGGACCAGGCTTGGGCGGCGAAGCCGAAGCCGACGGTGGCGGCGACCGCGAAGGAGTTTGACCAAGCCGAGCACTGGGTCGCCGCGCAGCAGCAGTGGTTCACGCTCGTGCAGCTCGCGTTGCAGACGGACTCGACCCGCCTTGTGGTGCTCGGTCTCGGTGAGCACAACCAGAGCGGCCAGTCCGACCTCGCCATCGGCCATCACGACGCTTCGCACCACGGCAAGGACCCGGCGAAGATCGAGCAACTCGCGCGCTACGAGGAGAAGGAGTATCGCAACTTTGCCGGCTTCCTCGACCAGCTCGTGGCCGCCAACGAGAACGGCCGCCCGCTCCTGGACCGCACGCAAGTCCTCTTCGTCAGCAACCTCGGCGACGCCTCCGCGCACAGCTCGGACAATCTGCCCGTCATTTTCGCCGGCGGCGGCTTCAAGCATCCCGGCCACCTGGCCTTCGACCGCAAGAAGAACACGCCCATGTCGAACCTCTTCGTGCGGATGCTGCAGCACGCGGGCGTTGCGGTGGACAAGTTCGGCAGCAGCACCGGCGCGTTGTCAGAATTGAAATCAGCATGAGACCCTTTTGCCTGCTCGTTCTGCTCCTGCTGAGCGCATCGCTGACCGCGCGCGCTGCTGTGGCGGAACATCCCGATTCCGAGGCGCGCCGCAAAGCGGTCAGGCAGACCTTTCTCAACGAGATTGTTCCGTTCCTGAAGGCGAATTGCTTCGAGTGTCACGGGAACAAGAAGCGGAAGGCGGGCGTGGATTTTTCGCGGATGGTCAACCGCCCGGAGGCCGCGGATTACCGGCGGGTCTGGCAACTGGCGCTGGCCAGTGTGCGGGACCACGAGATGCCGCCGCGCGCCGCGGAGAAGCAGCCCACGGACGTCGAGCGGCAGCGGTTCACCGAGTGGATCGGCACGGTCAAATTCCTCAGCGTGAAAGACCCCGGGGTGTTCGTGATTCGCCGGCTGACGAAGGTCGAGTATGGCAACACGTTGCGCGACTTGCTGGGCGTTGACCCGGCGGTGGCGGCCGAGCTGCCGGAGGACGTGGCGGGCGAGGGGTATCTGAACGCCCTCTCGCCATTGTTGACGGAGCTGTATCTCGGCGTCGCGAACGCCGCTCTGGACCAGGCGCTCGGGCCCGTCGGCGGCAAGCCGACGAAGTTGCAGAAGACGCTGTTTGGTGAACCGCCAACGCCACGCAGCGACCCGCGCGAGGCGGCGCGGAAAGTCGCCCGTTCGTTCGCCCGCAGCGCGTATCGCCGGCCACCGGCGGACGATGAAATCGAAGTGCTGGTGAAAGTCTTCGACCTCGCACGGGAAAACCAACTCGCCTACCCGGAAGCGTTGCGGCTGATGCTCAAGGCCGTGCTGGTCTCGCCGCAATTCCTCTTCATCACTCCCGCGCAGGAGGCGGAGCCGGGCCAGGCCATCGTTCCATTGGATGATCATCAACTTGCCTCGCGCCTGTCCTATTTCCTCTGGGCCACCATGCCGGACGCGGAACTCATGTCGCTCGCCGACAGCGGGAAACTGCGCGAACCGGCGGTGCTCCGCGCGCAAACGAAGCGGTTCCTCGCCGACCACCGCGCCCGCGCTCTCTTCGACGGCTTCGGCGCGCAATGGCTCGGCGTGGGCGGGCTGAAGGACAAAACCTTCGACACGGCGAAGTTTCCACAAATGACCCCCGCGTTGCGCCAGGCGATGTATGACGAGGCGCGGCTGTTCTTCGAGAGCATCGTGCGCGAGAACCGGAGCGTGGTGAACTTCGTGGACGGGGATTACACTTTCCTCAACGGCACGCTCGCCCCGCTCTACGGTTTGGAAAAGACCGTTACCGGCCCCGAGCTGCGCCGCGTGCAGCTCACGGACGCGAACCGCGGCGGCATCCTCGGCATGCCCGGCGTGCTCGCGGTGACCTCGATGCCGGAACGCACCAGCGCCGTGAAGCGGGGCGTGTGGGTGCTGGAACAAGTGCTCGGCCAGCACGTGCCGCCCGCCCCGGCGAATGTCCCCACCTTGGAGAAGCAGGACCGGCAAAAAGTCGCGAACCTGACCTTGCGCCAGCGCACCGAATTGCACCGCACGAACCCCGCCTGCGCTAACTGCCACAAGCTGCTCGATCCCATTGGCTTTGGCCTGGAGAACTTCGACGCCATCGGCCGCTGGCGCGACCGCGATGATTCGGGCGGACCGATTGATGCGGCCGGGGAGTTGCCCGGTGGCAAGCGATTCGCGTCGCCCAAGGAACTGAAAGCCATCATCGCCGGCCGTCAGAATGACCTCGCGCGCAATCTGACGGAAAAGCTGCTCGCCTACGCCCTGTGCCGGCAGTTGGAGGGTTACGACCAGCTCGTGGCAGACCAACTCACCGAGAACTTGGCCCGCGACGGCTACCGGATGCAGACCCTGATCACCGAGATCGTCACGAGTTACCCCTTCCTAAACCGCCGCGTCCAAACCACACTTACAACCAATGCAAAATAGATTCCGCCTCTCTCGCCGGACCTGCCTGAAAGGAATCGGAGCCACGCTTGCCCTCCCGCTTTTGGAAACCATGGGCTGGGCGGAAGCCAAGGCCCCCAAGCCGCCGGTGCGCCTCGCCTTCATGTTCATGCCGCACGGCGTCATCATGGATCAGTTCTGGCCCAAGTCGCCCGAGAGTTTTCTCACCTCGCCGCCGCCGGCGTTGGAAGCGCTGCGACCGGTGCTCGACCAATGCCTCTTAGTCAAAGGCATTTCGGGCGTGCCCATCGCGCCCTTCAACGGTGCCCCGCACGCGCTGGAGCTTTCCACCTGGCTCACCGCGAAGCTCCCCGACGCGCGCCACCGCAACCGCATCGACATCGGCATCTCCGCCGACCAGATCGCGGCGAACTACGTCGGCGGCTTCACTGCGCTGCCGTCGCTGGAGCTCGCCACAATGCCGCAGACGCACAAGGAGAATCAGGAAGGGCTGAACGAAGGTTATTACACTCACTGCAGCTTTAGTTCGCCAACCCAGCCGCTGCCCGCCGAGATCAATCCGCGCGTCGTCCTGAACCGCCTGTTCGGCAAGACCGACCGGCCCGGCCAAACCACGCGGGCCAATCCCCTCGACCGGCGGATGCTCGACCTCGTGCTCGGCGGGGCGCGCGACCTGCGCCGCCGGCTGCCCAAGACCGATCAGGAAAAACTCGACGAATACCTCGACAGCGTGCGCTCGGTGGAGCGCCGCATCGCCGCCATCGAACACCGTCAGAAGGAGGCGGCCCTGGCCAAGTCCGGCGTCAGCTCCGCCAAGCGCAACGCGACCGATGCCCCGCCCATCGAGATCAAAATTCCCGAGGGTGACAAGCGCAGCGAATACATGCAGGTCATGTGCGACTTGAACGTCCTCGCGTTCCAGACCGACACCACCCGCGTCAGCACCTACATTGGTTCCACGCCCAATGGCGTTTCGTATCCCGAGCTGGGCTTCAAGAACGAGCACCACTCCCAGACGCATCACAACCAGGACGCGGAAATGGTCCGCAAGGTCGCGGCCATCACCGCCTTCAACATCGAGCAGTTCGCCCACATGGTGAAGAAGATGGCCGGCCTGCGCGAAGGCGACGGCACGCTTTTGGACAACTGCATCATGATGTGGGGCACCGGCCTGGAGGACGGCAACAAGCACACGCGCGAAAACCTGCCCTTCATCCTCGCCGGCAAAGGTGGCGGCTCGCTCAAGACCGGCCGGTTCCTGGCGGGCACGAAAGGCAACCAAGGCGACCTGCTCATGACGTTGCTCGCCTGCATGGGCGTGCCGGTGGATCGCCCCATCGGCATTGCGACCAAGCAGATCAAAGAGATGACGACCTGACCCTGGCGCTCGCATCGGCTGGCGACCAGGTTTCGCGGGCCGCAGAATTCAAGCCGGGAACTTGGTAAGGCGCTCCATTGTGAGCCAAGGGGACGTGATCTCTCCCGCGATGAAACCCAGCAGGCCCGCTGTGGTGCGCTTCCCTGGCACAAGGCGCGGATGCCCCAACCGCAGTTTCAGCATCGCCCAACTGCAACTGCGCATCATCAGCAACCACCAGGGAATCGTCCGTGAAGGCAATGCGGGCGAGGTGCTGATTCCGCTGTCCCTGCCTGCGGGCCGCTCCCCTCTCACCTTGGAATACCAATCTTAAGCCGCTGGCCTTTTCTCGCTCCGCTGGGCGTGGCCCGCCCGGTATGGCGCGGCTGACTTGCTACTTTCTGTCGCCGCCAGGCCGCCCGGCTTGGCGCCGCCGTAGCAATAACGCAGTTGAGGATAGTTGAGCCACTCCAAGACGTTGGAGTGGTAGTTCGGGAAAACCTAAGCTCCCATTCGGAAATTCATATTTGCCCGAAGCCGGACGCTGCCCAAGTCTCCGCCAGCACTTCAACGAATCAAACTATGACAAGCTCAACGGCCGTATCGCAGCCGGATTACCTCAAGGCGCTGCCCAAGGATCTGGCGGCCAGCGTAGTCGTGTTTCTGGTCGCACTGCCGCTGTGTCTGGGCATCGCGCTGGCATCCAACGCCCCGCTCATGGCGGGCATCATCAGCGGGGTGGTTGGCGGATTGGTCGTCGCCTGGCTCAGCGGCTCGCACACCAGCGTCAGCGGACCAGCAGCAGGTTTGGCCGCCGTGGTGTTCGCGCAAATCGCCGCGCTGAAATCATTTGAGGCCTTTCTCGTGGCGGTGATGCTGGCGGGCTTGATGCAGATTGGCCTGGGGGTGATGCGGGCGGGATTCATCGCCGCCTTCTTCCCGTCCAGCGTCATCAAGGGGCTGCTGGCGGCCATCGGTGTGCTCCTCATTCTGAAGCAGATTCCCCATGTGGTGGGCCACGATGCCGACCCGGAAGGCGAAATGGAGTTCCTGCAACCAGACGGGCAGAACACCTTCAGCGAGCTCTTCGCCAGCTTTCTCGATTTTGAGGCGGGAGCCACCCTGGTCGGCTTGCTCTCCCTGACCTTGCTGCTCGTTTGGGATCGCACCAAGCTGAAGCAACTCCGGGTGCCGGCCCCATTGGTCGTGGTGCTGCTCGGCGTGCTGGTGAACCAAGCCTTGCGCCACTTTGGCAGCGGTTGGGCCATCAGCGAGTCCCACTTGGTCCAGGTTCCGACAGCCGCAAGCCTGGGGGAACTGTTTCGACAGTTGCCCCGGCCGGATTTCCGGGCGCTGGCAAACCCCGCCATCTACACCGCGGCCTTCACCATCGCCGTCGTGGCCTCGCTGGAGACGCTGCTCAACCTCGAGGCGGTGGACAAGCTGGACCCCCGCAAGCGCACCTCGCCCCCCAATCGGGAACTCGTCGCCCAAGGCATCGGCAACTGCGTCGCCGGCCTGCTGGGCGGCCTGCCGGTGACGTCCGTCATCGTGCGCAGCTCAGTGAACATCAACGCCGGGGGGGCGACCCGCATGTCCGCCTTCATCCATGGCGCGCTGCTGTTGCTGCTGGTCGTGCTGGTCCCCCATTGGCTCAATGAAATCCCCCTCGCCGCACTGGCCGCCATCCTCCTTGCCACCGGGCTCAAACTGGCCAGTCCCGCCCTCTTCCGGCAGATGTGGGCCGAGGGCCGCAACCAGTTCCTCCCCTTCATCGTCACCATTCTGGCCATCGTCCTGACCGACTTGCTGGTGGGCATTCTGATTGGGCTCGGCGTCAGCTTGCTCTTCATCCTGCACAGCAACTTCCGCCGACCCTTGCGCCGCTTCATGGAACACCACGTTGGCGGCGAAGTGTTGCGGATCGAGCTGGCGAACCAGGTCAGCTTCCTCAACCGCGCCGTGCTCGAGCAGTCGCTGAACTCCGTGCCATCCGGCGGGCACGTCGTGCTGGATGCGCGCAACACCGACTACATCGACTCGGACGTGCTGGACCTGATCCAGGACTTCCGCACCCAGACCGCGCCCGCGCGCGGCATCTTCCTCAGCCTGGTGGGCTTCAAGGAACGCTATGTCATGGACGACCACATCCAATACGTGGACGTCTCCACCCGCGAGGTCCAGACCCAGATCGACCCCGCGCGCGTTCTGAAGATTCTGCAGGAGGGCAACGCGCGGTTCGTGCGCGGCGAACGCGTTTCCCGCGATCTCATGCGGCAGGTCAACGCCACCGCCCAAGGCCAGTTCCCCCTCGCCGTCGTGCTCAGTTGCATGGATTCCCGCACCTCCACGGAACTCGTCTTCGATCTCGGCCTCGGGGACATCTTCAGCATCCGGGTGGCGGGCAACATCGCCATGGAAGACGCCCTGGCCAGCATGGAATACGGCTGTGCGGTGGCCGGGGCCAAGTTGCTCCTGGTCCTGGGCCACACCCGATGCGGCGCCGTGAAGGCCACGGTGGACATCGTTCACCGTCAGGTGGACGCCTGCCAGGCCTCCGGCTGCGACCACATCAAATCCATCACCGGCTACATCCAGCACGCTGTGGAAGCTGAGCACGAAACCCGCGGCGACCGCAGCGCCCACAACGAGGCCTTCGTGGACAGCGTCGCCCGGTTGAACGTCCTGCACACCATGGAAGTCATCCGCCGCCGCAGCGCGACCATGCGCGGCTTGTTGGAACGCCGGCAAATCGCCCTTGTCGGTGGACTCTACGACGTCCGCACCGGCGTGGTTGAATTCATCAGCGAACCGTCCCACGCCCGGAAAAACTAGCGTCCGGCAAGCCTGCATGGGGATCCCAGAACCCCGCCGGTGGTTTGCGCTTTTTTAGAAAAGGGTTGCGGCCTTGACTCAACCAACAGCTACGCCCCGACGTTTTGACCGCCAATCGTGGTTTTTGTGGTGGGAAGACCGACGGGAGTTGA
This sequence comes from Akkermansia muciniphila, assembly GCA_945861535.1. GTDB lineage: Bacteria > Verrucomicrobiota > Verrucomicrobiia > Limisphaerales > BJHT01 > BJHT01. The sequence continues at coordinate 19,875 of CAMAUZ010000013.1, read as the reverse complement.
GTCAAGGGGATGGCCCCACTGGTCTTTATCTTTTACCGCCCATCTTTTACCAAAAATCTCTCCGGCAGCACCCGCACGAACAGTGGCCAGGTCTTCGCCGAGTGATCGCCCATCGGCTGAACTTTTCACAATCACGGGGCTGCCAGACCGGCTCGACGAGTTGGCGGCGCAGGCAAGCGAGCTGATCCAGCGTCCGACCCGGAAGTGAGGGTAAAAGATGCGGGGTAAAAGATGGGAAAGTTCTGCTGTTTTTCAGAGCTATGTCTTTGCCACAGCCGACAGCGACGCATCGAAATCTATGCAGCCATGGGTGCTATTTGTGATGGCCAGATCAACACGAGTTGAGTCAAGGGGATACCCCTATTTCAGAAATCGGCGTTTTGCGGACAAGCTCTGACTATCCCGGCGAAACTGCCGGGGGCGACAGAGCGGCGAAACCGTAACCAAAGCGGAGTGCGACCGCTCCTCGGTCGCAGCGCGGGACGGAACCGCTCGTGAGCATAGCCGGATTGGGCAGGGGAATTTGGGGCAAGGAAATGGGAAGGGAAGAATTGGACCACCAGACCGGCCCGCTGCCAATTCATCACCTTCCATTCCCATACCCCAAATTCCCCTGCCAAACTCGGTCGTGCTTGCGAGCGGGCGCCGCCAACGCCACCCGTGGCATGAAGTTCGTCCCTCCCCATCCGTTGCGCGCCTCCCAAGCAACGCCGGTGGGAATGTCCGTCGCCTCCGTCCTCTCCGCGCACTGCGACCCGGGACCGGTCGCGCGCCGCTGCGGTCGTGGCTGCGCCGGGGATAAAACTTTACACCCCGCGCGGCGGCCTCCCAAAGTAACCATGATGCGCACAAGTTCCGCGAACACTGACAACCGCGCCACGACGGCGACGGCGACGAATCCGCCCGCCACTCCGGTGGCCGGCCTGCACGAGAGCATCCGCCGCTCGCAGGAGTATTTGCTGCGCGAGCAAAAGCCCGAGGGGTACTGGGTCGGCGAGTTGCTCGTGGATTCCACGCTCGTGTCGGACACGCTCGCGTATCATCACTGGGCGGGCGATGTGGACCGGGCGTGGGAGCAGAAGGCGATCAATCACATTCTCGACCGGCAGTTGCCCGATGGCGGCTGGAACATTTACTTCGGCGGCCCCTCGGAGGTGAACGCGACGATCAAGGCCTATCTCGCGCTGAAATTGGCCGGCGTCCCGGTGACCGATTCGCGGATGCTCCGGGCGCGCGAGATGGCGCGGAACCTCGGCGGCGTGCCGCGGATGAACACGTTCTCGAAGCTCTATCTGGTGCTGCTCGGCTTGGTGGAATGGCCGCAGGTTCCGACCATTCCGTGCGAGGTCTTGCTGATCGGCAAATGGTTTCATGTGAACTTCTGGGAGATGAGCAACTGGTCGCGCGCGATGCTCGTGCCGCTGGCGATCATCAATCATTTCCGCCCGACGCGGCCCTTGAAGAACGGCGTGAATCTCGACGAGTTGTATCCGAACGGAAAATGGGAGCTGAACGAAACGCTGCGGCCCCGCTACTTCGATTTCTCGCTGCGCAACGCGTTTCTCTGGCTCGACAAGCTGCACAAACTGGCCGAGTGGGTGAGCCGCCTCGGGCTGCATCCGTTTCGCGCGCGCGCGCTGAAACGCTGCGAGGAATGGATGCTCGAACGGCTGGAGGGCACCGACGGCCTGGCGGCGATTTTCCCGGCGATGCTGAACGCGCTCATCGCGCTCAAGGCGTTGGGTTATCCGGCGGATCATCCGCAGGTGCGCCGGGCCGAGCGCGAGTTGAAGAAGCTCGAGCACGAGACGGCGGACAGCGTGCGGATCGAGCCGTGTTTTTCGCCGGTGTGGGACACGGCGATTGTCACGATCTGCATGCACGAATCGGGCGTGCCCGCCGAGCATCCGGCGATGAAACGCGCGGTCGAGTGGCTCATCGCCAAGGAGATTCGGTTCAAGGGCGACTGGTGGCACAAGAATCCGGTGGATGTCGAGCCGAGCGGCTGGGTGTTCGAATATGAGAACAAATGGAACCCCGACGTCGACGACACCGCGATGGTGCTCATGGCGCTGCGCCGCGTGGCGACCGACAACCCGCGGCGGCGCGATGAGTGCTATCAGCGCGGGTTGAAATGGATGCTGACCTTTCAGTGCAAGGACGGCGGCTGGGCGGCGTTCGACAAGGACTGCACTAAGGGAATCCTCGAGAAGGTGCCGTTCGCCGATCACAACGCGATGCTCGATCCCGAGTGCGCGGACATCACGGCGCGCATCCTCGAACTGCTCGGCTACGAGGGCTTCGGCACGGACAATCCGCAGGTGAAACGCGCGCTGCAATTCGTGAAGGAGCATCAGGAGGCGGATGGCTCGTGGTATGGGCGGTGGGGCGTGAATTACATCTACGGCACCTGGCAGGTGCTGCGTGGGATGCGCGCGATGAATCTCGACATGAACGAGCCGTGGCTCCAGCGCGGCCGCCGCTGGCTCGAGAGCGTCCAGCGCGACGACGGCGGCTGGGGCGAGCGCTGCAACACCTACGACGACCCGGTGTTCAAAGGCCAGGGACCGAGCACGGCATCGCAGACGGCCTGGGCCGTGATGGGCCTGTGCGCGTTCGACAATCCTGATCTGCCGGGGCTGAAGCGCGGCATCGACTACCTAATCCGCACGCAGAGCGCGGATGGATCGTGGGCCGAGGAAGAGACCACGGGCACGGGCTTTCCGTGCGTGTTTTATCTCAAGTACGACATGTATCGGAATGCCTGGCCGCTGCTGGCGCTGGCCAGCTACCAGCGGCTGCTCGAAAAAAAAGCCGCGGGCAAAAACGGGCAGGCGGGCAAGGTGGCGGCGCTCGCCGTGGGGTGAACGTGTGAGACAAAGCATGCGACTGGCGATGGATGCGGCAGGCAAGGGGTGAAGCTCAATGCTCAAGGGAAGGGCCAAGAGCCAATGTGTCGGCGGAACCGCCGTTTCCGTTGGTGAGCCGTCATCAACAACATTATCAGCCTTTGTGAAGATTCGTGCATTCCACACCGGGGCCTCCGCCTCCCTCTCCTCCGTTCGGAACGGAGGAGAGGGCCGGGGAGAGGAGGCGCTCCGCTTCGGCGAAACCGGACGCAACAGTGGGCCACCCCTCTCCCCATCCTTCTCCCTGTTCGTGCCTCACGGGGCGAGGGAGACGGACGCGCTCCTTGTTTCGGAAGTTCCGGCGCGAATTTTCGCAACGATTTATACGCCGCTCTTGGTACTTGGACCCGCTTGTTGCTTGAAACTTCCCTTGAGCTTTGAGCTTTATCCTTTGAACTTTTCCCCGTCCTCGTGAACCCGCCGCTCGCTTCCATTCTAATTTTTTTCGCGCTGCCCGAAGAGGCGCGGCCGTTCCGAAAACTCGGGGCGGCGGTGACGGGGCAGGGGAGGGCGAAGGTCGTTGTCACCGGAATGGGCGCGCGCAATGCCGAGCGCGTGGCGCGGGCGACGGTCGCGGCGGGGCGGCCCGCGTTGGTGCTGACGTGCGGCTACGCGGGCGGGCTGAATCCGGCGCTGCCGCCGCTGACGCTGGTCTTCTCGAACGATGCGCCGGAGCGGGTGGCGACTGCGCTGGAAAAGCTGGGCGCGCGCGCGGGCCGTTTCCATTGCGAGTCGCGGGTAGCCATCACCGCCGTCGAGAAGCGGGTGCTGTTCGCCGAGACCGGTGCGGACGCGGTCGAGATGGAGTCGGGGGTGATCCGGAAAATCTGCGCTGAACTGGGGATTGCCTGCGTGACGTTGCGCGTGATTTCCGACGCGGCGAACGAAGACCTGCCGCTGGATTTCAACCGCCTGACGACGCCCGAGCAAAACCTGAGTTTCGCCAAGCTGGCGTGGGCGGTTGCAGCGGCTCCGGGACAAATCCCGGCGCTGCTCGCGTTGGGAAAACGAACGTCAGCCGCGGCGGGGAAGTTGGGAGCAGTGCTGGATCAACTGCTGCGAGCGCTGGGATGAACGCTGCTCGTCGGTTGGGTGCCAGACCAGCGAATGCGGAGTAGAAGGAGCGTGGCTTTCAGAGCCTGTGTGAAAACGTAGCCGCCGACGTGAGGAGGCGGATGGAACGCGCTCGAACTGCGGGGAAATCCGCCTCCTCACGTCGGCGGCTACAGGCCGCGCTGCAGTCGCCCCAATGCCACCGACCCCGCCCCGCGGATCCCGCCACTCCTCACTTCGCCAGTTCCAGCGCGAAGAGCTGGCGCTTGTCGCGCAGCACGAGCCGGCCGTCGGCGAACGCGGGATGGCTCCAGGTGTTGCCGCAGGCCTGCGTCCGGCCCAGTTCGTCGAATTTCTGCGGATTCGCGCGGAGCAGGAGCAGTTCGCCGCTCGAACTTTGCACGAGCAGCCGGTCGCCGACCGCGATGACGGCCGCGTAATCCACAAAGCCCGGCTGCGTCCACTTCACCTCGCCCGTGTTGAAATCGACACAGACAAAATCGGTCTTCGATCCCTGTCCGAGGCCGTAGAGATGGCCGCCGACGAGCACGGGCGTGGCGAGCGTGATCTTGAGCCGGTCATTTTTCCACGCTTCGCTGATTTTGAAAATGCCGCCCTCCTGCTTGATTTCAAACTTCGTGAGGCCCACCGATGACGACGCAATCGTCACCGTGTCGCCGACGATGAGCGGCGTGAGGACGTGCCGCTTGGCGCCCGTTTTGACGGGCGTCTGCCACAGCAATTTGCCGCTTGCCACGTCCACGCCCATCAGCGAATCCGCCGTGAGATGCACCGCCTGCCGCGTGTCGCCCAGCGTCGCCACCATGACCGACGAGTACGCCGTGTTGTCGCTCCCGACGGTCCACAGGACTTTGCCTGTTGCTTTGTTGAAGGCCACCAGCGTGCCCTTGGTGGGGCTGCCCACCGGCACGAAAATCGTGTCGCCGTCGATCACCGCCGAACCATTGTGACCGTGACGACGCGCGGCGGTTTCCTTGGCCTCGGGCGCGTTTTCTTTTTTGTTTCCGAAAAAGGTCGCACCCCAGTCCTTCTCGAAACTGGTCCGCCAGATCGTCTTGCCGTCCACCGCCGAGAGGCAGCGAAATTCCCCGCGGCAGGATTGCACATAAACGCGGTCGCCCTCCACGAGCGGCGTGCAGCGCGGCCCGGTGCCGTAGTTGTTGGCGAACTGTTCGGACTGATCGAACGCGGCGTGCCACACTTCCTTCCCGGTCGCCAATTCGACCGCGTGGGCTGTCTCCTGCCCCTGCTGTTCATCGAGGTAAAACACGCGGCCACCCGCGATCAGCGGCGACGCCTGGCCATTGCCCACCGCGATGCTCCACAGCGCCTTCACCTCTTTGGGTAAGGCGTTCAACGCGGTCTTTCCCGGCGGTGCCTGACCATCGCGCGCTGGTCCGCGCCACTGCGGCCAGTCCGCGGCGACGGCGACGACGGCGGGAACAACGACGGCAAGCAACAGGGCGGCGGGGAAGAAGCGCGGTGATTTCATGCTGGAAAGCGTGGGCCGCTTTGCGCCCCGCAGCAAGTGGCGAAGTGCGCCGGGAGCGCGGGCGGCGCGTCCGCGAGACCGCCTTGTAGGAGGCGAGGTAACGAGACTCTAACCTTTTCTGCGCGAGGAGCAGACTGAGTTTCGAGGGCTGACTTGGGTGCGGCGTGTGGGACTGGAACTTGGTTGCCAGACGCGGCTTGGAGTGTTTTTGGGCGGGCCGCTCGTGGAGGGAGGTCAGAGTCTCGTTACCTCGACTCCTACAAGGGGCGGGAGCGGGGGCGGCGGCCTCCGCCCGCTTCGGGATGCCCCCTCACCACGCCGTCCGCAGTCTCACCAGCAGATCGTTCAATCCCGCGCGCGTCGCCTCACTCGGCAGCTCGGGCAGGTGACTGGCCTCGTGTGCCGCCTGCAATTCGCCGCGCAGCCGCTGGTATTCCGACTCATGGAAGGCGAGGTCGTCCGCCGCCAGCGTGGACTGCTCCGGCCCGGCGAGTTTGCGCGCCACGAGGTCGTCGATGAACGGGAGCCGGAACTCGCGGTTCAGCGTGACGAGATTCGCCTCCGCCGCGCCCGTGCGCAGCAGGTGAATGCCCGTGAGCAGCACGCGATACACGTAGAGCAGCGGCTTCACCCGGCGCGGCGACTCCTTCAAAAACAGCTTCCACTGCGTCTCCGCGAACCCGAAGTAATGATGCGAGTGATGCCGCGTGATGCACCCGCGCGCCAGGTTCTTCAGCTCCGCGTGCTCCGGCGTCGTGTGAACGATGAGCGGCGAGAAGAGCTGCTCCAGCACGTAACCGTTCTTCTTGAGCAGCAGGCCGAAAAACTTCCGCACATCATGGCTCACGATGTCCATCTCCAGCCCTTCGCTGACCCGCGCATCCGTGATCGTCTCCTCGCGCACCACCAGCCCGACGACGTGCGCCAGCGGCAGCACATGCGCCCCGCGCAAATCGAAGTCCGAGTCGGGCGAAGGAAAGCCATACAGGTGCGCCCCGCTTATAGTCGCGAAGAGCAATGGATACGGCTGCGCGGCGACGATGCGGTGGAGGCGTGGATCAATGGGCATAGGCTCAACGATCGCTCACAACCTTGGGTCCACCGGCTCGTTCTCCAGCGCGAGCACGCCGAAGATGCATTCGTGGACGCGCCGGAGCGCCTCGCGGCGCGGGAGAAAGTGGTTCAACGCAGGCGCATCCTTCGTCGTCGCCTGATTGTTCTCGTTATCCGACACCATCGCCCGGCATGCATCCGACGACAGAATCTCCGTCGGCCGAAAATGCTTCCGCGCAAACGTGCTCTTGCCCGAGCCGGACACGCCGACGAGCACGACGAGGGAGAGATCGGGGAGGGTGAGGGTCATGGCAATTCGAGGCGGGACATCGCGAGTTCACGGCGCGCGGAGGTTTTCCCACTGCTTCCGCAGCGTTTCGGATGCCGCGCAGCGGACGAATTCACGCACCTCGTCGCCACAGAGAACGTCCCGGGTGGGGCCGTAATATCGTGGCTCGGCAAGTTGAAGCTGCATCGCTGCGAGGAACGGGTGGGGCAGTTCGATTTTGGCGTCGGTGTCTGGATTGGTAACAAAGGAGACGCGTCGGCAGCCCAACGATGGATCGGGAAACAACTCGAGCAAGGCGGCACCCAGACCTTCCAGATGCGCGGCTCCCTGCGCCGGGTGGCCATTGACGTAACTCCGAACATGGGGAAGTCCGGCGTGAAGAAAGCGAAGATGACCCTCTACCCGCATGTTCTTCGCCGTGCCTTTGAAACTCAGGCAACCCGGATGCAGCGGCCAGCGGGCGTGATCGTCTTCGAAGAGGAGGCTCTTCAGTCCATGCTGGTGAAAGTAGCGGAGCTCGCCAGCCAATGAATCGGCGGTGAAATGAGTGGCCAGGCCGGGATGGAGCAGACTCAAATCGCGAAGATTGCCCGCCAGATTATAGAGACCATCGTGCGACAAGCAGTCGAACAGCGTTGGCTCTGGTTGAAACACGACGCGGAGGCTGGGGGGCAGGGGAGACGGCGTGGTTTCGGTCGCGACTTGGAAGCCATGCTGAATTTCCAAAAGCGCGCGCCGCTGACCGTCGCAACTTTCCATGGCGAACTGGCGGGATCCGGCGGCAGCCGAGCCAAGCTCATAGGCCGGCTGTGTCGTCATTGACTGGAGAAATCCGTCCAGCCGGGCGTGGGAAAACACCGTCGAAGCCAAGGCTGCGAACTCGACCGAAATGGCCTGCCTTCGTCCCTTGCCCGTGACCGAAACTACAATCGGCCCACGATACTTTTTCCCAGCCGTGGCCAACACGGCGTCAATCAAGCCACGAGTCATCAGCGGTATTGCCGGGCTGCCGCGGCGGCCGAAATACATTGCCGGCTTGCGGCGGATGCCGGCGGCAAAATCTCTGAGTTGCTCCAGTATCTCAGTCATTGACGAACCGGGGTTTTCGCGCCAGCGCGAGCGGGACATTCGTCTTCAACAAGACGGTTTTCATGTCGTTTCCTCCGCGAGCAACTCCTGCGCGCGGCGGCTGGGAATGATGGCGGCATCGCGCCGGACCTCGAAGCCCGGCAGCTTGGTTCGGTAGGCGTTTTTGGATGACTGAAAGCTGCGCCGTGCCTGTAGCAAAATACCTTCGCGCAGTCTCTTGTTGGGAACTGGCGTCGGCACCGGCGCGGGATTAAACACGCCGGCATCCGGGGCAACAGTCGGTCTCATGCGCTGAGACATTGAGGCGATGATGCGAAGGTTTCAAGTTATCCACTGGAATGAAATTCCGGCGCGCGACCGTGCGCTTAGTTTGGTTCCTCCGAGATAGATTAAGCCTTCAATTCAAACCGCCCATCTGCGTCGGCGAACCGATCTCCGCTTCCTCCGGCCCTACGGGCAGAAATCGTTTGGGCAACCTGGGCAACGAGGTGTTCACAGACAAAACCACGGCAGCGCCGTCACCCTTTCGTGCAGGCGCAGCGGGTGGTCGCAGCGGCAGATGATGTAGGCGTGTTTGGCCTGCTTGGGATGTTCGCGCAAAAAGGTCAGCAGATGGCGGGCGTCGGTCAGCGTCGGGCGTTCGGTCCATTTCACCTCGATGGGCGCGAGCCGCCCGCCGTGTTGGATAATGAAGTCCACCTCCGCGCCGTCCTTGGTGCGGAGATAGTGGAGCGAGCCGGTGCCGAGATATTGCAGGCGCTTCCACAATTCGATGCCGACCCATTGCTCGAACAGGGGGCCGGGGTTGGCGCGGACGGTGTCCAACCCGGCGACCAGTCCTGCAGCGGCATGGCGAACGCCCAGATCGAAAAAGAGAAACCGGTCTGTCGAGAGCAGGTTCTTGCGGGCGCTGCCGCTGAAGGCGGGCAGGCGAAAACCCAGAAACATATCCTCCAATAGCTGGTAATGGCTTTTGACCGTGGGCACCGACAGGCCGATGTCGCTGGCGATTTTGTGGTAATTCACCATCTGACCGGACTCGACCGCCGCCAGGCGGAGGAAGCGGACAAAGGCGGGCCAATCCTTCACCATCGCCTCGCGCCGCATCTCCTCTTCGAGATGCAGTTGGGTATAGCCGTCGAGTATCTGGGCGCGTTGCGACCGGGCGATGGTCACCACGCCGGGCAGTTCACCAAACGCCAACCGCTCCATCAGGTCGGCGGCCGGGAACAGGCGCGCCGGGGTTTCTTCTTTGGGCCACGGCAGTGCCAATGGCGCAGGCCCATCGAAAGCGATCGGGGGTTCGGGGGCCGGGCGTTCAATGCGGGTCAGGGGAAAAAGCCGGTGGAGGAAGCTGCGTCCGGGGAGGAGGTTTGCACCGGTCTGGCGCAGCTTGCGGGCTGAGCTGCCGCAGAGGATGAAATGCCAGCGCTGTTTCTCCCGGTCGTAGAGGTGCTGGACTGAATCGAAGATCGACGGCACGGACTGGGCCTCGTCCACGAAGACCCAAGTCGCCGGTCCGCGGGCGGGCAGACTCCGGCAAAGCGTGATGAACCGGCCCGGGTCGTTCAAATACAGCCCGCGTTCCCTGGGGTCGGACAGGTCCACGACGGTGGCGCCCTCCGGGAGCAGGCTTCGGATCAAGGTGGATTTGCCGGTCTGGCGGGCGCCAAAGACAATCTGAACGTAGGGGCGGGTGAAATCTTTCCGCCATTTGCTCTCCGGCCAACGTGCAATCATGCCGTTTCATAGACACCACTTATTGAAAGTCCACTTTAAAATCCTCGCCCTTTTTGAAAGTTCATTTTCAAAAACTCGGCTAGGTGGAAGCCGGTTTTTCGCCGTGTTTGAGTTGCCTGAACACCGCCAACTACGTCGACGAACCTACCAGCGCGTCCTCGGGGCCGACGGGTAGGGTTTCTCACTTCACCTTGTATTCACGGTAGGGCGTGGTGAGCACCACGGTGCCGGGGCGGGCGCAGCCAAAGAGCACGTGCTCGAAGTTGGCCAGACGGGGCGGGTCGAGATGTTCGATGACCTCGACCACCGCGGCGGCGTCGCAGGCGGCGCGGCGTTCGTCGCGCGTGGCGCCCATGGCTCAACGTTCTCCCGTCATCGCCATCGCCCGTCGGGCTTTGATCAGGAAGCGGTTCGCCGCCTCGTAGTCGGGGCGTTCGGGGAGGTGGGTTTCGGCGAGGGCGAGCTCGAAGTCGCGGTGGAGTTCTTGCCGCCAGGCGTCCACGGCGGGCCAGGGAAGGGCACCGTGTTTGACGGCGAGGAGGCGGTCGCGGTGGGCCTCGACGCGGACCGGGACGCGGGCCAGACGCAAGGTGGCGGCGCCGGTGAGGAGGAGTCGGAGGAGGTGCATGGCGTGTTTCCAGCGCACGGTGCCGTGGTTGCGGATGTCCTGTTCGATTTTTTTGAACTGGCTCATCGCGTAGCCGTTGAAGGTCTGGAAGATCATTTGCGAGAGGAAGCCGGAGCGCAGGGTGAGGAGTTCTTCGCCGAGCGGCGTGATTTTCTCGACCAGCGGCGAGTAGAGGCACTCGAGGATGTTCGGGTTGGCCTTGAGCGCCATGGTGAGGAATTTCTGCAATTCCCAGTAGCAGCTTTGCGCGGCGTGGTCCTCGAATTGTTCGGGCGCGCCGAAGAGCGACCAGTGCAGGTCGGCGGGCGCGAGGTAGATGCCGCGGCGGTCGGTGTCGGAGTCGTCGTGGTCGAGTCCGTAGGCACGCGAGCCGACGACGCAGCGGTAGAGGATGAAGGATTCGAGGTCGAAGGCGGCGGGCGCGAGATCGGGCGGGCCGTCGGCTGGCGGCGGCGCGGTGAGGACACCACGCCCTACCGGACCGAGGCGGGATTTGAAGTGTTGCAGGACTTCGAGTTCGGAACGGGCCAGGGACTTCTCGAAGCCATCGGGAAAGCGGACGAGAAATTTCTCGCCGGCGACGGCGGGGGTGCGCGTCACGACGCCGACGGCGCCGCGCGGGTGGACGAGCGAGTCGTTGGTCCCGCGGACTGCGATCAGGGACACGACCTGCGTGCCGGCGGAGATGTTATGGGGTTGGTGGGACATGGAGGCGGCGGCCGGGCGGTAAGCTCAAACTGAAATCAGCCGTAGTAATGGCCACAAAAGGCAGGGAAAGCCCGCTGGTTTTAAGGGCGAACGTGGCGACGCGGTGTGATCAAGAGTGGGTGAGAGTAGCTGTGATTTTCGGACAACGAACCGTGCTCATTGGCAAACTTGCTCCAATGAAATCGGGATGAAACAAACTGTCAGTGACCCCGAGTTTACCCCGCAGGAAACCCAACAACTTCAGCGCCCCGCGCCCGCGGCGTTGTCGTGTTTGTGGACAAGTAGGCGGGCGCTCTCCGCCGGACTTCGGTCGCTTGTGCCTTCTGTGCCGCTCGGTGGCAGACCCACCGGCCGCTTCCAGTCCAGCCACCCCGGCGTTTCTCGCCGGCCGCTCCGTCACCTTTTCCCATCGCTCAGCGGAATGGCAATGACCAGCCCGGCGAAACGCGGCGACTTGATCGGACCTGAGAAATGCTTCGTGTGGCACCCCACGCAACTCGAACCGAGCGGTATGGAGCCGGCCCGCTGATACACGCCGTCCTCGATCCGCTCGTAGGACTCCTTGCCTGTCGCCAGCTCGGCGGCGGCCTTCCGGTCAAAGTCCGTCTTCGGTTCGTGCTGCACGCTCATCGCCTTCGTGTTCACCGCAATCCAGCGCGCCGAATCCTTCGACAGCCGGGCCATGTCCGCGAAGACATCCTCCATCGCCCGCGCCGGCAACACCGCCCGCTCGGCGCGGAAATAATGGCGATGCATCACTTCCAGCGTCGTTGAGTAAATATCGTGCAGCAGCTTCGCCCGCTCGCGCGCCGCGGCCACCGCGGCGGCGCTGCGGTGGCTCGTCAGCACGGTGATCGCGGCTGATTGGTTACCATCCCCTGTGTCTTTCGCGCCGCCTGCTTCCTGTCCGCACAGAATCCCCGCGGCGCAGAACATCCCGCTCACCAGCACCCCGCCAACCCTCCACGCTCTGGTTTTCATAATGCTGATTCCTAACGGCTTTTCCCGCGCGCCTCATTGACCCCCATCAAGCCCGCGCCTTACAAACCCACCGTGCCACTCACTTGCGCATCGCGTCCCGCAACTCCTTCTCCGCCTCCGCGCTCCAGTAACCGCAGTCGAGTTGGAGAAACACCGACGTGTACGGAACGGTCAGCCGCGTCTTGAACAGGAGCACCTTGAAAGCTTTCCCCGCCTCATCGAGCCGCGCGATGATCTGCTCGTGCGGCAGAGCCTGCACGGCCCGCTTCGCCAAAACCTTCTCCAACCCCGCGCGATATTCCGTGACCCCCGGCGCGTTCTTTTCCGGCACAAACTTCAACTCCGCATCCGTGAAAATCACCGGCCGCACATGCATCACCTTCCCCAACTCCGCCAGCACCGCCTTCGTCACCTCGAGCTGATCGCCATCGACATAGACCGTCTCGATCCCCGGCGCGGTCTGCAATGGATACGCCGAGTCCGCGATGACAATCCAGTTGCGATGTCCCAGCAGCGGGAGAGCGCCCCGCAGCTTCTCCTGCCACGCCGACTGCGCCGACTGCGCCGACGCGCCCACCGCGCCCGCCAACAAAAACCCCGCCAACCAGCCCAGCGTGTTTCGTTTCATATTTGCCAAAACACTCACACCCGTTTTCCAACCCGATTCCGCCCGCTCGTTCATCGCCCCTTCCCCATTCGTCCCTCGAAATTCGTCCCTCGAAATTCCCTGCGTTACACGTCGCACACCTTCGCCGCGTGACGCAGCGCCAGCACCTTGTCCGACCAAGTCGGGATGAATTCCTGCGCCACATGCCCCGTGTAGCCGATCTCTAGCAGCGCCCGCATCACTGCCGGATAATTCACCTCCTGCGTGTCATCCAGCTCCGCGCGTCCCGGCACGCCCGCCGTGTGAATATGCCCGATGACTTCCTTGTGCTGCCGCAGCCGCCGGATCACATCGCCGTCCATGATCGCGACGTGATAAATGTCGAACAGCAGTTTGAAGTTCGGCGACCCGACCCGCTTGATCAGCTCGACGCAGAAATCCACATGATCGCCGAAATACCCCGGATGCCCCTTCATCGGATGCGTGTTGTCGCGGCTGTTCAAGTGTTCGAGACACAACGTGATCTTCTTTTCCTCCGCATAGCCGATCACTTCCTTCCACGCCGCCACACAGTTCGCCGCGCCTTCCTCGTCCGTGATTCCCGCCTCCTTCATGCCGGTGAACGTGATGACCTTCGGGCACCCAAACTTCACCGCCAGATCAATGCCCTCGCGCAACGCCTTCGTCACCGCCGGATGATTCGCTTTGTTGAACGGCCCCTTCGCGAACCCGTGACTGCCCACCAGCGAAATGTCCAATCCCAGCTCGCGAATCAGCGGATAATGATCGCGCCCCACGCCCTCCATCGCGACCAGCCCGATCTCCTTGCAATGTTTCGCCAGCTCCGGCGTCGGCATCGGATTGAAGGTCCAGCCCATGATCGACTGCCGGATGCGCCCATGCCGGACCTTGAAAGCCGGGTCCGCCTCCGTCTTGGCGAGCTGCGCCGCGGTCGGCTCCGGCTGCAATGTGCCCGCCGCCGCAGCGATCGCCGCCAGTTGCAACGCTGAACGCCGGGAGACCGGTGTGGAAGATTCCGATGTGTGCCGAAATGTGTTCATGCCGCGACACTGCCCGCCGCCGTTCTCCCGCGCAACCCGCAACGCGTTGAAGGCGCCACGCGCCACGCGGGCCAGCAGCGTGGCAGGGCTGCGTTGCGCGCGGCCCTGCAATGTCCCCGTTTTTCGGGCGCGGGGAGGTCAGCGGCGCTGGTTGCACGGCGCACGTCGTTCGGGGGAAAGGTCACGGACGCGCGCAGCGCGTCCCTACCACGCCGCCGGCGGGCCGCTCACTTCTTTTTCTTCTTCACCACCGGACTGGCCAGCGCCGGTCCCGACGTGACTGTCAGCCACAGCTCGTCGGTCTGATTGATGAAAAGTTCCGGCGACGTGTCCTTCGCGTTCACTGTGAAAATTGCCGGTCGCACTTTCGCCGGCTTGAACTCCGGCGCGACCACCAGCACGCGGATCGGCTGATTGGACGGCTCGGCGTCCGCCCCCGCGATCAAGCTCACCTTCACCTCGCCGCCCTTCGCCGCGAGCTTCGGCACCTGCACCGTGATGTCGTCTGGCAGTCCTTCGATGACGACCTGCAGATTAGTGCAGGCGTAGCCGTTCACGGGCGTGACCGTCAGTTTCAGTTCGTTGGTTTTTCCCACCTGCACCGCGAAGGCGTGCGTGTCCACCGTCACTGTGAAACCTGGCGCCGGCGGCCCGACTTCGAGCCGATAGACATGATCCGGCCCGCCTTTGCCGAAGAGATCGCGCACCGCGACGAAATAGTTCGTCTCCGCCGTCGCCGCCCACACGAGCCGCGCGTCCGTGTCGCCGGCGGAATCATCCACGCGTGCGAGTTCCTTGCCCGCGGCGTCCTCGATGACCAGCACCGAATCCATTGGCCCGCCCTGCGTCCGGGCCAGCAGCTTGAACTCGAAGCGTTCGCCCTTGCGCGCGGAAAACGCAAAGCGGTCCACATCGCCCGCGCGGTCGAGACGACCATTCAACGTCAGCGGCGGTGTAATCTTCTGCGCCTTTTCCCGCGTGTCGTTTGGTTCGCTTTCCAACACTTCGGTCCCATCGCCCAGCGCCAGCCGCAGCCGGTTGGGAACCGACGCCTGGATGATTTCCGCGAAATCCTGCCGCCCGGTGCTTGCGGCCGCCGTGATGGTCTGCGCGAGAAGCTGATTCGTCCCCGCCAGATTCCAGCCCGAGAGCTGCACGCTGCCCGTCGTGCCGCGCGCGATGCCCGCCGGAAAGCTGCTCCGCAGATACGCCCCGGTCGTGAGCGTGAGCCGGTAGAACTGACTCTTGCCGCCGACAAACCGCACGTCCGCCGCCGGCGGATACGCGAACCCCGCGAGCTGCACAATGTAAGTCCCCGCCTTGCTCACCGGATACGCGAGCAGCGCATCCAGCCCGATGCCGTCGTGCCCGAACGCCACCTGGTGCCCGGCCGCGTCGCGCAACGTGAGCGCGGGATCAATCGACGACCCCACCATGTTCGCCACGGCTTCGGCTATCAGCGTCTGGCTGGCCGCAAGCTTCACGGTGAACAAATCAACATCGCCCGCCTTGTCGAACCGGCCATTGATGGTGACGGGCAAATTCGTGATCGCCTGCGGTTTGGTGAGGCTGTCGTTCGGCTCGATTTCCGTGATCTCGGGAAGAATGCCCACCATGAAAATGCGCGGCCGCGACGCGCCCTCGGCGTTGAACAGCCGCAGCAAACGCGGGCCGGGGGGAGTGTTCGTGGGGATGACGATCTGGAAAATTCCGTTGGTGCCGTCGGGCTTCACCACGCCGCCGGGAAAGTCCACCCAACCCCCGACCGGCCCCGGACCAAGCTTGCCGGTGAATGTGACCTTCGCCGTTGTCCCCGCCTGCCCGCCGAGCGGAAACATCGACTCGATGACCGGAGCCTCGGCGCGGCTCCAAGCCGGACAACTGAGCAGCACGAGCGCGAGAAGCAAGAGCGGTAGCGCGGCGAAGCCGCGACCCCGACAGGGGAGCGCACGCCGCTGGCGTGCCGGTTTGGGCGGCCCGCCCAAACCCTCGTTCCCCAGTCTGCCTTCTCCTTTTGGGCGGGAGGTTAGTGGAACGAAGTTTTCGGCGGGCCGCCGAAAACTGCACGCCAGCGGCGCGCGCTCCCCCGCGTGGGTCCCGTCGCTCTCACCCGCCCTGCTCAAGCTCAAGCGAACAATTCCTTGATCCGGCGCCCGCCGTTGACCAGTTGCACGGGCCGCCCCGTGTTCGTGTGCAGCACCTGTTCGGGATCAATGCCCATCTTCGTATAGAGCGTCGCGGCGAAATCCTCCGGCGAATAAATGTTCTCCGACGCGTAATAACCCTTCGAGTCCGTCGCGCCCACGATGTGCCCACGCGGCACGCCCGCGCCCGCCATCAGCACCGACATCGCGCCCGGCCAGTGATCGCGCCCGGCGCGCTCGTTGATGATCGGCGTCCGCCCAAATTCGCCCAGGCAGATCACCAGCGTGTTCTTCAACAACCCGCGGTCATCCAAATCGCGGATCAGCGCCGACAAGCCCTGATCGAGCTTCGGCATGAAGGTCTCCTTCACCACCTTGAAAAGATCCACATGATGATCCCATCCGCCGTAGTGACAGGTCACGAACGACACGCCGACCTCGACCAGTCGCCGGCACAGCAGCAGTCGCTGGCCCACCGAATTTCGCCCATACATGTCGCGCACCTTCTCCGGCTCGCGCGAAATATCGAACGCCGCCTGGGCAGTCGGCGACGACACCAACTCGAGACCCTGCCGGTAAAAGCTGTCGAAACTCAGCGTTGGATCCTCCGCCTCGGCGTCGTTGATGCGCGCCATCTGGTCGAGTGACTGGCGCAACTGCTGTCGCGTCATCGCGCGCCCTTCGCTGATCTCGGTGGGCAGGACCACGTCGCGCACCTTGAAGTCCGCGCCATTCGGATCGTTGCCGATCACAAATGGCGCGTGCTGACCGCCGAGGAAATTCGGCCCGCCCGAGCGTGTCATCGACGGCGTCGTCATGTACGCCGGCATCCCGCTCCGCACCCCGCGCTTGTAAGACACCACCGAGCCGAACGACGGGTGAAACGTGACAAACGCCCCGCAGCCCACGGGCACGGGCGTCGGCGCGCCGGTCATCAGGTAATGATTGCCGCCGCCGTGATTCGGATCCTTGTGGCAGATCGAGCGGACGATCGTGAACTTGTCCGACGCCGCCGCGAGCTGCGGCACAACCTCCGAAAAATGCGCGCCGGGAATCTTCGTCGGAATCGTGCCGAACTGCCCGCGAATCTCCCGTGGCGCGTCCGGCTTCGGATCGAACGACTCGAAATGGCTCGGCCCGCCATCCAGCCACACGAGAATGCAGCGCACCTCGTCCGGGCTGGCCTTGCCCATCGCCGCCGCTCCCTGCGCGCGGAGGCGCAGCAGATCGGAAAAGCCGATGCCCGCCGCCGCACCGAGGCCGAGTTGCAGGAAATCGCGGCGTCGCACGCCCGCGCAGTTGGTCTTTATTTCGCTCATGGTTTTCTCCGGTTCGTTGGTGAACTTACGTCGCCGCTCAGTGGTTGAAAATGAATTCCGCGGAATTGATCAGGGACCACATCACGTCCTCGGTCCCGGTCTTGCGCGTCGCGCCGTCGCCTTGAAACGCGACCCCGGCCCGGCGCGTTTCCTCTGTCGTCGGGAAGCGCCCATACGCCGCCAGATACAGCTCCGCGATGATCTCCGCCTCGGTCGCCTTGCCGCCCGCCAGCCGCGCCGCGCGACCCTCGGTGGCGCTGATGCGCGACTGGAGTTTGTTCGAGTTCATCAAGTGCAGCACCTGCACGACGCTGGCTTTCGTGTCGCGTTCGCACGGACATTCGGCGCTCGAATTCGGCCGCCCAAACGCATCCAGAAAATCCGAGTCCAGCTTGTGATTCCACGTCTCCACCGCGCGCGCGCCCGGCGGCAAACCCTGGAAGGAATCCGCCACGCCCGTCACCGCGAAGACCGCGTCGGACAACGCCTCCGCCGCCAGGCGCCGGCGATACGAGCGCGAGAAATTCCGCAGATCGGCGAGGTTGTTTTCGGTCGCGACGGAACTCTGCTGATAGACTCGCGACCGCAGAATCGTGCGCATGAGCTGCTTCAAGTCGAAGCCGTGCCCCGCAAAATCGCGCGCCAGAAAATCCAGCAACGCCTCGTTCGAGGGCGGATTCGACGCGCGGAAATCATCCACCGGATCGACGATCCCGCGGCCCAGCAGCTCGGCCCACACGCGGTTCACGATGGCGCGCGAGAAGTGCGGATTGTCCGGCCGCCGCATCCACGCGACGAACGCCCCGCGCGGATCGCGGCCTTCCTCGAGCTGCGTCGGCGGGCCGTCCGGCGGCGTCGGGCTGAGCTTCGCACCCGTAACCGGATGCTTCACGTCGCTGCCGGGGCCGTAATAGATGAACTCCGCCTCGCCGGAAATTGGGGCTGAGATTCCCTGACCCTTCCGCTTGATGTCGCCGAAAAACGCTGCGAGCTGGAAGAAGTCCGTCTGGCTCCATTTCTCGTTCGGATGATGATGGCACTTCGCGCACTCCATGCGGATGCCGAGAAAAATCTGGCTCACGATCGTCGCCACATCCGCCGGCTCGCGGCGGTCGCGGAAGAACACCGTCGGCCCGTATTTGTGCGTCGAGCCTTGCGCCACGAGCAGTTCGCCCACCATCTGATCGTAGGGCTTGTTTTGCCGGAACGACTCACGCAGCCAGTTGTCGAACACATACACGCTCTTCACCCCGACGCGCGACGGATTGCCCCGCAGCAGATCGGCCCATTTCACCGCCCAGTGATCCGCATACGACGGGCTTTCGAGCAGCCGGTCGATCCATCGCTCCCGCCGCGCCGGATCGCGGTCCGCCAGAAACGCGCGCACCGACTCGGGCGACGGAAGCTGCCCGGTCACATCCAACGAAGACCGCCGCGCGAACTCCGCATCACTGCATGTCGCCGATGGCGCGAACCCCAGCTTCTTGAGCTGTGCGTACACCAGCCGGTCGATGTCGTTGTTCAACGGCAACCCCGCATACAACGCGTCCGGCAGCGCACGATCCGTCGGCACCGTCAGCCGCGCGACATCCACCAGGCCCATGAACCGCGCGATGATCACGCCCTGGCCCGAACTCCGCCCAATCGTCACCACCCCGTGCTCATCCACCTTCGCGATCTCCTTGTCGTTCGAGCTGAAATCCGCCAAGTGCGTCACGTCCTTCTCCGTGCCGTCCGAGTATTTCGCCCGTACCAGCAACGGCTGCACCGCCTCCTTGCCATACCGCCGCTCCCGCGGGAAAACCTCGATGCCCGTCAGCGTCGCATCATTCGTTCGCCCGAAAGGCATCCCCTGATTGATCCATTCCACCAGCAGCCGATACCCGGCCGATTCGCGCAGCAACCGCAGCCCGCCGCCGTGCTGCACTTCCATCGTCGGTTTGCGCAGCAGCAAACTCTCCTCGGGCGCGGCGGGAAAAACGCGCCGCCCGCGCGCATGTTTCAGGATGAAATCGTAGTCCGCCTTCGGATCGTAGGCGAAGACCGACAGCTTGAAACCCGCCTGCCCGTCCGGCTTCGCGTGACACGAACCCGCGTTGCAACCCGCGCGGCTGAGCACCGGCAAAATGTCGTTCACGAAGCTCAGCGCCTTCACCGTCGGCCCCGGCACCACCTGGATCTTCACCATCGCCTCGCTCCCGTCCTGCCGCACGCGAACAGTCGTCGTCCCCACGCCCTTTGCCCGCACTATCCCGCGTCCGCCGCCCGCCGCCACCGCCTCCGCATTCGAGACCAACTCCGCCGCGCCCGTGACATCCGTCTCGTGCCCGGCGCCATCCGTCCGCGTCACCGCCAGCCGATGCGTCGTGCCTGCGGGCAAAACCAACTCTGCCGGAAAAACCGTCAGCCCCGCCTTGCCAGTCCCCGCCCCGACTTCCGCCGCCGCGCCGGCGTGCCGCCCCGCGACGACCGCGCATAGCACGAGCCACGAAAACAATATGATCTGTGGCAGGCGAATGAATGGCGTTGGGCTGCGAAACACGGGGAGGCAGACGCACCGCGCTTCCGCAGCATTGAACCGGAACACCGAAGCAGAACGGGGCGCGCACCTGCCGGCGGGTGCGCCGGTGCGGTGGGGCAGGCATCCCTGCCTGCCAGTTCGGGCGGCATCCGTGCCGCCCGTGTCTGCGGCGGAATAAACCTCCGGCGGCGACGGGAATACGGGGCAGGGATGCCCCGTGAACTGGCAGGCAAGGATGCCTGCCCCCCCCCACCCCCCCC
>CAMAUZ010000012.1 GCA_945861535.1 Akkermansia muciniphila | reverse complement strand
CCGCCAGGAGCGATGCGCCTAAAAACGGAGAATTTGGGTGATTTATCCGTCGCCGGAGGAAAAATCCGTCGCGCACCGCCTGCGCACCCCCTCCGCGTCGCGCCCCGTTTCCAAAAACGCGCGTTTTCGGCCAGACACTAGTTACGGCTTGGGGCCTGCTGCGATACTACCCAGGAAAAGGCAGACGGAACCACGAAAGACACGAATGGAGCAGGGCTTGCGGAATCGGAGGTTGTCACCTGGCGGGTGAGTTATTCGGAGGTCGAGCCACCATGCTCCCGCCCTTTGTTTTCCGGCTTTTCGTGTTTTTCGTGCCTTTCGTGGTTCGCTTCAACTGCCGCTTCGAGGAGGAAATCGCACCCCTTCACACGACCGCTTTCTCTCGTGTGGTCCGTGCGGTTCGTGGCTCCCGCTTCTCGTATCCACTTGCCTGGTAGCAGCAGCCACGCGAAGAATCCCGGCGATGAACCGACGCGGGTCTGGCCCGCCAGCCGGGTCGTTGGGGGCACCGGTTGCGCTCGTAGCTCAGTTGGATAGAGCAGCGGATTTCTAATCCGCCGGTCGCGCGTTCGAATCGCGCCGAGCGCACCACTGCCACTTTTTCACACTCTGCCAGGAGCGACCACCGCACCAACCCGCCGGCAGCCGGATGGCATGAGCCGCGCGCGCTGATTCAGGGGGAAACCGACAGCCGTTCGCCATTTTGCTCGTGAGTCATGAGGACGCCTTGTTCCTTGTACGGTTTGAGGATGAAATGGGTGGCGGTGGAGAGGACGCCTTGCAGGGTTGCGAGTTTTTCGGCGACAAAGCGGGCGACTTCGCGCAGGGAATCGCCCTCGACGATGACCAGGAGATCGTAACCGCCGGACATGAGGTAGCAGGATTTCACCTCGTCGTACTTGGCGATTCGTCCGGCGAGACGGTCGAAGCCGCCCTCGCGTTCGGGAGTGATTTTCACCTCGATTACAGCGCGGACGAGTTCCATGCCAAGCTTCTCCTCATTGATGATCGTGCGGTAGCCGAGGATGACGTGGTCGCGTTCGTACTCGCTGATGCGCGCGGCGACGGCGGCCTCGGGCAGGTTGAGCATGGCGGCGAGCTGCGCGGGTTGGAGGGACGCGTTTTCGAACAGGAGTTTCAGCAATGGATCCATGCACGGAGGCTAAGCGGGAAGCGTGGCGGCGGGCACGAACTTTTTCGTTTCGGGACGCGTTCGCGCGTTCGGGGGAAGCGGCGGGATTTGCCTTGGAAAAAAATTTAGAGCCATGTCCTTGCCTTAAGCGACAGCGACGCATCGAAATCTTTGCAGCCTTGGTGCCATTTGTGGTGGCAAGATCAACTTGAGCTGAGTCGAGGGGATAGTCCCATTGTCTCTATCTTTTACCCCCCATCTTTTACCAAAAATCTTGCCGCCCGAGCTGCGGTCTCGGCCTTCGCTCAGTGATCGGCATGCAAGCCGTCATCGGCTGATTCTTTCAAAATCGCGGGCTGTTGGAGCGCCTCAACGAGTTTGCGGCGCCGGGAAGAAAGCGAATCCAGACCACAACACTGAGTTGATGGTAAAAGATGAGGGGTAAAAGATGGGGAAATTCTGATGTCTTTCAGGACTATGTCCGGCGGCGGCTTAGCTGACTCCGTGGGTGCGGCGACTGATTCCCTGCTTCATCCGAGTCCATCCGTGTTAATCCGTGATTTCTCCATTCCGACTGCGGATCAAAAATTTCCCAGCGGCACAAGCGCGGTCCAGTGCGAAGAGCCGAAGTGAGTTTGGAATTTCGCGTGCAGGGCCTCGGCGGGTGCGCGGCCGCAAATCAGAGCGAAGGTGGTGGAACCGCTGCCGGACATGAGCGCGGCTGCGGCACCGTTGGCTTTGAGAAATTCCTGGAAGAGCGCGAGCAGCGGATATTTGTGCAGGGCGGGAGCTTCGAGGCAGTTGTAAAATGCGGCGCCCGCGGCGGCGAGATCGCCCGCGCGGAGGAGCGTGATGAGCTGCTGGGCGCGGCCGGGGCGGCCATTCAGCGCGGCGGGGAAATGGGCCAGTTGCTGGTAAGCCCAAGCCGTGGCAATGCCGAAGCCGGGATGGATGAGGAGGACGAAGACATCCTGAAGAACGGGGAAAGATTCGAGGGGCTGAATCGATTCACCACGCCCGGTCGCCAACGCAGGCTGCGACTGAAGGAAGAACGGGATGTCGGAACCGAGAGCCGCGGCTAGTTCATGCAATTGCGCGGCGGCGAGCGGGGAATCGAAGAGTTCATTCAGTCCGAGCAGCGTGGTAGCGGCGTCCCCGCTGCCACCGCCTAGGCCGGCGGCCATGGGGATGCGCTTTTCCAGATGAATGCGAACACCCTGCGGAATGCGCGCGGTCGTGAGAAACGACGTCGCGGCGCGGCACACAAGGTTGGTGGCATCCACGGGGAGCGCGGGGTCGCTGCAGGTGAGCGTCACGCCCGAGATGGTGGATTCAAACGTCAGCTCGTCGCACAGGCGGACCGGATGCATGACGGTTTCGAGTTCGTGGAAACCGTCGGTGCGGCGGCCGAGGATGTTGAGCAGGAGGTTGATTTTGCAGGGCGAGGAACGGGCCAGCATAAAATGAAAAAGGCGCCAACACGCGAATGTCGGCGCCGGGAAGTAACGGGTAGCTCAATGATCGAACACGCGGAAGCGGCTGCCAGGAATGAGCGGCATCACGTCGCCGCCGCTGAAGCCGATGTTGGTGTCGGTCGAGAGCATGGAATCGGCAAAGAGGCCCGGGCGATAGTTGTCGGGATAAGGCGGACGGACCGAGAAGGGTTCCGCTTTGACGCGGGTGCTCGGGTCCATGAAGAACTTGTCAGGCCATTCGTAGTTTTCGTACACCACGGTTGGGAAGGGTGAGGAAACGATTTCTCCCACCCCGATGAGGGTGCGGGCGAGGGTGCGGTGGATGCCGCGGAGGGTGCCCACGGTCATGCCGGTCTCGGAGCCTTCCCAGACGGAGGTTTGCTCGATCGAACGGCGGAACTCACCCAACCGCCCGATCTCCATGACATTGTTCATGCCACGGCCCAGCTTGGCTTCCATGCCGCCGCATCCGGTGAAGAGGGCGGCGAAGGGAACGAGTGAAAACAAGAGTATCAATTGCTTTTGCATGGCGGCTTGAAGTGTCTTTTGGCCGGAGGCTAATGAGCGACCCCGGCATGTAAAGATTCTTTTCCAGATTACCGGGCCGGGTGCGGTGGCGGCGTCGCCGCCGCGCGTTCCTCGCGTTTGCGATCGCGCCATTCCCAGTAGTAGGCGATCCAGACGGTGATTTCGTAGAGAATTTGGAGCGGGATGGCCATCATGACCTGCGTCAGCACTTCGGGCGTCGTGAGCACCGCGCCAAGCACGAGGTTGATGACGATCATGTAGCGGCGGAAGCCGGCGAGCATCCGGTAGTTCAGCACGCCCAGTTTTACGAGGACGAGTATGACAACGGGCATCTCGAAGCCCAGCCCCATGCCGAGCATGAATTTGCAGACAAACGAGATGTAGTCTTCCGCGGTCCATTGGTCGGCGGAGATCCCCAGCCACTGGGAGTACTTCGCGGACGCGTCCAGCGCGAGCGGCATGAGCTTGAAATAGCAAAAGGAGACGCCACCCAGAAAGAGGACGACTCCCGCGATAAAGCCCCGGAGGAGGTAGTGCTTTTCATTGAGCTTCAGCGCGGGGAGCAGGAACTGGCCGATAAAGAAAATCAGGAACGGGGACGCCAGGATGATTCCGCCGTAGATGGCGAGTTGAAAGGCAACGATGAAACCACCCGCCGGGCGCAGGTTGAGCAGTTCACGTTCATCGGTTTTCGCGGCGGCCGGAGTGTTGGTGGTCGGCGAAAATGCCAGAAAGGTCCTGGATCCGATCGTGATCGGCATGAGTTCCAAGGCTACCCGGCGGTTGGTGCCAAAATTAAGCAGGGATTCCATTCCCGGCGGCGCGGGCATTTTGGTCAGCACATTGGTGCCGGCCATCACGACCAACATCTGATTCGTAGTCAGGCTTTCGTTCCTCTCTGCCGCCTTCTTCAACGGTTGTTTGATGATCTCCATCAGGTGAGTGCCTGCCGCCAAGCAAATCACCATGCCGACAATGGTGACGACCACGCACTTGATAAGCACCCAGCGGAAGTCTTCCAGATGCTCCAGGAAGGGCTTTACCGGGCCGCCACCCTCGTCCTCAGCATCGGTCACCGGTTCGTATGGCGGAGGCGGCGGGGGCGTGTAGGCGGTCTGGTGGAAATCGTCGTGATGGTGCGACGGGTTGCTCTCCTGATGATGCTGGGGATCGTAGTCGTGATAGTGATCGTGGTAATGCTCGTTATAGGGATCTAACTCGGGATTCAGCGCCGGGTCTGTCACCGGCTCAACCGAGGAAGGGCTGGTAGGAGCAAGGACCGGAGTCAGGGAGCTTTGTTCCGTCGGCGGCGAGCTGACACCCCCAGAGACAGGGGTGGAGATTGTAGCAGCACCAATAGATTCTGGAGCAGCGGACGAAGTAGGCGGGGCGGAACCGCCGGAGAGAGAAGTTACCGCACCGCCCACCGAGGGAACTGCCGGAAGGGGAGTGGGAGAAGCGACCGCTGAACTAACCGTAGAGTTGCCGGAAGCGGGACGATCTAGCTTCGCCTCCTCGGGCTCATTGGCCATGGCAAGAAACTAGGCAACCGCTCAAGCCTTGGGGGAGGAATCCGTCTTGTGCGGCTCGGTCCCAGCGTTGGCAACCGGCTCCGGCCGCTGGGGCACCTGCCGTTGCGGCGGCGGCGGTGGCGAAACGGGCTCCTCCAATGACCGATGTAACTCACTGGTGATGTCAGTCGAAGCCTTTTTGAACTCCTTGATACCTTGTCCCAAACCGCGTGCCAACTCGGGCAGCTTCTTGGCACCAAACAGGATCAATACCACGGCGAGAATCAGCACCAATTCCCAGCCCCCGATGAAGCCCGCAAAAATCGTTGTCATAAGCTCTGTTTGCTGACGTTAAACTTTCGGCCCCTGGTCATCCACCGAGGCCTTCTTGAATTCCCGGATGCCCTGTCCCAAACCCCGTGCCAGCTCGGGCAGCTTCTTGGCACCAAACAGGATCATGACAACCGCCAGGATGAGGACAAATTCCCACCCGCCAATAAAGGCGGCGAGGACTTGAGGATTACTGTTCATAGTGTCTGAAGCTAGACCTCATCCGGCGGCAAGTAAAGAGGCTATTCCAGTGCCGCACGCATTACTGACGGGGCATGAGGACGATGAACTCGCCGCGGCGGTTCTTGGACCACGCCGCCTCATTGTGGCCGGAATCCGCCGGGCGATCAAAGCCGTAGCTGATCGTACGAATGCGGGAGGCTTGGATGCCCAACCGCACCAGATACTCGCGAACCGCCAGGGCCCGGCGCTCACCCAGAGCACGATTGTATTCTTCGGTCCCACGCTCGTCGCAGTGGCCCTCGATGAGCAGCTTGTTGGACGTGGTCGTCTTCAAGAAGGCGGCGACCGCCTCGATCTTGCTGCGTTGCTTGTCTTTGATGACCGAACTGTCGAAGTCAAAGAGGACCGTGTTGTTCTTGAACAGCGCGGGATCTTTGAGCATTCCCTCAAAGTCGCCCCGGTCGGCTGCAGAAATCCCGGTCGGATTGCGTCCGGTATTTTCACCGCCCGGCGGCCGATTTCCGCCCGGAGGCAGGTCAGTCGTTGCCGTCGGCGGAAAGGGTGTAACCCGGTTGCCATCGTTGTTCGGGTAGGTCGGCGGCGGCGTCGGCGTCGGGGGACGTGTGACGGTGGTCGGCGGCGTATAGACGGTGCTGGGCGTGTAGGTGGCCTTGGGGGGAGTATCGTCCACAATCCCGGGACCGGTCTTCCCGGCACCACCCGGAATGGGAGTCAAACCTTTCGTGCGCGAGCGGCAACCAGTGGTCGCCACGGTGAAAATCAAGCCCACCGCCAACAGTTTCAGGAGATCAAAACGTTTCATTTGAGAAAAAATTACCGGGATTACGCTATTTGGCCCAACTCGGCTGGGAACAGTTTCCCGAAAGTTGGGCAACATCTTTGACCTGTTTGGAAAACACGTCAAGTAAAGACAGGTATCGCCGCCCGTTTTTGCGGCGCGTAAAGACGACGTTGCGGGAATTGGGCGCCCAAGACGGATCCTCGCCCGTCACAACGGTGGTCGCGACGCCGCCCTCGGCGGGGACCAGGCAAAGTTCAAACTCCGCGCGCTGACAGGTGAAGATGATGAACTTGCCGTCCGGCGACCAATCCGGCTCGGTGGGGTTGATCGCGCCATCGATGGCAATCCGCCGGGATGCCCCGCCGTTGACCGAAACCTTCATCAGCGAGCGACGTTCGTTCACCTTGGCCGCATAGCAAATCCACTGTCCGTCCGGCGACCAGCACGGGGACGACTCCTCCTCGGGCGTGAAAGTGAGTTGCTTGAGGTTGGCGCCGTTCAGGTCCGCCACATAAATATCCGGGCTGCCCCCCTTGCTCAGTACCATTGCTAGTTTCCCGGTGGAGGAAATGGCCGGGCTGGTATTTAATCCAGAGTAACTCGCCACGACCACGCGCTTACCACTGGCCAGGTCATGGTAGAAAATATCGGGGTTATCCTGCTTATAGGACACATAATAGAGCAACCCCCGCCCCGGCGCCCAGGTAGGGGCGGCAATCAAGTTATTATCCTGAGTTACCTGGATGGCATTGTGACCATCATAGTCGGCGACATAGACCTCGCTGGTCCTTTCTAGTTCCGCCTTAAAGGCGATCCTAGTCTGCGCGATGCCCTTCTGTCCGGTCAGTGTCAGCAAGACATCATCCGCCAGCGCATGAGTCAGACTGCGCACGTTGGAACCTTTGTAGGCCCGTGCGAGCAGGGCGGTTTGGCTGCGGCTGCTCAGGCGGCCTTCGAGGTCGCCGCCGTTCAGCTTGCCCGTGAGGGTATAGAGCGCGGTGTCAGGCGCGGTGATTTTGAAACCGGCTAATTCCAGATCGAACTTAAGCACCGACGCGACCTCTGTGGGAAAGCCGGTCAAGGCGATAGGTGTCAGTCGGGATTGCCCGAACACCGTTACGTTCTGAATTGGCGCTGCAGCAACTCCCGGAATCACCACGAGATAGGGAGCCAGCAGCAATCCAGAGAGCGCCAAACGACGCGCGCACAAAGCGAAATTCATCCGAGCAGTCTTTTCGCTTTGAGGTTGAAATCAATGATAAACGTCCGCTCTTTCTCTTTGTCGGCCGGCGGGAACGGCGCGACCACTTTCACGCCGCGCAGGGCGCTCTGGATCGACTTGTCGAGCGCGGCCTTGCCGGAAGATTTGGTCAGCCGCGCGTCGGTCACCCGCCCGTCCCGTCCGATCGTGACGGTGGCCTGCGCAACGACCCCTGAGTCCACCACATCCTGCGGGACGATCCACGCGTTTTGGTACAGCGCCACCACGAGCAAGCCGTAATCGACCGCCGCCTCGTCGCTGGCGCCTTCGCTGGTCCCGACCGCCGTCGAGTGCGCGAGGTTTCTTTGGAGATTGGCAACCACATCGGACACCCGACCGACCGCGGGGTGCTGGACTTGATGGGCTTGAGCCAGATGACCGGTGGCAGGCTTGGTCGCGGGTTTGGTAGCCGACTTCTCTCCGCCCCGGACTTTGAGGTTCTCGAGGGTTACCTTGACCGTCGATTTCGTCGCCGCCGGAGCGACCGGGATGGTATCAGTCCCGGGAACCGGGCGGACGACTTCCGTGAGCTTTACGGGCACAGGCGAAACCTTCTTCGTGACCGGCGGCGAGTCTGGCGTCGGCGCGGGCTTGGGCGCTGGCTTGGGAGTCTTGATCTCGGCGACAGGGGGCTTGGGCGGGGAAGAAATCGGCGGCGGATCCACCACCGGTTTTACCTCGACCAGCGGCGCGGGTGGACGGGGCGCTGGCGGCGTCCCCGCTTTGCTTCGGAGCAAGTTCTCAATGTTCGCCGCGGGGACAAACTCCGCCGTCTTCACCACCTCCTCTTTGTCGCGCGACCGAAACGCGGCCCCGAACAAGACGCTGCACAGCAACAGTCCGTGCAATCCCCCGGAGGCCAGCAGGCATTTTTTCTGCAAAGGATTCATCA
Organism: Akkermansia muciniphila; assembly: GCA_945861535.1. Lineage (GTDB taxonomy): Bacteria > Verrucomicrobiota > Verrucomicrobiia > Limisphaerales > BJHT01 > BJHT01. The sequence continues at coordinate 108,167 of CAMAUZ010000012.1, read as the reverse complement.
GCGTCCCGGTTTGGTTCGGAGGGAAAAACGTGTGATGCCATTGCGCTGGCAGCGGTCGATGATCGCGTAGGTATCCTTGTTGATGCCGTTCTCGTCCGCGCGAATGAACACGACCGTGTCCGGATTGGCTTTGAAGGCTTTGACCAGTTCGGCCTCGAGTCGGTCGAGGGTCGCCAACCGTCCGTCCAGCATATAAGTCCCGCGCGCCCCGACTTCGACCGTCCGGATATCATTCTTGGTCAGCGCCTTGTCCGCTTTGCCACCCTCCGGCAGCTTCAAGTTGATTCCCTGTTCGAGCAGCGGCGTGGTGATCACGAAAATGATCAGCAACACAAACGCCAGATCGAGCAGCGGCGTGATGTTGATGTCACTCAACGTCACGAGGGAATTTCTTTGGGAAAACCGGCGCATCGCGGATGCCTACTTTTTCTTGCCCGCCGGCTTGAACAGCGGCAGATCCGGCTCCGGCTCGACCGGTCGCATCGGGGCGACCGAGCCATCCGCCGGCAGTTCCGTCACCGCCCCCGCGTCTTCAGAGTGCCCGCCGCCCATCTGGGAAACCATGATGATCACCTTCGAGGAAAAGTAGGATACGCCCAAGACCAGCAAAATTTTCAGCACCAACCCGCCGTGCCGGTCCACCAACCACCGCTTGCACCGCCGGAAAAGCGTGGTGCGCAGATGATGCCCACAGCCGCGACAGCACGAACGCGAACGCAGATTCACCGCCCCGCACGTCGCGCAATTCACATACAAACCCTGCCCACAACCCTGACAGACCCGCGCCTCATCGGCATTCGCCTCGCCACACTGCCCGCACACCAAGTGCCCCGGCACCCGGAACCGCGGCCGGCTGATCTTAAAGTCATTAAGTTGCATCGTCGTCCCTCAGATACTCGGTTTCGATCTTGGACACCAACTCTTGGGCGAAATTATCCAGCTCCACCGTGAGCACCCGTAAGTTGTGAACGAGCCAGTTGTAACCGAACATCGACGGAATAGCCACCAGCAATCCCGCCACCGTGGTCATCAACGCCGCCGCCACCCCGGGAGCCATCGTCGCCAGGTCCGCCTTCCCCTGCATCGCCACGTAACTGAACGCGCTCATCACCCCCCACACGGTCCCGAGCAATCCCAGAAACGGCGCGCCGCTCACCGCGATCGCCAGCAAAATCAGCCCTGATTCCAACCGCAACGCCTCCTGCGCCACCGCGCGCTCCAACGACCGCTTGATGTGCTCAACCGCCTTGAATGACACCGCCTTCTTGCGTCCTTCAGCCCCGGGATTTTTCAACCGCTTGTCCAGTTCCACGCAGCCCTCCTGATACACCGCGAACAACGGACAGCCCTCGACCCGGACGCGTCGGTCAAAAATTCCCAGCACCTGTTTCTGCGAGCGGAATTCACTGCTGAAAAAACCGTTGTACTGCGCGGCCCGGTGCATCTGCAGACCCTTGGCGGCCATCACCGACCACGCGAACATCGAGAAGATCACCAGCAGCACAATGATCACCTTGCCCTCGAGGGTCGCCCGCTCCCAGAGGTACAGCAACTCCACCTGATTTGGCGCGGCGGCCAGCAACAACAGCGAGATATTCATCACAGAAAAAGCGACCCGTTCGAGCGAGGCCATGGTGTAACGCCCGGCGACGGTACGGTCAAAGGCTTTCAGAAAATCCCTCGCGATCCGGGGAGTTTTGCCGAAAAAAATGTCACGCTCGCTCGCCGCGAGGGACACCGACGACGCACGAAGCTCAAAGTTCCGGCGAGATTCCGAGGTGGATGATCTCTTGGCAGCAAGTTCCATCCCCGACTCTCGCGAACTGATCGCCTCGCTCGAAAAGCCAGAGATATTTCGCGGGAAGAATCGCGATTGAAGAAAACCGCCGGGCGCAATCAGAAGTCCGTCCACCGGCTCATTGGCGATTGGCCCTCGGCGGTTGCCCCTTCCCTTGAGCTTGGAACTTTAAGCTTGGAGCTTCGCCCCTCGAACTTCACCCCGTTCCATGCGCTCAACATACTCCTCCACCCGCCCGAACTCCGCCTCCGCCTGTGCCAGCGCCTCCGCGGCTCCGTCGAAGCGCGCCGTATGCCCGCACCGCTCGAGCGTGCGCATCAATGGCACCATCCCCACGATGCCGCACGACGCACTCGCGCCGACGGCGTTATGCGCCACGCGTTGCAGTTCGAGCGCGCTGCCCGCCGCCAACGCCGTCTTGATCCGCGCCAGCGTCCCCGGAGTTTGCTCCAGATACAGCTCGAGAAATTCCCGCACCTGCGTGACATCGCCCCCGGTCAGATTCGCCAACCGCGCCATGTCCACCGGCCCGATCTCGCTCGCGGGCGTCACGGGTGTCGCCGCCGGTCTCACCTCCACCGGCGCACCCCCGCCCGGCTCGGCCATCGCCTTGGGCACCGCGCCATCCGTCGCCAACGGCCCCCAGCGCCGCACCATTTCCTGCACCGTTTCCGGCCGGATGGGCTTGCTCAAATAATCGTTCATCCCCGCCGCCAGACACTTCTCCCGATCGCCCGGCAACGCGTTCGCCGTCATCGCAATGATCACCGGCGTCGTCGGTCCCGCCGTCTGCCGGATGCGCCGCGTCACTTCCAAACCGTCCAGTTCCGGCATCTGCACATCCATGAACACCACGTCGAACCGCTCGCGCGCCAGCAGCGCCAGCGCCTCCGGGCCGCCACCCGCCACCCGCGTTTCATAACCCATCTGCCGCAGCACGCGCACGCCGACCTTCTGGTTGATCACATTGTCATCCACCAACAGCAGGCGCAGCGGCAACGCCGCCGCCAGCCCGTGGTCGATCACCGCGTCCGCCAGCGGTCCGGCCGCGTCCACCGCCTTCACGCCCGTCAGCACTTCCACCAACGCCGCCGCCAGTTGCGCCTCCTTTACCGGCTTGTGAATCGTTCCCGTCCACCACCGCACGGCACCGCTCCCCGCCTCGTTCTTTCCCCGATACGCCAGCGCGAGCAACGGCAGCCGCTGCCCCGCCGGAAACGCCCGGATCAAATGCAACAACTGCGCCTGCGCCATGTCCGGCATGTCCACGTCGAGGATCGCCACCTCGGGCGCTTCCGCCTCCGCCGCCGTCACCGCCGCCAGCACGTCGCTCAGTCCCACCGCCTCGACCACGCGCATTCCCAGTCCCGCCGCCCCCGCGGCGAGCAGTCGCCGGTTCGTCGCATTGTCGCTCGCGATCAACAACCGCCGGCCCGCCAGTGCCGCGCCCGCCGCCGCGCCAACACCCGGCGTCACCGGCGTCTCCTCGGGTTTCGTCGCCGTCAACGGCAGCACGAAATGAATCGCCGTGCCCTCGCCCTCGCGGCTCTCCGCCCAGATGCGACCGCCCATCAACTCCACCAGACTCTTGGAAATCGCCAACCCCAGCCCCGTCCCGCCAAACCGCCGCGTCGTCGAGGCATCGACCTGGCTGAACGATTGAAACAACCGCCCCTGCGCCGCCGCCGCAATCCCGATGCCCGTGTCCCGCACCGTGAACTCCACCTCACACCGCGCGCCCGGCCCCGCCGGCATCACCCGCAGCGCCAGCACGATCTCGCCGCGCTCCGTGAACTTGATCGCATTGCCCAGCAGATTCAGCAGCACCTGCCGTACGCGGACATAATCCCCGAGCACCCACGCCGGCACGTCCGCCGCCAGTTCGCACGCCAGGTTCAGCCCCTTCTCCGCCGCCTTGGGCGCGAGCAAATCCAGCGCCCGCTCCACGCACGGCCGCAACTGCAGCGGCTCCTGCTCCAGTTCCATGCGCCCCGATTCGATCTTCGAGAAATCTAGGATGTCGCTGATCTGTTCGAGCAGCGTCTCGCCGCTCTCGCGCATCGTCTCCACCATCTCGCGCTGCTCGCGCGTCAGCGGCGTGTCCAGCAGCAGACCCGCCAGCGCGATCACGCCGTTCATCGGCGTGCGCAACTCGTGGCTCATGTTCGCCAGGAACTGCGACTTCGCCCGCGTCGCCGCCTCCGCCGCCTGCCGCGCCGTGTCCAGCGCGCGGTTCGACTCCACCAACTGATCCTGCAGCGACTTGTTCCGCAGCACCGACAGAATGCGCGCCCGCAATTCCGCCGGCACAAACGGCTTCGTGACAAAATCAATCGCCCCCAGTTCAAACGCCCGCACCTTGTCTTGGGTGTTGTCGGCCCCCGTCAGCATCACCACCGGAATCGCGCGTAACGCCGCGTCCGCCTTCAGCCGCTGCAACACCTCGAACCCGTCCATCCCCGGCATCCCGACATCCAGCACGATCAAGTCACACCGCCCGCCCCCCGCGCAGTCCAGCCCGTCGCGCCCGTTGAACGCATCGGTAAAACGCACATCCGCCTGCTCCAGGCTCGCCTGAATCAGCACATGCAATTCCGGTATGTCGTCAATCAGGAGGATTTCGAAGGGCACCAGTTTCATATCGGCCGCCGCCACCAATTCCCAAGCGGAAAAATGTTCGCCGCCGCCCCGGTCAGCGCGGGTGGGACGCCTGGGAATTACCCGCCACCATCCACCTGCATCACCAACTGGACGCCCTTCACCGTGCCATACGCCAACGCGAGGAAGATCAGCACCCCGAGCGTCCACCGGCCCGACCGCGTCGCCGCCCACTTCCTTAGCCGTTTGCCCAGCGTCCGCCGCAGATAGAACCCGCAGGTCCGGCACCGCGCCCGCGCCCGCAGATTTTCCTCCCCGCACGCCGCGCACTTCACGTACAGGCCCTCCATGCACGCGGCGCACACCCGCGCGTCGGCGACATTGTCGGCCCCGCACTTCGAGCACGCCAACCGGCGGAGGCGCAAAAGCTCCCCGCCGGCAGCCTTGAAAACATCCAGTCCCATTTTGATCATTTTCGGCGCGGCAAACCCAACCCGCCGCCCACTGTACCACGAATCCGAAAATTTTCGTCGATTTTGAAAGTGCCGATAACTCGCCGACCCGCGCACCGTTCTCCAAACCCGCCCGCCAAATCGTTGACCGCAGCCACTGCGATCGCCCGCCCCCCCTCCCGCCGCCAGCCAACGCCCGTTTTCCGGCGCTCTCCGACCCCGCCCGCCGTCGATTCGTTCACCGGTTTTTCGCCGCCCTAAACCCCGGACCTTTGGCACCGGATTACTGCCCGCCTGCAAGTTCAGGCGTGCGCAGGTACGCGCGAAATCCCCGCCCGAAGCCGCCTCCACCTCGCCAACAACTTCGGAATGCACGCACGTTTCCCGCCGACCGCATTTCCCGTTTCCCAAAGCCCCGAAAACTTTCTACGCTTCCCCCATGTACGCACCCCGCGACCTTTTCGATCTGGCCCAGACGGAGCACGCCGCGCTGTTCGATGGCTGCACGTACGCCTGGGAAGCGCTCGCGCGCCTCAAGGACTACCTCGCCACCCACCTCCGCCCCGAGCTGCGGAACCGCTGCGAAGGCCGCGCCTACATCGGCGACCAAGTCTTCATCGGCGCGGGCACCGTCGTCGAGGACGGCGTGATGATCAAAGGCCCCGCCATAATCGGGAGCAACTGCGAGATCCGCCACAACGCCTACATCCGCGAGCACGTCATCATCGGAAACAACTGCGTCATCGGAAACTCCTGCGAACTGAAAAACTCCCTCGTTTTCAATAACGCCCAGATTCCCCACTTCAACTACGTCGGCGACTCGATCCTCGGTTACAAGGCGCACCTCGGCGCGGGCGTGAAAATCTCCAACGTCAAGCTCGTCCCCGGCAACGTCACCGTGGAACTCGACGGCGTCCCCTTCGACACCGGCCTGCGCAAATTCGGCGCGCTCCTCGGCGACCACACCGACATCGGCTGCAACTCCGTCCTCAACCCCGGCACCGTCCTCGGCCCCCGCACCGTGATGTACCCCAACACCAACTGGCGCGGCTATCTCCCCGCCGACATGCTGGTGAAAAACAAGGCCGCCATCGAAGTCGTCGCGCGCCGGATTCGCACGACGTGAGCTTCGCCATGACCGCCGGCTCGCCTTTCCCACGCGCCACCGCCGCCCGAAATCGCGGGACCCGCCCAATTCGCGACCGCCGCGAGGCGCATCCCCGGAGTGCGCCCGTCCCCGGGCGCAGCGACGTCCGCACTTCTGGACGTGCTCGATCTTCCCAGCCCGCCGCCCATTCCACCCCGCTGCGCCCGCGGACGGGCGCACTCCGATTCGCTCCCGCTTCTTCCACCACCGTGGCCATTTTTCCCGCCGTCTCCGCACTATGATCGGCCCCATCGAAACCCAGCCCGGCGGACCCGCCACCGATCTTGTCGCGCAGGTCGAGGAACTCTTCTCGCCCACCGGCATCCTCTCCCGCGCGAGCAACTTCGAGTACCGCCCGCAGCAGCAGGAAATGGCCGTCGCCGTCGCGCGTTCGCTCGAGACCGGCAAGCACCTCCTCACCGAAGCCGGCACCGGCGTCGGCAAAAGCCTCGCCTACCTGGTGCCCGCGATCCTCTTCGCCGTGGCGCGGAAAAAGAAAGCCATCGTCTCCACGCACACCATCAATCTCCAGGAGCAGCTCACGCAAAAAGACCTGCCGATGCTCGAGCAGGTCCTGCCCGTGAAGTTCACCTTCACGATGCTCAAGGGCCGCAGCAATTACCTCTGCACCCGCCGCCTCCGCAAAGCCCTGCAGCAGGCCGAGAGCCTCTTCACCTCGCCCGAGATTCAGGAACTCCAGCGCATCCACGAATGGTCCAAGCGCACCACCGACGGCAGCCTCTCCGACTTCGAGATCGAGCCTGAACCCAAGGTCTGGAACCAGGTCTGCTCCGAGCGCGGCCTGTGCTCGCCGAAGCTCTGCGGCCATGCCTCCGACTTCGCCCGCGACGGCACCGCCTGCTTCTTTCAGCGCGCCCGCAGCCGCATCCTTTCCTCCGATCTCCTCGTCCTCAACCACACGCTCTTCTTCACGCTGCTCGGCGGTATCGAGGAAGAAATCGAAGACGGCGTGATGTTCAAAAACGACTTCGTCATCTTCGACGAAGCCCACACCGTCGAGAACGTCGCCTCGCGCCACATCGGCCTGAGCGTTTCGCACGCCATGATGCGCTACACGCTCCAGCGCCTCTACAATCCCCGCTCCGAAAAAGGCCTCCTCGCCCTCCTCCGCCAGGGCGACGCCGTGAAGCTCGTCGCCGACGCCCTCCAGGATGCCGACAACTTTTTCTACCAGCTCGAGGACGCCTGCGAACAACTCGCGCTCACCCGCGAGACCGACGGCTCCCGTCGCGGCGGCCCGCCCCCCGGCGACGCCGGCGGACGCGCCCGCGCCTGGAGCGAGCTCCGCATCCGCCGTCCTGACTTGGTGAAAGACAGCGTCACGCTGCCCATCCAGCGCATCCGCGAAGCCGTCAGCGAACTCATCAAAACCAGCGAAGACAAAGACACCGGCCAGGAACTCCTCGAATGCAACCGCCGCCTCGCCGAGGTGCGCGAAGCCGTCGCCACCTTCCTCAGCCAGCCCGACGAGGAATTCGTGTACTGGATCGAACGCTCCGGCAAAACGCAGAAAAACCTCTCGCTCAACGCCGCCCCCGTCGATGTCGCCGCCTACCTGCGCCACCGCCTCTTCGGCGCGAACACCTCGATCATCATGACCAGCGCCACGCTGGCCACGCACGCCGGCAAGCCCGCGGCGAAACCCGCTGACACCGCGGCCGCCGCCGCCAGCGGCCTCCCCGCTTCTCGTCGCGCCTCCTCCTCTTCTTCCTCGTCCTCCACTTCCACCAATCCCAAATCACATCCGCTCTTCTACTTCGCCAGCCGGGTCGGCGGCGAAGCGGCCACGATGCTGCAAGTCGGTTCGCCCTTCGATTACGAGCGCCAGATGACCCTCTACGTCGCCAACAAAATGCCCGACCCGCGCGACCCCGCCTACCGCGACGCGCTGCTCCAGTGGATCGAACACTTCATCAAACTCACGCACGGCAAAGCCTTCATTCTCTTCACGAACTACAAGCTCATGCAGGAAATCGCCGAGCGCCTGCAACCGCTGCTCGATCAACTCCACATCAACTCCTTCGTGCAAGGCACCGGCACGCCCCGCTCGCTCATGCTCGAAAAGTTCAAGGAAGACGTCGATTCCGTGCTCTTCGGCACCGACAGCTTCTGGCAGGGCGTGGACGTCCCCGGCGAAGCCCTCTCGAACGTCATCATCACGCGCCTGCCCTTCGCCGTGCCCGATCATCCGCTCATCGAGGCGCGCCTCGAACGCATCGAAGCCCGCGGCGGCAATCCCTTCAGCGAATTCTCCCTGCCCGAGGCCATCCTCAAATTCCGCCAAGGCGTCGGCCGACTCATTCGCACCAAGGCCGACACCGGCATCGTCGTCGTCCTCGACAACCGCATCCTCACCAAACGCTACGGCCAGGCCTTCCTCGACGCCGTCCCCAAGTGCCCCGTGCAGATCGTGTGAAGTAGAAGCGGGCGCCCGGAGCGCGGCCTTCAGGCCGCAGAGACGTCCGCCCGCAGCGACCGATCCAAACAACCCGACCGCCTCCCATCACCCACGCTTTGGTGAGTCGGAGAAGACGCTCCTGAAATCCGCCCGCCCTGTACCCGCCGTACGTTTCTGCGACCTGAAGGCCGCGCTCCTGGTGCTCTGCCTCCATGATTACGGCTTCTTCCCCTCCCCTTCGTGCCGGAGGCACGTAAGAAATTAGCCGGTGGTGAAGCGCAGCGGAACCACCGGACCAACCGCCCCACCAAACCCTGCGCCCCGGCGGGGCGCGAGAGCCGTGCAACCCCGCCAACCCGCCTCGCATGGTTGGCGCGCCCCGCGCCAATTCCTCCCGTCCCATTCCCTTGCCCCCAATTCCCCTGCCCAATTCGGCCGTGCTCCCGAGCGGCTCCACCCCACACCACCAAGCAACTCACCGGCGCCCCACCCTCTTCCCATGCTGCGACCGGGGACGGTCGCGCTCACGGCCGCGCCGAAATCTCGAGCATCCGCTCGATCGGCAGCTTCGCCCGCGCGAGAATGTCCGCGCTCAAATGCAACTGCGGCGCGAGCTTGGCCATGCAGTCATGCACCTTTTCGAGCGTGTTCATCTTCATGAATTTGCACTCGTTGCACCGGCAGTTGTCAGTCGGCGCGGGGATGAATTTCTTGCCGGGACACTCGCGTTCGAGCCGGTGGAGCATCCCCGCCTCCGTCGCGATGATGAACTCCTGCGCCGGGCTTTGCCGGCAGTAACCGACCATGCGCTCGGTCGAGCACACCTCGTCCGCGAGCAACCGCACCGCCTTGGTGCATTCGGGATGCGCCACCAACGGCGCGTCGGGAAACTCACGGCGGATGCGCGTGATGCTCGCGTGGGTCCACTCAACGTGGACGTAGCAGTTGCCCTTCCACAGCGTCATCGGCCGCCCGGTTTTCTCCATCACCCACGAGCCGAGATTTTCATCCGGCACGAAAAGCAGGTCGCGATCCTTGGGCGCGGCATTGACGATCTTCACGGCGTTGCCGCTGGTGACAATGACATCGCTCAGGGCCTTCACCGCCGCGCTGCAATTGATGTACGCGATGGTGTAAAAGTTCGGATTCGTCCGCTGCAGCTCAGCCAGCTTCGGCGCGGGGCAGCTCGATTCCAGCGAACACCCGGCATCCACATCGGGCAGCACCACCACCTTGTTCGGATTCAAAATCTTGGCGGTCTCCGCCATGAAATGAACGCCGCAGAAGACGATGACATCCGCCGGCGTCTTGGCCGCCTGCTGCGCGAGCCCCAGCGAATCGCCGACGTAGTCCGCGATGTCCTGGATTTCCGCCACCTGATAATTGTGCGCGAGGATGACCGCGTTCAGCTTTTTCTTGAGGGCGAGAATGTCGCGCGACAGGGCGTCGTAACGCGCGCGCGGCATCGGCTGGCGGACGGCATACGGGTCCGCGACCCGCGGCTGAACTTCGGTCGTGTCAATCATGGTGAAACCGTAGGACACGCCGGGCCGCGGAGCAACAAACCTCGTAGCCGCCGACGTGAGGAGGCGGACGGCCACGACGGCCCGACATTCCCGCAGCGAGACCTGGAACCGAAAAGGTAGGGCGCGTCCGTCCTCAGCGCGCCGGTTGCGCGTCCGAACGCCCGGCGGCGCGCTGAGGACAGACGCGCCCTACCACCACTCCGGAAACGCACCTCACCGCCACCCGCCTATCATTTCCGCAACTTCGCCAGGAAGCCCGGCTCGGTGCCGGCGAGATCCGCGCGGCGCTGGCGTGCGAGCAATTCGCCGTAAACGCCCACATCGCGCACCAGCATTTCGATCCGCTTCTCCAAGGCCTTGCTCACGATCTTCCCCTCCTTCATGTCGTCCGGGTCCGCATAAGCAACGCCGTACGGGAGCGACCACGCGTAGCACTGGCGGGCGACCGTCCGCAACTGGTCGGTGACCGTCAGCCCCTTTTCGTGCGAGGCGACGATCGTGGCGAACAGCTTGCCGCTGAACTCCTGCCAGAAGTGATCGAGAAAATTCTTCAGCGCGCCGCTCACGCTGCCGTGATAATCCGGCGTGCCGAGCACCAGCGCATCCGCCCGGTGAACGCGCGCGCGCAACGCTGGATAATGCGCGGCCGCATACGTCGTGTCGGGATTGAAATGCGCCAGCGGCTCCGCGGCGAGATCCAGGAAATCGACCACACACCCGCCGCGCGCCAGCTCGTCCGCAACGAACCGGAGCAGCGCACTCGTGGAGGAATCGCGGCGCGGACTGCCCGCGACCAGCAGCACATGGAGATTGAACAAATCGGTCATGCGGCGAGCGTACGGATCGCGTGCCGAGACGCGAGCGCTTTGGCGGAGGCGAAGCTCCAAGCTCAAAGTTCAAAGCTCAAGGGAAGGGCCAAGCACCAAGCGCCAGAAGACACGCGTCGCATTGCGGCCACGACGATTCGCGATCACCTCAACCATCGGCTTCCGCCCCCACGTCCGCCCGCCATCACCAACGCGCGCCCTTATTGAACCTTGTTCCCTGGTCCTTCCCTTGAGCTTTGAGCTTTGTGCTTGGAGCTTCGCACCCCTCGTTTTGCCCTGTCCATTTTTCGGCCAACGCCATTCACTCGGCAGACAGCCAACGCCACGCCGACCGCGCCGGCACGGGTCCCAGTGCGCGCCGCGCCGCAATCATCCGCTCTGTTTTTGTATGCAATTCATTCTGGCCCTCGACCAAGGCACGACCAGTTCGCGCGCGATTGTGTTTGATCATGCGGGCGGCGTGGTCGCCACGGCGCAGCGCGAGTTCCGGCAGATTTTCCCGCGGCCCGGCTGGGTCGAGCACGACGCGGAGGAGATTTGGGAAAGCCAGTTGGCGGTGGCCACGGAGGTCTTGCGCACGGCGGGGTTGGGCCCGGAGGACATCGCCGCCATCGGCATCACCAATCAGCGCGAGACGACGGTGCTGTGGGATCGCGCGACGGGCAAACCGGTGGGCAACGCGATCGTGTGGCAGGACCGGCGGACCGCGGCGGCGTGCGACCGGCTGAAAACACGGGGGCTGACGGCGTTGATCCGACAGAAGACGGGGCTGGTGCCGGACGCTTATTTTTCCGCGACCAAGCTGGCGTGGCTGCTCGAGCACACACCCGGCGCGCCGGCGCAGGCACGGGCGGGGCGGCTGGCATTCGGCACGATTGACTCGTGGCTGGTGTGGAAATTGACCGGCGGGCGTCGGCACGTCACGGACGCGAGCAATGCGTCGCGGACGATGTTGTTCGATCTGAAGACGGGCGATTGGGATGACGAGTTGCTCGCGCTGTTTCGCGTGCCGCGCGCAGTGCTGCCGGAGGTGCGGGCTTCGAGCGAAGTGCTGGGCCACACGACGCTGTTCGGCGGGAGCATCGCGCTGGCGGGGATCGCGGGGGATCAGCAGGCGGCGTTGTTCGGGCAGGTCTGCACGCGGCCGGGGATGGTGAAGAACACGTATGGCACGGGCTGTTTCATGCTGATGCACACGGGCGCGGAACCGGTGGTGTCGCGGAATAATCTGCTGACGACGGTGGCGTGGCGCATTGGGGGGCGCACGGAGTTCGCCCTGGAGGGGAGCATCTTCATCGCGGGCGCGGTGGTGCAATGGCTGCGCGACGGGCTGGGGATCATCGGGAGTTCGGCGGATGTCGAGGCGCTGGCGGCGTCCGTGCCGGACAGCGGCGGGGTGCATCTGGTGCCGGCGTTTGCGGGGCTGGGCGCGCCGCATTGGGATCAGGCGGCGCGCGGGTTGATCGCAGGGATCACGCGCGGGACGACGCGGGGACACATCGCGCGCGCGGCGCTGAAGGGCATCGCGTTTCAGGTCGCTGATGTCTTGCGCGCGATGGAGGCGGACGCGGGCGTGAAGCTGCGCGAGCTGCGCGTGGACGGCGGCGCGAGCGCGAACAATCTGCTGCTGCAATTCCAAGCGGACGTGCTGGGCGTGCCCGTGGTGCGGGCGCAGGTGGCGGAGACGACGGCGCTGGGCGCGGCGTATCTGGCGGGGCTGGCGGTGGGTTTCTGGAAGGATCGGGCGGAGATCGCCGCGCACTGGCAGGCGGGGCGGCGCTTCGTGCCGCAGATGAAAGCGGCGACGCGACGGGAACGAATCGCCGGCTGGAACCGGGCGCTGGCACGGGCGTTGGGCGGGGATTCGTAGCCGCCGACGTGTGGAGAACCCGAGTGCCAAAAAAGAGCGCACCATGGGGCCAACGTACTCAGAAGGCGGGGAGAGATTGGCAGTCCCTGATTTTTTCCGATCCCCGCAGAATGGGGCAAAAGCCGCGGTTCGACCACGGCAAAACTTTGTCGCATATGCGACAAAGTTTTGCCAAGCGCCCTGTTGGCAAGGGTTTAATGGTTTCAGATTTCGAGCAGGCAATGGGAATGGGGGCCGGAGGCGACAGCAGGCCGTCATACGCGTTGATGCCTCCTTTAGTTCTGAACCCCAATCCCTGGAACGGATTTGGCAAAGGAATGGAGGCAAAGGAATGAAGACAAAAAGTTTTCCCGTCCCCATTCCTTTGCCTCCATTCCTTTGCCCGGAACTCTGCTGCCCCAGCCCCGGGCGCATGTCGGCGGCTGCGCCCTCACCGGCGCGGCGAGCCGGACGACACGGCTTCCACCTGAATCTCGCTGTTGGCCCCGACCTGCGCGCGTCCGAGAATGCGCCCCGCAGCCGCGGCTCCGGACGCGCGTTGCTGAACGCCGTACTGCAGGTGGTTGGTGGCGCTCAAATCTGATCGCAAGGTCGCACGTTTCGCCAGTTCCTCCGCGACCGGCGCATCGGCATCTCCGGTCCGCGACTGGAATTCGCCGGTAAACACGACGCGCTGATTGAGGCTGCGATTGGTCCCGCTGGCACGAAACCAAAACGAATCGGCGTCCTTCCCCGCCGGCGCGGCCTGGCTCACCGACTGGCCTAAGTTTTTCTCCACGGCTTTGTCTGCGGCCGCTGCTGGTTCGCTTTTGCGTTTCATTTCCGGCAGGCGGCGATTCCCGCGATCCATCGCCGTCTCTGCTGCGATCACCTGGCCCTGATACACTGAGCCGTCCTCATCGACCACGGTCACGACATTGCCCGCGCGCTGGATTTGGAACTGCTGGAGCAACGCCGGCGACGGCGGGGACTGGAGATTCCGGCGATAACTCTCGGGCGCGTTGAGACGAACAAAGTTTTGCTGCGCGACGCCCTCGCTCGCTCCGTCCGGTGCGGCTGGCGTGGTCGGCGCGGTCGGTGCGGTCAGGACAGCCGCTGCGGCCTGCGACTCCTTGCGAACCAGCGATGAAGAGGCGATTCCCGGCTGCGGCTTATTGTCCACCGCCAACGACCGGGAATTCGCCGGTGCGGACGTGGTCACCGGCACCGGTCCGGTGGGAGCCAACGGCGCAATGCGGCCGGCCACGCCGCCAAAAGATTCGCTCCGCGCCGCTGCAATCATTGGCTGCGGAACAGTTGGTTTCGGGGTCGCGGCTGGCACTGAAATCGGGGCGGCACCCAAAGTCCCATCGCTCAGCTTGGCCATGTCTTTCAGCCGGTCCGCCTTCCGATCCGCCAAATCTTGCACCCGAACCGCTCGGTCGGACGGCACGAGATCACTCTTGCGTCGTTCCAGCAGTTCGCTGTTTTCAGCCTCGTACTTGGCCTCCCCTGGTTTGGCTCCCGATTGCTTGGCCAGTTCCAGCAACGCCTGCGGCCCCGCGCCCGCCGCGCCGCCTCCACCTGCAGCTAGCCCCGGCAAGGGTGCGGTGCCACTCGCGAAGTTTGCTTTCCCCGCCTTGGTTGCCGCAGCCAATTCCGCGTCGGCCTCGACCGCGCGTTTTCTGATGACCACTTGGGTGCGCTCGTCCGCGAGTGCCGCTGTCTGCCGCGTGGCCGTGGGCGTGGATGCGGGGGCGAGGGCGGGCGTGAGTGAAAGGGTGCTGGGCGGCGCGGGCGATGGCGCGGAACTCGAGTTCACCGGATGCGACGCCGGTTCCCCCGCATAATTGAAGGTCCGATCGGCCGACGGCTCCCGCGCCAGCGGCGCATTTCCGTCCACGGCCGCCAATTCCACCGGCTTTTTGGATAACAGCGGCAGCCCGACCCACACCAACGCGATCAACGCCAGCCCCACGCCGCCCCACACCAGCCGCGGCCAGAACAACGCCAGCCAGCCGCGCCCCGCGCCCGCACCGGCGCCCGCCCGTGCCGCGCCGCGCGCGCCGAGGGTGCGTGCGACTTCGCCCTGCAACAGACGCCGCGTCGCCGGATGCACCGGCCAGCCCGCGCCCGCCGCGTCACGCCGGTTCCGCGCCCACTTCCGGAGCATCCGCTCGATTCGTTTGGAGGGTTCGTTGGACATTTAGACTCGGGGGTTAGACGGCGAGAACGGATTTTTCCCCGCCGAAAAGAGGGGCCGCGCGATGGCCTCGAGTTTGTCGAGGCATTTGCTGAGGCGCGAACTGACGGTCTTGGCGTTGAGCTTCAGCGCCGCACTGATTTCCTCGTAGCTCAAATCGCCGAAGTAACGCAGCTCGATGATCTCGCGGCACGGTTCGCCCAACCGGTCCAGCGCGAGGCGGAGCAGCTCCGCCGACTCGCCGCTCACCAGCACCGCATCCGGCCCCGGCGCCGTGCTGGGCGGATCGAGCGGCGGCGCGCCGCTGGCCGGCTCCTCGTTCAACGAGACGGTGATCTGGCCGCCACCGCGCTTGGCGGCCATCTGCCGGTCGCGCAGGTCCCGCGCCTTGTTGGCGGCGATGCGGAAGAGCCAGGTTTGCAACTGACTGTTGCCCTGAAACGAGCCGAGATGCTTGATCATCGACAGAAACACCTCCTGGCAAATCTCCTCCGTGTCCTCGTGGCTGAGCTGCGGGTAAAGTTGGAAGACGAAGCGCCCCACCCCATCGTAGTGACGATCGAACACCACGTCCCACGCCGCCGCGTCACCGCGGTGGCAACGTGCGAGGAGTTCCGCTTCGGACATCGCTTCCATCGCGGGGGACCGTACTGAACGGCCCGCGCATTGGCGAGCGGCAGTTGGCGGCGGCGACGTGCGGCGGTCAAAGGCATGAAGCCAGCGACCTACGCATCGCTCCCGAAGCGACGGGCCATTTGAAAACCAGTCCCCTTCTCCCTCCGCTTTTGGCTGCGAGTCAGACGCTCGCCGAGCCTGCAAAAACCTCTTCAAGTCCCGGGCTTCAATCTTCCCGCGTCGCGCTCGCGTTCGAGAAATTCGGTGGGTTCACAAATAGGCATGCCGTAGAAATGGCTGCACGGAAGCGGCGATACCCGGCCTCATCCTCCGCGATCCACCGGTCCATCTGTTCGCGTGAAATGTCCCGCAGTGGTGGGAGCGAACCATTTGCCGCGTGCAAGCGGGTGGCGAGAAACAGCAGCAATTCCTGTTGCTCGGCGGCGGGCAAGGAATCGGCGGCGGCCTCGATTTCGGCGAGCGTGCTCATGGTCGTAAAATATTCAGGAGTGGGGCCGGCCAAACAAGCCCGGTTTTGTGTGGGCCGGAAACCGCACTCGCACCGCAGCAGCCGCGGGGAGCGCACGCCGCTGGCGTGCAGTTTTCGGCGGCCCGCCGAAAACTTCGTTCCACAAACTTTTCCCGTTCCCGAGAAGGCAGACCGGGGAACGACGGTTTGGGCGGGCCGCCCCAAACCGGCACGCGGGCGCTCCCCGTCGCGGGAAAACCGCCTCCTCACGTCGGCGGCCACGTTCATCGCGCCGACGCGCTGAGCCACTTTTCCCAGTCGGCGACGACGTTGCCGACGCGGGCGTCGAAGGTATTTTCGAGAATCAGGGTGAGGTAATCGGCGACGAACGGCGGAAGTTGCGCGCGTTGGGCGAACAGCTCGCGAACGAGCGCAGGGTCGCGCTGCCGGCGCGCGGCGAGGGCGAATTCGCGCGGGTTATCTTTGGCGGCCGTCTGCCAGACGGGGCGCAATGCCGCGCTGATCGCCGGATCGGCGCGCTGGGCGGCGACGCCGAGGAGCAGTTCGATGCCGCCGGGGAAACCCGCGGCGCGATAGGCGTGGAACGCCGCGTCACGCTCGGCGAGAGCGCGGATCCATGCGGCGCGTTCCGACGCTGAACTGGTCAGTCCCAACGTGCCGGCGGCCTTGACGAAACCCGCCGGGTCCACGAGCGCGAACAGTCCGACGCCCGCCTGCCGCACGCGCAGATCGGGGTCGCGGAGGGCTTTCGGCGCCAACTCGAGCACGCTGGCGGGCGCGGGTGCGGACCCCGCTCGTTTCGCCATGGTCTCGGCGGCGTTCACGGATTGCAGGCGCGCGAAGGCGCCCGCGTGGGCGAAACCCACACCGATGGCGGCGGCGGCCTGCGGATGATTCAGGCGCGCCACGGCGAGCACGGCATCGCCGAACACATGGGCGTCTTTTTCGTTTTTCAGCAGTGCAACCAATGCCTCGGCGGCAGCGGTGTCGCCGACGCGTCCGAGCGCTTCGGCGGCGGCGCGGCGGACTTCCCAGTTCGCGTGGCGCAGCAACGGGACGAGCTGGCCGGACAGTTTCCATTCGGGATGAAAACCCGCGAACCACGCGCCCGCCGAGAGCGCCGCGGGGTCGGTCGCGCGGAGTTGCGTGAGCGTGCGTTCACGCTGCTCGTCGGTGCGCGAATCGGCGGGCGCGGGTTTGCGGCGGACGAGAATCATTTGCTCGGCGGCGAGCTCGGGAAGCGTCAGCCACACGCGACCGTCGCGGAACTCGTGCGCCTGCGGCACGAGGCGGCTGTCGGCGAAGATCTCGACGCTGTGCGGCGCGGCGGGCTCCTTGAGGCCGAGGCGCAGGTTGCGGCGCGGCGTGGGCTGCATGTTGTGAAGCAGGATCACCGTGCCTTCGGCGGAACTCATCGGCGACGCCATAATCACATTGTCGGAAAGGAGCAGCTCGCGATCGACCTTCGCCTGGAGCAACGGCTGCGTGAGCGGCGTGCGCGGGAGGTCGGCGAAGACCGGGTGATTCCCTGCCGGCCGGACCTTGCGCGCTGTGTAGGTGAGACCGACGCGGTGCCCGAGATAAACGACGCGCCCCTTGCCGACGGACGCTTCGAGCCACGCCGGCGAGCCGTTGTCGTAACGCGCACGGACGCGGCTGGACGCGGGATTCGTGACTTTTCCCAGGCCATTGGTGACTACGGTGTGCGCGAGAAAATCAGCTTGGCCCGTGACCGGCTCAATGCGCGGCGGCGCGACCGCAATGGCACCCGCTTTCGCAGGCACGGCGCGTTTCGGCGGCGCGTTGAGCGCATCGCCCGTCGGGAGTTCGCGCTCGATGCCGGTCAGCGTTTTAACCAAGTCACCCGGCTCGTTGAATTCGTTGCGGGCGAGCGCATCGGCGCAGGTCCAGAGCAGGCCGCCGGCTTGCGTCCAGGTTTTGATGCTGTCCTGCGCGGCGGTGGCGACGACGGGATCGAGGACGTAGAGCGCGTCGTAGTGTTGGAGCGCGCCGGACGCGACCTGTTCCTCCGTCACCAGCTCGGGCTGGAAGTACTCGTGCGAGAGGGCGAGGAAGCTGGCGCGTTTGTCGGCGAAGCTCGCCTGCGCGTTCCAATATTCGTTGGCCATCGAGTAGAGCATCGCCACGCGGCTCGGGCGCATCTGCGAGCGCGCGAGCACGTCATCGACCTGCGCGGCGCGGTTGTTGATGAGATGCGCTTCGCGGTAGGAGCCTTCGCTCTCGGACCAGTAGCCCTCGGTGACGGCGTAGCTCGGGCCGAAGTTCCAGTAGCTGATCACGCGGGCGTTGTTCCCGAGCATCGTGTAAGCGCGCAGCGTCGAGGGACCGACGCAGTGCATCATCGGATGGTTGAGCGGCTCCTGACCGTAACGGCGCGCGCCGGCGTTGTAAGGCGCGATGCTGAACGCGACGGCTTGGTGGCTGTCCCAAAACCAACCGCCCAACGACATCCAGTCGCTGATGCCGGGCGTCATCGCGGCGCTTTGCGCGAGCTGGAACGTGTCGAGCGGCTGCTCGCTCGGGAAGTAAAGGGAATGGCCGCTCAGCGCAACGTAGCCGCGCATCGCGGGATTGGGTGCGTGCTCGTGAATCGCCTCGGCCGCGAGATTAAACATGCGGGCCGTGAGATAGCCGCTGAACTTCCGGCTCCAGTAAAACAGCCGCGCATCCGCCGGACTGTTCACCAGCGCTGGCAGCGTGAGCATCCGCACGTCGTCCCACGATTTCTTGCCGAACAGCTCGGGCTTCACGCCCTGTCCGGCGGCCCATTTACGAAAGCCGGCGTGCGCTTCCTTGATGCCACCCGCGGGCTGCCAGTCTTCCTCGACGTGCTTCTCCAAAGTTTTCGCGACGGTGGTTTTCTTGACATCGCCGGTCAGGTCGTCGAGCGCGGGATCGTCGAGGGCGACCTTGGGTTTCGGCGCGTCGGCGGTGTCGGGCTGGCCGCTCAGGAGGCGTTCGTCGGGGCGCACCGGGCGGACGCGCAGCTCGCGAATCGTCTTGGCCGCGCCGGTGAAACCGAAGCCGCCGCGTGGCGCGAGATCGGTGTGCTGCTGGATCAATTTGCCGTTGATGAACAGCGCGGCGTTGCGGCCGTGATAGACGATTTTCACCGCCGTGCCCGAGGCCGCGATGGACGCGCCGGGGATGGTCAGGCCCGTCGAAGAATTCCCGCCGCGATCGGTGCGGCCCGCGACGATGTTCACCTCAAGGCTCGGACTCACGCGGCCGAGGTGCCAATAGGCGTAACGCTTGGGATCCTGCGCGTCGTCGAGCGCGACGCGGAATCCGATCCATTGGCCGTGCTTCTCAATGCGCGTCTCGAGCACGACATCCTGGAGATCGACGCGGCGCGTGTTCAGGTCGCTGCCGCCGCCGACGTCCTCCCACTTTTCGCCGCGCTCATCGCGCCCGAACCGCCAGAAGGGCGCGGTCATCTCGCCGCGCGAGATTTCGCCGGGTTCATCGGCGATTTGGAACGTGGTGGTGCCGGTGTAGAAGTCGCGGGACTTGGAGAAAAAGTCGCGGTAGTGCGTATCGTATTTGCGTTTCGCCTCGGCTTCATCAAACGGGAGAAACGCCGGCGGCCAATAGTGTCCGCCCTGGCTGGACCAGCCGTAGAGCTGGCGGAATTTCATGTTTTCGTAACCGGCGCTGACGGAGTTCATGCCCAGCAGGCGCAGGGTTTTGTTCATGTAATCCGCGCACTCGCCGCTGGCGTTGCCCCAGCCGTTGCCGAAGTAAAGATCGCCGCGCGTGAGGGGAAAAACCTGTTCGCCGGTCGCGCGCAGCGCGAAGTCGTAATGCTCGCGGGCGTGCTCGCGCAGCGTGCGCAATTGGTGAAGCTGCGTCTCGAAATCGGTCGCGAGCGAGACGTTCAGGCCCTCGGGTTCGTGCCAGTCGATCTCGCGCAGGACGTTGTCCTGATGCGGAAAGACGGCGAACTGCGTCGCGCCCGCGAGGTCGGCGGCGGGTTTCGCGGCGCCATTGAGCGTGATGGAAAGATGCGCCTGGGCAGCGCCAAAAGCCGGCGCGCGCTCGATGTCCTGCAAGCGGTACCAACGGGTGAATCCGGGCTGCACGTGCGGCTCGGCGGTCTTGGCGTGGAGCCGCGCCGGGTTGAGCCAGGCGACGGGCGTGGACCACGGATCGGAATGGATGCGCATGCCCGCGCCGATTTTGAGACCGGCCTTGGGGAGGCGATCGATTCGGAAACGGAGGTAGCTCGCCCGCGGGGCATTGAGGTCGCCGATGTAGGGATAGGTGAGCTTGTCGGCCGTCGTGAGCAGCGCAGCGTCGAGCAACGCGGTGTCAGGTTTCACGCGGCCGGTGGGGGCGAGCGCGAGCTGATATTCGCCGGGAGCGAGTTCGAGGGTACCGGCGAGCCACCAATAAAAGGGGCGGACATCGACAAGCTGTTCGAGGCGGCTGGCACTGACCCAGTCGTCGGTGGTGCGGGCGCCGGCGATCTGGCCCTTGAGATCTTTCAGCTCGAGGTCGAGGTCGTCGGTGGCGCGTTGGCCGATGCGTGTGGGATCGTTTTTGCCGCCGCCTTCGATGGCGACTTCCTTGTAAACGCCGCTGCTGGTGGCCTGTTTCGCGTAGGCCTTGAAGGCGTCGGGGCCGCCGAGTTTTACCGAGCCGGAGCCGTCGGCGATGCGGGTTTCGAGGAGGGGCTTGGCGTTTTGCGCGGCGGCGGCGGACGTGAGCGTGACGTTCAACGGCGCGGAGAAACCCTTGGTCACGCCGACGCGCAGCCAGATCGCGTAGCGGCCGGCGTGCTTGATTTGCAGCGGCGCGACGGCGGGCTTGGCAAGCGAGAGCGCGGTGCCGTCGAGCTGTGCGCCCTTGTCGCGGAGCAGTTCGGGCTTGGCGGCGGGCGCGGGCGTGGGCGGGCTGCGGAAATCGCCGGGGCGCACGACGAGGAGGTGGGAATTGTCATGCGGGCTGGGGCCGCCGGGGCCGTCGAGAAAAGCGGACGCGACGCCGGGCAGCAGGACGGCGGCGGCGAGGGCGAGGGCGCGGAGCAAGTTGTTGATTTTCATTAATGCGATTTTCGGCATCCCACACGCCCGTTGCGAACATGCGAGGAGCGCACCGGGCCGGCGAAGGACGGCGTTGGACGGAGCAAGCCGGGTTTTCGTCACCGTGTGTGCAGGAAATCCGGCGCAACGCCGGGAGCGCGGGCGGCCGTTATGGAGTGCGCCGGCAGAGCGCAGCGACGACGGCGCTTTCGGACGTGGGAAAATGGTGCGCTGGCCGACGGTCGAAAGCGGCGTCGCGCTGCGCTTGCCGCCGCACTCCATCGAGCCGCACGACTTCTGCACGCCGCCACTCCTCCTCCGCTCACACCACCGCTTCCCAGACCATCAGTTTGTTGTGGCCGACGGCGTAGAAGCGCTCGCCGTTTTCCTCCAACAGGAACTTGTGCGTGTGCATCGGCAGCGTGTCTTCGCGAAGGATTTTCTTGGTCGCCACCTCGAGGAAGAGCAGCAGGCCCTTGCCATCGCCGCCGGTGCCCATGAGCCAGTCGCCGCCGGGATGAAACGCGAGATGCGCGACGAGGCCCTTGGCTTTGTCAGCGACAAATTCGGCGACGCGCTCCTGCTTGCGCCAGTTGAAGACCTCGACGCGCGACTTGCCTTCGAGATGGTCGATGTTGCCGACCTTGCCCATGCCGCCCACCGCCAGCAGCGTGCTGTCCGGCGAGAACGCCAGCGAACGAATGCCGCCGATCGAGTGGATGCGCGCCTTCGGGTCCCAGGTGTAAACCTCCGGCACCTCGAGCGTGCCCAACGGCTTCCCCGTCGCCACGTCCCACACGACGACGTGCCCGACCTTGTCGCCCGTCGCGAGCAGGGTGCCGTCCGCCGAGAACGTGGCGGCGTAGAGCATTGAGCTGAAATGATGCGGCGTCATGGGCGTGTGGCCGCGCAGTTCGTGCTTCAGCTTGCCGCTCGCGGCCTCCCAGACGCGGCACACCATGTCGTCCGCGACACTGGCGACGAGGCCGCCATCGCGCGTCGCCACCACGCCGCGAATCCAGCGGTCATGGGCTTTGAAGCCGCGCACCTTCGCGCGCGTGGCAGCATCCCACCAGATGAGCTGGCCGTCGTAAGCGCCCGACACGAGCTGCTTCCCCGCGAGCGCCACGCCGGTCACGTAGCCGCGATGGCCTTCCATCGCGACCGATTCCGGCTTGTCCGCCGCGAGATCGAGATGATGCACGTTGCCATCCGAACTGCCGACAAACACCTGCCGCGTCCCCGGCACGCGCGCGACGCAGAAGAGGATGTCTTTGCGGGAAATGTCCTTCGTGGATTTGAACTTGGTGGGGGTGGGCATGAGGGCGAGGGGGTGAAGGGTGGAAGGGTTGAAGAGTTGAAGGGATTGGTCACACCAGCACCGCGCGGCGGACACGCGCCAGCACTTCATCGCCCGGGATGGTTTTGACGCGCCCGCTGCGAACCTCGTCGCGGCGGCGCAAAAACTCGTCGCGCCAAAGCTCGCGGATGCGCACGTCTTCAGCCGGGTCGAGGCTCTCGACGAGGCGATCGGCGAGGAGGGCGCGCGCTTCGCTGGGAAGGGCCAGCGCCTGCTCGGAGATTTGCTCAACAGTCATGGTGCTCATGGGGGAAATAATGGGGCGGACTCAAGATGCTCAAACGAATCGTAGCCGCCGACGTGAGGAAGCGGATTGCGTTGCTGCCGGACGATCCGCCTCCTCACGTCGGCGGCTACACGGGTGCCGGAGCGCCGAGCATTGCTCGGCCCGAGCCGGCGAACGACACCAAGCCGAGCAATGCTCGGCGCTCCGCCCCGGCTCACGGGAGCGAATCGCAAACCTGGGCCAATCGCGGGATTTCTCACACCAACACCTGCGCAATCGGTTTGATGCCGGGGTTCACCAGCGGGATGGGGCGCGCGCCGACGTGATATTCCTTTTTGGGATTTACGCCGACGCCGGCGAGCACGGTGGCGAAAAGTTCGCCTGCGCCCACCTGGTCCTCGATGACCGTCGCGCCGTCTTTGTCCGTCTTGCCGAAGACCGCGCCGCCTTTGATCCCGCAGCCGAACAGCGCTGCGCTCCACGCGTTGGCGAAGTGATCGCGACCGAGGCTGGCGTTGATGGTTGGCGTGCGACCGAACTCGCCCACGGCCAGCACGAGCGTGCGTTCGAGCAGGCCGCGCTGCTTCAGATCATCGAGCAGCGCCGCCATCACGCGGTCCAGTTCGGGCACCATTTCCTGATGCGTCTCGAAGTTCTGCCCGTGGCTGTCCCACCAGGCGCGGCTCACGCGCACGAACGGCACGCCCGCCTCGACCATGCGCCGCGCCAGCAGCGCCTGCTCGCCGAAGAGCGTCGGCCCGTAGGCCTCGCGCACCTTCGCCGGCTCGCGCGTGATGTCGAAGAGCGTCTCGCTGCTCATCAGGCCGTGGGCGCGCGCGTAGGCGTTGGCGTGGCTCTTCACCGCGCCCGTGCCGTGCCCGGCGATGAACTGGCGGCTGAGGAGTTGCTGCATTTCCGCGCGCGCGTGGTGATCCAGTTCGGTGATGGATTCCAGCCGCTTGAGATTGGGCGGCGTCATGCTGTCCGAGAGCTTCATCGGGGCATAACGCGCGCCGAGAAAACTCGATCCCTGCCGCGAGAAGTCGCGCCCTTCCGAAGCGGTGTAAAACGACACGTAATCCGGCACCTTGCTGTCGGCGCGGCTCAGTTCGCGCGCCAGCACCGCGCCCATGTCCGGGTAGCGCAGGCTCGGCTCGTCCAGCCGCCCGCGCATCATGAGCTGCGCGCCGCCGCCGTGGTCGCCGTTCTTGGTGTTGAGTCCGCGGATGACGCAGATGTCCTTCATCCGTTTCGCCATCTGCGGCATCAGCTCGCTGATGTGAACGCCGGGCACCGAGGTGGGAATGTCCGCAAACGGTCCGCCCGTGGGCCGGCCCGGCTTCGGGTCCCACGTCTCGAGCTGGCTCGCGCCGCCCGCCAGCCAGAGCAGGATGACGCTCTTGCCGCTGGCCTTGAGCGTGTCGTTCAACGCCGGCGCGGCGAAGGAATGGACCGCGCCGATGCCGGTGGCGGCCAAGCCAGTGCCCGCGCCGAGTGTGCGAAGGAAGGCGCGGCGGCTGATGTCGTGTTCGGAGGAATTGCAGAAGTGGGTGTTCATAAATGATGTCCAACTGATTGGTGTTTATATCCTATTCCGCAAGTTCCTTGGAGAGCACCCGTCAGGTCTTGGGTTTACTTGTTGGCTCCTCGTCCGCTGGAGATTCGATGGCAAGACGACGTCGGCCCTCTCTAAGAAGTGTCTTGTAAGAATCGACGCAGCGGCTGGCGGCTTCATGTATTTCATCGACGACCTGGAAAAAGTGTTCAGGGCGTTCTCTCTCCCATTCTTCAGGGACTGAATTACGGTCTGGGTTGTCGGTAGGAAACGTGTTCATCCCGATCAACCCAAGGAAACGGCTCACATGATGGGCGAGGTTGGCGCGGGCAATCTCTAAGGTGGGGTCGATGAACTCCCAGCTTGGATCATCATTGCAAGCGGCCAACTCATGCAGATCAAGCAAGGCGCGGCAATCAAACGAGAAGCCGGCAAAATTGTTGGTGCTAATAAAGCCGATGGAACCATTCCAAGGAAGGCGGCGGAGGATGCGCAAAAAAAGGCCTTGGTCGAGTTTCCGATGCTCGTCGCAGTAATCAGCGGGTCGGGCAGCGTTGATTTTTGAAGTCCAACCATCACGATGAAATTTAAGCTCGTCGGGACGATACTTGGTCCCTTTCGGGTGCTTGTCGTCGTATGAGAGCATGTCGGCGTGGCAGTCGAAGCAAAGCGGAATGCAATTTTCAAAGCTGTTCGATCCGCCGTCGGCCTCTTGAATGATGTGGTGGCATTCTATCTTAATCCCGCAGAATTTGTGGCAAATGCAGCAGCAACGAGCACAGGCGACCAAGGCCTTGATCTTAACGTCATTGGAAAATGCCATAGGATAAGTATCCAGCTAATGCCTGAACTGAAACTTCGTGCTGTTCAGCAACGCCGCCACGATTTGGCGATCAGCTTCGGATGGACGGTCTCGGCTCGGCTTTGGGAAGCCGGAAAAGGAAGCTACACCTCTGACAATCGCGCTGGTTTGCCGCTGCGAATGCTCAGGCGACTTTGAGCGCGGTTCGGAACGGGCGGCCCTGAGTTTGGAGCGCGACAAGCTGATTCGCCCGGAGTGTGTGGAGTCCGTAGGTGTAACCGGATTCATCAACAAACTCGACCTCGAAGGCGTCGTCGGAAAGCACCTCAACCACCGCGCCGACCTCACCGGCAACCAAGCCCAATTCGGGCAGGTCGCGGATGAGCGCCACGGTGTCGAGCAGGTGAATTTGGGTGCTGGCAGGCATAACGTTGGATCAATCGGGTAACACGAAACAGGTGGTGAGGCGAGGGAAGTCTTCGCCGTGCCGCACCATCCATGCGGGAGGATGGACGATGGCAGATCTGCGCCGCGTGGCAGTCGGCAATCCCAACGGGATTGTGTCCTCCAGCCCAGGGTTGCGAGGAACGAGCTACCCTGGGTGGCTGACGGGAGGGTCTGCAACCCCAACGGGGTTGCGGCACGGTGATTCCGGCGAGCGGGCGCGTCGGCGTACCGGCCTCGGAGCGCGGCTGTGTCGCAGACCAGCCGCAGCGGCCACGTCAGCCGGAAGCCGTTGGCGAACCCGGACGCCACCGAACTGAAGTACGCGCTGCGGCTGGTGCTGCGCACACAGCCGCGCTCCGGGGCCTGGACCGCCGTTCGCAGGGTCAGGGTGCCTTCGCCGCGCGCCGCAACCCCGTTTGGGTTGTGCCCATTCGTCCGGCTTTCCCAGGGTAGCTCGTGCCTCGCAACCCTGGGCTGGAGGCCGGAATCCCGTTGGGATTCCCTGTTGGAGCGGGAGCCTGCGTTGGAGTTTCGCGACGACATTTTCTCAGTGATTAAACCGAAACTCCGTGCTGGTCAGCAGCGCCCAGACGAGCTGGCGGACGGCGTCGGTGGGGCGGTCGCTGCGTTGGTCGAGATAGTCGGTGAGGAGCTTGGTCTCGTGGTCGGCGGGCGGGCGGGAGAGGATGTTCCAGACGGCGGTGGTGATCAGCTCGCGGTGGTCTTTCAGTTCGAGCAGCGGCTTGAGCAGGCGGTCGCTGGAATCGGCGAGGAGTTCGCGCTGCACGCGGTCGCTGTTGCTGAAGTGGAGCGCTTCATCCACGCCCACCTGGAAATCCTCGCCGGGGCGTTCGAGGGAACTGGTCCAACCGCCGCCGGTGCGTTCCAACTGGTCGATGAATTTCTCGAAGTCCTCGGGCTTGCCATTGCGCTGGAACGCCGCGGGGCTGGTGACGGCGACGTGCAGCGCGGCGCCGAGTTGCTGCGGCGTGAGCGCGCGGGGCTGCGCGACGGCGAACAGGCCCGGCTCGGGGCGCGCGCCTTCGCTCCACTGGCTGCTGCGCGCGTAGGCGTCGCTCAACGCGAGGCCGCGAATGAGCCGACGCAGATCGTATTGATGCGCGACGAGATCGCGCGCGAGCCACTGGAGCAGCTCGGGATGGCTCGGGACGTTCTGTCCGTGCAACTGGTCCACGGGCATCACGAGGCCGTGGCCGAGGAGGCGGTTCCAGATTTGGTTCACGATGGCGCGGGCGAAGAAGCCTTCGTTGCCGGGCTGCAGGCCGGCGGCGACGAGTTGCGCGCGACGGCTGAACTTCGGCGCGGGCGGCGGGGTTTTGCTTTTCTTCGTCTCTTCGCTGAGGCGTTTTTCTTCCTTCTTTTGCGCGTCGGTCGGCTCGCGGTCGGCCGGTTCCTCGACCGCGTCGCCGCTCAGGAACATCGGGCGCGCCGTCTTGGTTTCGCCGACGACGGTCTTGAAACTGATCGTGCCGTAGTCGCGTTCGCCGACGAACTCGCCGGCCTCGTAGGTGCGGCTGAAGAAGGACTTCATGCCGTAGTAATGGTCCTGCTTCCACGTCGGCACGAGCGGGTGATCGTGGCATTGCGCGCAACTGATGTTCACGCCGAAGAAGCGGATGCTCACGTCGTTGGCGAGCCGGTCGAGGTCCTTGGCGCGGGATTTCAGAAAGGCGTCCGCGCCTTTCGCAGCGGGCTGCTGCGGATCGCCGGCGAGCACGTCCTTGAAGATCTGATCCCAGCGGCGGTTTTCCTTGAACGCCTGCGCCAGATATTCGCGCAGGCCGCTGCTCTGGCCCTCGGTGAGCAGCCAGTCGAACTCCGTCACCTGATGCCGCGCGAAGCCGGGTGAATTGAGGAGGCGCTCGACGAGGCGCTCGCGTTTGTCCGCGCCGGTGGTCGCGGTGAACTCGCGCACCTCCGCGGCGGTGGGAATGCGCCCGGCGAGATCGAGCGTGAGGCGGCGGATGAGGTTGGCGTCGCTAGCGGCGGGGGCGGGCTGGACTTTTTGGCGCACCAGTTTCGCGGCGACGTAATGATCCACGACCTGCGGGATCGCGCGGTCGGCGGGGAGCAAATCCTTTTCCGCCACGCCGTCCCACCACGGCTTGGCGTCCTTGGATTTTTCGGCCAGCGCGGGCGCGTCGGGGAAGGCCGCGCCCGCTTTCACCCACTTCTCGAAATTGGCGATGACGTCGTCCGGCAGCTTGGTCTCCGGCGGCATCTTCAGGTCTTTGTCCGTGTGGCGGATGGATTTGAGGAGCAGGCCGCCGCCGGTTTGGTCAGGGATGATGGCCGGGCCGGTGTCTCCGCCCTTGAGCAGGCCGGCGCGGGTGTCGAGGCGCAGGCCGCCCTTGAGCTTGGTGGCCTTGGCCGAATGGCATTTGAAACAGTGCTCGGCGAGAACGGGGCGGATTTTTTCCTCGAAGAAAGTGATGACGGACGGGGAGGCGGGCGGGGCAGCGGACGCAGGCGCGGCGGTGGGCGCGGGGGCGGCGACCGTGATGGTCAGCGCCGCCGGAAAATACAGCGCGAGCAGGGCGGCAATGCGAGTTTTCTGAATGGGCATGATGGGCAGGTGCAACTGTGGAATCCGTGAATCGGCGGCGGCCCGAGGCGACTCCAAATCCAACAAGTTTGGTAACGCGTGTGCCGACGAGAGGAGGGTGGAGGTATTCAGGCCGGTGACGGCGCCGAGGAGGCAAAAGCGGGGACGGCAGGGTTGGAGCGGGCCGCGGGCGCTCCCCGGACGGGCGAAGCGCAACTACGGTTTGGCCATGACCGCCGCGGCGGGGGCGGGACGGACGAGAATGCCCGCGGCGGCAGTGTTGGAGAAATCCAAGCCATCGGAAACGCGGTAGGTGAAGGTCTCGCCACCGACAAAACCCGCGCGCGGCTGGTAGAGGAAACTGCCGTCGGCGTTGAGCTGGAGCGTGCCGTTGACGGGCGGCGCGACGACGCCATAGAGGAGGCTGTTGCCGTTGAGATCGGACGCCGGAAGAAAGCCGCTGACGGCCCGGCCGGCGGTGGTCGCGAAGGTCACCACGGGCACTTCGCCGGTGAAGGCCACCGAGCCCGTCAGCACGCCCTGATTCCGGTTGCGGCTGGCGTCCCCGACAATCCGACCGGTGCCCTCATCGAAGCTCCACGCGCCGCCGAGGCCGGGTTCGGTGCCCAGAATTCCGCGAAACATATCCTGCGCCACCTCGGTGTCCGTGCGCGCGGTGTTCCAAATTTTCACCTGTTCGAGCGACCCGCGCCAGGCGCTCTTGCCGACGCGCCCGAGCGAGTAGCCGGCGGGATCGAGGTAAAATTGCGTGGGGGCGGGGCGCTGGGCGAAGAGCACTCCGTTGCGGTAGAAGCGGGACACGTTGCCAGCCTTGACCCACGCGACGTGAACCC
This sequence comes from Akkermansia muciniphila, assembly GCA_945861535.1. Classification (GTDB taxonomy): domain Bacteria; phylum Verrucomicrobiota; class Verrucomicrobiia; order Limisphaerales; family BJHT01; genus BJHT01. The sequence goes on along the minus strand of CAMAUZ010000012.1, from coordinate 79,388 downwards.
AGGCGGAGTTGGTTTCAAAAAAACCCCAGACGAAGTTGGCATAGCGCTCGCCGCGTGCCGAGATGATGTCGAAGTGCAGCCCACCGTTGATCGGCGCAAGCCAGAGGGACGGGGAGCGCATCGCCGAACTTGCATTCGTTCCCGGCGTCTCGTAACCGGCGATGCCGTAGAACTGCCCGTCGTTGAAAAACCGGTTCTTCACCCAAACCTCGATCGTGAAACTGGTCGTGCCGCTGGCGAAGGGCGACTGCGCGAGTTCGACCGAGCCGGTGCCATCCACGGTCATGCCGGCGCCGAATCCGGCCAGCGGGGCCGAATTGGAATCGAGCACCTGAATGGTGGCGATGGCGGCCGACGACGAGCGACGCGCGCCGGAATCGAGAACGAGGTATTCGAAGGTCTCGCGCCCGGCCAGTCCAATGGCGGGCCGGTAGCGGAAGTTGCCGTTGAAATCCAACAGCAACTGACCGTTCGACGGCGGCTTGGTCGGGATGAAGAACACGGATTTCCCGTCGCTGAAAACCGCCGGCAGGCTGCCGCTCACCACCGTATCCATGCGGGTGGTGAAGACGACCGGCGGGGTGTCGAGGGTGAAGGTGGCGTTGCCGCGGAGGCTGCCCCAGTTCTTCCGCTGCGACCCGTCGTCCACGATGAAGCCGCTGCCCTCGTCGAACGCCCACGAGCCCATCAGGCCCGCTTCATTGCCGGCGAGATGCCGATACATGTCATCCCGCACCTGATCGGCCGTGCGCGCGGCGCTCCACACGCGGACGAGATCGACGGAGCCTTTCCAAAAACTCTTGGCGGCGCGGCCGATGTTGAAGCCGCTGGGATCGAAGTAGCACTGCGCCGGGGCGGGCCGGGTCCCCACGAGGCTGCCGTTGCGATAGAAGCGATAGACTGCGCCCTCCTTGACCCACGCGATATGCACCCACGAATTCACGCCCTGGAAGAAACCCGGGAGGTAGCCGCTGGCGTGTCCGCCCGTGCGCCCGACGGAGTCGTAGTGCAAAGCTCCATCGGCGGGTGCCTGCCAGAGCGAAGGTGAGCGACCGTCCACGCCGAGACTGCCCGTCGGAGCTTCGCGGCCGACGAGGCCGTGGAAGAGACCGTCGTTGAGCGCGGCGTTCTTGGCCCAGAGTTCGATGGTGAAATCCGCGCTGCTGCTGAAAAAGGGCGGCTGCCCGATTTCGACGTGGCCTTCGCCATCAAACGTGAGCGCGGTGCCCAAGCCGGCAATCGGGGCCAGGTCGCTGGCCGGCTCGGTGCTGAGCGGGAACGTATCCGTGCGGAAGGGCGAGGCCGGCAGCCCGTTGGCATTCCACAGCGTGCCGGTCGGATAATCGGCCCAGCCGTAGCGTACGGCCAGGGGCTTGGGCACGGCGGGATGACTCACCACGACGGTGTTGTTCGTTTGCAATTCCACCCTCGTCGCCCACACGAAGCGGCGGTCCTCGCCGCAAATGGCAAAGCCCGCCGTCGCCGCGCCGCGCCACTGCAAGCCGCCGCCCACCCCATCAAATTCCAGCACCGCCTGGGACCCCAGCAGCATCAGGCTGCGGAATCGCGGACCCGCGGCGACCACCGGCTGGTTGTACGCGATGGACCGCGCCGCCAGCGCCAGGCGTATCCCGACCGGTTCTTTTTTGCGCGGATGGATGCGCGCCGGATCGCCGCAATCGGTGATGATGGCGAGGCCGACTTTGGGCAGCCGCGTGGCGAGCACCTGGGCTTCGCGCAATTCCGCCAGCGCGCTTTCGGCGGGCAATTCCTGCACCGCGAGAAACGGGGCCAACTGCACGGCGAGAAACGGCATCGTCGCCAGCTCGGGATTGCCCGTGGCCTGCCGCCATGCGGTCCGCCAGGTGGTGATGAGATCGGGAAAGAGGGTGCGATACTGCCACGCGCGGCTGACGTTGGCCTCGCCCTGATACCAGGCCACACCGCGAATCGCCAGCGGCAGCAGCGGCGCAATCATGCCGTTGTAAAGTTCGCCCGGTTGAAACGGCGGCTGCGGCGGCGGCGCGCTGGCGGGCGGCAGACCGGCGGCCGCGCGCCGGGCGGCCTCGAGGTCATACGCCGCCTTGGCCTGGAGGTAGCGTTCGTAGTTTTGCTGATAGGGAATGATGATGTCGCGGTAGTAGTCGGCGTTGGACTCGAGGTAGGTGCGGCTCATCCACGCTTCGGCGGGCGAGCCGGAGAAGGCCGAACAGATCAAGCCCACAGGCACGTTCAGGGCCTTTTGCAGATCGCGTCCGAAGAAATAGCCGACGGCGGAAAACGACGTGGCCGTCGCGGGCGCGGACACCTGCCATTGGCCGACCACATTCGTGGCCGGACGGGCGGCCTGATGGCGCGCGACGGTGAACAGCCGGAGATTCGGGTTGTCCGCCGCCGCGATCGCGGCCGCGCCCGTGTCCGATTCCGGCAGGGGCCGCTCCATGTTGGATTGCCCGCCGCACAGCCAGACCTCGCCGACCACGACATTGCGCAGTTCGATCCGGTTATTGCCCTGCACGGCCAGCTCCGCCCCCTTCACATCCGCGGCCAGCGGCGTCAGGCGCACCGACCAGTTGCCCGCCCGCGCCACGTTCGTCACGCTCTGCCCCTTGAACCGCACCGTCACGGTTTCGCCCTCGGCGGCCCAGCCCCAGACAGTGACGGGCACGCCCTGTTGCAAAACCATGTTTGAGGTGAACAACGCGTGCAGTGAGACATTCGCCGACGCCACGACGGGGAGCAGCACCAGGACGGCGAGCACGAACCGAGAAAGGAGGTTGAAAGTCCCGCGCCCGGCGCGGCTTCTGCCCGCGCCCGAGCACACTGGTGTTCGAGACTTTTCCAACATGCGGCAAGCAACCACTCTTTGAGGCATCTTCAAACGAAAATTATTTGGATTTTCCTGTCGTGTTCCGTCTCAGCGCCAGCAGCCTAAGCCGGTCCCGCAGCGGATGGCAATCCGCCTCATTTCCCAGACTCCCGCCAGCGCGGACGATCCGCCATGAACAGTTGATCCGGCAGCCAGCCCGAAAACGCGTGCTTTAGCGGAAAACCCGTCGGCGTTTCCTCTTTCACCAGACTCTCCACGGCAAAACGCCCCCAAACGCGCTCCTCGCCTTTGAGCATTTGTGACAGGAAACGACCGTCCATCGTCAGCGGCGTGAGATACAAACCTTGCACCGGCTTTTGTTGGTGCAGCGCGTTGAAATCCCGGCTGATGTCCCACGTAATCCAGACGCACGGACGGTGTCCATACCACGCCACCGCCCATGGCATGTCGCTCATCATCACCTCGTCGGGCTTCAGCCAGCCCGCCGCCTCCTGGATGATCGGCGGATAATACGGCGGATAGGCCACCGGCGTTTCCCGCGGCCCGACAAAGGTCAGGATCAACGGCAGCGAACAGATCGCGACGAAGACGCCGACCACCAGCCGGCGCGCGGGTGGAAACTGCAGGTCCAGTTGATCCAGCAACATCGCAAAAAATCCCGCGCCAAACACAAAGACCAGCGGTGCCAGCGCGACGAGCAGATTCTCCCCGTTGACCTCGGGCGACGTCGTGCTGAGGTGCGTCCGCCCCAGCGCCTGCGCCGCCGCCAACACCAGCAGCGCCACCACCAGAAAGCCGCGCATCCGCACCAACCCCGGATTGCGGAAACGCACGAGCAGCGCGGCGAGGAACAGCCCCGTCACCCAGTTGCCGCCGAGCTTCGGCAGATCGTCCTGAATCACCCGCCCGAGGTTCACGCCGAGTTTGTCGAAGTATTCGCCGACGGCCACTTTGTCCAAATCCGCCGGCGTCGCCGCATCGCGCGGGTGCAGCGAGCGCGGGAGTTTTTGTCCGGGAAAACGCTCCGTCTCCTCGGACGCGGCGAAGCCCGCCACGCCAAAGGGCACGCCGCTGAGTTGATAATTGCGCACCAACCACGGCGTGAGCACGCCCGCAAACGCCACGAGCGCCACCACGATCGCGGCGACGCGCCGTCCGCCCGTCAGGCTCAACGCCAGAAACACCACGACCGGCACGATCAGCAGCGCCAGCGAATACCGCGTCAGTCCCGCCAGCGCCACCAGCGCGCCCGCGAGCAGCGCCAGGAATAACACCTCCGCCACGCCCCGCGGCGGCTGCGGGGGCTGCCCGGGCTGCGCCGGCTGCGCGCGCGCGCCGCTCTCGAGCGACGCCAGCGTGTTCGCCAGCGCCAACACCAGCACGAGCACCAGCATCGTGGACAACCCCGAGATGCTGAACCGCCAGAACAACTCCGTGCCCACCAGCAGCGCCACCGCCGTCCACGCCACCAGCCCGTCAAACAAGCGTTTCCCCAGCCGATACGTCAGCCCCAACGCCAGCAGCAGCAGCCCCTGATTAAACCACGCGATCAGCAGCTCGGGCTGATAACTCCGAAACTCCGCCGGATTCCGAATCCCGAACTCGAACGGCGCCGCCTTCATCAACCCCGCCAGCGCCAGCGGGTACAACGGCGCGTTCGCCACATCCGGATGCGGCGCACCCAATCCGAAATCGCCCGTCCCCTTTTGCCGCGCGACCTGGTGCAGGCTCAGCGGCCGGACGAACCCCGTCACAAATCCGCGGCCCTCCGCCACGTTGCGCGCGAGCTGCGCCTGATCCATCGCCTCGGGATTCGAGAAATTGCGGAACTCGCGCAGGTTGTACGTGATCGCCAGCCCCGCGACCACGAGCACGAGCAGCAGGCCCTTGATCACAGCCACGCCCGCGCCCTCCTCGAGCGTGTGAATCATCGTCTGCAGCCGTGACACTTAAAAGCCCTCCAGATGATACAGGTGCAACTTGCGATGCAGCGTGCGGCGGCTCATCCCCAGCTTCTTCGCTGCCAGCGAACGGTTCCCGTTGCACTCCTTCAACGCCTGCACCACCAGTTCCCGCTCGGCCTCCTTCACCGTCAGCCCGCCGTGCGCGATGGTCTCCGTCGCCGTCGGCTCCAACTGCGGCGCTTGCCCGCTGCGGACGTTGGCCGGCAAATCTCGCGCCCCGATCACGCTCCCGCGACACAACACCACCGCGTGCTCGATCGCCGTGCGCAGCTCGCGGACATTTCCCGGCCACCGATATTGCTGCAACAACTCCACCGCCTCGGGGGCGAGGCCGAACACCGGCTTCTGATTCTCCGCCGCGAACTCCTCGAGAAACCGCCGCGTCAGCAGCGAAATATCCTCGGGCCGCTGCCGCAATGGCGGCAGATGAATCTCCACCACGCGCAGCCGAAAAAATAAATCCTCGCGAAACTTCCCCTCCTTCACCAACGCCTCGAGATTCTTGTTCGTCGCCGCCACGAGCCGCACATCCGCCGTCAGCGTCTTGTTCGAGCCGACGCGCTCGAACGTCCGCTCGCCCAGAAACCGCAGCAGCTTCACCTGGATCGTCGCGTCGATCTCGCCGATCTCATCGAGGAACAACGTTCCGCCCTGCGCCTGCTCGAAGCGCCCGATGCGCCGCTCGTGCGCGCCCGTGAACGCCCCCTTCTCATGCCCGAACAGTTCGCTCTCGAGCAGCGTGGGCGCCAGCGCCGCGCAATGCACCGTCACCATCGGAAACCGCGCCCGCGGACTGCTCTGGTGAATCCCCTTCGCGATCAATTCCTTCCCCGTGCCGCTCTCGCCCGTGATTAAAACCGTCGCCCGGGTCGGCGCGACCTGCTGCACGATCTCGAGCACCTCCCGCATCGCCGCCGATTCTCCGATCACGCTTTCCAGCCGAAACTTCCGGTCCAGTCGCTGATGCAGCGATTGATTCTCCTCTTCCAACGCCTGCCGCCGCACCGCCCGCGCGATCCGCAACTCCAGCTCATCGATCTGCAACCGGCCCTTCGAAATGTAATCATCCGCCCCATTTTTCATCGCCTCCACCGCCACATCCTCCGAGCCATACGCCGTCATCAAAATGCACACCGGCGGCTGCGTCAGCGATTTGGCGCGGGCGATCAGCTTCATGCCGTCCTCCTTGGGCAGCCGCAGGTCCGTCAGCAACACCGCGAAATTCTCGCGCTCCAGCAGCCCCATCGCCGTCACCGCGTCCTCCGCCACATAGACATCATAATGCTCCTCGAGCGCCGCGCGCAGCCCGTCGCGCGTCGGCTTCTCGTCATCCACAATCAACAGCATGGGTTTCCCAGACATGGCGACGGCGACTAAAGCAGAGGCCGGAAAAAAAGAACACAGCGAACACGCGGGCGGCTCCGGAACGTCTGAAGCGCGGCTGTGTGCCGAGCACCAACCGCAGCACGCCGCCCACGACCACGATCATGCGACTGGCGTTTGAAACCCTGTCGGTGTGAATCAGCGGCGGACTATTCCGATTCCCCGATCGGCCAGCCGCTCCAGCAACTCGGTCGAGGTCGAATTAACCACCAACACATCTGGAGGGAGCAGATTGAACAAGCCAGCCGGTTGTTGGGAATCGGTTACGATCAATACCAGTGTCGCCGGTTGCTTGCTGCGACCGGCGTGGTGGAGCAACTCCGCCGCGTCGGAAAGACTTTCTCCGCGACGCTGTACTCGAATGAGAATCGGGTTCTCGCCCGGCTGGGTGTTGAGAATGGCGTCGATGCCGCGATTGCGTTGAACGGGAACCACCGGCAGGCCGCAGAGAATGGCCAGCGATTCATCGTCGGACTGAAGGTAGGAATCCCGGCCTTTTCGCATTAGTTCCGAAGACGTTCTTACCGGTTGCGCCAATCGTTGGCGTGCCAACTCTACCGCTTCGACGGAAATGTCGATGCCCAGCGAGTCACGACCTAACAACTCAGCAGCAACTAGGGTCGTGCCGCTACCAGAGAAGGGATCAAGGATCAGGTCGCCGGGTGATGTAACCAACCCGATGATGCGCTCCAGCAACAGAATTGGCTTTTGTGTCGGGTAGCCAACGCGCTCCTTCGCCTTCGGATTTAGGAGCGGAATATCCCAAACGTCGGCAATCGGGACGCCCCTTTTGTAGCCATCGTGGACGACATCGCCGCTCCCGTCGCGGGCATAAACGGATTTGCCGTGGTGGTCGCGCTGCCGACGTTGGAGAATCTGGTCCACGTTCGTTGCGGGAGAGTAGTCATCGAAGAGCTGATGGTATTGGTAGGAGTCGGTTTTGCTGTAAAAGAAGATGGTCTGGTGTGACGGCAATGGATTGCGCTGAGAATTCGACCAGCGACGGTAGTGCCAGATGATCTCCGATCGGAACATCGCTTCGCCAAACACCTCATCCAGCAGGCAGCGGATGTGGTGTGAAGCATTCGTGTCACACTGGAAGAAGAGTGAGCCGGTGCTCTTCAGGACACGCTGGAATTCTTTCAAGCGTACACGTAGGAACTCGAGGTATTCGGCACGGGACTTCCACTCGTCGCTGAATTGAAACGTCGTGGCCCGATCACGGGTGCCGAGCGAATGTGTCTTCTGCGTGAAGAAAGGCGGGTCAACATAGACCAAGTCCACCGTCTCGGCGGCCAGACCGCGCACGACCTCCAGACAATCACCATGACGGACTTCACTTGACATGCTGCGCCCTCCTTTCTGCCGCCAGATCCCGCAGGATACCGAGCAAGTTCTCCACATCCGTAATTTGGTAACTCAACGTTTGTTCCAGGTTCGTGCTCATCGCTTCGCCTCCGCACTCTGCTCGGCCTGCGCCTGGGAAGCGAGCCCCACCTGTCCCGAGAACCGACTCATGGCCCAACGGTCGCAGTTCAATTTAGCCAGGGCGGTGATGATGGCTTTGAGTATCGGCGCGGAACTCAACCGCTCCAACGCCGGGCGCAACGGGAACGCCAACACCGCTTCGCCCTTCGTCCGGCGCAGCAACTTGCCGGTCTTTCCCAAGGCGGAGTTCAAACTGGTTTCAATGGTCGTTCCATCACGAACTCGGCCTGGAGCGCTGCATCCGATTCGTGGTAGCGAACCCGTTGACCCCTAGCATCGGACCACTCAGCGGCCATTCCGGCTGCTACAGCAATGGCATGAAGGTTTAGCCGCTGGAGTAGTTCGACGGTGATCGGGCGTTTTGAGTCGGTAAAGACGAGCGACGATACGAATTCCTGACATGGCGGCGAATTGAGAATCGCAGTCACTATCCGGGCCTCCGCCTCGTCTTCAAACGAAAGCAAGTAGCAGGTGTCATCGAACAAGACGGGCTGTCCGTTGACCGGCCCAATCAGGCAGAAGCGCGCGGTACGGTGCAGGCCGGACACGGCTACTTTCCACGGAGCAAACGTGTAGTCACCAATGCCAAAGAGAGCGAAGGGCATTCGACTGTTGTAAATGGAACTCTTTCGCGCTTCAAAGAGGGAACGGTGAGAATCCAGATAGCGCCAGGTGCGGGGAGCTTTTCTTGCGATAACGGCCGTGTCGTCTCCGACTCGGCGCTGCGGTACCACCATGAATCGCTCCGGTTCAAGGCGTCCGTTGGCGAGGTCGGAGCATTTCAAGAGCGGAAACAAGTAGTCCGGCTCGATGCTGACGAGTTCGCCCAGCTTGTTCTGGAGTCCTTTGCCGTCGATTCGGCGTAGCTCCATGATCGCGGCGCAGTCGTGTTTCACGCCGGAACGCCACTGATAGGGGCAGAGTCCTTCGAGATGCTTGAGCCGGCGATACGTGCGGATGTCGTAAACCAGGTCCTGCCCGGCCAGACCAAGTGTCGTGGATGCTCGTCTGGCGGTAAGGTCCTGGAAAACCTTCGCTTCGACGGGACCGGACTCTCCGGTTGAGGCCACCAACAAACAGGCGTCAACCGCTGCACCGAAATGCCTTTTCGCATCGATGCGATGCAGCGACGCTGCGGCAATGCGACCATCGTTCTGCCAGCCAAAACGCAACAGCTTCCGCGCCGTGCCCGTTTTGCAAAGCATGGCGATGGTGGCGGTCCGGCCACGGAGAGCTTTCACAAGCTGGATGAGCATCCATTCGGAAATGTCGAAGTTGGATTTTCCAGTCAGGGCCTCAATGCCTCTGAACCCTTGGAAATTCTCCTTCGCCGGGAGGTTTCCGCCGTTCATCCCCGAGACGGTGGCGTTGGTCACCCACGGCAGATTGCCGAGGATGAGCAGGCGTCCCGGAATTCCAGACAGTTCCTTCTCCCAATTATGGGAAAAGAAGTCTTGCTGGCCGATGGTCGCCCGCGAGCCTGCTCCCGCTTCGGCCAGGGCATTCACCGTCTGTTCAACATAGTCACAATTAATGTCCCAGCCTTGCAGCCGGGCTTTCGGAAACGCCTCGGCAGCAGCGACGATAAATGCACCCACCCCGCAGGTGGGCTCAACCACTGAATCCACCTCGCCCGTCTGGCGAACCAGCAAAGCGCAAACCTCGCGTGCCAACTCCAAAGGCGTCTGGAAATCCCCGAACTCAATTTTGGCGCGCGTCCTCATACGAGTCGGATGATGCCGCCAACTTTCCCCGCCTGTTCGATGACACGACCATACTGCAGTCGCCACTGGAGCGCGTTGGAGACGGTCAGGTAGCCAACTTCCGGCGGGCTGCGGAGAACTTCATCGGCGAGAGTTTCGGCTTCCACCTCGTCCACCGGCAGCATCCGTTCCTGGAAAAAGGCCAGAATGTCGTCTCGGTTGGCCTTGTTCTCGATCAATCGGAGCAGACCCGAGGTCGTTTGATAGTCCGCCGTTCGCTCCTTCTCGACGAAGATGGTGTGTAGGATTTCCAGCCGACCGGTGCGCGCTTTCTCGTCGTCCCGCTTGTCGTAAACAAACACAAGCAGCGAATAGCCGAGTCCGTAAATCTTCTGGCGGGCGCTCTTGAAGGGGCACGACGACTGCGGCTGCCGGATGCTGGTGACCTTCATGTCCACACCCAACTCGGGGAAATCAATTCCTTTGGCGGAGTTGCCCCGGCCGTAGGTGTAGCAACTTTGAAGATGCGTTTGGAACTTGTGTTCTAGGTAAGTGCCGACGGCTTTGCCGTCCGTGACTCCAAACAGGCGTGGTTCCGCGTGATTCGATTGCGCCTTTGCAAAGCTGGAAGCCTCCTTTTGAAGGTCTTCGACGGTGAGTGGTTTCGACATATCGTCCTTATCTTCAATCTAAGATCCTAGCTCAACCGCGCTCGATAAACTCTGATCTGAATTGCCCGCACCGGAACCATAAGTCGGAATTGCTCTGCGCCTTGGGCAAGCAGTACAGCCTTTGACAATGGAAGGTTCTCATCACAACGTTAGCCCTCAATTGGGTTGGGAATTTCCGCCGAGATTTGAGACAAGTCAGCGTTCTTGAGGAAAAAGTAAAACGTCGAGTCGACTACTTGAAGTTGCTTGGTCGTCTTGTCGTAATCGAAAATAGGCGGAGAAATCCCCTTGTTGCTCTGCAGCGTTGCTAAGTTGTAAAGGAGATTGCTCATGTCCGAGGCTCGAACGTCAGATGAACGATGGTGTAACGCCTGAATGCGTTCTTGGATGGTCGCCCGCCTCATACCGTTAGCGACAGCATCGCAACCCCCGGACAAAAGCACCTTAACAAGATAGTGAGGTAGGAATAGCGGTTGAAGCCCATCTTTGCCACTCGTACTAAGATTTCCCGCTGCTATGGCTTCGAGGGCGCGCTGATGTCGAGAAGCATAGTCGTCGGCCTTTTTCTTCACTGCAGCATCAAGATGATGTTGATTCTCAATTCGTACTACAGTTGGCCGTGCCTCGGTAATGCCGGCGGCCAGACACGTTTCTTTCAATAGCTCTTGGAATACCCCAATACTGCTGAACGAAGCCTCGATGGCAGAATTGAGGATGTAATCGGCGAATTCAACTTTCAGGTGACGCCCACCTTCGCCTGCCACTTTATGAAAATCTTGCTTTTCCCATGGTTCAACCGGCACTTCAGCAATTCTGTCGAGGAGATCTCCGTTAAACTGCGCGAGACGGTTCTTTTCGCGCCATACGCCGAGGATGACGAATCGCACCCCAAGCTCTTGGAAAGTCCTCAAGTCAAAAGCAAACTGTTTCTGCCGTTCGTCATCAAGGTAGTGGAAATTCTCAAGGATGATTGCTTTTCCAGCGGCTGTCTTTTGGAGAAGTTCGGAAACATCTTGTGGCAAGTTCAGGTTGAAACGGACTTCTTCGTATTTGGTAGTATCTCCCACGCCCGCCTTAACCTGTCCGTTTGTGCTAGCTTCCCCGCCACCGAACAAAGGGATCAGGGCCTTTACCTTCGCTCCGATCGAAAGACTTGATTCATGCTGCGTTGATTCGCCGGTTTCGGAGATGATCTTCACGCCAAGCTGTCTGAGAACGCTTGCGTAGATGTCGATAACCTCGGTTTTGGGTGCAACCCGGACCACCACATTCTTGTCGTATGGCAGGTGCTTAGCTACGAGAGAAGTCTTTCCCTGCTTTGATGCCCCATAGACAACAACCTGCTTGTCGCTTCTTAGCCCGGCAACAAATCGGTCGTCCACTGTAGGACGTTCAATGTAGCTCAACACAGGCTCCGCCCGGACGCCAAACACTTCTTCAAGTTTCGGATTCATATAAGTGGTTCCTGTCGTTGGCCGACTCACGCGTTCCGGTCGATCAGCGCACCTCTTTCTCCCGCTTTGATTAACTCCGATTCCATGATGCGGTTGAAGGTGATCTCACCTCCCACGCCCATTTTCGCAACGCAGAGGTGGACATCTACAGTGTTTTTCATCCCGGAAGAATGGCTGCTCCTTGGTGCGTTGGCCATTACGAATCAGCGTGGACCAGACGCGTTGAGTTCAGTTGCCGCGGAAGTTCGGCTCAATGACCACTCCTTAGGTCAGGCGTATCGACGGCGAATCTCAAACCGTCGGAGTTCGGTCAAACATTATTTCAAATCGTTCAGCACCTCATCCACGCCTTTGTCTTTGCCTTTTTTGGCGGTGGGGTCGAGGTGGGTGGCGGCGGGTTCGGCGTGGAAGCGGATGTGGCCCCAGAGTTCGGGGTGGAGCTCGGCTTCGCTGGGGGCGTCGGCGGTGATGTGGGTGGCCTTGTTGGACCAATATTCGCGACGCAGGACTTCGGTGCCGTCGGGGCCACTGATGAGGATGCCCCAGTCGAGTTTGAGGCGGAGGCCGGGGGTGATTTTCAGGCCGAGGGCGGCGAGGGGGATGGCGGCTTCGAGGGTGTAGCCGTTGTCGTTGTCGCTGACGGCGAGTTGCGCGGATTCGAGTTTGGTCACGCGGTCGAAGGTGACGGAGTGGACGGGGCTGACGACTTGCCAGGCTTTGTCGGGCGGCGTGCCGGGGACGACGGCCTGGTAGAGGATGGCGGCGGGTTGTTTGCCGGTGAAGGTGAGGAGGAGGCGCTGGTCGCCGGGCGCGGGGGCTTTGCGGTCGGCGGGCGCGGCGGGGTCGGCGGCGATCTGGAGGTCCACGCTCGCGCCGGTTTTGAAGAGGCGATCCCATTGCTGGCCTTGGTTTTTCAGAGGGCCGCGGCGGTTGACTTCGTAGGCGAGGTAGAGGTTTTGGTCGTCGTAGCCGATGCGGAATTTCGCGTCGCGGTCCAGCTCGGCAGTGGCAGCGCCCCAGTCGCTGAGTTTGCCGTCGAGCTTCGGCGGCGACATGCGGTAGGCGTCGAGGACGGGCGAGCGGGCGTAGATGACGCGGGCTTCGCGATTGCGTTCCCACGTCTGCGTGGCGGCGAGGTCGGGCGCGCCGATGGTGAGTTCGCCGCGGAAACGTTTGAAGCGGTCGAGGCCGGCGACTTCGACGACGCTGGCGTGGTTGTGGCCGGCGACGGCGTAATATTTGTTGTCGGCGGTGCGGGTGAAGTAGCCCTGAAAATGTTCCTGGCCGGGTGTGATGTCGTCCATGCGCATCCCGCGGGCGTTGTTGGTGCCGCTCCACGGCAGCGCCTTGGGGTCGCGGATGTCGCGGAAGATTTGCCCGGCGAAGAGGCCGTCTGCGGTGATGATGTCCCAGATGCCAACGTTGGAGTTGAAGACGAGGAATTCGCCGAGGTCGCCGGCGTGCGCGGTGGCGTGGCCGGCGAATCCGAACTGGCAGACGATCTGCGCCGGGTGCCAGGGCTTGGCGCGGGTGAGCGCGTGGACGCCCGCGCCTTCGGTCTGGTAGGTCCAGAGCACGGTGCCGTCGGGGCGCTGCACGGCGCAGGCGTTGCGCTGCGCGGATTCGTCCTCGAAGTGATAAAAGTTGCCGTTGTCGAGGCGCAACGCGACGCCGTCCCAAAGGCCGGGGAGGTCGGCGCGCTGATAAACGGGCACGCCGTCGGCGCGCATTTCCTTCACGCGAAAACCAATCGTGCCCATCTGCACGCCGAGCTGGGAATCGAAGACGACGCGGGCCTGCTTGGGTTTGGGCCAGAGCTGGACTTCCTCGGGCTGCACTTGTTCGTCGCCGTTCAAATCGCTCCAGGCGCAGAGGTAATCCATGAGCACTTTGCCGCCGAAGGCTTTCACGAGGCGCGGGTCGAGCAGCGGCTTGAACTGGCCGGCGATACCGACGGCGGCGACGAGTTTGGCGCGGTCGCCGTCGTGGCGGTAAACGACGCCGCAGTTCTGCGACGGGCCGTGGCCGCCGGGGCGCGTGTTCACGAGGTAGAGCTGCTTGCCGACGTAGATGGGCGAATCGCTCGCGCCATGGCCGTCGAGCGAGAGCAGGTTTTTCAGGCGCGATTTGCCGGTGGCCCAGTCGAGCTCGAATTCGAGCGGGCCGTAAAAGAGCCGGCGTTTGTCGCCGGGATCAAGCTGGCCCGCGCCGCCGTATTCCGTGGGGCCGAGAAATTCCTTCTGAAATTTTCCGTCGGCGCTCCAGAGGCTCACGCGCTTGGGCCAGTAATTCCAATCGACGGCCCAGACTTGCCCGCGGGCGTCCACGGCGAGGGCGGTGATGTTTTCCATGCGATTCGGATTCCACGGGCCGCGCTGGTAGCCGCCGGGTTCGCCGATTTCGCGGAGGAATTTTCCGGAGCGATCATAGACGCGGATGTTCTTCCGGTCCTTGGCGGCATCGAAGACGAAGCAGTTGCCCGCGGCGTCGCAGGCGAGCGCGGTGGGTTTGCCGAGGTCGGTGGCGAGCACCTGATGCTGGCCGTTCGCGAGGTCCACTTTCACGAGCTTGCCGGCGGAGAGGGCGAAGAGATCGCCGCGCGTGTTGGCGGCGAGCGCGTTGCCGAGCGCGCCGCCGCCGGTGGGATTGCCGGCCTTGGGCAGCGGGAGGTCGCGGACGATCTTGCCGGTGGCGGCGTCGAGAATTTCGAGGCGCTCGGTGACGAGCGTGTCCACGGGCGGTTCGCCGCCGAGATATTTCAGCGGCGCGACGCCATAGACGCGGCAGCGCTTGAGGTCGAGCGTCTGGCCGCCCTGATCCTGCCGCACGCCGCTCGGGTAATGGGCCTTGGTGTCCCATTGTTTCACGACGCGCAGGCGCACGGCGCGGGTGCTGACCTCGCGGCCGAAGTCCACGTAGCCGTCGAGATAGCGGGCGTTGGAATTGTGCAGCGGGTCGGGCTGGTAGTAATGGCGGAGCGCCTGGTGATAGGTGGCGACCTGCTCCCAGCCGGCGGTGGCGGCAATGTCCACGGGCGCGCCGATGGGGCCGGTGAAGACGTCCACCTCGGTGACCGCGCCGTCGATTTCCTTGAGCGCGAGGCCGCGCACGGTCTGCGGCTGTTTCCATTCGAGCGCGTAAATGGCGGGCTCGGCGGGGCTGAGCGGCTCGGTGCGTTGCGCGTCCCACGAGCCGTCGGGGGCGACCTTGCCGCTGTTCACGCGCACGCTGGCGGCGGGGAAAAGATTCTCGAACCGGCGGTTCAACATTTTCATCCCCTCGATGCGGCGCATCCAGAGATCGCCGTCGGCGTCGGCGAGATTGCGCTTGGGCTTCTTCGCATTCACGTCGGCGAGGTCGAGCGAGGGCGCGCCTTTTTTATCCTCCACGTCGGCGAGCAGATCGTCGGTCGCGTCGGTGCCGCCCTTGGTGAAGGTCATGCGCAACGCGCGCGTGCTCGTGCCCGCGGGCAGCGCGACGACGGCCCACGCGCTCTTGTCGGTGAGCGGGACGGGCTGCCAGTCGGCGCGCTCGTTGACGCGCGGCGGATAGGGCGCGGTGGGTTTGAGGACGCTGAGCTGGAACTGAACTTTCTCCTCGTCGGGCGGCGGCGGAAACACGAGCGAGCCAATGGACACGGGCTTGGTGAAGGCGATGACGATGTGCTGGCGGCGGTCGGGATTTTTCGTGGACTCGAGCCAGGTCAGGCCGTGGTTCCCGCCCTGGCCGGGCGGCGTGTCCTTGAGGCGGAGGAGGCGGAGAAAATCGGTGCGCGGGTCGGGGACTTGCTCGTTGGCGGCGCGGGGCTTGCGCGGGATGCCGTAGGCGGGGAGGCAGTTGAGGAGATCAATGTCCACGGCACCGGCGGCGTTGTTGAGCCAGTTGTCGGTGGCGTGGATGGCAAGGAAGATTTGGTTGTCGTGCGCGGCGAAACCTTGCAGGCCGCGTTTGCGTTCGGCAGTGGGCTGGAGCATTGCGACGGTGCGGACCTTCTTCGTCTCGATGTCCACGGCCCAGATGGCCTCGGTCTTTTTGTCCATGCCGGCTTTGGCGAAATTGTCGGCGCTGGCCATGTTGAAAACGGTTTTGCCGTCCGTCGCGAGCATCCAGGAACCGGTGAAGCCCTCGAAGGAATGATGGCCCCAGTGCTTGCGGCCCTCGAGGTCGCACTCGATCAACGACACGCCGCTCTCGGCGACGGGCGCGCCGAGGAACACGCGGTCGCCCGCGGCGCAGGCCGAGTGCGGCGGCGTGTGATCCGCGAGCCAGCCGCCCGAGCCGCTCGCGCCGGTGAGCCACGCGGCGCGCTCGGGGAAATAGCTGCTGATGTTCGGGTAGGCGGTCATTTCGTAGCGCAGTTCGAGCGGCGGATGGGTGATGGCCTTCCATTTGTAATTACCGGGCGACACGTAGTTGCCGGCCTCATCTTTCAAATCCCACGCGACGGTGTTTTTGCCGGCGGGCTGCGGCGTGTTGGCGATGAGATTGCGGACGCGCGTGCCGTCGGGGCGATCGACGACGAGCGTGACCTTGCCGGCCTGCGCGAGTTCGTAGGTGAGCTGGAGCGGCGGCTCGGTGGGCGTGGGTTTTGCGACGGCGGGCGCGGGCTGGTCGCCGAGATCGGTGATGACGTGGAAGCCCGCGAGGCGCGCGATGGGGCCTTCGCCGGTCTTGGTGATGAGGAGGCGCAGGGCGCGGGTCGAGACGGGATCGAAGGTGAGCCAGCGGCGCGGGCCGTCCTGCGTCTGCTTGAACTGGCGCAGGGTTTTCCATTCCTGCTCGGTGGCGGCGGCGGCGTTGATGCCGGGCGGGCCGTGGAAAATCTGGAGTTCAAACGCGCTGAAATTTTCCTGCAACAACACGCCGTTCACGCGGCGCGCGTCGGGCCACGAGAGCACGAACCACGCGGGCTGCAGCTCGGTGACAGGCGGACGCGTGATGAAGCCCTGGTTGTCCTTGCCGGCGTTGACCCACTCGCCGTGGCCGCGCGTGACGTGGCCGGCGTCGTGCGTGTAGGGCGGTGAAAATTGGGAGGTCGCGGTGTGTTCGGTGTCGGCGTTGGCGACGGCGGCGGGTGTGTGATTCGCCAGGCGCGGCGCGAGGAGGCGGAGGAACGGCGACTGCCGCGAATCGCGCGGCACGGGCGCGGAGACGAGCAGCGCACGGGTCTGGGTGCCCGGCGGCAAGGGGGCGAAGCGCGGCGCGGACTGGCTGGGCTGGACTTCAATGGCGAGCCAGTCGTCCGCGCGCGCGGGCTCGGGCGGGAGCGGCGCGGCGGGTTTGAGGACGCGCAATTCGCCGACGCTGCCAAGCACGGTGCCGAGGGCCACGGGCTGCTTGAAGACGAGTAGATATTGGAGGCTGGACGTGGGCTTGCGCGACGCTGCGCCGCGACGCGCGGGGGCGGGGGCGTTGCTGCCGTCGAGACCGAGCAGTTCGCGAATGGCGGCGGGATCGGCGGGTTCAGCACCGTCGGCGTGAAGCACGCGACACGCGGGAAGATCAAGGGCCGCGGTCGTGATCGCGGGATCGAGCACGGCGGCGCGGGCGGGAGCGAGGGCGACGAGGAGAAGGAGGGACAGAGTGACGGAGAGAGGGAGGGAGAGAGTGCGAATCATGGCGGGCGAGAAGGGTTGAGGGTTGGGGGCCGGAGGGAAATGAGGGGCGGCGGCGCTGATGCCGGGAGCATGATTGGCGGGCCGACGAGCAGCGTACTGGGTGCGCGATGGATGGATCATTTACTCATCGCACCGTGGCGGTCATCCTGCGGAACGTAAACCCAAAAGCGGCCGGCCCGGCGCGGGCGGAGCGGCAAGTTCTCGAGCACTGCGGGGGGTGCTGCGCTGCTGCGACCGGGGACCGGTGCGCGCCGGGTGGCGGGACACCCGCGCTCCGACGGCATGGTTACGCCTTATCCGTTTCCATTCGGTTGAAATCGGAATTGAAACCACAGAGACACGATGAACACAGAGAAAAACGAGGGACGGCGTCGGCTTCTGGAAGTCACCAACTAGTGAACGCTGATCGACCAGAAAATCCCTGCTTTTTCTCTGTGCTCATCGTGTCTCTGTGGTGCCAATGAATCAGCTCGACCGCATGGTTGCGCCTCATCTCGCCCACCCAATCACCCGCCCCTGGTCATCCACGTCGATGTGTTCCGCCGCGGGCACTTCGGGCAGGCCGGGCATGCGGACGATGTCGCCGGTAATGGGGACGACGAAGCCCGCGCCGGCGGCCAGTTCGAGTTCGCGCACGCGGATGTGGAAGCCCTCGGGACGCCCGAGCAACGCCGGGTTGTCCGAGAGCGAGTTCTGCGTTTTGGCCATGCAGATGGGGAGTTTGTCGCAGCCCAGCTCGACCATGCGCTTGAGGCTCTCGCGCGCCGCGGGGAGCCACTCGACGCCGTCCGCGCCGTAGATGCTCTTGGCGACGGTCTCGACCTTGCGCTCGATGGACCAGTTCCAGTCGTAGAGCGGGCGGTGCGGCGCGGTTCCCGCCAGCGCCGCGCGCGCGACCAGCGTCGCGAGTTCCTCCGCGCCCGCGCCGCCGGATTTCCAGACATTCGCGACCGCCGCCGAGACGCCGATCCCGGCGCACAGCGACACGACCTGCCGCAATTCCTCCGGCGAATCGGTGGGGAACTGGTTCACCGCCACGACCGGTTCGCGGCCGAACAGGCGCGCGTTCTCGACATGCTTCGCGAGATTCGCGAAGCCCTTTTCGATCGCGCCCGCATTGGTTTCGCCGAGGTGCGCGAGCGTCACGCCGCCGTGATATTTCAGCGCCTTCACCGTCGCGACCAGCACGATGACGCGGGGCGAAAGCCGGCCGTAGCCGCACTTGAGATCGAGGAATTTTTCGCCGCCGAGATCGAAGCCGAAGCCCGCCTCCGTCACCGCGAACTCCGCGAGGCTCAGGCCCATGCGCGTGGCGAGAATCGAGTTGGTGCCCTGCGCGATGTTGGCGAATGGGCCGCCGTGCAAGATCGCCGCGCTGCCCTCGAGGGTCTGCACGAGGTTCGGCTGGATCGCTGCGTGGAGCAGCGCGGCCATCGCGCCGTGCGCCTTGAGATCGCGCGCGAACACGGGCTGCCGGTCGTGCGTGTAGCCGATGAAGATGCCGCCGAGCTTCTCGCGCAGATGCGGCAGATTGTCCGCCAGGCACAGCGCGGCCATCACCTCGGACGCCGCCGTGATGTCGAAGCCCGTCTCGCGCGGCACGCCAAACTTGCGGCCGCCCAGGCCCACGATCACGCGGCGCAGCGCGCGATCGTTCATGTCCAACACGCGTTTCCACACGACGGTGCGCGGGTCGAGACCGTGCGTGTTGCGGCGGTTTTGCAGGCTGTTGTCGATCATCGCCGCGAGGAGATTGTGCGCCTTCTCGATGGCGTTGAAGTCGCCGGTCAGGTGGAGATTGATCAATTCCCACGGCACAATCTGCGCGCGCCCGGCCCCGCTCGCGCCGCCCTTCACGCCGAAGACCGGTCCCAGCGACGGCTGCCGCAACACCGCGACCGTGCGCCGGCCGATCCGGTTCAGCGCGTCCACGAGGCCGATGCTGATGGTCGTCTTGCCCTCGCCCTTCGGCGTCGGCGTCATCGCGGAGACGAGCACGAGATTGCCCGCCGCCGCCTTGATCGGATCAATGAGCGAGAGCGGCAGCTTGGCCGCGTGGCGCCCGTGAAACTCCAGCGCTTCGAGCGGGATGCCCACCTTCGCCGCGACATCGGCGATGGGACGGAGATGCGGGGTGTGGCCGGAAACATCGGCCGTTTCAGGGAAGCTGTGAGTCGTGGCGGACATAGGATGAATCTCTGTGATCGGTGCAATGGGCGCGGACCTTTTGGCGGCTGCATCGCAGGACGCGCGCGACGGTATGGGGAGCCAAACGCAAAGCAAGCATCTCCGGCTGACGCGCCTTCGCAAGCGGCGGCGGCTGCATTCGCGCACTGCCCCGGAGCGCGGCTGTGTCGCAGACCAGCCGCAGCGGCCACAATTTGCGGACGCGCTGGAATGGTCTGGGTGCCGTCCGGTATGCCAACGTGCTGCGGCTGGTGCTCCGCACACAGCCGCGCTCCCTAGCTCGCCGCCGCTTCGTGCCGGAGGCACGCAAGAAATTAGCCGGTGGTGGAGCGCCGCGGAACCACCGGAAAAACCTTCCCCCAGAGCGCTGCGCCCCGGCGGGGCGCGAGAGCCGCGAAACCCGCCGATGCGCGTCGCCATGGCGATGGGTCATCATTGGCAACCCAGTGCGCGCGCGCCCGCCGGGAGGCAGAGCGACGGAGGAAGCGTCGGGGAGAGCGAGTGGAGCCGGGGAGGTTCCACGCCTCTCGCGCCCCGCCGGGGCGCAGCGTTTGGTGGTGGTGGGTGGTCCGGTGGTTCCGCTGTGCTCCACCACCGGCTAATATCTTGCGTGCCTCCGGCACGACGCAGCAGAGGCGCGGCGGGCGAATGCACCCCACGAAGCCTGCGCTCTGAAAAACCCGCCTCGCCCATCGCCGCTCCGAGCAATGTCCGGCACCGAATTGCCACGGGCGGAAAACGTGGCTGGCAACGCGGGCGTTCCAGCGGCCTCGGCAATTTCACCGGGATTCAGCGCGCGAATTTCCGCAGTCCCGTCCTCTACGCCCCAGCCGTCCCCGCCGAGTCCGAAGCCACCTGCGCCGCAGCCAACTGCCGTGCGTCGGCCAATTCCTGCTCCACAATCTTTTGCTCGTTCGCCCACTGGACAAAGCCGGGCGCCATCTTCACCAAAGAGGAGAAAACTCGGTGTGCCTCTTCGTAGTGCGCCACTGTCGCCGCCGGGCGCCCACCCCTTTTCTCCATCGTTGCACTCCACCACGCCGCCACCGCCAACCCCCGCTGCCACCCCGCGTTGCCCGGGTCCAGTTCCGCCAGCGCGCGGCTGATGCGCAAACACTCTGCAAACGCCGCCTGCGCCTCCGCCAGCTTCCCTTGCTCTTGCAACACGTCGCCCACGTTGCTGTGCGCCACCGCCAAGCCCCGCTGCCACCCCGCGTTGCCCGGGTCCAGTTCCGCCAGCGCGCGGTAGATTCGCAGATACTCGCCAAACGCCGCCTGCGCCTCCGCCAGCTTGCCTTGCGCCAGCAATACGTCGCCCACCCGGCTATGCGCCACCGCCAGGTCCCGCTGCCACCCCGCGTTGCCCGGATCCAGTTCCGCCAACACGCGGCTGATCCGCAAATCCTCCGCAAACGCCGCCTGCGCCTCCGCCAGCTTCCCTTGCGCCTGCAACACGTCGCCCAAGAGGCAGTTGGAACGCGCTTCACCCGAGCCGTGCTCGCTCTGTTTCGCGAGCTCCAGCGCCTCGGAGGCATGGACAAGAACTCCCGCCGTCTTACCCCGCGCCAACCGACTCTCGGCGACGCACAACAGCACCTCCACGCGCGCCCGGCCTGCCACCAGACCGCTCGCCTCCAATTCTGCCAGCACCAGAGCGAGCGCGTCGCGATCTTCCGGATGCGCCTCGCCCGACCACTCCCGATCCAACGCCTCGCACTCCGCCGCCCCACGGTCGGGATCGGCGCACAGCAGATGGTAAAGCCACTCGATGCGCCCCGTGGGGCTGAGATCGTCGGCAAACGTCGCCGCGGCCCGGCCGCTCAATGCGCGGAAACGTTCGCCCGCATCCGCCGCCATCGCCTTCCGCAGCGCCAGTCGCGCCGCCTCGTGGACGTTCACCGCATTGAGTCCGTGCGCCGGGAATGGCTCGACCACATTCAAGCCGCGCAGGCGAACCAGCCGCGCGGTGCTGGCTTCCGCGGAAATCCCGAGGAGCGCCGCCAGCAGGGCTTCATCGCACCAGTGGGGGATGGCCGCCGCGGCAAGGGTTTCCTTCAGCAGCGCGCGCTCGGTGTCCGGCAGCGACGGATAGGCCAGGTCCACCGTGGCGAGCGCCAGCTTCGCCGGATCGCCGTGCGCGGCCTGCAACACCCGGAGTTGTGCGGCGAAATCCATGTCGTTGCTACGTGGCGGGGCCGAGGAGTTGCGCCAGCAGGCTGGCCCTGCCACCGCAGAACGCGTGCGCCTGCCGGACGAAATCCAAGGTCAGGCCCGGTTTGTGAGCTTCACCAAACGCCAGCCAATCCTCCGGCGGCGGCGCGACCAGTTGCAGCGGGGTGGGTGCCGGGAAGGCCCAGGCGGCGGCGGCACAATCCGGCACCTGCTGGCCGGCAATCACCACGCGCAGCCACGGAGCGCGGAGGAGGGAGGGGAGCAGTTGTTTCTCGACCCAGTCGCGAGCCTCGCCGCCGGCCAGTTCGTACGTGTCGAAAATCAGCAGGGCCGGCTGCGCCCGCTGCTTGAGCGCCGCCAGGATGTGGCTGAAACCGTCGGCGAGGGCGCGACCGCCCGCCGGGAGCGGCACCTCGAGATTCTGCACGAAGGCGGACAATTCCCGGTCGCCGCCGGTGGTTCCCTTGAAGTCGTAGCGGCCACACGCCAGCCCCGGCAGGCGCAGGGCATTGCCGAACATCTGCCGCGTGAGATGGCTCTTGCCCGCCTCGCTCGAACCGCGCAGCAGCAGGAAGCGACACGGTGCGGGACGGGTCAGCAGGCACGCAAACGCCGTGCGCACCGCGGTGTGATCCGCCACCGGCCAGTGCAGCGGCGGCGGCGTGTCGGGCCACTCGGCGATCACGGCGGGGGCCGCCATGACGGGGGCCGTGCCGGTGAGCCAGTGGACGAGATCGGAGAATCTCTCGGGATCGGCAAAGCGCTGGTAGCGCTGGAGGTCGAGCGGCACGGCGGAGGGATCGAGCGCCGCCAGGGTGACGATGCGAATGTCGGCGCTGATGCCGGCGGCGTTGTAAAGTCGCTGCTCGATCACGCCCGCCTCCGCCGCCGCGCCGAGGCCGGTTCCCGGAAGCTCCTTGCCCTCGTAACAGCGAAACCAACTGGCGCTGGCGATGATGAGAATCTTGTGCGTGGAATCGCCCGCCTGTTGCTTGCTCAAGCGCGGCCAGCCTTCGTTCGGACCGCCACCGTGGAACTCGCGGGACTGCGCGAACTCGTCCAGCACCACCTGCACGCCGGTCCGCTCCAGACGCGTGGCCAAGTCACGCACGCGCGCACAGTGCGCATCATCCTCCCGACGGTAACTGATGAAAACCCGGCTCAAAGCGCGTGGAGCGTAGCGGGACACCCCGGCCGGACAACAGCATTTTCCGGGCGTCGATGAGACTGCGGGCACAGCTCAGTTTCTTGCAGGCATCAGCAGGCAAGCGCGCGGTTGTGGAGGAAACACGCGGAGGCGCGCCCACCGGGGCTGTGGGGCAGGCATCCTTGCCTGCCAGTTCGGGCGGCATCCCTGCCGCCCGTTTCCATGGCGGACAGGCCACGGCGGCAGCGGGAACACGGGGCAGGGATGCCCCGTGAACTGGCAGGCAAGGATGCCTGCCCCACCTGCCTGGCGCGGAGGCCACACCCGCGGGCGCAGCCCGCCACACCCGGGTCGGGTGCGCTCCCCAACTTCGGGATTCGGATCAACCCGGGTGCTCTTTTCCCAACCGCATCCCTTCCACCAGCCGCTCGATCTGTTCGCGCGTGTGTTCGCTCGACACCGCGCAGCGGAAATACCCGCGGTCCGGCCCGCCCGGATACCGGATGAACGGCGGGAAAACGTCGTGCGCCAGCAACTGCCGCTGCAACGTCGCCGCCGCGCGCGCCGACTGCGGCAACACCGCCGCCACCGGTCCCGGCGTCGCCTCCACCGGCCAGCCCGCGTCCCGCAAGCCGCGCTTCAGCAACGCGCTGTTCGCCACCAGCCGCGCCCGCAACTCCGGCTCGCTCCCCAACCGCCGCAACGACGCCAGCGCCGCCGCGGCCATCGGCAACGGCGGCGGCGTGCTCCCCACAAACACCGCGCTCTGTTTCACAATCTCCCGCAACAACGCCCGCGGCCCCAGCACCGCGCCCCCGCTCGCCCCGAACGCTTTGCTCAACGTCACCAACTGAATCAGATGCCGCCGCCCCACCCCCGTCAGTTCCGGCGTGCCGCGCCCCCGCGCCCCCAGCACCCCCGCGCCATGCGCATCATCCACCAACAGCCACGCCCCCTTCGGCAACACCCGCCGATACTCCCCGAGCGGCGCCACCGAACCGTCATGCGCAAACATCCCATCCGTCACCACCAACACCCGTTCCTCCCGCCCCTCCAGCGCGACCATGCCCGCCAGACTCTCGGCATTCCGATGACCAAACTCCCGCACCCGCCCGCCAAACAGCGGCGCGGCATCCGCGATGCACCCATGCGACCGCTCATCCACCAGCACCTCGTCAAACCCCTCGCGACACGCCTGCGCCACCGCCATCCCCGTCGCGTAACCACAACCCACGAGCAACGCCCCTTCCGCGCCAAAAAACGTCGCCAGCGCCGCCTCCAGTTCCTCATACAGCGCGTGATTCCCCGTCGTCCGCCGCGACGCCGCCACGCCCAGTCCAAACCGCCGCGCCGCCCCGCACGCCGCCTCCACCACCTCCGGATCACCCGCCAGCCGGAAATAATCGCACCCCCCGAAGTAGGCCACCGTGCGCCCGTGCCAACGGACATCCGTGCGCCCAACTGTCTCCAAACCCGGTGGTAATTCGTACATGATTTTGGTTATAGCTCACTGACCGGCGGGCGGGGAGGAAAGTAATTGGTAATCTGTGACCAGTGATCCGTGATGAGTGGGAAATGAAGCGTTCGTGGATATTGGGAGCCGGCAGACACGCGGCCAGTCACTCCGGCGGCCGGGGGGAGCTGGCGGCGGAGCGCGGGAGCGCGGGAGCGCGCGGCGATGCGGACGCCAGCCAGTCCCGGTGCCCCCGTTTTCGCCGGCGAAAAGTCTTTGTAACCTCCGTTGCCGCGCCTGCGTCTGCCACGATTACCGGGATAACCCGGCTTAAACAAAAACAACTCATCGTTACCATTATGAAACTCACCGCCACCATCCTCGGCCTCCTGTGCGCCGCGGCCCTCACCGTCAACGCCGCCGACAAGAAGAAGGCCGCCGAACTCACCGCCGAGCAGAAGACCCTGATGAAGGAACTGACCGAGAAGTACGACAGCAACAAGGACGGCAAGCTGAGCCCCGAAGAGAAGAAGGCCATCAGCGCCGACGACCAGAAGAAGGCCCAGGAAGCCAAGCTCCCCGGTTTCGCCGCCGCCGCGAAGAAGAAAGAGAAGAAGTAAGCTGCTTCGCCGCCCTCATGAACACCCTGTCGCCGACACGATTTGTGCGGCGGCGGGGTGTTCGCTTTTTCCACCTCCCGGTTTCACCCCGCACACTTCGACTCCCATGAAATCCGCATTTTCCCTCTCCCTCGGACTAGCCCTCGCGACGCTGCTGACCGGCGGCGACGTCTTCGCCGCTGACAAGGCCGCCAAGAAAAAACCCGCCGAAGAAGTCCAGAGCTTCAGCCCGGTCGCCAAGCTCGATCTGAACAAGAACGGCATCCTGGAACCCAACGAAATCGCGCTGATCGAGAAGAACGCCGCCCTGATGGCGAAGTTCGACAAGAACAGCGACGGCAAGATCGACGAGGGCGAACGCTCCGCGATGCAGGACACGCTCAAGCGACCCGACGGTCTCTCGAAGAAGAAAAAGAAGTAGGCGAGTGTCCCCGCTCACCACGCCGCCGCCATTCCCCTGGCGGCGGCGTTTTTATTTTCGCCCTGAACTCCGAATCCAATCTCGCGGCGCAGCCAGGCGCTGACCGGCAAAGTTTTGAACCCACTCGCCGAAACTGATTTGGCAAAGGAATGGCGGCAAAGGAATGAAGACAACAAGTTTCCCCGTCCCCATTCCTGTGCCTCCATTCCTTTGCCCCAAACTCCCCTCCCTCCCTCGTCACACGTTGAACTGGAGATCGTGCAGCTTGCGGTACACCCGGCCGTGCGCGAGCAACTCCGCGTGCGTCCCTGTCTCGACGATCCGCCCCTGCTCCATAACCACGATCAGGTCCGCCTTTTGAATCGTGGACAACCGGTGCGCGATGCAGATCGTCGTCCGCCCCACCATCAAATCCTCCAGCGCCGCCTGCACCGCCCGTTCGGACTCGGTGTCCAGCGCGCTGGTCGCCTCGTCGAGCACGAGGATCGGCGCGTCTTTCAAGATCGCCCGCGCGATTGCCAGCCGTTGCCGTTGCCCGCCCGACAGCGCCACGCCCTTTTCGCCAATCATCGTGTCGTAGCCCTGCGGCTTTTCGACGATGAACTCGTGCGCGTGCGCGTGCCGGGCCGCCGCCACGATCTCCGCCTCCGTCGCCCCCGGTCGCCCGAGCGCGATGTTGTTCCGCATCGTGTCGTTGAACAAAATCGTCTCCTGGGTGACCACCGCGATCTGGTTGCGCAAGTCCCGCGAGTGAACGTCGCGGATGTCCGTGCCACCGATGCGCACCGCGCCCTGCTGCGGGTCGTAGAAACGCAGCAACAGATTCGTCAGCGTCGTCTTGCCCGATCCGCTCGCTCCGACCAGCGCCACCAACCGGCCCGCCGGCACCGTGAGATTCACGTCGGACACCGTCGGCCGATCCCCATACGCGAAAGAAATCCGGTCAAACTCGACGGCTGCTCCGGCGGCCACCAGCGGCCGGGGCTGCGCCGGTTCGACCAGGTCGGAGCGAATCTCGAGCAACTGGAACACCCGTTCGCTGGCCGCGCGGGCCTGCTCGAGATTGCTGTGCAGGCGCGTGAGCGACTTGATCGGGCGATACATCGAGAAAATGCTGCCCACGATCATCAGCATCTCGCCCGGCGACCCCACCGCGCCGGTCCGCCCCGCGGCATAGAGCAGAAACCCCGCGACCCCCACGGACCCCATGAACTCGATCAGCGGCCCCGGAGTTTCCGTCGAGCGGATCAGCCGCATGTAGTGACTGACAAACCGGCGGGACGACGACGCGAACTGGCCCGCAACATGCGGCTCGAGATTGTAGGCCTTCACGATGCGGGCGCCGCTGAAGGATTCCTGCATCACCTTGGCAATCTCGACAAACTCGTCGTTGATCGCGGCCGAGCTGCGGCGCACCCGGCGGCTGAACGTGGCGATGGGAATCACGCAAATCGGCACCGTCAGCAGCAACACCAGCGTCACCTGCGGGTTCTGCCACAGCAGAAACGCCAGCAAACTGATCAGGGTCACCGGATCCTTGATGATGGTGACCGTGGTGGAACTGAGCGTCCCCTGCAGCGCCACGACGTCATGCACCACCCGGGACATGAGTTCGCCCGTGCTAGTTTTGTGAAAAAAGCTCAGCGGCAGCGTGAACAAATGCGTGAACAGTTTCACGCGCAGGTCGGTGACCGCGCGGATGGAGACCCACTGGAGAAAGTAATTATTGAAGTAGCCCAGCAGGCCGCGCACGAACATCACCGCGGGGATCAACGCCACCACCCACTTCGTTGACTCGCCGCTCCGGGCGTTGGCCAGATGCCCGTTAAGCTGGGTCGCCCAGTCACGCAGCAGGTCCGGCGCCCAGGCGGGCAGATGCAGCGCCGTGGCGCTGCCCACCGTCGGAAAGAGCGCATCCACCACCACCTTGGCGCTGACCATGAGCAGTGGTTCCACCATCCCCGCCAGCACACCGAGCGACACCCCGGCGAGCAGCCGGAACCGATACGGCTGGATCAATTGGAGCAGGCGGGAAAGGAACACAAGCATCGCGGGAAACTGCGGCTCCCGTCCGGGGCTTGCGAGTCCAATTTCCCCGGCGGCAACGCGGGAGGGGGCGCATCGCGGTTTCCTGCAACCTTCGGCAGGCACGGGTGCCGTGCTCGAGGAAACTTGCGGCGGTACGCGCGCGTGCCGGGTGGGGCGGGCATCCTTGCCTGCCAGCTCGGGCGGCAGCCCTGCCGCCCGGTTCCATTGGCCGAGCACCCGCGCGGAACCGGGAACACGGGGCAGGGATGCCCCGCCCACTGGCAGGCAAGGATGCCTGCCCCACCCGGCTGGCGCGGACGCCAAGCCGCGGGCACGAAACTGAGCTGCGCCCCAACGCGGGCCGGGGCACGACCGCTAACCCGGATATTTCATAGTCCCATCGCAGCCGCAGGCCGCCCATCCTTGTAGCGCAGGTTTCCAAACCTGCTGTGTCGCCGACTTCCAAGTCGGCAGGGTGTCGGCCTCGCCGGGCGCGCCGCGGGTTTAGAAACCCGCGATACAGCAGGCTTGGAAGCCTGCGCTACAAAATGAGCATGAGATATTCAGGCTAACCCCGCACAAGCAACTCCTCGACCAGCCGGCCGACCAGCGCCGGCGAAATCTCCGCCAGACAACGCGCCTCGCCGGCCGCCGCACACGGCGGATTTTTCATGCCGATGCAGGCACAGGCGCGGGTCTCGTTGCGATGCCCGGGGCCTCGCGGCTGCCACTGGGCGCGGCCGACGGACTCGCGGAATAACGACACCGTCGGCACGCCCAGCGCCATCGCCAGGTGGATGACGCCGGAGTCCGGCCCGACGTGTACGCGGCAACGCTGCAAGGCGGCGGCCAGTTGCGCGATGGTCAAACCAGCCGGCAACACTCGCAGCCGCGGATCACCGACCTCGGCACGGAGCGCGGCCATGCGGGTTTGCTCGCGCGGCTTGGCGCTGGCGGAGGCGATTACGGGGCGCTCCGGCTGCGCGGCCAGCAGTTGTTTTACCACAGCCACCGAGTGTCGCAGCGGCCACTCATTGAGCGGCGTGCTGGCGGCGTTGACCGACAGATGCACCGCCCCGGACGGGACGTTTTGCTCCGCCCACGCCCGCGCCGCCGCCGGAACCGCGAGTTCAAACCGCGCCGGTTCCAATTCCAATCCACACGCCGCCAACACCCCCCGGCGCTGCTCGAACACCGGCACGTCCCGGTTTTGCCGCGGCACCCAGTTGCGGATCAGCCACCTTTTCCAGAAATGATCCCGGCCCCCGGCATGCGCAATGCGCCAGCGGGCACCGGTAAGTGCCGTGAGAAAAATCGTCCGGTCCGCCCCGCTGAAATTGAACGCGAGATCGAAGCGCGCGCGCCGCAATTCGCGGAGGATGGACCAATGCCGCCACCACGGCGGACTCGGCGCCCCGAGCGGAAACTCCCACGCGCGGTCCACGCACGGCGCGAGCTGCAACACATCGCGGCCCACCGGCGCGGACAGGGTATGCAGTTCCGCCTGGGGATAATGGCGCTTGAGCTCCACGAGCGCGGGTATCAGATGCACCGAGTCGCCGAGGAAACCCAGGTCCACCACCACGATTTTGCGGGCGGAGCGGGTGGTGTGGTACAGGCTGGCGAGCTGGGCAGGCATCGTCGCGAAGCTGGTAGTCCACTATCCCCGGCCTGGCGATGAAAAAAGCGGCCGCGGGCGGTGCGCCGCGGCGGGAAATTTTTGCTGTCCACAGGTCGGCTTTGCCGGTTGACTGCGCGACATGAGCCGCACCAGTTCGACCCTCGGAATTCTGCCGGACGGCGGTGGGAGGCTGACTTTCAGCGACCCGCGTGGGCGCTGCGGCGTCGGCGCATGAATCCCCTCCCGATCTCCGTCTGCTTCATCTCCGGCGCCGAAGTGCGGCGCATCGGCCGCGCCCTCGAGAGCGTGGCCGGCTGGACCGCTGAGATCGTCGCCGTGATCAACGAGGAGGTGCGTGATGGTACCGAGGAACTCATCCGGAAACACGACGGTCGCGTCCACCGCCACGCCTGGCAGGGCTTTCGCGGGCAGAAAAACCTGGTGCAGACCTACGCGACCCAGCCGTGGATTCTCCAACTCGATGCCGACGAGGAGGTTTCGCCCGCGCTCCGCCGCGAGTTGGAGCAGTTTTTCACCGGCGAACACGAGCGCTTCGCGGGCGCGTCCTGTCCGCGCAAGGTCTGGTTCCTTGGCCGCTGGATCACCCACGGCGACTGGTACCCCGACCGCGTACTGCGCCTGTATCGCCGGGACGCGGGAAAATGGGGCGGCAGCACCGAACATTGCGCCGTGGAATTGCGCGGCGCGGAAAAGCGCCTCCGCAGCGACCTGCATCACTACAGCAGCCCGAGCATCGCGGACCTGTTGAAAAAATTCCCCTACTACGCGGACCTCTACCTTCAGCGCCAGCTCGATGCCGGCAAGCGTTGGTCCGCAGCCCCCGTGATCGTCCGGGCCGCCTGGCGGTTCGTTCGCGCCTATTTTTTCCGGCGCGGATTTCTCGACGGTTACCCCGGCTTTTTCATCGCGGTTTCGACCGCGTACGCCACGCTCTTTCGCCACACGCGCCTCTACGAGCACCTGCACGGCTCCGCCCCGCCATGTCCGCCCCCCGCGTCTCGCTGATCATCAGCACCTACAACCGCCCCGACGCGCTCGCCAAAGTGTTCGCCGGCGTCGCCCGCCAGAGCCAGGCGCCCGCCGAAGTGCTGGTCTCCGACGACGGCTCCGGCGAACCGACGCGGGCGCTCGTCGCCGAGTTCGCGCGGCAGGCGCCCTTCCCCGTGCGGCACGTCTGGCATCCCGATGACGGCTTCCGGAAAACGGTGATCCTGAACCAGTCCGTCGCCGCGGCGGCGGGCGATTACCTTGTCTTCATTGACGGCGACTGCGTGCCGCACCGCCGCTACGTCGAGGATCACGCCACGCTCGCGCAACGCGGTTTCTGGGTGCAGGGCCGCCGCTGTTTCGTGGTCGAAAAACATGTGCCCGCCTTTGACCTCGCGACCACGCCGGTGTTCGCGTGGCTGCTCATCGGCCGCATCACCGGCATCGCCAAAGCCCTGCGGCTGCCGTTTCCCATCGTGCGCCGAGACACGAAACAGCGCGGCATCATTGGCTGCAACCTCGCCGCGTGGCGGGACGACCTCGTCGCCATCAATGGCTTCGACGAGGAATATGCCGGCTGGGGCATTGGCGAGGACTCGGACATGGGCACCCGGCTCTACCAGCTTGGCCGGCCCCGCAAATTTGTGTACGCTCATGCCGTGGTCTATCACCTGAATCACCCCGAGGCCCCCAAGGCGCATGTCGCCCAGAGCCTTGCCCGCCTCGAGGAAACCATCCGCACGTGCAAGCTCCGCTGCGCCCGCGGCCTCGATTCCCATCTGCCCCCGCGATGAAACCCGGCCGCAACGAAGGGGAACTGGTCTGGGAATACTTCGGCCGCCGGACCGATGGCTTCTTCGTCGAGGTCGGCGCGAACGATCCCAAGAACAGTTCGCAAAGCTGGTTCCTCGAATCGCAGGGCTGGCGCGGCATTCTCGTCGAGCCGCTCGCGCGTTTCACCAAAGCCCTCGAAGCCGCCCGCCCGCGCTCGCGAGTTTTCCAGGTCGCCTGTGGCGCGCCCGGCCATCCGCCCACGGCCGACCTCTATGTCGGCGAGAACTCCGAACACTCCTCGCTCCAACCCAACGTCGTCGATGCCGGCACCCGTTACTTGCAGAAGGAAACGGTGCGCTTGATGACGCTCGACGAACTGCTCGCCGAGGCCGGGTGTCCGCACCTCGATTTCGTCAGCATCGACGTCGAAGGTCTCCAACTCGAGGTTTTGAAAGGCTTCGACCTCGCCCGCCACCGCCCCGCGCTGCTGTTCGTCGAGGATCACCTGCTCAACTGGGACACGCATTTCCATCTGCGCCGGCGCGGCTACCAGCTCGTCAAACGCACCCAGCTCAACAACTGGTACGTGCCGGACGGCACCACGTTTCCGTTCACCACCGTTGCCGAGCGCTTCAAACTGTGGCGCAAACTCTGGCCGGGAACCCCGGTGCGCCGGTTCAAAGCCTGGCTGCGCAAACACTGAAATCCACGGTCCGCGCCAGCCATGCTTTCCGATTTTTCGCTCCCCGCCGGTTTCACTGAATTTCTGCCCCGCCTCGCCGCCAACACCGCGGCCCGTCGCTGACCCAAATGCCGCCGCCTGTTTACTCCGCCGATGGTCCACCGGTCCGTGTGCTGCACGTCAACTCCATGCTGACGGGCGGCGGCACCGACGACCAGTGCGTCAAGCTCGTGCAGGGCTTGCTGGCGCTGGGCCAGTCGGTCTGGCTCGCCGGGCCGGCGGAGCGCGCACTGGGCCGGCGCGCGCGCGCGGACGGGATGCCCCTGTCCGACACGGGCGCGGCGGGACCGCTCAAGCTCGGCTTCATTGTTCGCTGCGCGCGGCTCATCCGGCGGCACGCCATCCAAATCATCCACGGCCACCACGGGCGCGACCTCTGGCCGACCATTCTGGCGGCGCTGCTTTCCGGGCGGCGCCCGCGCATCGTGCTCACCCGACACATGGCGAAAAGCCCAAGCTCGTGGCCGAGCCGACGCTTCCTCCTCGGGCAGTGTGACGCGCTGGTGGCCGTCTCCGAATTCACCGCGCGGGTGCTGCGCGAAGGCGTCAACGAACCGCGTTCACCCGAACCCGAGCGCCGCCGGCGCCCGCCCCTGCTCGGCGACCATGCCAAAATTGTCGTGATTCATGGCGGCCTCGACACCGCGCGGTTTCAACCGCGTCCCGCCGACGATTCCACCGTGCTCGCGCTGCGGCAGTCATGGGGTCTGTCGCCCGAGCATTTTGCATTTGCGGTCATGGGCGGCTACGAACTCCCGCGCGGCAAGGGGCAGCGCGAATTCCTGCAAGCCGCCGCCACGCTGCGGGACAAACTGCCGCTGGCGCGTTTTCTCATGGTCGGTGGCGGCAGCCTGCGTGACACGCTCCTGGAGGACATTGAACGCCTCGGGCTGCGCGGGTGTACGACGCTCGCGCCGTGGTGCGGCGACATGCCCGCCGCAATGAACGCGATTGATTGCCTCGTGCATCCGCAGGTCGGCACGGAAGCGTTTGGCCTCGTGGTGTGCGAGGCGCACGCGTGCGGCCGGCCCGTGATTGCGTCCGCGCTGGATGGAATTCCCGAAGCGTTCGCCATCGGCGGACAAGGGCGTCTCGTCGCGCCCGAATCCGTCCCCGAACTCGCCGCCGCCATGCTCGCTGAATTTCACGCGCCGCGTTTGGATGCTTCGCACCGCCGCATTCTCCACGACCATGTCGCCGCCCGCGCCTCACTCTCTGTGCTCGCAGAAAAATCGCTGGAACTCTACCGTCGCCTCCTGAACTCAGCGCGACCGCCCAATTCATGAATGCCCGTCAGCTTTTCAAATACCTGTTGTTCAAAGACACGACCTTCCACGGCGAGTTCCGCCTGATGGAGCGGCTCGCCGGACCCGATGCCCCGCGCACGTTTGTCGATGTCGGCGCGAACGATGGGTTCTACGGCTCAAACTCGTTTCCCTTTGTCGCGCGGGGCTGGCGCTCATTGCTCATCGAGCCGCATCCCGGTGCCTTCACCCAGCTCACCGCCCGGCACGCGGGCCGGACGAATGTAAAATGCCTCAACGTCGCGTGTGGTCCGGCGGCGGGCGAGATGGAGCTGCATATAGATCCTGCCGACTCCTCGCAATCCACGCTCACGCCGGGCGCGCATCCGCACTTCAACACGGGCCGGGCGGCGGCGACAAGCGTGCGGGTGCAGGTCCGGCCGCTGAGCGAAATCCTCGACGCCGAAGGTTTTGCCGACCTGGGGATTCTCTCGATCGACACCGAGGGCTGGGATTTTCAGGTGCTGCAGAGCCTGGACACGACCCGGCACCGACCGCGCTGCATCGTGACCGAAGACGGCGATGGCGCGCCGAACGCGCAAAAGCACGAGTGGCTCCGCCACCACGGTTACCAACCGGCGGGCTTCATCGAGCCCAACAGCTTTTGGCAGCGCGGCTGAACAAACTCCGGCAGCCGGTCCCGCGCAGGCTCTTCGGGCACCGGGTTTGCGAGGAACATGGCGCAGGCGGGTATGCTGCCGCAGCCGGCCCGCAACTTGGGGAAGTCACGGCGCGCTGATGGCGCACGGCTGCCTTCCGAAACATCGACCCAGAAAAAGCACTTGCGACCCCGAAAAACACGAGAATCCAACGCGTTACCGCAAGCTCCTGCTTCACCACGCGGGGGGAAGTCTTTTCGGGGCCGGAAAACTCACGCTCAGCCAATTTTCGTGTTTCGTGTCTTCGGTGCCTCGTCTCAACTGCGGTTTTCTTGGAGCAAGCTTCGAGTGCGATGAAAACCCAACCTACCCCGCCGCCAATGCCTGACTGTGACCCCCAGCCCCCACCGCCCCTCGCGGGTGCGCCGACACATCCGCGCATCTTTATCGGACTCTCGGAAACCGCCGGCTACTATAACGGCCTGTGGCAGGGACTCCGCTCGTACGGGGTCCGGTGTTCCTATGCCTGCCTGACCGAGCATCCCTTTGGATACGGGTGCGACGAGCAGGTTCCCTATGTGCAGGCGATTCGCGCCGCCCGGCGGGCGCGGCAGCAGCCGGGTTTCCTAGGGCTTCGCCGGTTGGCGGCCAGCACGCGGGAAAAGCTGTTGCGGTGGCGCCTGTTGCGCTGGGCGGCGCGGCACCACGACGTTTTCATTTTCGGTTACAAGAGTACCTTTTCCAAATCGTTCGGGGACCTGGCTTGGTTGCGGCGCCGCGGCAAACGGGTGGTTTGCATCTTCATGGGCAGCGATTCCCGGCCGCCCTATATGGATGGCTCGTGTCTGCGCCAGGAGCACAATGTCTCCCCGGCGGAATGCATCAGCTTGACGCGGCGGCAACAGCAGGAACTCGCGACGATTGAGGCCCACTCCGACTTGATTGTCGCCAACCCTTACTCGGCCCAACTGCACCGGCGGGAGTTTCTGTCCTTTTTTGCCCTCGGATTCCCGGTGATCGGCAGCGGCAATCCCGCGGCCGGAACGCCCCCTGATTCCGGGCGCGCAATGCGGATACTTCATTGTCCGTCGCATCCCGAATCCAAGGGAACCGAACGAATTCGGGCCGCCATTGCCCAGTTGCGCGCCAAGGGATTGGCTTTGGATTACACGGAAATAATCAACCAGCCGAACCGGGTGGTGCAGGATGCCCTGCGCCAATGTGATCTGGTAGTGGACCAGGTTTTTTCGGACACCCCCATGGCGGGACTGGCCGCGGAGGCGGCGGGATGGGGCAAGCCTGCCGTGGTGGGCAGTTATGCGGCCGAACTGTTCGCCAGGGAGATACCTCGGGAGTTTCGTCCGCCCTCCGAGGTGTGCCATCCTGACCGGATCGCCGAGGCCATTCAAACCTTGGTGGTCGATCACGAATACCGGATCAAGTTAGGGCACCGGGCACGGGAGTTTGTGACTACGGTCTGGAACCACCAGGCGGTGGCACAACGAATGATTGAAGTGCTGACGACGGAGTGCCCGGAGGCGTGGAAGTGTGACCCAAAAAAGACTACTTACTTGCACGGTTACGGGATGAGCGAGGCAAGGGTCCGGCAACAGGTGGCGGCGTTATTGAAACTCGGGGGCACCTCCAGCCTGCAGCTACAGGATAAGCCGCAGCTCGAAAGCCTGATGGTGCAGTTTGCCGCCGGCTCGTAGCCCAGCCCTTTCGGGGTCGGGCCATTCGCTCAAGTCCGGCCAACGACGGGTCACCCAGCTTCCACGGGACGCACCGCATGAGTCCCCGGGGAAATCCTTTACGCCGTGTTTGGCACCTGTCAGCCTTTTGCCATCCGAGTTGCGCTGTGGTGAATCTCATCACCCAGGTTACTCCGGGAGGACGGACTGATGACCCGAGGCGGGGTGAGGGATGGTAGTTTATGGCAGATCAGAGCTAGTGGCGAAATAGGTCTTTGAAGTTAGATAGGCGCCGGTAGAACTAATTACATGTGTGCGATTGCCGGATTGATCTCTGCGAAGCTTGAGACACTGGATGTCATCTCGGGAATGAACCGACTGATGCGGCACCGGGGGCCGGACGACGAAGGCTACCTGTCCATAGGACCGGGTGGACCCGTTTCGCTGGGGGGGCGCGACACAGCGAGCGCGGTATGGGCAACTGATTCCCCGTGGCGCCCGGCCGGGATGGTCGGGCCAGCCGCCGAAGGCGGTGCGATCCGCATAGCTCTGGCTCATCGGCGGCTGTCCATTGTGGATCTCTCTCCCCTGGGCCATCAGCCTATGAGTCATGCCGGTCGGTATTGGATCGTTTACAACGGCGAGGTCTATAACTATCGGGAGCTACGAGCAGAACTCGAGGCGGCGGGTTCCACGTTCCTATCCCACAGTGATACCGAAGTAATCCTCGCCGCCTATTCGCGCTGGGGAGCCGCGTGCCTTGACCGATTTAACGGGATGTGGGCGCTGGCTATCTACGACGCGGAGAAACAGGAACTGTTCTTGGCGCGTGATCGGTTTGGGGTCAAGCCGCTCTACTATCGCATGGCTCAGGCAACTTTCGCTTTCGCCTCCGAAATCAAGGCGTTCACCGCCGTGCCCGACTGGGAGGCGCGGGCCAACGAACAGGCGGTCCAGGACTTCCTTCTTCATGGTCTTCAGGATCACAGTTCCGAAACCATGTTTGCGGGGGTACAGCAGCTCGAACCGGGCACCTATGCGATTCTCGATTGTCGGCGATGGTTGGGTGCGGCCGACGCCGAAAGATCGGCCGCCTTTAAGGTCCGGCGGTGGTATGCCCTCCCGCCTGCCTGCTTTGACGGCGACTTTGACGCGGCGGCGGCCCGGTTCCTGGAATTGTTTCGCGATGCCGTAGCCTTGCGGCTGCGGTCGGATGCCCCGATCGCTTCCTGTCTGTCTGGGGGCTTGGATTCTTCGGCCATTGTTTGCACCGTCCGCGAGCAACTGATCGGCCAGGGTGAGGTGATCCCTCAGAAAACCTTCACGGCATGCTCTGAACTTCCGCGCTTCGATGAGCGAGAGTACTCCGAAAAAGTAGTGGCAATGGTGGGTGCCCAAGCGAGTCATGTGTTTCCGTCCGCCGCCGGACTGTTCGCCGCTCTGGATGAATTGATCTGGCACCAGGATGAGCCTTTCGGCTCCACAAGCATCTACGCCCAGTGGACGGTATTTGCGGCGGCGGCGGCGAAGGGAGTTAAAGTGATGTTAGACGGGCAGGGGGCTGACGAACTGTTCTATGGCTATCAGTCTTTCCGCCGTCCCTTCCTGGCGAACTTGGTTCGGACTGGCAAGTGGCGTGCGGCCTTCCGCGAAGCTGGCGGTGGCAAAGGCAGGTTGCGGGCACTCCGGGACGCTTGGACACCACTTCCGGTGCAAAGCGCCTTCCGGGCGCATCGGCGAAGATCGAGATTGCCGGGTTGGCTGCATCCGCGGCGTCTGAACGCGGAGAATCCCGGCCGGCTGGCGAGCCGGTTTGAGCGTTTCCAAAACGCGCGGGAGTTATCGCTCGAAATGATGACCGGTCAGCACTTGCAGAAGCTTTTGCATTGGGAGGATCGCAACTCCATGGCGCACGCCATCGAGGCCCGACTACCGTTTCTGGATTACCGGCTGGCGGAGTTTGCGCTGAGTCTGCCAGACCAGCACAAAATCCGGGACGGTTGGTCCAAGGCCGTCGTCCGATCCGGGATGAGGGATCTAATGCCGGAGCCGGTTCGGCTGCGACGTGACAAGATGGCGTTTGTGACTCCGGAGGAGATTTGGGCCCGGGAGACTCATGCAGACACCTTTCGCGCTGAACTGGCAGAGGCGGTGGCAGTGAGCCGGGGGATTCTCACTTCTGGCGCGCCGGACTATCTGGAACGTATTATCCGCGGGGAACTGCCTTACGATACTGCGTGCTGGCGCATGATTTGTTTTGGCAGATGGGTGAAGCGATTTGGAGTCAAGGTTTGAGACAACCGGGCGAGCTACTCGCGGATAAAGACAATGCTAACTTCATTGACCAACGGATGGCCAGGTCTCCCGGGCTGCGGCTCGGCGCGGAATTCGGGGAGTGACCGGCGACCCACCGGTTTTCCTTAACGGCGATGGCAAAATTATGAAGCAGGTTTTGCTCTGTTCGTTCTATTTTGTTCCCCGCAACTGTATTGCCAGCTATCGGACTGGATGCTTTGCGAAATATCTGGTGGAAAACGGCTGGATGCCGACGGTCATCTGTCAGGACTGGCCGGTGGGCAGCCCAAACTACGACCCCGATTTTGTCGGGAAGTTACCCGATGGAGTAACAGTGATCCGGGTGCCCAACCCGGTGATCCGGGGTTTTTACGCGCGGGTGGTGGAACGGAAGTTATTCCCTTACTTCCAACCGGAACGGGCACCCATACATTGGTGGCGGCGGGCACTGGGAGAGATTATGTCGCTGCTTAAAAAGCAGTCATTTGACGCGGTTTGGGGCACCTCCGACCCGTTGGCGCCGTTGGGATTGGCTCAGGTGGCGGCGCGCCGTCTGGGCGTGGGTTGGGTGGCGGACATCCGGGACAGCTACAACGCGCAACACTTCAGCTCCTGGTATAAACGGCCGGGGTTGGCCTATCGGGAGGGCACCTTGTGCCGCGCTGCGAGTCACGTAACCACTGTGTCGGATGGTCTCGCAGAGGCGATCCAAGGGCGATGTCACCGGTCGGTGGAGGTGATCAATAATGGGTTTGATCCGGCGCTATTTGAAAACCAGCCCGTCGTGCAGCGGGAGCAGATATTTCGGGTGGTGTTTTCGGGGACATTGGCGTGGCCCCGGCAGGATCCGACTCCGTTCTTCCAGGCTTTGGATTTGTGTTTGCGGCGCGGCGCTATCCCGGCGGGCGAAATCGAAGTTTGCTTCTACGGGGCCGACCTTCGGGAATACTTACGGGCCCGCCCCGGGATTTGCGAGCATCTGCCGGTCAGGATACTTGCCCGCATCCCGCATAGTTCTATGATCCGCATACTGCAGGCGACTCCTGTGTTGCTGGTGCTCTCCCATGTCACTGAACGGGGGGTCCTGCCGGCCAAGATTTTTGATTACTTGGGCGCCGGGCGGGCGATTCTGTCTGTGCCAGACGACCATGGTGAAGTGAAGGCCTTGCTGGATCG
Organism: Akkermansia muciniphila; assembly: GCA_945861535.1. Taxonomy (GTDB): domain Bacteria; phylum Verrucomicrobiota; class Verrucomicrobiia; order Limisphaerales; family BJHT01; genus BJHT01. The sequence goes on along the minus strand of CAMAUZ010000012.1, from coordinate 41,039 downwards.
GACGGGGGCCGGTGTTGCCGCAACCCATCCCGAGGAAATTGCCGCACAACTGACGGCGTGGTTCCGGGATTGGAAGGCTGGTAACGAGTTACTTCACACCCGTAAGGAGCACGAGGTGGCCCGGTATTCCAGAAGGGAGCAGACCCGGAGACTGGCTGGTATTCTTTATGAGGTATCTTCCAGACCAAGAGTTGTCCCGTCACCGTCAAGGTAGCCGGAATCGGATGCCGGAGCTCGCTAGGGTGAACACTGAGGTGCGTTGTGCACTCCTGATTGCATAATGCCGCAATGATGACCGCGCCTTCGATTTTGATTATCCGGCTCAAATCCATCGGGGATGTCGTGCTGACGTTGCCGGCGGCGGCGCTGGTGCGGGAGAATTTTCCAGAGCACCGGATTTTGTTTCTCACGGCGACGGAGAATGCGCCGTTGCTGCGGGGGTTTGCGATGGTGGATGAGGTGCTGTTGCTGGATCGGCAGGCGTTCCGGCAGGGGCGGTGGCTGGCGGGGGTGCGCAATATTTTGCAACTGGTCGGGCGCTGCCGGCGCGCGGGGTTGTCGCATGTGCTGGATTTTCAGGGGTACGGCGAGACGGCGATCCTGAGCTGGGTGACGGGCGCGGCGGAGCGCTGGGGGCTGATCAATCGCGCGAGCCGGCGGTGGGCGTTTACGAAGCCGATTGCTCGTAATTACGGGATACATCTCGCGGACAGCAATCTGGCGCTGGGCCTCGAGGCGGGGCTGCGGGCAACGCCGGTGCGCAATGAGTTTCGGCTGCCGGAAGCGGAACTCGAGACGGCGCGCAGTTTTTTTCAGCGGGAAAAACTGGAGCCGGGGAGGCCGACGTTGTTCATCCAGCCCTTCACGAGTTCACCCCCGAAGAACTGGCCGCTGGAGCGGTATCTGGCGCTGGCGCGGGAGTGGCGGAGTCGCGGGCGGCAGGTGATTTTCGGCGGCGGGCCGGCGGAGGCGGGCTTGCTGACGGGCGCGCGGCAGGAGGGTTTTGTCGTGTCGGCGGGGGCGTCGTTGCTGGTGACGGCGGGGCTGATGCAGTTGTGTCGCGTGACGGTGGGTGGAGTGACGGGGTTGTTGCATCTGGCGGTGGCGATGGGGCGGCGCGTGGTGATGGTGTCGGGCTATGCCGCACAGGAGATGGGTTGTCCGTATCAACATCGCGACTGGATGATCGGGCCGCTGGCGGGGCCGATCGAGGCGATTGAACTGGGGACGGTAGTCGCGGCTTGCGAGGCGGCTTTGGTGGAGACGGGCGGGGCGGGGCGGGGATAGTCTGCCGGTCACATGGCGACGCCGCATTACTACACTTCGCTCGGGGAATTTCGGACCCTGTTTGCCACGGGCAATCCGGTGCTCACGTATCACAAGGTCGGGCCGCGGCCGCGCGGGGCGCGGTTGAAGGGGCTGTATGTCAGTCCGGCATTGTTCGCGCGGCAGCTTGGGGAATTGCGCGCCGCCGGGTATCGCAGCGGCGCGCTGACGGAGGCTGCGGGACCGCAAGCAGCGGGGCGCGTCGTGCTGACGTTTGATGATGGGTTTGTGAATGTGCTCGAGCACGCGCTCGCGCCGCTGCGAAGCAACGGCTTCACCGCGATGCAGTTTCTGGTGGTCGATTTGCTGGGCAAAACGAACGAATGGGAGGCGGCGGCGGGCGAGCGCACCGAACCGCTCATGGACGCCGTGCAGGTCCGTGAATGGCTGGCGGCGGGCCACGACATCGGCTCGCACACACGGTCGCATCCGTTCCTCACGCGGTTGCCGGTGGATGCTGCGCGCGAGGAAATCTGTGCGAGCAAGAAGAAGCTGGAAGACCTCTTCGGCCGGGAAATCGAGCACTTCTGCTATCCGTACGGCGACTGGAATCCGGCCGTGCGCGACCTCGTGATCGAAGCCGGCTACCGCACGGCCTGCACCACCAATCCCGGCGTCAACACCGCCGCCGACTCGCCGTTCGAGCTGATGCGCCTCACGGCGCGCTACCGCTCCCGCAGCTTGCGCAATCTGGTGGCGTGGGTGCGCGAGCGGTTGACCGGTCGCCCGCTTCCGTGATTGCGGTTCCCCGCCTGGTTTGAGTCGGCTGAACTGCGGTGGGTAGGGCGCGTCTGTCCTCAGCGCGCCGCGGAGGTGCGGACATCCCACCGGCGCGCTGAGGACAGACGCGCCCTACCCACCAACCCCGTGCCCCCGCCCGCTCCGCATTTGTTCCCCCTTCAAACTGAACACTCCACACTTAAAACTTCCTCAGTCTCACTCGCGCCATGGCGGAGATTTCCAAGATTTTCCAAACGTTTGACTTGCCCGAAACCGCTACCTACTGTCCCCGACCATGTTGGCTGCTGAAGTCAAAGCGGCGGGACCCCCTGAAACTGCCCTTTCCGTCACGGTTCCCGATTCGCCCTGGCGGCGCATCGTGGAGCCGGTGGACCCTTTTCTCGCGGCCGTTTCCGTCAACCTTGGCGACCAAGTCCACACCTTCGATCCCGAGATCGCCGCCTACGCGCGATACGCCGTTTCCAGCCAGGGCAAGCAGCTTCGCCCCGCGCTCATCGGGTTGAGCGCCAACGCCGTCGGCACCCTCGGCGACGACCATGTCACCGTGGCGGTCATCATCGAGATGATCCATCTGGCTACGCTGGTTCACGACGACATCATGGACGAGGCGCGCATCCGCCGCCAACGCCCCACGCTCGCCGCGCACTGGGGCAATCAGATTTCCGTGCTGCTCGGCGACTGCCTCTTCGCCCACGCCCTAAAGCTGGCCGCGGGATTTCCCACCACCGCGGTCTGCCAGGCCGTCGCCTCCGCCACCAAGACCGTGTGTTCGGGCGAAATCTTGCAGACCAACCGCCGGCACGATTTCGCCCTGCCCCGCGCGGATTATTTCAAAGTGATCGCGATGAAGACGGCCGAGTTGTTCGCGCTGTCGTGCGACCTCAGTGCGTGGCTCAGCGGCGCCACGGACGTCCGCCGCGCGGTGCTGCGCGAATTCGGGATGAAACTCGGCACCGCCTACCAGATTCACGACGATTGCCTTGATCTGTTCGGCTCGGAAAAAGTCGCCGGCAAATCGCTCGGCACCGATCTGGCCAGCGGCAAGCTGACTCTGCCCGTGCTGATTTTTCTCGAACGCGCCACCCCCGCCGAGCAGACGCGCCTGAAGGAATTGATCAAGGCCTGGCAGCCGGAATTTCACGATCGCACCGTCGCGCTGTTGCAAAAACACGACGCCCTCGCCGCCTCGCGCGCCGTGATCCACCAGTATCTCGCCGCCGCGCGCACCGCCCTGCAGGCCCTGCCGGACAACGCCGGCCGCGCCGCCCTGGCGGGCCTCGCCGACCTGCTGGCGCAACAGACCGACTCCCTCGGCGCGGTCGCCTGAAGCCCCAGCTTATGGGCCTGCCAGCCGCCGCTCCCCAGCCTCCGGGTCCGGATTCTCCGCCTTCACCCGCCGCCACCCCGGCTGCTTCGACTGACTCGGCGCCCACCGTTGCCGCGGAAACCACCGCCCCGCCCACGCCGCCGGATGCCGAGTTGGTCCGTCGCGCCCAAGACGGCGACCTCAGCGCCTACGACGAACTCATCCGGCGACATCAGTCCCGCATTTACGGGCTGCTCTATCACATGACCGCCAACCACGAGGACGCCAACGATCTCACGCAGGAGGCGTTCATCCGCGGGTTCAACGCGCTCCCATCCTTCCGGGGCGGCTCCTCCTTTTTCACCTGGATTTACCGCGTCGCCGTCAATCGCGCGCTGAATTTTCGCAAGCAATTGCGCAACCGCACGCCGCACCTGAGCCTGAACGATCTCGATTTTCCCGGCGAATCGGAGACGCAACTGCAGGAGTTGATCGGCGACCAAACCCCGCGCCGCGCCGCCGCGCTGGCCGAGTTGCAGGAAAAATTGAACGGGGCGCTCCTCAAGTTGTCAGAAAAGCATCGGCTGGTGGTGACCATGCACGACATACAAGGCCTGTCGTATGATGAGATCGCGCAGATCCTCGGGTGTAACGTCGCCACCGTGCGAACCCGGCTGTTTTACGCCCGGCAATTGTTGCAGGGCCTGCTGGCAGATTATTTGAAGTGAGTATTGGTGAGCATTCGTGAGCATGAAACCCGCCCCGCCAGATTTCACCCGGTTGCAGAAGCTCCTCGCCGTCAAGCGCCACGAGCAACCGCCGCCGGGCTACCTCGACCGCCTGCCCGGGCAGATCACCGCGCGACTCCGCGCCGAACAGGCCGCCGCGCCCGAGCCGTGGTGGCGGCAACTGCTCGCCAGTTTCCACACCAAACCCGCCTGGGCCATCGCCTTCAGCTTCCTCGCACTCGGCGCGCTCACCACGGGAATCCTGCTGGCTCCGGGACTCCAAAAAGATTCCGATCCCGAGGCCACTGGCGACAACACCCCTGCGACCGTCGCCGCGGGTGAAACGGGTCAATCCAGCAACCGCATCGCACTCCAACTCCCGCTCGATAACGCCGCGACCCTCAGCAACTCGGCCGCGCCGCCGGGCCTCTTCTCGCCGAGCGGCCAGGTGGACCGGGTGAAATTCAAGTAACGCGCCGACAGTGTCAGCCGCAGCGGGCACGAGGGGGGGAGCAAAGCTCAAAGCTTAAAGCTTAAGGGAAGTTCCAAGCGCCAGTTCGGGTGCGTCCCGTTTCACCGTCGGCACATTTCCCCAGACAATCTGCCCGTGCGGGTGCGGACGGTTGCGAACAAACGCCGCGAGCAGTGCCACGACTCGAAGTGACGCGCCCTCGGCCCGCCCGGACTGGACCTTGATCCCTGGTGCTTCCCTCGAGCTTTGAGCTTTATCCTTGGAGCTTTTTCAACTTCCACCCCACCACCGCGGCCGCCGCATTTCGCGTCTTTCCCGCGTTGATTTCACTCCGCCCACGGGCAAGTCTCCGCCCATGCAAATGAAATTCCTCGTCCGCAATTTCTGCCTCGTCTCCACGCTGACCCTCTCGCTGTTCTGGGTCGGCTGCGCCGGTTCGTCGAAACCCGCCGTCACCGCCCAGCAGCCCGCGCCACCAAAACTGCCGCGCCTTGATCGCGAAATGCTGCTCACCTATCACGGTTTCGGCGGCCAGGTCAAACCGGTGCGCAGCGTCTCCGACTGGCAGAAACGCCGCGGCGAAATCATCAACGGCATGCAGGAAGTCATGGGGCCGCTGCCCGGCTCCGCCAAACGCGTCCCGCTCGACGCCCAAGTTCACGAACGCGTCGATTGCGGCGAATACTTCCGCCTCCTCATCACCTACGCCGCCGAGCCTGGCTCGCGCGTGCCCGCCTACCTGTGCATCCCCAAGTCCGTCGCCGACGGCAAGCACAAGGCTCCCGCCGCCCTGTGCCTCCACCCGACCGACAATAACATCGGCCACCAGGTCGTTGTCGGCCTCGGCGGCAAACAAAACCGCGCCTACGCCCACGAACTCGCCCTGCGCGGCTACGTCACCCTCTCGCCCTCCTACCCGCTGCTCGCCAAATACCAGCCCGACATCAAGGCCCTCGGCTACCAGAGCGGCACCATGAAAGCCATCTGGGACAATGTCCGCGGCCTCGACCTCCTCGAGTCGCTGCCCTACGTGGACAAGCGCCGGGGCTTCGGCGCCGTCGGCCATTCCCTCGGCGGCCACAACGCCGTGTACACCGCCGTTTTTGACGACCGCATCAAAGTCATCGTCTCGAGCTGCGGCCTCGACTCCTACCTCGATTACATGGGCGGCGACCCGAAAGTGTGGGACCTCGAGAAGGGCTGGTGCCAGACCCGCTACATGCCGTATCTCGCGGACTACCACGGCCGGCTTGCCGAAATCCCGTTCGACTTCCACGAAATGATCGGCGCCCTCGCGCCGCGCGTTTGCTTCATCAGCGCCCCGCTCGGCGACAACAATTTCAAATGGAAGAGCGTGGATAACATCGCCCACGCCGCCTTCGAAATTTACTCCCTCTACAACCGGCCGCTGAACCTCCTGGTCGAACACCCCGACTGCCCCCACGATTTCCCCAGCGAAGTCCGCTTTCGCGCGTACGATCTCCTCGACGCCAACCTGCGCTGAAGCCGCTCTGCTGCCCCATGTAGCGCAGGCTTCCAAGCCTGCTGTGTCGCAGGTTTCTAAACCTGCGGCCGGCGGGACTTTTCTGGACGCCTGAATTGGCCAACGCGCCGCCGACTTAGAAGTCGGCGACACAGCAGGTTTGGAAACCTGCGCTACCGAGATCGCTTCCCGCCACCCGTCACCCGTCACTCACCCCGCCCGCTCAGCGCCACCCCCCACACCACCACCACCAGCACGACAAACACCCCCAGACACGCCCGCGACACCCGCCGGTCCAGCAGCCGTTCCGCCGGCACCCAGCCCAACACCGCGCCCAGCGCGCACCCGGCGACAAACCCGCCCAGATGCGCCACCCAATCGGCGTTGGGATTCGAGCCAAACAGCAGGAACAACATCACCCCCGCCAGCGCCCCGCCGAGCAACCGCTTCGCCGCCGGCCAGCCATCCACCACCGTTCGCGCCGATGGAAAAATCAACAACCCCAGCGCACCCAGGATCATCCCCGACGCCCCGAGACCGCGAAACGGATTCGGGTACAGCCAGAAGCCCAACACATTTCCCGCCACCCCCGTCAGCAACGCCGCCAGCAAACCCGCGCCCGCGCCGAACCGCGCCATTGCCAAGCCCAGCAGCAAAAAACCCGTCGCTAGATTCGACACCAGATGCGCCGTGTCCCCGTGCAACGTCACCGCCGTCACCGCCCGCCACCATTCACCCGCGCGAAACAACTGGCTGTCCATCACCCCCGCGCGCTGCAACCCCGGCCACGCCAGATCCGTGGCCGCGTGCAGGAGCAGGAGAAAAAAACCGAACACCGCGCCGCCCCAGTGAAACGTCAGCCCCGGCCACGGCATCTCCTGCCTCCAACGCCAGCCGCGATTCTCCGCCTTGTACAGCCGCAGCGACTCGATGGCCCGCGCCAGATCCGCCCGCGCAATCTCCAGCCCCCAATCGCCATCCGTCTCCGGTGCCACGATGCGACAGCCGATGTCCTGGCTCACGAGCACGAGGCTCCAATCCAAGGCTTGTTTCTGGCTGCGCACGGGAATGACCGCCATCTCAGTTATCACGCGCCGCGACGCTAATCCGCGCCCCGCCCTTTTCCAAACCCGATCCCGCGCGTGGCAGAAGACGAAGAGAGGCAAACCCGAGAGCCGCGGTGCCGATGGACGCACGGGAGTGGGGCAGGGGAATTTTGGGCAAAGGAATGGAGGCAAAGGAATGGGGACGGGGAGACTTTTTGTCTTCATTCCTTTGCCTCCATTCCTTTGCCAAATCCGGTTCGGGGATTGGGTTTCAGAATCATGTGAGCCACGACGCTTTCGTCCGACCACTGTAGCCGCCAACGTGAGGCGAACCCGAGCACCGAAACGGCGCAGCATGGTGCCAGCGTGCTCAGAAGGCGAAGCGGCAGACGATGGCCAACTCCGCCCCTTGCCCCGAGCGCTGCGGGATGGGGCAGGAGCAACACTGAAAAACCCGGTTCCAAACCACTACAAAACTTTGTCGCATATACGACAAAGTTTTGTAAATCCGCCGGTTGACGAGGCTTTTATCGATTCGGCGTCCCGCACCGACGACGGAAATGGTGACACGAGGTGGCGGGGGGACCGCGGCAGAAACCGAGCGCCGAGACGGCGCGGAATGAGCCGACGTTCCTTCGCGGAACCTGGCGCGCGGACGGACTGAAGCCTGGGTACCGCAGGCGTCCTCGCCTGCGAGTTCGGGCGGCGTCTCGCCGCGCGTACCGACTCGGGGCGAGACGCCCCGAGAACGCGCAGGCGTGGACGCCTGCGGTACCCAATCGTCCCGGCGTGTTCGCACGCGCCCGCACCTCCCACGCTCAAGCGGCATAAATGCCGCGCTCCTCCGGGCAACATTTTCCCACGCCAAAAATGCCGCCGCCCCGGAAGCCCCGAAATCATTGGCGAACCGCCCACCCCGCTCCGTGGCACATGCGTTGCTCCGCTTCCGGCTACGAGTCCTTTGTTATGATCGACGCCTTGTTCAACCAAAACGGCTACCTGGCCGCGAAGAAGATGCTGGACGCCACGGCGGTCCGGCAGGACGCCATCGCCAGCAACATCGCGAACCTCGAGACGCCCGGCTACAAGCGCCTCGACCTGGCCCCGGCCTTCGAGGCCCAGCTCCAGCAGGCCGTCAACGGCGGCGACGCCCACCAACTGCGCTCGCTGCAGCCGCGCCTCGCCCAGGACGCCAAGGCGCTGTCCAACCGACTGGACGGCAACACGGTCCAGCTCGAGACCGAACTGCTGCACCAGAACCAAAACTTCGTCGCCCATTCCCTGGAGACCCAGTTGATCACCGGCTCCCTCTTGAAACTCCGCCTCGCCATCACCGGACGCTCCTGATTTTCGCCGCCATCGGCACTCGCAACCGCATCGCCAACCTTTCGCTACTCGAACCTTCGCCATGATCCAACTCCTCACCGGCATCGAAAGCACCGCCGCCGCGCTCAACGCCGAGCGCGTCCGGCTCGAGGTCACCTCGCAAAATATCGCCAACGCCAACACCACGCGCGGCCTCGACGGCCAGCCCTACCGGCGTCAGACCGTGGTCTTCGAGACCCTGCTCCGACAGCAGCAGGCCGCGCTGGGCGGCGGCGGCTCCCTGCCACAGGGCGTCCAGGTGGCGCGCATCGAAAAGGACCAAACCCCGTTCCGCCTCACCCGCATTCCCGGCCATCCCGACGCCAACGCCGACGGCATGGTCGCCATGCCGAACGTCAACATTCATGAAGAAATGGTGGACCTGATGGCCGCCTCGCGCGCCTTCGAGGCCAATCTCTCCGTCGTCAAAAACGCCCGCAGCATGGCCATGCACGCCCTGCAAATCGGCAAACGGTAAACCCCTGAACCGCCCGTCGCATGGAACCCATCTCCGCCTTCCGGCAGTTCATCCCGCCCACTCTCAGCGCGCCCGCGGCCAAAGCCCTCGACGCGTCCGGCGCGTCCGGCGGCCTGATCCCGGCGTCTGAATTGCAGAAGGTCAATGGCGACCTCCCGCTCCGATTCGTCGATCAAACCGGCGGCGGCGGTTCCTTCGAGAACACCCTCTCGCGCTTCGTGCAAGGCGTGAACGAAAAGCAGACCGCCGCCGGCGACGCCGTGCGCGGCCTGACCGGCGGCGGCAACGTGTCGCTCCATCAGGCGATGATTTCCATGGAGGAAGCCGGCGTTTCCTTCCAGCTCATGGTCGAGGTCCGCAACAAACTCCTCGAATCCTACCAAGAGCTGATGCGGATGCAGATCTAGCCAAGTCCATGCAGTTGAAGCCGCGAATGAAACCACAGCGACACGATGAACACAGAGAAAACGACGGGCTTGATTATCTCCAATCCGTCCTTGGGCGATGTCCACGAATCGGCCGACCAATCGGTCTTTTCTCTGTGTTCATCGTGTCTCTGTGGTTCATCAGCAGCCGCCTTCCTGCTTGGTTCCGGTCTAGCCGATAACACCACCGCCGCCGCATGAACAACCTCTCCCAAGTCGGCAAACAGCTCTCCGCCATCTGGGCCAAGCTCGGCCTCAACCAGCGCATCAGCATCGTCATCGGCGCGCTCGCCATCGTCGCCGGCCTCGCCAGCCTGCTCTTCTGGTCCAGCCGCCCCGAACTCTCCCTCCTCTACGGCAAACTCGACGACACCGAATCCGCCAAGGTCATCAACCATCTCGACGAAGCCAAGATTCCCTACCGCATCAGCCGCACCGGCGGCGCGATCTACATCCCCGACGACAAGGTTCACAAAACCCGCATGCAGCTCGCGATGAAAGGCATCCCCGGCGGCGAAGGCCCCGGCTGGGAACTCTTCGACAAACCCAACTTCGGCATCTCCGACTTCGTGCAGCGCGCCAATTTCCTCCGCGCCGTCCAGGGCGAACTCGCCCGCACCATCGGCCAGCTCGACGGCGTCTCCGGCGCGCGCGTCATGATCACCCTCCCCGAAAACCGCCTGCTCGTGGACAAACAGAAAAAGCCCACCGCCTCCATCTGGGTCAAGCTCCGCGGCCTCGGCGACCTGCCCCCCGCCACCGTCAACGCCATCCGTTTTCTCGTCGCCAATTCCGTCGAGGGCCTCGCCCCCAACAATGTCTCCGTGGTGGACAACCACGGCACCCTGCTCACCGAGAACCGCGACAACGACCCCGTCGCCGGCCAGTCCAACAACCTCCTCACCGCCAAACGCAACGCCGAAAAATATCTCGCCGAAAAAGTCGAGACCATGCTCGCCCTCGTCCTCGGCAGCGGCCAGAGCGTCGCCCGCGTTTCCGCCGACATCAACTGGGACACCATCACCCGCACCGAGGAAAAGTTCGATCCCGAGGGCCAGGTCATCCGCAACTCCACCATCAACGACGAGAAGACCGAGAGCACCACGCCCGGCAACAACGCCGGCGGCGCGGCCGGCGTCGTCCCCAACACCACGCCCGAAACCAACGCCACCGCCGGCGTCACCGGCTCCAAGACCGCCAAGAAAACCGCCACCACCACCTACGACGTCAACAAAATCACCAGCCAGATCGCGCAGGGCGCCGGCACGCTCAAACGCATCTCCGCCGCCGTCTTCGTCAACACCCGCATGACCGGCACCGGCACCAACCGCGTCACCCAGCCGCGCACGCCCGAGGAGCTGAAAAAATTCCGCCTCGTCGTCCAGAGCGCCCTCGGCATCGACACCAATCGCACCGACGAAGTCACCCTCGAGGAAGTCGTCTTCAACGATCAGCCGGTGATCGAGCTAAACGAAAAAATTGAGAAACAGGAGAAGTACCAGTTCATCACTTCGCTCCTCAAGACCTTTGGTTCACCCGCGCTGGCTTTGATTTTCCTCGGCCTCTTCCTCCACGCCCTGCGCAAGACCAAGACCGACGACATCCCCATCGGCATCACGCTGGATGAAAACCTCGCCTTCCCCAACGGCAGCGCCACTGGCACTGGCAATGGTCACGGGAATGGTCATGGGAATGGCAATGGCAAAGGCAACGGCAAGAGCCAGGAACCCGAGACCCCGCCCGCCCCGCACGAAGATGTCGTCACCGCCGAGACCCTCAACCGCCTCATCCGCGAAAACCCGGCGAACATGACCCACGCCATCCGCGCCTGGCTGGTCGGCAACAACGATCAACCCAAGCCGTCCGGCGACAGCCCGCAAAAATAATCCCGAGCGCGGGCGGGCCGCCCGCCCGTTCACCGCCAAACCCCAAACCGAAATCACCCATGGCTGCGACGCAAACCCCACCCGCTCCGCCCGTAGAAGCTGAAGCCGATGCCCCCGCCGAGGTGTCCGAAGCCTCGCAACTGACCCGCATCGAGAAGCTCGCCGCGCTCCTCACCATGCTCGGCACCGAGGGTGCCGTGCAAATTCTCAAACACCTCGGCGAGGACGAGGTCGAGGCCATCTCCGTCGAGATGGCCAAGTGCAACATCATTTCCAAAAACCTGCAGGACGAGATCCTGCGCGAGTTCACCGGCGTCGCGGCCCGGGCCAGCACCTCCATCGTCGGCGGCGTCGATTTCACCCAGACCGCCCTCGAAGGCTCCGTCGGCCGCATCCGCGCCTCCAGCATCCTCAGCCGCGTCTCGCCCTCGCGCACCCCCGTCGCCGCCATGCAGCACATCGCCGACATGGACGCGCGCCAGATTTTCAACCTCACCAAGCACGAGCAGCCGCAGACCGTCGCCCTCATCATCAGCTACCTCTCGCCGGAAAAAAGCGCCGACCTCTTCACCATGATGCGCCCCGACACGCGCGAGCAGGTCATCGAGCGCCTCGCCACGTTGTCCTCCATTCCCGTCGAGGTCGTCGAGACCATCGTCGCCGTCCTCAATCGCAAGGCCGGCGGTGAATGCTCGCGCCCGCTTAATCAAACCGGCGGCCTCAAGACCGCCGCGCGCATGCTCAACAGCCTCGATAAAAACGTCACCAAATCGATCCTCTTCGCCCTCGACGAACGCAACCCCGAGCTGAGCCAGTCCATCCGCCAGAAGATGTTCACCTTCGAGGACCTCTCCGCGCTCGACGTGCCCGCGCTCCAGAAAGTCCTGCGCGAAGTCGAAATGCGCGACCTCGCCGTCGCCCTCAAAACCGCCAGCGATCTCCTGCGCAACAAACTCCTCGGCTGCATCTCCAAGCGCGCCGCCGAGACCGTCGCCGAGGAATCGCAGTTCATGGGCGCGCTCAAACTGCGCGACATCGAAACCTCGCAAATGAAAATCATCGAAGTCGTCCGCCGCCTCGAAAGCGAAGGCGAACTCGAGGTGAACATCGGCAAAAAGGGAGATTGAGCCGCGATGCGTGTGAAAAATTTCACCGCTGATTCCCGCCCCGAATCCCGCGGGCATGCTGTGAAGCTCAAAGCTCAAAGCTCAAAGCTCAAGGGAAGCACCAAGCGCCAAGGTCCAAATAGCACGCTAAAAAACCTGCGCCCCTTGCCCCTTGGAAACGCTTGTTCCTTGGCCCTTCCCTTGAGCTTTGAGCTTTATCCTTGGAGCTTTTTCCCATGACCTCGCCCGCCCCTGAACCCCTCCGCCTCTCACGCCCCCTGCGCGCGCTTCGCTTCGTGCCCGCCGGCATGGATCCGCAGTTCCTCGCCGACCGCGAGCAGGCCGCCTTCGAGCGCGGCCGCATCGAAGGCGAACGCGCCCTCGGCGCGCAACTCCTCCAGCAGCGCGCCGAGCTGATCGAAATTCAAAACGGCATTTTCCAATCCCTGCGCGACGCCCTGCCCACCACCATCCACGACTGCGAAACCTCCCTCGTCACTCTCGCCTTCGAAGTCGCGCAAAAACTCGTCGCCGACCTCCCGATCACCGCCGAGTCCATCGCCGCCACCATCCGCGAAGCCCTCGATCAAGCCCAGGAAGCCGGCGAATGCTGGGTCCAGCTCCACCCCGAAGACCTCGCCCTGGTCGAACGCCTGAACACCCCGCAAGCCCTCCCCAACGGCGCGACCGAACGCCTCCACTTCGAAGCCTCCCCCGCCGTCACCCGCGGCGGCTGCCTCGTAAAAACCCGCTTCGGCCTCGTGGACGCCCGCCGCGAAACCAAGCTCGAACTCCTCCAAAAATCCCTCATTTCCTAACCCATCGGCCACTGGCCATTGGCCATCGGCCATCTGCTATCGGCTATTCGCCATTCGAAATTCCCCACTCGAAATTCCCATGTCCCTCTCCTCTCCCCCCGCCCGCCCCCGCCTCGGCCACGCCCTCGACCGCATCCGCGCCACCCGCACGCTCGAAAACCGCGGCCGCGTCGTGCAACTCATCGGCCTCGTCGTCGAATCCGAAGGCCCGCTCACCGCCGTCGGCGAAGTCTGCCGCATCGAATCCGCCCGCCACGACGGCTCGACCCTCGCCGAAGTCGTCGGCTTCCGCGGCAGCCACGTCCTCCTCATGCCACTCGGCGAAGTCCACGGCATCCACCCCGGCAGCGAAGTCATTGCCCTCGGCGCACCGCTCCAGGTTCCCGTCGGCGAATGTCTCAAAGGCCGCGTCATCGACGCCCTCGGCGCGCCCCTCGACGACCTCGGCCCGATCATCGCCGAGCGCACCGTCAGCGCCATGCTGCCGCCGCCGCACCCGCTCAAGCGCCAGCGCATCCGCCACGTTTTCCAGACCGGCATCAAGCCCGTCGATACCTACATCCCGTGCGGCCGCGGCCAGCGCCTCGGCATCTTCGCCGGCTCCGGCGTCGGCAAATCCACGCTCCTCGGCATGATGGCCAGCCACGCCGAAGCCGACGTCAACGTCATCGCGCTGATCGGCGAACGCGGTCGCGAAGTCCGCGAGTTCCTCGAAAAAGACCTCGACGAAGCGGGCCGCAAAAAATCCGTCATCATCGTCGCCACCTCCAACCAGCCCGCACTGGCGCGGCTCAAAGGCGCCTTCATCGCCATGGCCGTCGCCGAATATTTCCGCGACCGCGGCCAAAATGTTTTGCTGATGATGGATTCCGTCACGCGCTTCGCCATGGCCCAGCGCGAGATCGGCCTCGCCGTCGGCGAACCTCCCGCCACGCGCGGCTACACGCCCTCAGTCTTCTCGATGCTCCCGCAGCTTCTCGAGCGCGCCGGCATGGGCGAAACCGGCTCCATCACCGGCTTCTTCACCGTCCTCGTCGAGGCCGACGACATGAACGATCCCATCGCCGATTCCGTGCGCTCCATTCTTGATGGCCACATCGTCCTCAGCCGCGACCTCGCCGCGCAGAATCATTACCCGGCCATCGAGGTCCTCGACTCCGTCAGCCGCCTCGTCCGCGATCTCCTCACGCCCGAACAGCTCGCCCTCGCCGGCCGCGCTCGCGAGGCCCTCGCGGTGCATCGGAAAAATCAGGACCTGATCAACATCGGCGCCTATCCCGCGGGCAGCAACGCCGCCATCGACCACGCCATCTCCCTGCACGAGCCGCTCAAACACTTCGCCCGCCAATCCGTCGGCGCGGGCTTCACCGCCTCAGAGAGCTGGACCCAGCTCGCCACCGCGCTCGCCAACCCGACGCCCGCGCCACTTCGCCCCAACAAACCCCTTCAGCCGTCCCTGAAATCCGCCGTTTAACCGGATATGAAACACTTCCGCTTTACCCTTCAGGCCCTCCTCACCGTCCGCGAACGCGAGGAACGCGCCGCCCTCGAATTCTACGCGCGCCGGCTTCAGCTCCAGCAACAGGCGCTCGACGACCTGACCGCCATCGAGACCGATCTCGCCGCCGGCTGGGGCGAACTGCGGCACTTGATGACGCGGGCCTGCCCCGTCGCCGACCTCGTCCAGCGCCAGGCCCATTGCCAGCGCCTCGGCGAGCGGCTCGAGCGCCAGCGCGACGCCGTCGCCCGCGCCGAAGCCGCCGCCCGCCTCGCGCTGCTCCAGTTGATCACCGCGCAGCAAAACCGCGAAGTCGTCGTGAAATTTCTCGAGACGCAGCAGAAAAATTACCAACGCGAATGCACCCGCGAGGAACAGAAGCTCCTCGATGAACTCGCCCGCCGCGCCGACCCGCCGTCCGCCACCCCCTTAACCCCAGAACTGGTCTGGAACTGACATGGGAAAACTCCTCCCGCTCCTCCAATCCAAATGGCTCGCCGCCGCGCTCGGCGGCGTGGTCTTCCTCGCCATCGCCGCCGGGCTGGCCCTGCGCGCCGCCAAATCCCTCGCGCCGCCGCCGGTTGCGCACGAGCCATCCGAACCGGTCGAACCGAAGTCCAGCGAGCCCGCCGCCTCGTGGGGATTCACCAATCCCGAAATCGAGGAGCTGGTGCGCGACCTGCGCGAGGAAAAAGGCGCGCTGGCCAAACGCCGCGAACAAATGCTCGAACTCGAAGTCCGCCTCCGCGCCGAACGCGACGAACTCAACGCCCTCAAAAAGGAGGTCAAACAGTTGCAGGACGAGTTCGACCGGACCGTCGCCAAAACCCAGGCCGAGCTGGCCCAAACCGTCTCCAAGGTCCAGGACGACATGGATAAAACCATCGCCCGCGTGCAGGACGAGGAGGTCGCCAATCTCAAGAAACTGGCCAAGACCTACGCGGTCATGGACCCGGTTTCCGCCGCCGCCATCATGCGGGAAATGGGCGACGCCGTGGTCGTCAAGATCATGCTCTTCATGAAGGAGACCGAAACCGCGCCGATCCTCGAGACCCTCGCCCGTCCCAATGAACAGGCCGCCAAACGCGCCGCCCTCATCTCCGAACGCCTCCGCCTCTCCGTCTCCCGCAAAGCCGCTGACAAACCGAAAACATGACCGCCACCAGCGCCCCGCCCACCGACCTCCTCCCCTTCCTCGCCGCCCCCGCCCCCGCCGCCGCCCCGGCCGCTGACGCCGCCCCGCCAAGCGTGGCGGATTTTTCCGCGTTCCTCGACCGCTGGTCCGCGCCCGCGCCCGTGCCCGACCCAACGCCCGCGCCCGAAGATTTCAGCGCGCTACTCTCCTCCGACTACGATCTCGCGCTCGCCGACCTCCCGGCGGAACCGGCACCCGCCCCTCCGGAGCCCGCTCCCCACGCAATCGAAACCGCCCCAGACGACGCGAGCACCGCGCCTGATTTTCACTTGCTCGAAGCCGACGCGCTTCCCGAAACCATCCCGCACCAAACCGAATCCGCACCCGTCCCACCGGCCAGCCGTCGCTTCGCAAACTCGCGCCCAAGCGGCCCGGACGAACCCCGCCTCGGTCTCCCTCTCTCCGCATGGCCCGCGCGTGACGAAGGCTGGGCAGCGATATTGGGAGAGGCGGATTTACCACCCACCGCCGAGCCTCTCCTCGCCCCGTCTCTCCTGCTCCCGGAGCCGAGCGAGACGACGGTCGCACCGCCGCCGGAACACCCCTTCACCCAGCTCCCCGCCCCGCCCGCCGCAGCGGAATCCACCCCGACCGAAACAACTTTCCCCCGCGCTTTTCCAGTCCTCGAATACCGCACCGACGCGGAACCCACTCTGCACGCAGCGCCGCCGCCCGCCCTCGCAGCGACTCCTGCTCCCGCGCGGAAACCGCCACTTTCAAATCTCCAATCCACCCCGCGCGAACTCGAACCCGCCGTCCCGCTCGCAACTTTTTCCCCCACCACCCCGGCGCCCCTTCCCGCTCCCGCGCTCACCCCCGCGGCCGCGGATTTGTCCGCGCCTGAGACCGACTCCGCCGCTCCGCCCGCCGACAACGACCTTCCTCCCGCGCCCCCGCGCGCCCCCGCGAGCGACACCGAAGCCACCGCCCTCGCCGCCGCCACTCTCGCCGCGCAGTGCTACCTCGTCCTCCACGCACCCCTGATTCCACTGCTCTCCGCCACCCCGTCGCCCCCGCCGCTCAACTCCGAAATTTCCGATGGAAATTCCGGATTGCCCACCGCCGCAGCCAGCGTTCCGTCCGCCGCGGCCGCTGGGCCTTTCTTACCGCCGTCCGTGCCCACCCCGCGCCCGCCAGCTTTCGCCGCCGCTCCCGATCCAAGCCCAAACGCCACAACGGAGACGGGTGGCACTGGCTACCTGCCTGTGCCGCCGGGCTACCAGCCCAGCGGAACGGCCAGAACGCTTAACCCAAAAAACGACGCGGCAAAAAGCGCGGATGCCCGCCTCCATCCGCGCGGCAAGTTGCCGAGCGAAACGGTCAGGCCGCCTGTTCTCGCGGGAGATTTGGCCCCGGCGATTTCGGAGTTTGGTCTGAAATCTGAAATCTCAGTTCGCAGCTCATCCGACCTAGGCCCCGAGCTGAAACTTGAACTCTCAAACCCCGCCTTGCCGCTCGCCCCTTCCGAATCTCCCGCGCCCGCCACGTCCACGCCCACTGCCGCTTCTGCTGCGGAATCATTGGTAAAATCCGAACCTGCCTCTCCCGCCGCCTCGCTCGCTCCAAGTCCCGCTCCGCTCGCCACGGCCGCCGCTTCCGCATCACTGCTGAAATCTCAAATCTCATCTCTCCCAGCCCCGGCCGCCCCGACCACGCCTGCTCCCATCTCCGCTGCCGCCGTCGCCATCCCACTACCCAAAACGGAAATCTCCGCCCGCAATTCGTCCAGTCCCACCGCCGATCGGAATTCTCAACTCGCCAATCTCAATGCCGCGCCCGCCCAGTCCCGCGCGGCCGCCCCCGCCACTCCAGTTCCTTCCGCCACTCCCGCTCCTCCCGCCGCTTCCGATTCGGTGTCGCCGGCAGAAACTGCAACTGCAACTCCCGCCGCCCCCGCCGCTCCGGTCGCCGCTGCCGTTCCCCCGCCGCCGCCGTCCCCTGCCGCCCCAAATCTCAAATCTCAAGTCTCAAATCCCCCACCCGCACCGACTACACCCGCACCCCTCCCAACTCCCGCCGCCTCCCCCTCCGCCGCCGATCCGCAATCTGAAATCCCAAATCGCAACTCCTTGCGTGCGCAGTCCGGCATCCCCGCCCTCGCCGCACCAGCTCCCGCTCCCACTCCCAACGCACCCGCATCGGTAAAATCTGAAGCCGCGACACCCGCTGCCCCCGTCACTCCACTGACCACCGCAGCCGTTCCGCTGCCGCCGCCTCCCGCCGCCCCCGATCTCTCATCACCAATTTCCAATGCCGCCGGCTCGCCCGCTCCAGCCGCACTTGCGCCCCTCACACCGCCGGCTGCCTCCAGCACCGTTCCGAAATCTCAAACCTCAAATCTCAATTCCGCCCCCGCCCCCGCCACCCCTCCCAACACCCCGGCATCCCCGCCCCCGCCGACAGTTCCTGATCCTAATTCACCCACGCCGACGGCCACACAGACCAACACGCCAGCGGCCTCAACCTCGGCGGCGCCGACCCTTTCCAGCCCGCCCCCCAGCCCCGAGCGCCCGGCCGCCGCATCGTCCGCGACGCGCCCAACCCCAACCCCAAGCCCGACCTCGACCGCCGCGACGCCCACCCCTCCCGAGCGCCGCGTGGCGGCCCCCGCATCCGCACCCCGCCCGGCCGGAGCCGCGCCCGTCGCCGTCAGCCGCGCCGAGCCGACGCGCCGGACCTTCCCCCTGCTCCCCCTCGTCAACACGCGCTCCGTGCCCGCCGCCACGGCCACCGTCGCGACCGCCGTCTCGACCACGGGCACCGCCACCGCCACGACCCCATCCGTGACCCCGCTTCCGCCGCGCCCGGCCATCACCGGGATCACCGCGCCAGCGCCAACGCCAGCGCCTGCCGCCGCTGGCATCCGCCTGACCGAGGCCGTCGCCCCGCCCGCGCTCCTTGCGAAAACTCCGCCCCTCTTCATTGCCAGCGAACCCGAACTGATCCAGGTCGAATGGATTAATCTCGAAGCCTCCGAATCCGCCGCCGCCGTCAAATCCTCAAAGCCCGCCGCGCCCACCGACGCCCCGTCCGCCGCCCTGCCGCAGAAATCTGAATTCGCAACTCCAGCCCCCGCCACCGTCCCAACGAACAGTGAGCCACCCGCGCCGTCGTCGGCGCAACCGCTCCCGCTCCACGAACCTCAGGATGGCGACAAATTGTCTCCACGCGCCTTGCCGGGACGACCCGGCCCCGCCCAGCCGGGGAAATCTGAACCCGCCACTCCCGCTCGGCCCACCATCCCCGCAAACGCCGAACGCACCGCACCGCCGGCCACGCCAGTCATCCCGTTCCGCGCGTCTCCGGGTCGAGACACATTGTTTCCGCCCGGCTTGCCGGCGCGAATCAGCCCCCTCCCCGATCGCGCAATCCCCGCTCCCGTTCAACCGCCGAACGGCACCTCCGACCATGCCCCGGCCGATTCCCATGCCTCCATTTCCCCGCCAGCTCGCCTTCCGGGCGACGGCAATTCCGCCTCCCTCCGCCCCGTTCCCGAACCCGCTCTGCCCGCCCGCTCAGCGATGGGCGAACCAGCCGGGCACCCGCTCCAGTCGTCCCGCAATGCGCCGTCCGTTCCCATCGTTCCGCCCGCCCCTTCCACCACCGCGCTGAAATCGCAAACCCCAGATCCCTCCCAACCCACCGGCCCCGCCGCGCCGCGCCAATCGCCAATTTCAAATCTCAAATCCACCCCACCTGGCCCACCCG
This sequence comes from Akkermansia muciniphila, assembly GCA_945861535.1. Taxonomy (GTDB): domain Bacteria; phylum Verrucomicrobiota; class Verrucomicrobiia; order Limisphaerales; family BJHT01; genus BJHT01. The sequence continues at coordinate 21,458 of CAMAUZ010000012.1, read as the reverse complement.
CCAGCCCCGGCCCCACGCTCCCCCGTTCCTCCGCGTCTGCTCCGCCCGCCGCCGCCCCCGTCCCGTCCGCCGCTCCCCACCGCCCGCCGCTGCTGAATTCCGCAATCGCAAACCCCGCCCCCCGCTCCGCCCCACCCGCCACGCCTGCCTCAGCACCCACACCCACCGCCGCCTCCCGCATTCCTGCCGCAGCGCTCCTCCCCGCGACGCCCCTCCAATCGCCGACCGCAAATCTCCAATCCACCGCCGCCGCCGATTCCGCGCACTGGACTGCGACCCCCATCACGCCCGCCGCATCCCCCGCGCCGCCGGCCGCCGCCCCCCGCGCCGCCGCCCCCGTACCCGCCCCCGCCCCGCCGGCCGAACAACGCGTCCTCCTCGCCTTCCGCGATCGCGACGGCACGCTGCGCCGCGTCATCTCCCAACCCGAAACCTGGCAGGCCCGCGGTCACGAACTCCTCCCCGGCTGGCGGCACGCCTCTCTCGCCAACGTCGCGTCCGCTGCCGGCACGCCGTCCCCGGCGGTCGCCACCGACGCCGCCAACGCCACGAACCTCGCGACCACCGCCACCACCGCCGAACTGGCGCAGCACGACCGGCAGGAACTCCCCACCCCCGGCACTTTTGCCGACGCTGACCCGCTCCCGACCGGCACCACCGGGGAAAACCTTGCCGGATCAAACCCCGAGCACCGCAACCCGTCCCGCGATGAGGCCCCCGTGGAAAAATCCCCGCGCGGCGACGAACGCGGCGAGGAACGCGGCCGCCAACCCGCAGTTCGCCCCGTCCCCACGGCCCTTCGCCCCACCGACGCCCCATCCGCCACCCCGCCGACGCCGATGGGATTTCTCGCCGCTCGCGCCGCCGCCGAGCCAATCCCCGCCGCCCGTCCGCGCCGCGAAGACGCTGGCACATCCATTGCTCCCACTATTTCCAACATGAACACGGCCGATGCAGGGAACCAAACCAACCTTCGGGAACAGCCGAATCTGCCCCTCGTGGCGGGCTTGGCGGGCCTGGCGGGCAACCCGGAAACCCCCGCCCTCCCCGGGCAATGGAAAGTCCGCCGCGCCGCCCGCCCCTTCCCCACCGACCTCACCGGCCCGGCGGACCTGACCGCCCCGTGGGCACCCCGCGTTCCCCTCGATCCGCACGCCGCCGCCCTCGCCGCCGCGCCACCGTTGCCCGAGCATCCGCAGGTTTCCGTGGACAAGGTGATGAACCTGATCTCCCGCGAACTCACCCTCGTGCGCCAGCTCGGGGCCGACGCGCTGGCCATCGTCTTGAAGCCCGATTCCCGCACGGAACTCTTCCTTCAGATCAGCCAGCGCAACGGGCGGACCGAGGCCCTCATCCGCTGCGAGCGCGGCGACTTCCAGCATCTCGAACTAAACTGGGCACAGCTCCAATCCACCCTCGCCGGCCAGGATGTCGCCCTCGCGCCGCTGCAGCGCTCGACGCTCGCGCCCCAAGAACTGACCGACCCCGCGCGGACCGCGACCGGCACTGGCAGCGGCAACGGCGGCACCCACACCGGCACCGGCCACCAACCGCAGCAACACTCCGAACCGCCGCCCCGGTTCCGCGAGGAGCGGTCGCTCGCCGCCGCGTCAACCGCGCCCGGGCCGCGCCGCTCCGGCGGCACCGCGACCCGCACCACCCCGAAATCCGGCCTCGAACGCTGGGCCTGAAAAACTATGCCTGCCATTTCCGACATCACCGCCAAGCCCACTCCCGGCCCCGGCGAACCCGGCTACCAGCCGGCCGAGAGCCGCATCACCACCAAGACCCTCGGCCAGGATGACTTTCTGAAACTGCTCGTCGCCCAATTTAGCAATCAGGATCCGCTCAACCCGAAGGCCGACACCGATTACATCGCGCAGATGGCCAATTTCTCGAACCTCGAGATGACCAAGGGCATGAGCAACGAGTTCGCCATGCTGCGCGCGGGCTCGATGATCGGCCGCTTGGTGCAGGTGCAGACCAACCCCGATGCCACCAAGGGGGAACTGCCCAGAACCCTTTCCGGCGTCGTCTCGGAAGTCCGCTCCATCGAGGGCAAGCCCGTGCTGCTCATCGACGACGGTCGCTACACGCTCCAGCAGGTGCTCAGCATCAGCCAGGCCCCGGCCGCCGCGGCGGAAACTCAGCAGCGCGTCGCCCAGTACGCTGTCAGTCAGTAGTTCAGTTCACCACCTCAACCCCACCCCAACCCCCTCGTAATAATTATGATTCGTTCCCTTATTTCCGGCATCAGCGGGATGCAAAGCTTCCAGGAGCGCATGGACGTGATCGGCAACAACATCGCCAACGCCGGCACCATCGGCTACAAGTCCGCCCGCGCCGATTTTGCGGACAACTTCAGCCAGTCCCTCCGCCTTGCCACCGGCGGCGCGGCCGCCGTCAACGGCGGCCAGATCGGCTCCGGCGTCACCACCAACGCGATCCACAGCGTCTTCACCCAGGGACCCCTCGCCCGCACCGGTCTCGAAACCGACATGGGGGTCGCGGGCGAAGGCTTTTTCCTCGTCCGCAACACGGTGACCAACAACACCCTGGCCACCCGCGCCGGCGACTTTCGCGTGGACCAAACTGGCTACCTCGTCACCAACGGCGGCTTTCGGGTCCAAGGGTACAACGATGCGGCCCTGACAACCCTCGGCGACATCAAGATCGATCTGACCGGTGCCCCGGCCACCATGACCGTCGGTGCCAACCTGCAAAACTGGGCGGTCGGCTCCGACGGCAAGCTCCTCGTCAGCGCCTCCGACGGCACCACCTTCACCCGCGGCCAGATCCTGCTGCAGAATTTCATGGATCCCCAGGCCCTCGTGAAAGAAGGCGGCAACAACTATTCCAACCTGGACGCCGCCGGCCCGCTGTTCACCATCCCCAAACCCCCGCAGACCGCCGGCCTCGGCACCCTCCAGCAAGGCGTGCTCGAACTGGCCAACGTGGATATCGCCAACGAATTCACCAACCTCATCACCACCCAGCGCGGCTATCAGGCCAACGCCAAGATCATCACCACCAGTGATGAAATGTTGCAGGAAGCCCTCAACCTCAAGCGCTAGGCGCACGGCTGACTCATGGCCAGCAAACCTCCCACGCCGCCGCCCGCCGCCGCCGCCGCCAACGGTGCGGCGGCCGCCGGTGCCGCCACGCCGGCGAAAACCAGCGCGCTCGCCGCGTGGCTCCCGCTCATCGTCACGCTCACGCTCATGCCCGTGCTGGCGTGGGCCACCATGAACTTCCTGGTCCTGCCCAAGCTCCAGAAGTCCCTCGCCAAACCCGCCGCGGAAGAAGCCGCCGACCCCGCCGAAGCCGACGCCCACGGTGACAAGTCCGACAGCCACGGCAAAACCGAGAAGGCCGATGCCCATGGCAAAACCGACAAACCCGCCAAAGCCGACTCCCACGGGAAAACCGACAAGCCGGACAAAGCCGCCGCCGCCAAAAAAGGTGACCCCAAAACCAAGGTCCTCGCCCCGCTCACCAAAGTCCTCGTCAACGTCTTCGGCACCGGCGGCGCCCGCTACCTCATCGTCTCCATGACCCTCGTGGGCAATACCCCGGAGTTCAAAACCAAGGTCGAGGAGAACAAAGACCAGCTCCTGGACGCCGCCGCTTCCACCCTCGCCAGCAAGTCCATCACCGACCTCGAGCGTCTGGGCGTCCGCAACCAGATTCGCGCCGAACTGGTCACCGTCTTCAACACCGTGCTCAAAGCCACCCCCGTTCAGGAAATTTACCTGACCGAATTCGCGGTCCAGTAACCGCCCCCGTCACTCATGGACTCGAGTGTCACGCAGGAAAATCAGGGCGACGTCCTCACCCAGGCCGAGGTCGAGGCCCTGCTCGCGCAGGTCGCCGCCGACGAGAGCACCGTTGCCATCCACAAGGCCAATCACTCCGTCGAGAAACGCGAGCGCGACGCCGTCCAGCCCTACGATTTCCGCCATCCCGCCTTCCTCTCCGCCAGCGAACTTCGCAAGCTCCGCCTTGGCCACGACGACTACCTCCGCGCCCTGGCCGCCCGCATGTCGATCTACCTGCGGATGGATTTTTCCCTCCAGCTCACCAAGCTCCACACCCAACCCTTCCGCAAATTTGCCGAGAGCCTCACCACGCCCTCCTGCATCACCATTTTCAAAGCCGAGCCATTGCGCGGCATCTGCATACTCGACCTCAATCCCGCCATCGCCCTCACCATGCTCGACCGCCTCCTCGGCGGCCCCGGCATCAACGTCAACACCGACCACACGCCCACCGACATCGAGCTGTCCCTCATCGACCAGGCCGTCACCCTCATCCTCACCGAGTGGTGCAAACACTGGAACCCCTTGGAACTGCGCCCCGCCATCCTCGGCCACGAGGACAACGGCAGCTTCCTCCAGACCTCCGCCGATGAAACCATGATGGTCGTCATCGCCATGGACGCGCGCCTCGGCGACTGCCAGGCCCCGATCCACCTGGCCTTCCCGTACTTCACCATCGAGCCGATCATTCGCAAAGTCTGCGCCAGCCTCGAGACCGCCGCCCAGCCCCCCGAGCAGGCCCCCGCCAGCCCTGTGCAGTGGAACTCCCAGCTCGACGACGTCCTCGTCCCCGTGACCGCGCAATGGGAAAACCTCGTGATCACCGCCCGCGAACTCTCGCAACTCAAGGTCGGCGACTTCATCCAGCTCAGCCCCGACTGCGTGCAGGAAATCCAAATCCGCCTCGCCTCGAAAACCAAATTTGTCGGCCGCCTCGGCACCCAGGGGAACCACCGCGCGGTCGAACTCCAGCAAACCGTCCACTCCTAAAAAACGCCCGCCTGCCCGCCTATGGAATCCACCCTCGCCACCCCCAACAATCTGGAAGCCCTCCTCGACGTGCCCGTGAAACTCACCGTCGAACTCGGCTCCTGCCAGATGCCCATGCGCGAGGTCCTCCAGCTCGCCCTCAGCTCCGTCGTCCAGCTCGACCGCGCCGCCGATGCGCCCGTCGATATTTTCATCAATCAAAAGCGTTTTGCCCGCGGCGAAGTCGTCGTCGTCGAAGACCGCTTCGGCATCAAAATCACCGAACTCGTGGGAGCCACGAAATGAACCCGCCCCCGGAGCGCGGGCGTCCCGCCCGCAGCAGCCACGAACCCGCGCAGGTGCTGAAAAATTCCGCGCGCCGCCCCTCTGCGCCCTTCCCCTCTCTGCGGTGTTCTGTCCCGCCCTCCCCTCGCGCCGCACAACCCACTCGCCATCTTCGAGACCACTCGTCTCGCCTTCTCTCCCTTCTCTCCGTCTCCCTGTCCCTCCCCTTCACCCTCCTCGCCGCCGATCCCGCGCGCCCCTCCGCCGTGTCCGCGTCACCCACCGTCCCCGACGTCAGCTTCTCCGTCCTCCGCGTCTTCGGCGCGCTCGCCCTCGTCTTCGCGCTCTTCCTTGGCGCCGTCTGGATCTTCCGCAACTGGCAGCGCCTCACCCTCAACCGCGGCCGGCCCAGCAAACTCAACGTCCTCGAAGTCCGCGCCCTCGGCCAACGCCACGCCATCTACGTCATTGGCTACCAGCACCAACGCATCCTCCTCGGCACCTCCCCCGGCGGCGTCTCCCTCCTCAGCCACCTCCCCGACGACGACTCCCCGCCCGAAGCCCAGCCCCGAGCCGCCACCTTCGGCGAAATCTGGCAGCACCTCCGCGAACGCAAACCATGAGCGCTCGCCTGAAAAATGCGCTCCTTCGGGGTTTTAAGCGGACCGAACTGCGGTGGGTAGGGCGCGTCTGTCCTCAGCGCGCCGCGAGCGTGTGGACCTCCCACCGGCGCGCTGAGGACAGACGCGCCCTACCCACCCGCGCTCGGCGCCAACTTGCCGCCGGAAGCTTAGGCGAACCGGCGGCCCGCCGCCCGCTCCACTCCACCGCCGTCGCCGCCCTCCTCGCCTTCCTCACCCACTTCGCGCCCCTCACCCTCACCGCCCAACCCCTCGCCCCCGTCCCCCCCGCCGCCCCGTTCGCGCCGCTCGATTTCCTCGGCCCCCTCGCCTCGCCCGCCCCCGCGACCGGCACCGCCCCCACCGGCGTCAACTCCCCCTTCCGCCTCAACGTCGGCCTCGACGGCGCGGGCCAGGTCCAGGATGTCGATGTCGCCATCAAGGTCCTCTTCACCCTCACCATCCTCACGCTCGCGCCCTCGATCATTCTCCTGATGACCTGCTTCACGCGCATCGTGATCGTGCTCTCCTTCATCCGCTCCGCCCTCTCGCTGCAAGGCGCTCCGCCCAACCAAATCATCGTCGGCCTCTCCCTCTTCCTCACCTTCTTCATCATGGCTCCGACGTGGGAACGCATCGACCGTGACGCCCTCCAACCGCTCCTCGCCAAAACCATCACCGGCACCGAGGCCATGGACCGCGCCTCCGGTCCCATCCGCGAATTCATGATGCGCCAGACCCGCCCCAAAGATGTCGAACTCTTCATGGGCTTGGCAAAAATGGGACCCACCGAACCCGACCAACTCCCCCTCAAAGTCGTCGTCCCCGGCTTCATCATCAGCGAACTGCGCACCGCCTTTCAAATGGGCTTCCTCCTCTTCATCCCCTTCATCCTCATCGACCTCGTCGTCGCCACCGTGCTCATGAGCATGGGCATGATGATGATGCCGCCCATGACCATTTCCCTGCCGCTGAAAATCCTCCTCTTCGTCCTCGTGGACGGCTGGGAACTCGTCGTCCGCTCCGTCGTCCTGAGCTTCGCCGGCTGATATGAAATCGCCCACCCATCAGGAGCGCGGCCGTCCCGCCCGCAGCAGCCCCACCCCCGCGCGGATGCTTCAAATTTCCCAACACCCACTTCCACGCGCAGCCGCTGCGGCCCGGAGGGCGCGCTCCTGAACCCTTCCCATGAACCCTGAATTCGCCGTCGAGCTGCTGAAAAACCTCATGTTCCAAGGCGTCACCCTCGCCGCGCCGATCCTCCTTACGGCGATGGTCATCGGCCTGTGCATCAGCCTCTTTCAAGCCGTCACCTCCATCCAGGAACAAACCCTCAGCTTCGTCCCCAAGGCCCTCGGCATCGTCGGCCTCCTCGTCATCCTCATGCCCTGGATGCTTCGCACCCTCATGGAGTTCACCATCGGCATGATCGAAAAAATGCCCCAGATGGTCCGCTAACCGCCCCGTTCAAAAAATGTCCCGCCGCTGCTTGAACCCGCATTTCAAAGCGAGTCCCCGTCGCTCACCCGTAGCGCAGGCTTCCAAGCCTGCTGTATCGCAGGTTTCTAAACCTGCGGCCCGCGGGACATTTCCGGACGTCCGTGTTCGCCGACGCCCCGCCGACTTAGAAGTCGGCGACACAGCAGGTTTGGAAACCTGCGCTACCGGGAGAACCGCGCTCTACTCAAGCGACCGGGTCGAACCTCCGCCCCTCCCCCTCTCCTCCCTTCCGGCCTTCCGGATTAAAAATTCCTCGTCCCGTGTTTGACCTCCTCACTTGGATGATGGTCTTCCTGCGCGCCAGCGCGATGCTGTCGATTTTCCCCGTCTTCTCGACCATGCACATGCCCGTGCAGCTCCGCATCGCCCTCGGCGCGCTGCTCGCTTACCTCATCGCGCCCGGCCTCCCGCCCGCCGCCGTGGCCACCGGCAGCCTGTTCGCGCTCGTCATGCAGATGCTCATGGAGATCGCCACCGGCCTGCTGCTCGGCTTCGTCGGCCGCATGCTTTTCTACGCGCTCGACGCCGCCGGCGCGATCATCTCTGCCGAGATCGGCCTCACCCTGCCCACCGTGATGAACCCCATGGGCGAGGCCTCGGCCAGCGCGCCCGGCATCATCCTCAACTACCTCGCCGCCCTCCTCTGGCTCAGCCTCGACTTCCACCACTGGATGCTCGCGAGCTGGCAGCAAACCTACCAAATCCTCCCCATCGGCGGCGCGCACCTGCAAACCTCCCTCCTCAACGACCTGATCGCCCGCTCGAGCCAACTGCTCGTCGTCTCCGTCCTCATGACCGCGCCCCTCATCGCCGTGTCCTTCGTCATCTCCCTCGTCTTCGCCGTGCTCGGCCGCGCCGTGCCGCAAATGAACGTCTTCTCCGAAAGCTTCGCCGTCCGCATTCTCGCCGGCCTCACCGTCTTCGGCCTCAGCCTCCAGCTCATGGCGCAGCACATGCTCAACTACCTCCGCCGCCTGCCCGACGACCTCCTGCGCGTCGCGCAACTGCTGAGCGGCAGTTGAAAATGAAAACGCAGTGACAAGTGAGACATCGCGGACAGACACGGATGAAAACGAGCAGCGAAACCGCAAGCGCCGCGGTTTGGAGTGCGGTGACTCGTCACCGCTTTCGCGCAGGCGACTGGTCGCCGTCGAACTGCCGTGCGCGTCCCTCCACGCCCGCCCGCCTGCGCTGGCGCGAGCCGTGAATGCCCCATCGTCACCGCCCGCGTCCCGACCCTCGACGGCGACCAGTCGCCTCGGCAAAGCGGTGACGAGTCACCGCACTCCACATGCACGGCTCGCGGATGAGTTTCCGGCCCGGCTCCGGCCTTCCCCATCCGTGTCCATCCGTGGTTAAAATCTGCTTTTTAATCCGACCGCCCACCTCCCTCCCCACGCATGTCCGAAGACGCAGGCGATAAGACAGAGCAGCCCACAGGCCGACGCCTCGAAGAAGCGTGGGGCAAAGGCCAGTTCGCGCGCAGCGCCGAAATCCAGACCGTCTTCGTCGTCATGGCGGGCACGGTCGCACTCATGCTCGCCGGCCCGCAGATCTGGCGTCTGATGTCCCAGCTCCTCGCCACCAACTTGGCGCACCTCCACGACCTGCCCGTGACGCAGAACGCCATGCAGGGCTACGGCATCAACGCCGCATTGTTTTTGGCTCAATGCGCCGGCCCCGTGATGGGGAGCTGCGTCTTCGGCGCGCTGCTGGCCGGCGTGCTCCAGAGCCGCTTTCACACCGCCAGCGAGGCCCTCGAATTCAAATGGGAGCGCCTCAATCCCGTGGCCGGTCTCCAGCGCCTCTTCAGCACCAGCGCCCTCGTCACCACCGCGCTGGCCGCCGCCAAGCTCAGCCTGATCATCGCCCTCACGCACAACGAAATCCGGAGTGTTTTTGCCGATCCGATTTTTTACACCACCGTCGATCTGGCAAGAATTGCCGGGTTCCTCGCCAGTTCCTGCCTGCGCATCATCTTCCGCGTCGGCTTCGCCCTCGTCGTCATCGCCGCCATTGATTACGGCTACCAGCTCTGGCGCACCCATCGCGACATGATGATGACCAAGGAAGAAGTCAAAGATGAGGCCAAGAGTTCCGACGGCAATCCGCAGATGAAAGCCGCGCGCAAACGGCGCCGCAGCGGCACCTCCAAACGCAAAATGCTCGCGGAAGTGCCCACTGCCGACGTGATTGTCACCAATCCCACCCACCTCGCCATCGCCCTCCGCTACGACCGGAAAAAGATGAAAGCCCCCACCATCGTCGCCAAAGGCTCGCGCCTGAACGCCCTGCGCATCCGCGAAATCGCCAAGCAACACCAGATCCCGATCATCGAGAACAAGCCCCTCGCGCGCCTCATGTTCAAATATGGCCGCGTGGGTGGCGAGGTTCCTGCTCAGCTCTACGGCGCGGTGGCTGAGGTGTTGGCCTGGGCCTATCGCGTCAATGCCTACCGTTACTATCGCGAACAGAATCAGCCGACCGGCGGCTGAGGCCCGGGTACCGCAGGCGTCCTCGCCTGCGAGTTCGCGGGGCGTCTCGCCCCGAGTCGGCACGGGCGGCGAGACGCCGCCCAAACTCGCAGGCGAGACGCCTGCGGTACGCCGGCCGGAGCGCGGCGTTCACGCCGCAGTCGGGCGAACGCGCTGTGACTCACCGACATCTCAGCCGCAATCCCCGAACCGAATTGGGCAAAGGAATGGAGGCAAAGGAATGAAGACAAAAAGTCTCCCCGTCCCCATTCCTTTGCCGCCATTCCTTTGCCCAAAATTCCCCTGCCCCATTCCCGTGCTCCCAGCGGCACTGCGCCGCTCGGGGCAAACATTCACCCCTCCGCCGCCCGAGTACCAAGGCCCCATGCTGCGCCTTTTTGTTGGCGCTCCGGTTCCCCTCATTTCGCCGTCCGCGCTACTGCCGCTCCCCCTCCTTCCCCTCCCGTCCGCCCCCCTCGTCCCCTCCTGATTTAACTCATGCCCGCAGAGAAAAAATCCTACTGGAGCCAGCTCCTCGGCCTCGGCGACCTCTGGCTCACCGCGGGCCTGTTCGGCACGATCCTCCTGATGATCCTGCCGGTGTCGCCGATCCTCCTGGACGGCCTGCTGGCCATCAGCATCGCGCTCTCGCTCCTCGTGATGCTCGTGATCCTTTACGTGAAGGAACCCGCTGACTTCACCGGCTTCCCCACGCTGCTCCTGTTCATCACGCTCTACCGCCTCGCCCTCAACGTCGCCACCACGCGCCTGATCCTGCTCGACGGCTACGCCGGCCACATCGTCGAGGCGTTCGGCAATTTCGTCGTGCGCGGCAACTACGTCGTCGGCCTCGTCATCTTCCTCATCCTCGTCGTCATCAACTTCATCGTCATCACCAAGGGCGCGGGCCGCATCGCGGAAGTCGCCGCGCGCTTCACGCTGGACGCCATGCCCGGCAAACAAATGGCGATCGACGCCGAACTCAACGCCGGCGTCATCAACGAAGCCCAGGCCCGCGAACGCCGCCGCAAGGTCGAGCAGGAAGCCGACTTCTACGGCGCGATGGACGGCGCGAGCAAGTTCGTCCGCGGCGACGCCATCGCCGCCATCCTCATCACGCTCATCAACGTCCTCGGCGGTTTCGCCATCGGCATCCTGCAAAAGGGCATGACCGTCTCCGACTCGCTCCAACGCTTCACCCTGCTCTCGATTGGTGACGGCCTCGTCTCGCAAATCCCCGCGCTCATCATCTCGACCGCCGCCGGCGTGCTCGTCACCCGCGCCGCCTCGAAAGCCGACCTCGGCACCGAACTGCGCGCGCAACTCCTCTTCTCGCCGCGCGCCCTGAACATCCTCGCCGCGATGCTCCTGATCATGGGCATCATCCCCGGCCTGCCGTTCCTGCCCTTCTTCACCATCGCCTTCGTCACCTTTTTCCTCGCCCGGGCCTTGAACAAACAGCCGCTCCTCACCGCCGCCGCCACCGCGACCGCAGCCGCGGGCGGCGGGGCCGCGGGCGCTGCGCCTGGCGACAAAGACGCCAAGGCCGCACCCGGTGCGAACACCGAAAAACTCGAATCCCTCCTCTCCCTCGACACCCTGCAGGTCGAACTCGGCTACGGCCTCGTCGGCCTCGCCGACAAACGCAAAGGCGGCGACCTCCTCGAACGCATCACCGGGGTCCGCCGCACCTTCGCGCAGGAAATGGGCATGCTCGTCCCGCCCATCCGCGTCCGCGACAACCTCCAGCTCAAGGCCAACGAATACCGCTTCCTCCTCAAGGGCAACGTCGCCGCCCAAGGCGAACTCATGCCCGGCCAGTGGCTCGCGATGAACGCCACCAACAGCAAAACCGTGCTGCGCGGCACGCCCACCACCGAACCCGTCTTCCAGCTCCCCGCCACCTGGATCAACGATCAGGAACGCAAAACCGCCGAGATCGCCGGCTACACCATCGTCGATGCCGCCTCGGTTCTCGTCACGCATCTGTCCGAAAGCGTGAAGCGCAATTCGCACGAAATCCTCACCCGCCAGGACGTGCAGGCGCTGCTCGACAATCTCAAGCAGACCCACCCGACCATCGTCAGCGAACTCATCCCCGGCCAGCTCTCCGTCGGCCAGGTCCAACGCATCCTCCAGAACTTCCTCGCCGAGGGCGTCCCCATCCGCAACCTCGCCGGCATCCTCGAAAAAGTGAGCGACTTCGCCACGCTCACCAAAAACCCCGACGAACTCTCCGAATACGCCCGCCGCGCCGTCGGGACGCAGATCACCAAGACCTACCAGAACGACAAAGGTGCCGTCCGTGCCATCACCCTCGATCCGCGCCTCGAGGCCCAGATCGCGCAGGGCATGCGCACCACCACCAACGAAATCTCCCTCGTCATGGACCCCAAGCTCGCCCGCCACGTCGTCGAGCGGCTCTCGCAAAAAATCCAGCAGCTCCTCGCCGACGGCCACCCGCCCGTCGTCCTCTGCGCCCCGCAAATCCGCCTCGCCTTCCGCCGCTTCTTCGAGACCACCTTCGCCGAGCTGGCCGTGCTCTCGTATTCCGAAATCCCCTCGCGCGTGGAAATCCAAAACGCCGCCGTCATCCCGTGCCTGGAATGACACTGGTCCCGAAACCCAAATGCCTCACGCAAACGGCGCAAAGGACGCAAAGGGGGAAGATTTGAGGAAATCAATTTCAGCGAGCCAGAACCGGGACCTTCGACCGCCGCCGTTCCAGTTTCGATCCCGTTTTCCTTTGCGCCCTTTGCGCCCTTTGCGTGAGGCCCATCGGTGCTCCCCTGTTTCCCTTTCAACCCTTCAACCCTTCAACTTTTCAACTGTTCAACCCCCAAGCCAATGAAAGTCGAAACCTTCCTCGCCGATTCCGCCGCCGACGCCGTCGCCCAGATTCGCAACCGCCTCGGCCCCGAAGCCGTCGTCGTCAACGTCCGCCAAAAAACCGCCGACGGCCTCGCCGGCCTGTGGCAGAAGCCCCGCATCGAGGTCCTCGCCTACCGCCCCGAAACCACCTCGCAACTCCCCGTGCCCGAAGTCCTCGCCGCCTTGCGCGACGAACTCACCGCCATCCGCCGCCGCGTCGATGGCCACGACCCGCTCCCGGCCGCATCCGCGCCCGCCCTGGCCCTCGCCACCGCGCCCACTGCGCCGCGCTCCCCGCGCTCGAACCCCGCCACCCCGGCGCTCGCGTCCCCTCCCGCCTGGTCCGTCAAAACCCTCCTCGAAAGCTCCGGCCTCCTCCCGCTCCACGCCGAAAGCCTCATCGAACGCCTCCAGGGCCTGCACGGCGCGACCCCGCCCGCCAACCTTGCCGAAGAACTCGACCTCGCCCGCTCCCTGCTCCTCCGCCTCTGGCGTCCCGCCGCCCCCGGGGTCCGCCGTCCCACCGACCGCCCCCACGTTTTCGTCGGTCCGGCCGGCGTCGGCAAAACCACCTGCCTCTGCAAATGGCTGGCGCAATCCGTTTTGCTGGAAGAGCGCCACCCGCGCGTCTGGCGGCTCGACGGCATCACCGCCAACACCGCCGAATCGCTGTCCGTCTATGGCGAAATCCTCGGCGTCCCCGTCGAGCGCAGTTGGACCCCCGCCAACGCCGCCGCCCGCCACGAACTCGCCTTCATCGACCTACCCGGCGTGAACTGGACCGACCCGCTCGCGATGAAAGAGCTGGGCCAGAAGCTCGCCCCGTTCGCCGACGCCGAGATTCACCTCGTGCTCAACGCCGCCTACGAAACCACCGTGCTCCTCGCCCAGGTGCGCGCCTTCGCCGGCCTGCCCGTCACCGATCTGATCGTCACCCACCTCGAGGAAGAGCCGCGCTGGGGTAAACTGTGGAATCTGGTCCTCGGCACCAATTATCCCCTCCGCTTCCTCGGGGCCGGGCAAAATGTGCCGGGTGACTTCCAAGCCGCCACCGCCGAGCGGATTCTCGCCCGCCAATTCCCCAACAAATAGCGAACGACCAGATTTGTTCACCGGCTGGCAAGGGACCTGCTTAATGAAAAGCAGAAAGAAAAACCAGAACGACAAAATATGAAACTCCTCATGACAGCCGGTGCGATTTTCGGATTTCTTGCCAGCTTGTCCCTCGGCGTCGCCAACGAGGGCGAGTGGGGCAATGTCCTCTGGCGGGCAACAGCCGCAGCCTTTGTTTGCGGCCTGATGCTGCGCTGGTGGGGCCGCCTCTGGCTCAAGTGCCTGGTCGAAGTACAGCAGGAAAGTCTCCTCCCGCGCATGGATGCGGCAACCCAACAACAAGCCTGATTGATCTATGCCCACCGCCACCCTCACCGCCCCAGAACTGGAAACTGTCTCACGCCCTGTCTCGAAACAGGACGTTTGGAAATGCTACGCCAAGCAAGGTGCTGGCGGCGCCATCGAAAGTGAAATCACCGAACGCTACCTGCCCCTCGTGCGCACGGTCGTCGGCCGCATCGCCATGACGCTCCCGGCCCACGTCGATGCCGAGGACCTCTACAGCTCCGGCCTCGTCGGCCTCCTCAACGCCATCCGCCGCTACGATCCCACCAGCGGCACCTCCTTCGAGACCTACGCCCGCGTCCGCATCCGCGGCGCCGTCCTCGACGAACTCCGCCGCCTCGACTGGGTGCCCCGCTCCGTCCACGACAAAGCCCGCAAGGTCGAGATCGTCATGCGCGAGTTGGAACAAAAGAAGGGCCGCGCGCCGAACGACAACGAAATGGCCAAGGCGCTCAACCTGTCGCTCGACGACTACACCGATCTCATCGAGCAAATCCGCCCCGCCACCTTCATCTGCCTCGACTCCGCCCGCGACGCCGAGAACGAAGACGGCTCCTCGCAATACGAGAGCATCCCCGACGCCAGCCAGGTCGATCCCGGCGACTGTTCCTCCCGCCGCGAACTCTCCCGCATCGTCGCCGAGCGCATCGAGAGCCTCCCCGAGATGCAGCGCAAAGTACTCGCCCTCTATTACTTCGAGGACCTCCGTCTGCGCGAAATCGCCGCCGTCTTCGGCGTCACCGAATCCCGCATCTGCCAGATTCACTCCCGCGCCATCCTCACGATCAAATCGTTCCTCGCGAAACACGATCCCTGCGCGGCCTGATCGGCCCGCCGCACTTCCACCACGGTTAACCCCGGATAAACACGGATGAACACGGATCGCTCCAACCTGGCACCGTTTCCCCCCGCAGCCGCCGCGGCCCGGGGCCGGAAAAACAGCCTCGCGCCCCGATTCCCTTCCCCAGCCGTGTCCAGCCGTGTCCCCCCGTGGTTTTTCCACCCCCCCTTCGGAGTTTGGGTTTAACCGGCTTCACGCCGCCCGCTCATGCTTGTCATCATCGGCGCACTCGTCGTCACCGGTTCGGTAATTGGTGGCTTCATGATGGCCGGCGGCCACGTCGGCGCCCTCTGGCAGGTCTCCGAATTCGTCGTCATCCTCGGCAGCGCCCTCGGCGCGCTCATCATCATGGCCCCCAAGAAGGTCCTGCTGGACATGGTCAAGCAAGTCCTCGGCACCCTCAAAGGCTCCCCCTACAACAAGGTCGCCTACCAGGAACTCCTCATGACCCTCTACGAACTCTTCATGCTCGGTCGCCGCAACGGCATGATCGCCCTCGAAGAACACGTCATGAAACCCGAGGAAAGCAGCATCTTCAGCAAATACCCCAAGTTC
This sequence comes from Akkermansia muciniphila, assembly GCA_945861535.1. Taxonomy (GTDB): domain Bacteria; phylum Verrucomicrobiota; class Verrucomicrobiia; order Limisphaerales; family BJHT01; genus BJHT01. The sequence continues at coordinate 6,127 of CAMAUZ010000012.1, read as the reverse complement.
CTCAGCGACCATCACGCCGTCGAATTTCTCTGCGGTGCCCTCCGCCCCGTCATTGATGGCAAGGTCAAACCCGACCAGCTCAAGGCTCTCCTCGAAATCGAAATGGATGCCGCCGACGAGGAACACCACGCCCCCGTCAGCGTCCTCACCAAAACCTCCGACGCCATGCCCGGCTTCGGGATCGTCGCCGCCGTCTTGGGCATCGTCGTCACCATGGCCTCCATCGGCGGCCCTGTCTCCGAGATCGGTCACCATGTCGCCGCCGCCCTCGTCGGCACCTTCCTCGGCATTCTCGTCTCCTACGGCTATCTCAGCCCGCTCGTCGTCAACATCGAACTCACCGGCGCAGCCCACATGGCCTACACCCGCTGCCTTGCCTCCGCCGTCGTCGGTTTCGCCAACGGTATGGCCCCCATGATGGCTGTCGAGGTCGCCCGCCGTGGCCTCAGCAGCGACGTCAAACCCACCGCCGAAGCCCTCGAGGAAATGCTCAAGGCCATCGGCAAGAAATAGGAAAAACCTCTATGGCCAAACAACGACACGCCCACCACGGCGGCGCATGGAAGGTCGCCTACGCCGACTTCGTCACCGCCATGATGGCGCTCTTCCTCGTCCTCTGGCTCGTCTCCCAGGACCAAAAAATCAAGGACGCCGTCCAACGCTCCTTCACCCATCCCTTCTCCTCCAAAACCGAAGGCACCACCGGCATCCTCCCCAAGTCACCCGAAGTCGCCGCCGTCCGCATCGAGAGCAAGGCCGGCAGCTTCGATTCCGGGGCCGTCGTCGAACTCAACGCCCTGCGCAACCTCACCCAGGACCTCCTCAAATCCCTTCAGGACAAAGACAACGACTTCAACAACACCATGCAGCTCGACCTCTCCGCCGAGGGCCTGCGCATCAATCTCTTCGATCGCGCCGGCAAACCTCTCTTCAGCCCCGCCGGCGCAGACTTCACCGAATACGGCTCCTGGGTGCTCACCACCCTTGCCTGGCAACTCGCCCGCTACCCCAACTTCAACGTCGAAATCGAAGGGCACACTGAAAAGAATGCCCCCGCCCCCCGCGAAGACTACGGCTCCTGGGAACTCTCCTCCGACCGCGCCAACGCCGCCCGCCGCAAACTCCTCGTCAACGGCGTCCCCCCCAAACAAATCCGCAAAGTCGCCGGCTTCGCCGACACCTCCCCGATGCCCAAATCCATCCCCACCGACGAAGTCAACCGCCGCGTCGCCATCCTCCTGAAAGTCAGCTCCCAAAAACCCTGACCCGGAGCGCGGGCGCCTGGCCCGCGTGTCCCAACTTGGTAGTCAGTAGTCAGGAACAAGTAATTAGTGATTAGTGATTAGTAATTAGTCACAAGTAGTAAGTGACAAATAACCAGCGAATGAGCGCCACCTTCACCCCCTTGGTCCCGCCTGCGCTCCCCGCACCGCCCCCCGGCACCGCGCCCTTGCGCACCAAAGTCCTCAGCCCGCCCGCCCCGCCGCCCATTTTCCGTCCCATCCACCGCACCGAAACCACCCTCTGCCACGCCGCCGCCCCCGAGCCCACCCCAACGCCTGCCGCCCCGGAAACCGCCCCTTCCGCCGTCCCTACCATCACTCCCACCCCCGCCCAAACCCTCCCCACACCCACCGTCAGCTATACCCAAGAAAACGGCCAGATCACCCGCATCCGCGTCCAATGCCCCTGCGGAGCCGTCGTGGAACTCGAGTGCGTATACTGACAGCGCGAAGATAGGTGACCGGGGGCACGAGTCAGAAGCTGGGAGTCAGGAGTCGGAAACCAGGAATCCCGTCCCACCCCGAACGCCTCACGAGTCACTCCTCCCCTGTCCCACTCTAAGACACCCCCTGTCTCCCCTCCAGACACCCGCCCGAAACTCTCAACCCGAAAACCAGCAATTTCGGCTCTCCCGCCCCAGCCAACGCCCCCTCGCCTCCAAACCAACTACCGATCAGGGCCATCCCCTTGACTCACCCGACATTGATCTGGCCACCACAAATAGCTCCATTGGCTGCAAAAATATAACTGCCTCGCTGTCGGTTGAGGCAAGGACATAGCCCTGAAGGAAATCCGAACTCTCCCATCTTTTACCCACCATCTTTTACCATCACCTCAGTGTCATGCGCTGGATTCGCTTTCTTGCCAGCGCAACAAACTCGTCGAGCCAATCCAGCAGCCCCGTGCTTTAGAATAGTTCAGCCGATGACAGGACGGCTTTCATGGCGATCACACTGCGAAGGCCAGCCCGCCGCGCGTGCGGGTGCTTGCGGAAAACTTTTAGGTGAAAGATGGGAGGTAAAAGATAAGACATCAGGGCTATCCCCTTGACTCAGCTCACGTCGATCCTGCCCCCACAAATAGCACCATTAGCCGCAAAATGTCGCCGCGTCGTTCTCGGTCGAGGCAAGCCCATAGCCCTATTGCTGATTACTCCGCCTCCCCAGACCCCAGACCCCAGACCCCAGACCCCAGACGCTAGACCTTAGACCCCAGTCCCCAGACCCAAGCCCAACGACCCGCTCCTCCCCCACCCCTCCCCCGCTCCCCTTCCCCCACCCGCCAACCCACTCCGCCACATTTCCAAAAACTTTCCTCATCCCCGACAAAGAACCCCCGATAACTACCCATCGCAGCCATGCGATAAACGCCAAGGAGGGCGGGGTAAACGAAACGGCGGCCGCAGCCTAAAAACTGCCGGCCGCCCGTTTCCAATACCGACTCTACAACCTACCTCTCACAACTCCCCGGAACGCCTGACTAGAAACCACTAACTCGCACTAACCGGCACTAATGAAAACACCGCCAAGCCGCCCCCACAGACTCTGGTTCCGCTTGGTATTCTATTAGTGCCAGTCAGTGCCGATCAGTGGTGGTGACTGTTCATTCCGTCCTGTCCGCGTTGGCACCTGCCTCCGACCGGCTGAAGCACCGCAACTGGACACTTGGATACTTGTACACATCTACACTTGTACCCTTGGAACTTCCCTTGAGCTTTGAGCTTTAAGCTTTGAGCTTTCTGCCTATCCCCACGTCCGCACATGCGGCAGCGAGCGATACAACACCCAGTGATACCAGCTCCGCGGCAGCATCCGCCGCAGCCACGCGAACACATGCGCATCCCACGTCGCCGGCACCCGCAGGGGCGGATGTCGCTGCTGCATCGTGCGCAAGATCGCCGCCGCCACCCGCTCCGGCCGCGCCCCCGTCCGCGTCATCAGCCGCCCGATCAACTCACTCATCTCCGCATACTCCGCATGATACGCCGCCGCCGGTTCCGCCGCCGCCCGCCCGCTCAAATCTGTAAACCGCGTGTTCAAGAACGACGCCGACTGAATGAACCCCGGCTGTACCAGACTCACGAAAATATTCCACGGCCGCACCTCGTACCACAGCGACTCCGTCGCGCCCTCCAGCGCAAACTTCGACGCGCTGTACAGCGCCATCGTCGGCATCGCCATCATCCCACCCACCGACGACACATTGATGATCCGTCCCCGCCGCCGCTCCCGCATGTGCGGCAACACCAGCCGGATCAACTCCATCGGCCCGTGAAAATTGATCGCCATTTGCGCCTCCGCGTCCGCCTCCTGGAAATGCTCCACCACCGCGCGATACGCCACCCCCGCATTGTTCACCAGCACCTCCACCCCGCCCCAGCGCTCGTTGACCTCCGCCACCACCAACTCGCGCTCCCGCGCCACCGTCACATCCAACGCCCGTAACATCACCCTCTCCCCCTCGAAAATCCCCGCTGCCGCAAACCGCGCCAGCGAACCCTCCCGTGCCGTCAACACCAACCGATACCGCGGATCCCGCACCAACAACCGCGCGAGCGCCAGTCCCAGCCCCGTGCTCGCGCCCGTCACCAACACAGTCTCCCCCGCGCCCGCGCCCATCCCGGCGCCCCCTGCTGGACCCATCACACGCAAACTCATTCCCCCCGACTCTGCCCCGACATCCCGCCGCCGCTCAACCGTTACTTGCTTCCCCGGTACCGCAGGCGTTCCGGCCTGCGAGTTATTGGGTTTCTCGCCCCCGCCATGGAGCGCGCTGTGTGCGCCGAGCAGCAGCCGAAGCACAACGAATCACGCCGGTCGCCGCGAAAATTCTCGAACCGGCCCAGCACCTCGCCCGAAGTGGCGACGCGCTCCTGTAGGCGATCCGCGCTTTCGAGCTTGGCCTGCTTCTCAGGTTCAGCGTCGCAGGGCTTAAGCCGTGTCAATGCAGTCAGCGCGACCGGAGCGCGGCCTTCAGGCCGCAGAAACGCGCGCCTGCAACGACCGTTCCGGACAATCCGAACGGGCATCTCGGTTCACCGTTTGGTGAGTCAAAAAAGTTTTCCGGAAAAATCGCCCGCCCCACACAGGCCGCACCTTTCTGCGGCCTGAAGGCCGCGCTCCGGTCGCGCTCATTGCATCCTTACGGTTAAGCTTGGCGATGGAGAAAGTCGCGGTTTCGCGGGAGCGTCAAACGAGCTTGCCGCCAACCCGGATGCGCCCATAGTCAGCGGGCCGATGGCACGCAGGGCATCAGGTTCCGAACGCAAGATGTCTTCCTTGTGGCTGCGCCGTTTTGCAGCCATGGGCCGAGTAGGGAAGACACGCAGGGAAAGGTCAGATTTGGGATCCGGTGTGAGTCTTGAGTGCCTTATGGTCAATGTGTTGGTCCCATAGCTCAGCGGTTAGAGCAGGCGACTCATAATCGTATTTTTAGGTTTTCCCTCTTTTTCCCATCTTCGCCCAACACGCAAAAACCCATTGTTCACAGGGGATAGTGCGCTTCCGCTCTTTCTCACGTTTGCTCACGTTTGCCCTAAAAACGGGGTGGAGTATAGAAAGGAGTATAGAAAGGAAATCTCTCCGTTTGGGGTAGTAGTGGACATCGCAGGGCGTGCTTCACGCCATCGGGGGCGACCGTGCCGGGGCCAGCGGCGGCCGTGGGCGGAGGAACGCGGCGAGCTTCAAAGCGGCACTGCGTTCGGGTTGCGGCTAACGAAGCATGTTCTCATTGCTCAAGAGCATTCTTTCAGTATCTCCTTTCGGCACGGCAACAACCCAATAGTATTTTTCCACTTCGCCGACGATAGCACGATCTGCTGTACATACCAGATGGCACACCTTATCAGGAGGCAAGGTGATTCTAAAATTTCCGTCCGCATCGGTTGTTGTCGTTGCGCAGATCGATCTGACAGTGTCGAAAAAGAAAAACCACCCTACACAAAATTTCTTTTGCTGCTCAAGATTGGTGCGCTCCATCCCAAGTATTTCCTTTCTTTTGGCGAAAGTGTCCGCCGATTGCTGGGCTTCCAATTGCATGTACTGAGCTTCCAATTTCGCATACTGAGACTGCAAGGCAGTTCTGGATTTTGCAGCGTTAGCTCGTGCTAACGTCATCCGTTCATCGATGAAATCGGAATTATCGACCGCTATCACTTTTACACCTCCAAGTTTCACCGAATTGCCGTTCTTCATAACGACGAAAACTTGACCTGTTACGTCACGGGGCGCTGGCTTGACTTCGACGGGAATCGGGGGCACCGCAACAGAAGGTTGGGTAGCGAGCGGGATCCTGTTTTGTGGCAAATTTGTTCTCGGCGTATCGGGGGCCGGATTTGTTGTTGTTGTCTTCGGTTGCTCCGGTTTGGAACAGCCTATGATTAAGAGCAGGACCAATGTTGATGTTCTCATAAACTAGCGGCGCGTGTCTCGACTCTTAGGATTGGCAGTTTTACGCGGATGCCCCCGAGCCGCCTTTCGTCCAAGGCGACCCATTTGACGCCACCACATCCTGCACCTCAAGCGTTCTTTTGGCTGTTTCCATGTTGGCAAACGAATCTGGGCTAGTGTTTCCCGGCGTGCTCTTCAGCGGGAGAATCTACACAACCGCGGACGTAAGTGCTGAGGGGAATATCCGTAATGGCGTCGAGCACGGCGTGCCGGTTCGCCTCGGGGAGCGGCAAGCTGAGGACCACGCCCCGGACATTCAGCACCGCCGCAGACCAGCAGCGCAGCACGGCGTCGGCGTCGAGCAGTCGGTTTTCGGCTTCGTCCTTTCGCAGTTGGAGCAAGTCGCATTCGAGGCGGAGCTTGCGGAGCTTTTCGGCGTCAATGTCGCCGCCGTC